>NZ_JBVIZF010000002.1:0-762644 GCF_055591805.1 Streptomyces sp. NPDC041200 | reverse complement strand
TCGGTCGTTCGTACCTCCCTCCCCGCCCGCCCCCCCTTTCAACACTGACACCCCCTTTCGGCCCCCTCCCCGCGCGCCGGGCCAGAGGACCACGCCCCCGCAGCCGGGGGACCGGGCCGTAACCCTTGTTGACGGCGGAAGTTGTGTTGTCGTGGAAGAGACCATGGACGTGACAGCAACGCCACACATTCCGAAGCAGCGCGGTGAGCGGCTGCTCGACGCCGCCGTGCGCTACGCCGAGGAACGGCACTGGGACGTGCTCGCCGGAGCCTGGCTGGACACCGTGGGCGGCCTGCAGTGCTGCTCCTGCGGCCAGGCCGACTGCCCGGCCCCCGGCGCCCATCCGACCGCCCCGGACTGGGTGAACCAGGCGACCGGCAGCCCGGTCGTGGTCCGGCGGATGTGGGCCCGCGCCCCCGGCGCGTCGATCCTGCTGCCGACCGGCCGTACCTTCGACGCGCTGGACGTACCGGAGTCGGCGGGCTGTCTGGCGCTGGCCCGGATGGAGCGCCGCAACGTCGACCTCGGCCCGGTCACTTCCACCCCGGACCGCAGGATGCTCTTCTTCGTGCTCCCCGGCGCCGCCGCGAAGGTCCCGGACCTGCTGCGGAACCTGGGCTGGCCGCCGTCCTCGGTCGACCTGGCGGCCCGCGGCGACGGGGACTACGTGGTCGCTCCCCCGACCCGGGTCGGACGGCACGGCCCGGCCCAGTGGGCCCGCCGCCCGACCGCCGCCAACCGCTGGCTGCCGGACGCCGAGGAGCTGGTGAGCACGCTCGCCTACGCGTGCGGACGCGAAACCCGCGTACCCGAGACCCGCGGGCCCGAGACCGTGCGCGAAACCCGCGTACGCGAGACCCGTGGACGCGGGACCGTACGCGAGACCCGTGGACGCGAGCCGCGCGGATATGAGCCCCGCGGACGGGACACACGCTCCCCCGAGCGCCGCTGACACGCCCGAGCCCTGTCCCCGGCCCCCCGTATGGTGGTCGGCGGACGGGGACACGACCAATCCCCGTACCAGCCTGACGTTGGGAGACGGGGATTTCAGTGCCGGACGCACACGCAGACGCACACGCAGACGCAGACGTACACGCACCCGCCGAGGGAGCGACCGATCCCGCGACGCCGCGGCGGCCCGCCGTGCAGGTGCGCGGTCTGTGGAAGCGGTACGGGGAACAGATCGCCGTCCAGGGCATCGATCTCGATCTCCCGGCCGGACAGTTCATCGGGCTCGTCGGCCCCAACGGCGCGGGCAAGACCACGACCCTCTCGATGATCACCGGGCTGCTGCGCCCCGACTCCGGCACGGTCGAGATCGGCGGGCACGACGTCTGGCAGGACCCGGCCGAGGTCAAGGCGCGGATCGGGGTGCTGCCGGAGGGGCTGCGGCTGTTCGAGCGGCTGTCGGGACGCGAACTCCTCGCGTACACCGGGCGGCTGCGCGGGCTGCCCGGCGACGAGGTCGACAAGCGCGCGACCCAGCTGCTGGACGTCCTGGACCTGGCCGGGGCGCAGAACAAGCTGGTCGTGGACTACTCGACCGGTATGCGGAAGAAGATCGGCCTGGCCGCCGCGCTGCTCCACAACCCGGAAGTCCTCTTCCTCGACGAGCCCTTCGAGGGCGTCGACCCGGTCTCCGCGCAGACCATCCGCGGCGTGCTGGAGCGGTACACCCGCTCCGGCGCGACGGTCGTCTTCTCCAGCCATGTGATGGAGCTGGTGGAGTCGCTGTGCGACTGGGTCGCGGTGATGGCGCGCGGCAAGATCCGCGCGCAGGGCGCGCTGGCCGACGTACGGGGCGAGGCGCCGTCCCTCCAGGACGCCTTCCTGGAGCTGGTGGGCGCGCGTGAGCAGTCCTCCGGGGACAACCTCGACTGGCTCGGCGGCGGCGCCCGATGACGCTCACCGATCCGCTCGACACCAAGGGCCCGCTCGACACCGCGGCGCCCGCTCCCCCGGCGGTCCCCACCGGCTCGCTGCTGCCCGTCTTCGTCCAGCTGAAGCTGTCGCTGATGCGCAACGGGCTGCGGCAGTCCGCGGGCCGCCGCGCCGCGTACATCACCTCGCTCGTCATCACCGTCCTCTTCGCCGCCCTGCAGCTGCTCGGCCTGGTGCTGCTGCGCGGCCACGACAACGCGGACGCGCTGGTCATCATGCTCACCGCGGTCCTCGCGCTGGGCTGGGCGGTGATGCCGCTCTTCTTCCCCAGCGGTGACGAGACCCTGGACCCGACCCGGCTGGTGATGCTGCCGCTGCGGCCCCGGCCGCTGATCAGCGCGCTGCTGGTGTCCTCACTGATCGGCACCGGCCCGCTGTTCACGCTGACCCTGGTGGTCGGGTCGCTGATCGCGATCGCGCACGGGGCGGCCGCCGCGGCGGCGGCCGTCCTGGCGGGCGCGCTGACCGTGCTGACCTGCGTGGCGCTGGCGCGGGCCGTCGCGACGGCCAACACCCGGCTGCTGAGCAGCCGCAAGGGCCGCGATCTGGCGCTGCTGAGCGGTCTGTTCGTGGCGATCGGCGCGCAGTTCGTGAACGTGGGTGTGCAGAAGCTGTCCGGCGAGGGCGGGCTCGGCGTGCTCCGGCCCGCCGCCGACATCCTGCGCTGGGTGCCGCCCGCGACGGCGATCGACGCCGTGCGGGGCGTGAGCGAGGGCGCGTACGGGGTCGCCGCCGCCCAGTTCGCCCTGAGCGCGGCCGTGCTGGCGCTGCTGATGTGGTGGTGGTCGCGCAGCCTCACGCATCTGATGACCACGCCGGACAGCTCCACGATCCAGCAGGAGAAGCCGCGGCGGGGTGCCAAGGGGGCGGACGCGTCCGCCGCCGCGCCCGGCCCGCTCGGCAAGCTGCTGCCCACGGGGCGCACCGGCACGGTCATGCTGCGCACCCTGCGGTACGCGGTGCGGGACCCCAAGTCCAAGGCCAGCTGGGTCAGCTCGCTGGGGGTCGGGCTGCTGATGCCCGTCATCACCTCTATCCAGGGCAACGGCAGCATCTACTGGGCGTGCTGGGCCACCGGGATGCTGGGCATGCAGATGTACAACCAGTTCGGGCAGGACTCCTCCGCCTTCTGGATGGTCGCGCAGACCATCTCCTCCTCCCGGGACGCCTATCTGGAGCTGCGCGGGCGGGCGTTCGCGATCGCCCTGATCGGGGTGCCGTACGTGATCCTGGCGGTGGTGGGCTCGGCCGTCTTCATGAAGGACCTGCCCGCCGTCCCCGAAGCGCTCGGGCTCGCCCTCGGCCTGCTCGGGGCGCTGCTGGCGACCGGCGCGCTGGCCTCGGCGCTGCGGCCGTACTCCATCCCGCAGGACAGCGCCAAGAACGTGGCACCCGGGCAGGGCTCGCTCGCCTGGATGAGCCTCCTCGGCGGCATGATCGGGGGCGCCGTGCTCTGCGCACCGCTGCTGGGGCTGACGATCTGGCTGCATGTCAGCGGGACCCACGGACTGCTGTGGGTGCTGCTGCCGGTGGGCGTCGCGTACGGAGCGGGAATCGCCGAGGCCGGTCTGCGGCTGGCCGCGCCGCGGACGGCCGAGCGGCTGCCGGAGATCCTGGCGGCGGTGAGCAAGGGCTGAACCCGGCCCCCGGGTAAGACGAGGTACGGCGCGGGAGCGGGACTGGTCAGGTCCCGCTCCCGCGCCGCTTTTCCCCCGGCGGAACGTATCTGCGGCTCAGCGGCGACTGGCCCCCTAGTCCAGGTACTTGCTGTAGACCCAGCCCCTGGTCCCGGGCTTGATGCCCGAGGTGGTCCGCTTGAGGATCTTTCCGTAGGACCAGCTCTTCGTGAATCCGCCCAGCCCGCCGGTGCGGCAGAAGTACCGGAAGGAGTCTCCCCGGTACAGCGTCCCTATCGCGCGGTACTTCTTTCCCGGTCCGGTGCGGAATCTGGCACCGCTCGTCACGACCTTGAAATTGACGTCCGGCGAATTGAACCGGCATGCCGACGAGCCCACCGCGGAGGCCGTGGGCGCCATCGCGACCGAACCACCCAGCATGAGCACCGCCGAGAGCACGACCATCGAGGCTTGTTGTTTAAGCTTCACGCGATCTCCCCCCAAGATCAGTGATTTCCTTACGCCTGGTGTGTTAATGCGTGATTGCGCGTGGCCGAGGGTAGCAGCAGCCATTAGGCAAGCACCGTACCGGTAGACGCCATTGAGGCCGCGAAGGTTGAATTCCGCATGGGAATGGCCGCGTCCGCACTGCGGCATGGCCCGGTTCCGGCCACTTTCCACACAGCCGGACCCAGGCCGTCACAGTACGCACACAGTTGGCGACCCGGATACGGAATTCCAGCCCCTAGGATCATCGCTCGAAGAAGGAACGCGCAGGGGAGATGGACTTGCTGAAGAAGACAACGTGGCTGTGGGTCGCCGCGCCCGTTGGTGTACTGACCCTGGCTCTCACCGCCTGTGGATCCTCCGGGAAAAAGAGTCATACGTCCACATCCCCCAAGCACAAGCCGCATTCCCGCTTCAGCGGGACGCACAAGAACGGTAAGCACGGTGCGAGTGCGGCGGCGAAGTCCGTACTGAAACCGGGTCAGTCCGCTTCGCGGGCATTCAAGGAGGACACCGGCGTCAAGCCGTTTTACTCGATCACCGCGCAGCGGATCGACATCGGAACGGCCGCCGAGGCCAAGGCCCTGGTCTCCGACCCGGCGGACGCCGAGGGCAAGATCCCCGCGACCGGTTATGTGACGTACCGGCATGTGTCCGGTGCCGCCGTGAAGGAATGGCCGCGGGTCGGCGACTACGCGGATGTGTACGCGGACGGGCAGCGCGGCGCGAAGGTCATCGGTGGTGACGCGCCGAAGGGGTGCGCCGACTCGGACGCCATCAAGAACTGGAAGGACGGTCAGAGCTACACGCTCTGCAACACCTTCCTCATCCCGGCCGATACGAAGCGGCTGGAGATCACCTGGACCGAGATCGGCGGCAAGCCGTTCGTCTGGAAGTTCCCCTCGCGGCACTGATCCTGACGCCGCAGATCCTGACGCCGCGGCTCCTCCGGGCTACACGGGCCCGGGCTACACCGGTCCGGATGGGGCGGGGAGGGTCGCGGCGAGGAACGGCTCCACCGCGCGGCGCCAGCCGTCCGGCTGGTCGTAGTGGACCAGGTGGCCCGCGTCGGCCACCTCCGCGTACTCACCGCGGGGGAGGACGCGGACCATCTCCTGAGCCTCGGCGCGGCCCAGCTCGCCGTCCAGACCGCGGACGACCAGGGTGGGGCACTCCACCAGGGCCAGCTGCTCCCAGTGGGCGTCATGGGCCCAGGCCGCACGGGCCTTCAGCATCTGGCGGCGGGAGAAGACGGGGCGCCAGCCGTCCGAACGCTCGGCCATGATCTCGGCGAAGAAGTCGCCCCGGGCGGCGTTCGGGCGCTCCAGCGACGGATCGTCCTCGCCGAACCACCTGCGGACGTCCGCGAGGGTCGCGAAGGGCACCGGCCAGGACCGGAACCAGTCGGACCATTCGCGCTGCGAGGCACCGCCGAGTGCCGAGGCCCGCATATCGGAGATGACCAGGGCCCGGACCAGATCGGGGCGGCGGGCGGCGAGCTGCCAGGCCGTCAGGGCGCCCATGGAGTGGCCGATCAGGGTCACCGGGCCCAGCCCGAGCTGCTCGACGGCCGCCTCGGCGTCCGCCACGTACGCACCGCGGTCGAACGGCCCCTCGGCGGGCTTCTCGCTGCGGCCGTGGCCGCGCTGATCGAGGGCGACGGCCCGGTGCCGGGTGGCAAGCCAGCGGGCGGTCTCCGCCCAGTGCGCGGCGCGGCCCATCAGCCCGTGGAGCAGCAGCACTCCGGGGCCGCCGCGCGCTCCCGCGCGGCCTCCGGCCTTGGGCGGGTCGGTGAACTCCCAGGCCGCGAGCCGCACCCCGGCGGCTCCGGTCACGTCGATGCGTCGCACCATGTCGTCTGGCACCTCCATCCCTCTCCCGAGCAACCCCAACCACCCCACAGTATCGAACTTGCATTCGAACGCACCGCAAGTGCCGGGCAACACCCCTCATTCGAGTGACCACGCTCAAGGATTGGTCGCCTCCGCCGAGGGGAGACAGCTAGCGGGAGGCGGACTACTCGGGGAAGGAAGTCCGCGGGGGATGACCCTGGGAGCTCGGGGCTCCGGGTCGCTACGGCCCCGGGTCGTGACGGCCGCGTTCGCGCGGCCCGCACGGCCTGGGGCCCACCGGGGGGACATGGGGAAGCAGGGCCCCGGCGCCTCACGGCACCGGGGCCCTCGCGTTCGAACGCCCGCTCGGCATCACTGCCGCCCGTCGGGCCCATAGGAGCCCCCTCCCCTGACCGCGAGCACGCTTGTGCATATGCGTCAGCGACAGGGTTGCACGGGTCGCCCCCGACCGCTCGATTTCCCCGAACTCCGGTCCAGACAAAAACCGTCCCCGCAGGTCATACGCCCGAGGGGGGGTTCGGAGGCAGGAGTCAGCGCTTGGCTCCGCAGACAGCGGGGGTCAGCGCTTGGCCACGAAGACATGGGAGGCGATGTCCGCCTCCAGCTCGGCGGCCTCGCCGCTGCTGCCCACCAGGACTCCGCCCGGGGACTCCGTCACGCTCACCACCGAGCCCGGCTGGACCCCGGCCCTGCGCAGCGTGTACATCAGCTGGGCGTCCATCTGGATCGGCTCGCCGATGCGGCGGACGACCACCGTCTTGCCCTCGGTGCCGGGGGCCAGCTCACGCAGGCTCACCATGCTGTCGTCCAGGAACGGGTCGGCCTCGCCCTTCTCGCCCAGCTCCTCCAGACCCGGGATCGGGTTGCCGTACGGCGACTCGGTGGGGTGGCGCAACAGTTCGAGGACCCGGCGCTCCACCGCCTCGCTCATCACGTGCTCCCAGCGGCACGCCTCCGCGTGGACCTGCTCCCACTCCAGGCCGATCACGTCGACGAGCAGGCACTCCGCGAGCCGGTGCTTGCGCATCACGCGCGTGGCCAGGCGGCGGCCCTCCTCCGTCAGCTCCAGGTGGCGGTCGCCCGCGACCATGAGCAGCCCGTCGCGCTCCATACGCGCCACCGTCTGGCTGACGGTGGGGCCGCTCTGATCGAGCCGCTCCGCGATCCGGGCGCGCATGGGGACCACGCCCTCCTCCTCGAGTTCGAGGATGGTGCGGAGATACATCTCCGTGGTGTCGATCAGTCCGGACATGCGTGCCCCTTGATGTGTCGTGCGGTGGCCCTGAACCCAATTCTGACGCATCCCGCCGACAACGGAGCCGGATCGGCCACTGCCGTAACGAGGGAGGAGGAGGTGGTATTGACAGCTTCATGATCCACATCGCAACGTGATCCGCGCCACGGGGATGTGGACCCAAGTTAACACCGACACGAAGGGCCTCGGCGATGAGCCAGAGCAAGCCGGCAGGGCGCTTTATCGACGCCGCGATCGAGCTGCTGCACAGGGTGCGGGACGAGGAGGCCGAACGCATCGCCGCGGCGGGCGGCCTGATCGCCGACGCGGTCACCGGCGACGGCCGGATCTTCGTCTTCGGCGCGGGCCACTCGTCCCTGCCCGCCCAGGACGTCGTCTACCGCGCGGGCGGACTGGCCCTGATGAACCTGCTCCCGGTGCCGGGGGTGACCGGGGTGAACGTCATGCCCGCGACCCTCGGCAGCGCGCTGGAACGGGTCGACGGATTCGCCACCGCCGTCCTGGAGACCGGGCCGCTGCGCCCCGGGGACCTGCTGTTCATCATCTCGCTGTCCGGGCGGAACACGCTGCCGGTGGAGATGGCGACCGGCGCGCGGGAGCGCGGGGTGACGGTGATCGGCGTGACGTCCGTGGCGTACGCGACGGGGACCACGTCCCGCAACGCCACCGGCGGCTTCCTCAAGGACCACTGCGACCTGGTCCTCGACAGCAAGATCCCGGTCGGCGACGCGGAGGTCACGGCGGAGGGCGTCGGGGCGCCGTTCGCCCCCGCGTCGACCGTCGTGACGAGCGCGCTGATGCAGGCCGTCGTGGCGGCCGGGGTGGAGGAGCTGGTGGCGCGCGGCGTGCGGCCGCCCCTGCTGCGCTCGGGCAACGTGGACGGCGGCCACGAGTGGAACCAGCAGGTGATGGCGGAGTACGGGGACCGGATCTTCTACCGGAGGTAGGGGGGCCGGCCGCGGCGGAGGGCTACGACCGGGCCAGGTCCACCGCCGCCGCCACCCGGGCCGCCACGTCCTCCGCGTACGCCGTGTCCGGACGGTCGAAGGGGCGGCGGGCCGGGCCGCGGAGGAACGTCAGGACGCCCAGGGTGCGGCCCCGGCTGCGCAGCACCGCGCACAGGGCGTGCACCGACCCCTCCGGCCACTTGCGGGCCGCCGCCCACCGGGCCGCCGCCGCCTCGTCCGTACGCGTCGCGCTCGCCCGCACCGCGCCGCAGCGCTCGGCGGCCTGGAGCGCCGGGTGGCCCTCCGGATAGGCCACCGGGATGCCGCCCGGGGCGATCGGGGAGAGCGGGCCCGAGGCGCCGCACGGCGTGGCCGCCGCCCGGACGAGACGGATCCGCTCGCCCTCGCCGGGCGGCGGGGCGCTCGGCGGCACCGCCGCCGGACGGTCCAGGACCAGGTCGATCAGGGCGTGGTCGGCGAAGCCCGCGAGCGCGAAGTCCAGGTGGACCGCGGCCGCCTCCATCGGGTCCTCGCACTCGGCCGCAGCCCGCGCCGCCCGGTGCAGCTGGTTGCCGCGGAAGCGCAGCCGCGTGCTCTCCTGCTCGTGCTGCTTCGCCTCCGTCACGTCCTGGAAGATCCACGCCACCCCGAGCGGCACCGGCTCCTCGGTCAGCGGCGAGGCCAGCCGCAGGAAGCCGCTGCGCCAGCAGCGCCGCGCCGGGGTCCCGTCCTGCGGGGACTCGTCGGCCCCCTCGCGCAGCGTCACCCACAGCTCGGTGGGCGCCGGGGGCGCGCCCTCGGCGAGGACGTGCTGGAGGGCGTTCTCGGCCTCCTCCACGCCCTGGTCGAGGAACTCGCCCAGCGGCCGCCCCAGCGCGGCCGTGCGGCCCGTGCGCAGCGCGACCGCCGCGCTGCCGTTGAGGACCGCCACCCGCAGGTCGGCGTCGACGAGGACGACGGACCAGGACGCGTCCTCCAGCAGCGCCTCGCTCAGCGCGATCGACCGCTCCAGGTCCAGCTGCGCGTGCACCTCGCTGAACGCGCAGTACACCCCGGCCGGGCGGCCGTCCGCGCCCGGCACCGCGGACGACTGGGTACGGACCAGGACCCGGCCGCCGTCCTTGGTCAGCAGGGCGAACTCGTGCACCCGGCGGCCGGTGGCGTCCAGCGCCTCCATCAGCCGGGCCTCGATATCCCGCGCGTCCTCGGGGCGGACCGCCCACCCCGCCAGCCCCTTGCGCCCCACGGCCTCGGCCGCGGGCCAGCCGAGGATGCGCTCGGCCTCGCGGTTCCAATGGGTGACGGTGCCGTCGGCGCCGAACGCGCACAGCGCCGCGTCCATGCCGTCGAGGAGCGCGGCGAGCAGATCGGAGTCGTCCCGGCCGGGGCCGGTCGTGGGCACGGGCGCGGCCGCCGACGCCGACTGCGCCGGTACGGGACGCGCGGGACGTGCGGGTTCGGAGCGCTGCGGAGCGGTCACCGGACACCCCCTGCGGGACGTGGTGGGCGTGGCTGCCTGTGATGGTGCACGTCGGAACATTGAACTCGAACGTGACGCGCGCCACACCTGATTCCGCGAAATCGTTGCCTCCCGGAAATTCGCTTGTGTGCGCCGCGAGGGCGTTCTTAAGGTGGTGAGCACACGAGAAGGGAGGTGGTTCGGCAGATGTATCAAATCCGGACGCGTGAGGTGACTGCGGGCTAGCAGTCCGTCGTCGCGCTCAGCGCATTCGCCGGACCGGCGCACGAAAGATGTGCGCAGCCGGCCAATCCCAAGCAGTCACCCGGCCCGTGGGTCGCCGGTACGTCCGACCGGCCCCCAGGCGCCCTCACCGGCGCCAGGGGAGAGACCCACGGGTCGTCTGCGTTTCCGGCTGCGTGCCGAGGCCCCCGAGTGCTGGGCCCGCGCCGGGCCGGGCGCCAAGGGCGCTGGAGGCCGCGCTGCGGACCCGGGCGAGGAGCACGCGGCGCTTGCTCGTCTCCGACCAGCGCCGCCGGTCGTCCCGCGCGCCCTACGGGGACAGGCGCTCGATCCGCCAGTCCTCCCCGCCCGGCGTGCGTACGTACCGCAGCCGGTCGTGCAGCCGGTTCTCCCGGCCCTGCCAGAACTCCACCGCTTCCGGCACCACCCGGAACCCGCCCCACTCCGGCGGCACCGGCACCTGCTCCCCCGGCGGATAGCGGTCCGCCAGCTCCGCGTACGCCCGCTCCAGCTCCTCCCGCGAGCCGATCACCGAGGACTGCGCGCTGGCCCACGCGCCCAGCTGCGAGCCGTGCGGACGGGTCCGGAAGTACGCGGCCGTCTCGTCCCGCCCGGTGCGGTGTGCGAGGCCCGTCACGATCACCTGGCGGGCGATGGGATGCCACGGGAAGAGCAGCGAGACCTGGGCGTTCTCGGCCAGTTCGCGGCCCTTGCGCGACCCGTAGTTGGTGTAGAAGACGAACCCGCGCTCGTCGAAGCTCTTCATCAGGACCGTACGGGAACTGGGGCGCCCGGCCGCGTCAGCCGTGGAGACGATCATCGCGTTGGGCTCGTAGAGACCGCTGCCCACCGCCTCCTCGAACCACCGGGTGAACTGCTGGAACGGGGTGCCCCCGAGGCTCGTCTCGTCGACGCCCGCCGCGCGATAGTGCTCGCGCATGGCGGCCGGGTCGTACGTGCGCGCGGAGTATGCCGAGGGGGAAGCCGGGGGCTCCGGGTCAACGTGAGACACGCGCATATCTTGCAACATCACCGGTCCACCGCACGGGGTACCCCGAAAGAGCGATTGCCCCCTCCCCCGCGCCGGGTATCCGTAACCCTCCGCCCGCCACACAAGCTGTGTGCCACTTCTCACGCGCCCCCGTGACTGGCGCGTCCACCGCTACGTGGCCGAGCATGCGCCTGTCAGCGCGGTGCCCCGGCGCCGGTTTACGCCCTGTTGGGTGACCACCGCGCGCACGGGGCACACCACCGGGTATCCGGTACGGACCGCGAGCCGCCGGCCACGGAGCCGTCCCGGGTGCCGGACGCCCGCCGATGACACCGTTCTCCGCCCCTCTGACGTTTCCTCCGCACCAGCCCGCACACCCCGCACCCCGGCACCCCGGCACCCGCCGGTACGCCCCGCACCAGCCGCGTCCCACACCCGCCGCCCACATCATGAGGAGCCGCCCGATGTCCGACTTCGTACCCGGACTCGAGGGAGTCGTCGCGTTCGAGACGGAGATCGCCGAACCCGACAAGGAGGGCGGCGCGCTCCGCTACCGCGGCGTCGACATCGAGGACCTGGTGGGCCATGTGTCCTTCGGGAACGTCTGGGGCCTGCTGGTCGACGGCGCCTTCAACCCCGGGCTGCCCGCCGCCGAGCCCTTCCCCATCCCGGTGCACTCCGGCGACGTCCGGGTCGACGTGCAGTCCGCGCTGGCCATGCTCGCGCCCGTCTGGGGCCTCAAACCGCTCCTCGACATCGACGAGGCCCAGGCCCGCGACGACCTCGCCCGCGCGGCCGTCATGGCGCTGTCGTACGTCGCCCAGTCGGCGCGCGGGCAGAGCCGACCGATGGTGCCGCAGCGGGAGATCGACAAGGCCGAGACCATCGTCGAACGCTTCATGCGCCGCTGGCGCGGCGAGCCCGACCCCAAGCACGTCGCCGCCGTCGACGCCTACTGGACCTCCGCCGCCGAGCACGGCATGAACGCCTCCACCTTCACCGCCCGCGTCATCGCCTCCACCGGCGCCGACGTCGCCGCCGCGCTCTCGGGCGCGGTCGGGGCCATGTCCGGGCCGCTGCACGGGGGCGCGCCCTCGCGGGTGCTCGGGATGATCGAGGAGATCGAGCGCACCGGGGACGCCACGGCGTACGTCAAGAGGGCGCTCGACCGGGGCGAGCGGCTGATGGGCTTCGGGCACCGGGTCTACCGCGCCGAGGACCCGCGGGCGCGGGTGCTGCGGCGCACCGCCAAGGAGCTGGGGGCGCCGCGCTACGAGGTCGCCGAGGCGCTGGAGCGGGCCGCCCTCGACGAGCTGCACAACCGGCGGCCGGACCGGGTGCTGGCCACCAACGTCGAGTTCTGGGCGGCGATCACGCTGGACTTCGCGGAGGTCCCGGCGCCCATGTTCACGTCGATGTTCACCTGTGCGCGCACCGCGGGCTGGAGCGCGCACATCCTGGAGCAGAAGCGGACCGGCCGCCTCGTGCGCCCCTCGGCGCGGTACATCGGGCCGGGGACGCGCAGCCCGCACGAGATCGACGGGTACGGGGACATCTCGCGCTAGCGGGTGGGCACGGCGGCCCTCTAACGGTCGGCCGTGCCCAGCGCCTCGTCCAGGATCCGCGACCACTGCGCCACCACCCGCTCCCGGCGCGCGCTGTCGTCCGTCAGCAGGTTCGCCAGGCCGAGGCCCCGGGCCATGTCGAGCAGGCCCTGCACGGCCTCCCGGACGCCCGGGACCGTCTCGTCGGCGCCCAGCAGCTCCACCGCCATGCGGTGGGTCTCGCGGCCGATGCGGGCCTCCAGGACGGTGACCCGGGCGCCCAGCTGGGCCTCGTACGACGCCGCGACCCACAGCTGGAGCGCGGCCCGGAACAGCGGGCCGGTGTAGAGGTCGACGAGTGCGGTGACGACCGCGTGCGTACGGGCCGTGCCCTCGCCCGCCGGGGCGAGGGCACGCAGCTCCGCCGAACGCTGCTCCGAGACATGCTCGACCGCGGCCGTGAACAGGTCCTCACGGGTCGGGAAGTGGTGCTGGGCCGCGCCCCGGGACACCCCGGCCCGCTCCGCGACCACCGACACCGTGGACCCCGCCCAGCCGTGCGCGGCGAGGCACGCCACGGCGGCCTCCAGCAGCCGCTGCCGGGTCGCGCGGCTGCGGTCCTGCTTGGGGTCGCGCGGGGGCGTACGGGACGGCGTACGGGGGGACGTACCGGGGCTCACTTCGCGGCCTCCGTCCCGGTGCCCGCCCCTGTGCCCGCCCCGGGCACCGCTCCGGTCTCCGTCACCCACGCCGGGTCCCGGCGCTCCCGGAACGCCGTCATCCCCTCCCGCGCCTCCGCCGACGCGAACAGCCGCGCCGACAGCTCCGCCAGCTCCTCCCCGTCCCGGTCGAACGCCCGCCGCACCTCCGCCGTCACCAGCCGCTTGGACTCCGCCAGGCCCTGCGGGGAGCCCCGGCGCAGCCCCTCCAGCACCGGCGCGAGCTCCCGGTCCGCGTCGCCCTCCGGGTCCGCCACCGTCACCAGGCCGATCCGGGCCGCCTCGGCGGCGTCGAACCGCTCCCCCGTGAGGTAGTAGCGGGCCGCCGCGCGGGCGTCCAGGCGGGGCAGCAGCGGCATCGATATGACGGCCGGGGCCAGGCCGAGCCGCGCCTCGGTGAACGCGAAGCTCGCGCCGCTCCCCGCCGCCGAGATGTCGCACGCCCCGAGCAGCCCCAGCCCACCGGCCCGCACGTGCCCGGTGACCCGCGCGACCACCGGCTTGGGCAGCTCCACGATCGCGCGCAACAGAGCGACCAGCCCCGACGCACCGGAGACCGCCGGGGGTTCGCGCAGATCCGCGCCCGCGCAGAACGTGTTGCCGGTGTGCGTGAGCAGCACCGCCCGGACCTCCGGGTCGGCCCCGGCCTCCGCGAGACCGGCCCGCAGCTCGGCGACCAGGCGGGCGGAGAGCGCGTTGCGGTTGTGCGGCGAGTCGAGCGTGAGCGTCCGGATGCCGTGGTCGTCGGACGGGCGCACCAAAGCGGCGTCGCCGTGGGTGTCGGTCATGGGGTGGTCGAACTCCTCTCCCTGGCGCGCAGTTCACGCCGCAGGATCTTTCCGGCGGCCGACCGCGGCACGATGTCCGTGAACTCGACGCGCCGCACCTTCTTGTACGGGGCCACCTGCCCGGCAACGTACGCGATCAGCTCGTCCTCCGAGATCCGGGCGCCGGGCCCGCGCACCACGTACGCCTTCGGTATCTCGTTGCCGTCCCGGTCCGTCACGCCGATCACGGCGGCGTCGGCGACGGCCTCGTGCGCGATCAGCACGGCCTCCAGATCGGCCGGGGCGACCTGGTAGCCCTTGTACTTGATCAGCTCCTTCAGCCGGTCCACCACGAACAGCCAGCCGTCCGCGTCCACATGGCCGACGTCGCCGGTGTGCAGCCAGCCGTCCGCGTCGATCATGGCCGCCGTGTCGGCGGGCCGCCCCAGATAGCCCTTCATCACCTGCGGGCCCCGGATCAGGATCTCCCCGTCCTCCCCCGCCGCCACGTCCCGGCCGCCGTTCATCCCCACGACGCGCATCTCGGTGCCCGGCAGCAGCTTCCCGACCGTCCCCGGGGGAACGTCCTCCGCTTCCCTCGGCACCAGATGGCAGCCCGGCGACAGCTCCGTCATCCCGAACGCCTGGAGCAGCGGCGGTACGCCCAGCCGCCGCGCGCACGCCTCCGCCAGCCGCGCGTCCAGCGGCGCCGCCGAGCACAGCACGTACCGCACGGACGACAGGTCGTGCGCCGCCACCGCCGGATGCTTGGCGAGCGCCAGCACGATCGGCGGCGCCACGTACAGCGCGTGCGCCTCGTACCGCTCGATCGCCGTCAGGAACTGGTCCAGATCGAAGCGCGGCAGGACGATCACCGTGCTCCCGGCCCGCAGCGGGGCGTTCATGAGCGCCGTGAGCCCGTACACATGGAAGAACGGCAGCACCGCGAGCACCCGCTCCCCCGGCCGCGTCGGGACCAGCGCCTCCACCTGCGCCAGATTGGTCGCCACGCTGCGGTGCGTCAGCATCACGCCCTTCGGGCTGCCCGTCGTCCCCGACGAGTACGGCAGCACCGCCACGTCCTCCGCCGGGTCGATCTCCACCACCGGCTCCGGCGCCGTGCCCTCCAGCATGTCGCGCAGCGAACGGTGCCCGCCCGCCTCGTCGCACACGAAGATCTCGCACACCCCGCCCGCGTGCTCCGCCGCCTGCCGGGCCACCCCCAGCAGCGGCGACACCGTCACGATCCACGTCGCCGCCGCGTCCCGCAGCTGTCCCGCGAACTCCTCCGCCGTCGCCAGCGGATGCACCGTGGTCACCGCCGCGCCCGTGCGGGTCACCCCGTAGAACGCCATGGGGTACATCACCGAGTTGGGGCTGTGCAGTGCCACCACCTCGCCCTTGCGCACTCCCGCCGCCGCCAGCTCGGCGGCGATCCGGCGCGAGGCGTGATCCAGCGCCGCGTAGCTGACGCTCTCCCCCGTCACCCCGTCGATCAGCGCCGTACGGTCCCCGAACTCGCGCGCCGCGCGGCCCAGCACCGCCTCATGGATGGGCAGATCGACGGGCGGGACATCGGGAAACTCGCTGCGCAGCACCATGGCCGCTCCCCTCGGGTCGCTGTGCCTGTCTGTTGCCTTCCCGTCCGTTCTGCCCCACCCGCCGTGTCCGTACGTCGCGTCGGTACGACCTTCACTACAAGCTTCAGTACGGCCTTCAGTACGACTTCGGCAGCCCCAGCGTCTGGTGGGAGACGAAGTTGAGGATCATCTCCCGGCTGACCGGCGCGATCCGCGCCACCCGCGCCGCCGTGATCAGCTTCGCCAGCCCGTACTCCTCCGTCAGGCCGTTCCCGCCCAGCGTGTGCACCGCCTGGTCCACGGCCTTCACGGCCGCCTCCCCGGCCGCGTACTTCGCCATGTTGGCCGCCTCCCCGGCGGCCGCGTCGTCCCCCGCGTCGTACAGGTACGCCGCCTTCGCCATCATCAGCCGGGCCAGCTCCACTTCGATGTGCGCCTGGGCGAGCGGGTGCGCGATCGCCTGGTGCGCGCCGATCGGCTCCTTCCACACCTGGCGGGTCCGCGCGTAGTCCACCGCCTTCGCCAGGGCGTGACGGCCCATCCCGAGGGCGAACGCCGCCGTCATGATCCGCTCCGGGTTCAGCCCCGCGAACAGCTGCGCCAGCCCCGCGTCCTCGTCGCCGACGAGCGCGTCCGCCGGGAGCCGCACATCGTCCATGACGACCTCGAACTGCTTCTCGTTCGCGGCCAGTTCCATGGGGATGTGGTGGTACGAGAAGCCGGGGGTGTCGCGCGGGACGATGAACAGGCAGGGCTTGAGCTTCCCCGTCCGCGCGTCCTCGGCGCGTCCGACGATCAGGGTGGCGTCGGCGATGTCCACGCCGGAGATGAAGACCTTGCGGCCGCTCAGCACCCACTCGGCGCCCTCGCGGCGGGCCGTGGTGGTGATCCGGTGCGAGTTCGATCCGGCGTCCGGCTCCGTGATGCCGAACGCCATCGTCACGCTGCCGTCCGCCAGGCCCGGCAGCCAGCGGGACTTCTGCTCCTCCGTGCCGTACCGGGCGATCACCGTGCCGCAGATGGCGGGCGACACGACCAGCATGAGTAGCGGGCAGCCCGCCGCGCCCAGCTCTTCGAGCACGATCGACAGCTCGGCTATGCCGCCCCCGCCACCGCCGTACGCCTCCGGGAGGTTGACGCCGAGGTAGCCGAGCTTGCCGGCCCTCGTCCACAGGTCGGGGGTGGGGGTGCCGAGGCTGTCCCTGCCGAAGGCCGCCACGGCGGCGCGGAGGTCGGCCTGCTCCGGGGTGTCGACGGGCGTGTGCGCCTGGGCCTGGCTCATGTGCGGCTCCGTTGGGGGTTCGGGGTGGTGGGTTGATGCGCGGCGGTGGGTTCTTCCTCCTCCTCCGCCGCGACGACCGCGAGCAGTGCCCCGACCTCGACCTGACGGCCCTCGGCGGCGTGCAGCGCGGTGAGCACCCCGGCGGTGGGGGCCGTCACGCGGTGCTCCATCTTCATCGCCTCCAGCCACAGCAGCGGCTGGCCCGCCCGCACCTGGTCGCCGACGGCGATGTCGGCGATCCGCACCACCGTGCCGGGCATGGGCGCCAGCAGGGAGCCCGGTGCGGTGCGCGCGGTGGGGTCGGGGAAGCGGGACAGGGGGATGAGGGCGTACGAGCCGAGGGGCGAGTCGACATATACGCGGTCGCCATATACGCGATCGTCGTGGCGCGAAACGTCGAATGTCCGCCGGAGCCCTTCCACTTCGAGCACGACATGGTGCGGGGTCGCCTTCAGCAGCCGCAGGTCCGGGAAGCCTTCCGTGACGAGGCCGTCGCGGGTGAGCCGGTAGCGGACCTCGCGCTCGGTGCCGTCCGGTGTGCGGTACGTCTTGATCTGCGGCCGGGACGGTACGTTCCGCCAGCCGCCGAGGCGCCCCGCCACGGTCGCGGGCCGATCCGACGCGTCGGCCAGCGCGGCGGCCAGCGCGGCCAGCGGCAGGCCGTCCGTATCGCCCTGGGTGAGGGCGTCGAGGTGGCGTTCGAGGAAGCCGGTGTCCATGCGTCCGGCCTCGAACTCCGGGTGCCGCAGGGCCCGTACCAGCAGCTCGCGGTTGGTGGCCGGGCCGTGGATCCGGGCGCGCTCCAGCCCGTGGGCCAGCCGCCGCAGCGCCTCGGCGCGGGTGGGGGCCCAGGCGATGACCTTGGCCAGCAGGGGGTCGTAGTGGACGCCGATCACGTCGCCGTCCTCGATGCCGGAGTCCACGCGCAGGCCTGTGGCAGTCAGGCCCGTGGCGGTCAGGCCCGTGGCCGGGATGTCCAGCCGCCGCATCACGCCCGCCTGCGGCTGCCACCCCCGGCCCGGGTCCTCCGCGTACAGCCGCGCCTCGACCGCGTGACCGCTCGGGGACGGGGGCTCGGCGGCCAGGGGCCGGCCCTCCGCGACCCTCACTTGCAGGGCCACCAGGTCCAGCCCGTACACCTCCTCCGTCACCGGGTGCTCGACCTGGAGGCGGGTGTTCATCTCCAGGAAGTACGCCCGGCCCGCCGACGAGACCAGGAACTCCACGGTGCCCGCGCCCTCGTAGCCGATGGCCCGCGCCGCGTTCACCGCCGACTCCTCCAGCAGGTGGCGCAGTTCGTCGCCGAGCCCCGGCGCCGGGGCCTCTTCGACGACCTTCTGGTGGCGGCGCTGGAGCGAGCAGTCGCGGGTGCCGAGGGACCAGACGGTGCCGTGGGTGTCGGCCAGCACCTGGACCTCGACGTGCCGGGCGCCCTCGACGTACGGCTCGACGAACACCTCGCCGTCCCCGAAGGCGGACGCCGCCTCCGCGCGGGCGGAGGTCAGTTCGGCGGCGAGCGCGGCCGTGTCGCGGACGACGCGCATGCCGCGGCCGCCGCCGCCCGCCGCCGCCTTGATGAGGACGGGCAGGTCCTCGGCGGTGACCTCGGCGGGGTCGAGGGAGTCGAGGAGCGGCACGCCCGCGTCGCGCAGAAGTCGCTTGGCGCGGGCCTTGGAGGCCATGGCCCGCATCGCCTCGGGCGGCGGCCCGACCCACAGCAGCCCGGCGTCACGGACGGCCTGGGCGAAGGCGGCGTCCTCGGAGAGGAAGCCGTAGCCGGGATGGACGGCGTCGGCGCCCGCCGCCAGAGCGGCCTTGGTCAGCAGGTCGCCGCGTAGATAGGTGTCGGCGGGGGCGTCGCCCGGCAGCCGTACGGCGGTGTCGGCCTCCCGTACGTGCGGGGCGTCGGCGTCCGCGTCGGAGTGCACGGCGACCGTGGCGATGCCGAGTTCGCGACAGCTGCGGATGACGCGGCGGGCGATCTCGCCGCGGTTGGCGATGAGGAGGGAACGGATCACGGACATCACGGCGGGGTTTTTCCTCACATCCGGAAGACGCCGAAGCCACCGCGCGCCCCCTCGACGGGCGCGGTGTGGAGGGCGGAGAGACAGAGGCCGAGGACGGTGCGGGTGTCGCGCGGGTCGATGACGCCGTCGTCGTACAGCCGCCCGGAGAGGAAGTGCGGCAGCGACTCGGACTCGATCTGCTGCTCGACCATCGCGCGCAGGGCGGCGTCGCCGTCGTCGTCGTACGGCTGCCCCTTCGCGGCGGCGGACTGGCGGGCGACGATCGACAGCACCCCGGCGAGCTGCTGGGGGCCCATGACGGCGGACTTGGCGCTGGGCCAGGCGAAGAGGAAGCGGGGGTCGTACGCGCGGCCGCACATGCCGTAGTGGCCCGCGCCGTACGAGGCGCCGATGAGGACGGAGAGGTGCGGGACGCGCGAGTTGGAGACCGCGTTGATCATCATGGCGCCGTGCTTGATGATCCCGCCCTGTTCGTAGGCGCGGCCGACCATGTAGCCGGTGGTGTTGTGCAGGAAGAGGAGCGGGATGTCGCGCTGGTTGGCGAGCTGGATGAACTGCGCGGCCTTCTGCGACTCCTCGCTGAACAGCACCCCCTGTGCGTTGGCCAGGATGCCGACCGGATAGCCGTGGAGCGTGGCCCAGCCCGTCGCCAGGCTCGCCCCGTACAGCGGCTTGAACTCGTCGAAGTCGGAGCCGTCGACGATCCGGGCGATCACCTCGCGCGGGTCGAAGGGGACCTTGAGGTCACCGGGGACGATGCCCAGCAGCTCGTCGGCGTCGTACTTCGGCGGCTCGGCCGGGCCCGGATCGGGGTGGGCCTTGCGCCAGTTGAGGCGGGCGACGACACGGCGCGCCTGGTGGAGGGCGTCGGGCTCGTCGGTGGCGAAGTAGTCGGCGAGCCCGGAGGTGCGGGCGTGCATGTCGGCGCCGCCGAGGGATTCGTCGTCGCTCTCCTCACCGGTGGCCATCTTGACCAGCGGCGGCCCCCCGAGGAAGACCTTGGACCGCTCCTTGACCATGATCACGTGGTCGGACATCCCCGGGATGTACGCGCCTCCGGCGGTGGAGTTGCCGAAGACGACCGCGACGGTGGGGATCCCGGCGGCGGACAGCCGGGTGAGGTCGCGGAAGATGGCGCCGCCGGGGATGAAGATCTCCTTCTGCGAGGGGAGATCGGCACCGCCGGACTCGACGAGGCTGACGACGGGGAGCCGGTTGACGCGGGCGATCTCATGGGCGCGCAGGATCTTCTTCAGCGTCCACGGATTGCTGGCGCCGCCCCGTACGGTCGGATCGTTGGCGCTGATCAGGCACTCGACGCCGGAGATCACCCCGATGCCGGTGACGACGGAGGCGCCGACCGGGTAGTCGCTCCCCCACGCGGCGAGCGGGGACAGCTCCAGGAAGGGCGTATCGGGGTCCAGGAGGAGTTCGACGCGCTCCCGGGCGAGCAGCTTGCCGCGCTTGCGGTGACGCTCGGTGTACTTCTCACCGCCGCCCGCGAGCGCCTTGGCGTGTTCGGCCTCCAGTTCGGTGAGCTTGGCGAGCATCGCCTCGCGGTGGGCCGTGTAGTCGGCGCCTGCGGGGTCGAGCGCGGACGCGAGCACGGTCAAAGGAGTACCTCCGGTATGTCGAGGTGGCGTGAGCGCAGCCATTCGCCGACGGCCTTGGCCTGCGGGTCGAAGCGGGCCTGCGCGGCGACGCCCTCGCCGAGGAGGCCGTCGACGGTGAAGTTGAGGGCGCGCAGATGCGGGAGTTGGTGGCGGGTGACCGGCAGATCGGCGGTCTCCGGGAGGAGTTCGCGGAGCCGGTCGGGGGTGAGGGTGTGCACCAGCCAGCGCCAGGCGTCGTCGGTGCGCACCCAGACGCCGATATTGGCGCTGCCGCCCTTGTCGCCGCTGCGGGCCCCGGCGACCAGGCCGAGCGGGGCGCGGCGGGTGGGGCCATCCGCCAGGGGCGGGGGCAGCGGCGGTTCGTCGGCGGGCGTGAGGGGCTGCGTGTGCGGGGCCGGGGGGATCGCCTTCCGCGTGCCGTCCGGCGCTACGGCAATGTGCGGGACTGCGTCCTGCGGAACGTACGCCGCCTCGAACACCCCATACGGGGTGGCCTTCCCGGGCGGGGCGGTGAGGTGGAAGCCGGGGAGGCTGGCGAGGGCCAGTTCGACGGCCGCGCCGCTGACCGCCCGCCCCACGGTGTCGGGGTCGCGGTCCCGCACGACGAGCCGCAGCAGGGCGCTGGCCTCCTCCTGGACCTCCGCGTCCCGGTGGTCGGTGCGGGCCAGCGTCCAACGGACCTCGGCGGGGCGGCGCTTGGCGAGGGCCGCCTCCATCTGGTCGCGTACGAGGGCGGCCTTGGCGTCGATGTCCAGCCCGGTGAGGACGAACACCACCTCGTTGCGGTGCCCGCCGAGCCGCGTCAGCCCGGCCTTGAGGGTCGGCGGCGGCGCCTCGCCCCGTACGCCGTCGATCCGCACCCGGTCCGGCCCGTCCTGGGTGAGCCGTACGGAGTCCAGGCGGGCCGTGACGTCCGGCCCGGCGTAGCGGGCGCCCGCCGTCTCGTACAGCAGCTGGGCGGTCACGGTGCCGACGGTCACGGCGCCGCCGGTGCCGGGGTGCTTGGTGATGACGGCCGCCCCGTCCGGGCGGATCTCGGCGAGCGGGAAGCCGGGGCGGCGCGGGTCGTCGATCTCCGTGAAGAACGCGTAGTTGCCGCCGGTCGCCTGCGTCCCGCACTCCAGCACATGCCCGGCGATCACGGCCCCGGCCAGCGCGTCCCAGTCGTCCGCCGCCCACCCGAAGTGCGCGGCGGCGGGCCCGGTGACGAGCGCGGCGTCGGTGACCCGCCCGGTGACCACGATGTCCGCCCCGCCGAGCAGGCAGGCCGCGATCCCGCCGCCCCCGAGGTAGGCGTTGGCGCTGACCACGCCAGGGCCCCAGTCGCGCGCGCCGAGCAGATCGTCGCCCTCCACGTGCGCGACGCGCACCGGTATCCCGAGCCGCTCCGCGAGCGCACGGACGGCGTCGGCCAATCCGGCCGGGTTCAGCCCGCCCGCGTTGGTGACGATCCGCACGCCACGCTCGACGGCGAGCCCGAGGGTGTCCTCCAGCTGCCGGAGGAAGGTGGTGGCATAGCCGCGCGAGGGGTCCTTGGCGCGGTCCCGGCCGAGGATGAGCATGGTCAACTCGGCGAGATAGTCCCCGGTCAGCACATCGAGCGGCCCGCCGGTCAGCATCTCGCGCAGCGCGTCGAAGCGGTCGCCGTAGAAGCCGGAGGCGTTGCCGATGCGGAGGGGTTGCGGCGCGGTCGTCGCACCTGCGTCATTCATATGCCCCCTCCGGCGGCTGGGCTTCCGCCTCCCAGGCGGGGCCCGCGCGGCTGCCGCCCTCGGCCCGGCGGCCCCGCGAAGGCCTGGGCGATGTCCAGCCAGTGGTCGGCGTCCGGGCCCTCCGCCCGTACGGCCAGGTCGTCGCGGTGGGCGCGCTGCGTGGCCAGGAGGCAGAAGTCGAGCGCGGGGCCGGTGACCCGCTGGGGCGCGTCCTGGGGGCCGTACGCCCAGATCTCGCCGTCCGGAGCGGTGAGTTCGACGCGGAATTCCTCGGCGGGCGGCTCCAGGCCGTGCGCCGCGTAGGCGTAGCCCCGGGCCCGTACGCCGATGCGGGCCACATGCCGCAGCCGGGTGGTGGGGGTACGGCGCACGCCCAGCGCGTCGGCCACGTCCTGACCGTGCGCCCATGTCTCCATCAGCCGCGCCGTCACCATCGACATGACGCTCATCGGCGGCCCGTACCACGGCAGTCGGGAGCTGGGCGGCTGCGCGGCGAGCACGCGTGCCAGCCGCTCCCGCCCCTCCCGCCAGCGCCGCAGCAGCACGGCGGGCGGGTCGGCCGCGCCGCGCTCCGCGCCCTCGTCCACGAACCGATCCGGCGCGGCAAAGGCCTTCCGCACCTCCTCGGCGAACCCCTCGGAATCCTCGGCCGCCTGCACGGCCCGCGCGTCGGTCCAGGCGAGGTGGGCGATCTGGTGCGCGATCGTCCACCCGGCCGCAGGTGTGGGCGTACCCCACACCTCGGCGGGCAGCCCGGCCACCAGACCGTCCAACTCCTCGCCCTCGGCGTGCAGTTCGCCGAGCAGAGCTTCCGTATCAGACACGCGGGACTCCCGGTCGTGATGCGACGGTGCGGAGCGTCGAGAGTGAGCGTGGCAGCGCCACAAGAAACAATCAAGCGTGCTTGCATTATTTTTGACGGCCGGGCGGTTACTACCGCTTCGCGGGATCAGATCCGCGTTAGCCGGAAGTTAGCGGGACGGCAGCCCTTCGGTAGCGCCCCCGACCAGAGTGGTTGACGTACCGAGGAGACAACGACACAACTGCCCCTGGGGGACCCGCAATGAACGCCAACACCACCGCCCGCACCGTTCGCCGCCGCACCCTGCGCGTCGCCGCCGCGGCCCTGATCGCCGCCGCCGGTCTCAGCCTGACCGCCTGCTCCGGCTCGGACACCGCTGGCCCGAAGCCCGCGGCCGCCGCCGAGTCCTCCTCCGCCGGGACCCAGGGCTCCGATGCCAAGATCGACACCAAGGCGGGCAAGGCGGCATCGCCGTCCCGCACCCAGAAGCTGGTGGACGGGAGCACGGCCAAGATCTACAAGCTCGGCGACCAGCACTACCGCCTCAAGATCGTCAACGACGGTGCCGAACTGGCCACGCTGGAGGCGAACAAGCACGACGCCGGTCTCGACGCCAACGGCATGTACGTCGTGCTCACGTTGGGCGGCGAGGTCCGCTCCTGGATGGGCGGCGAACACCAGGGGCCGGGCACGTTCAAGCTCGCGGGCGGCTGGAAGGCCGAGGTCACGAAGGTCGGCGAACTCCACTACCGTGCGAAGATCTACGGCTTCGAGGGCGAGGCCGCCACGATCGAGGCGAACCAGAAGGACGCCGGCCTCGACGCCAACGGCAGCTCCATCGTGCTCAGCTCCGGCGGCGTGATCAGCGCCCACGAGTAGGGCCTGCCCCGCTGCGCTGAGTGGAGCCGCCTCGGGCGGCTCCACCGGCTCGGCGCTTCCCTCACACCGAGCTCTCGATAGGCCGTGTGCCGACTCCGATCCGTCTCCGCACCTGGTTCACGAAGTGGAGCGTCTCGTCGGCCTTCTCCGAGTCGCCAGTCTGGCGATACAGACCCGCGGCGAGCTCCAGGTTCTCCAGAGCCTCGGTGTTGCAGCCCTGCTGGAGAAGCGCGTACGCGAGGCTCTTGAGCTCGTCGGCCAGACCGTAATCGTCCTTGCTCTCGATGAACGCTTCCAGGGCAAGGGTGTGCAGCCGTATGGCCACGTTCCACTTGCCCTGCCGCTGACGCACCAGGCCCATGTTGCCCAAGGTCATCGCCTCACCACGGCGGTCTCCCAGACGCCGGAAGGTATCGAGTGCCTCTTGCTGCGCGGTGAGGGCCGCTTCGAACTCTCCGGCGGCGGTCAGTGTGCCGGCGAAGTTGGACAGCTCGATCGCCCTCTCATGAGGGATGAGCAGGCCGTCGGCCATGTCGAGCGCGCGCTTGTGCAGTTCCACGGCCTTATCGGCCTTGCCGGCGTCGCGCGTCGCTTTGGCGAGGCTCCCCAGTGCTTGGGCGTGACCGCGCAGGTCACCCTGCTTGCGGAAAATCTTTGCGGCTTTACGGAGGGCGCGGGCAGCCTCCTCTGCGCAGCCCATCTCGGTCAGCGTCTCGCCAACGTTGCTCATAGCCTTCGCCACTCCGGTCTGATCACCGGTGCTCTTGAACAGCTGTGCGGCTTCGGCATGGGCCGCCACGGCCTGATCGAATGTGCGTTGCTCGTGGAGCGAGAGCCCGAGGTTGTTCAGCGCGCTGCCCAAGGCTTGGCGCTTCTTCAGCTTCCGGCAGATCTTGATGGCCCTGTTGTGTACGCGAACCGATTTACGCAGCTTGCGCATGTCGCGAAGCACCACTCCGAGGGAGCTCAGAAGAGAAGCCTCGCGATATCGGTCCTTCCGCCTGCGACTCGCTTGGATGCCCGCGGCCAGCACCCGCCCGGCATCCTCCATGTAACGCATCTCCATCAGGAATTGGGCGACAGGAATTGCCAGAGCCCCGCACATCAGGTCGTCGTCAGCCGAGCGAGCCCAGAGGGTGGCCGCGACCAGACTGTGCCGTTCGGCCTCCAGCCACTGCAGCGCCTCGGCCCGATCGGTGAAGAGGGGCTCCGTCGTGGAGGGATGTGCCCCGGATTCGAAGAGCTTTTCCGTCGCCAGGGTGGTCACCTTGTGGAAGTAGGCGAGCAGGCGCATGAGACCTTCGCCCCAGGAGTCGCTACCCGACCTCAGCCGCTCCCTGGAATAGAGGCGCACGAGACCGTGCTGCTGCCAGCGGCCGTACGGTTCCCGCGCCTCGACCAAATGCCGACGGGCCAGCTCCAGCAGGAGCCGTTCGGCTTCCCGAACGTTCTCTCCGTACAGCTCGGCCGCCGCCTCGGTGGAGAAGTCGGGTCCGGGCTGTAGGGACATCAACCGGAAGAATGTGGCCTGCTCTTCGGTGAGCTTTCGGTACGACAGTTCGAGGGAAGCCGTTACGGCGCGTTCTTCTCGGCTCAGTACAGCAAGTCTGGAGTGTGCTTTCTCAAGGTCCCGGCGCAGGTGGGCCAAGGGCCGGGTCGGCACGTCCACGAGCAGGGACGCCAGGATGTGCAAGGCCAGCGGCAGACCGCCGCACAGCGTGACGAGCCGGTCGGCCTCGCCATCCTCGGCCGTCACCCGTGAGTCCTCGGGCAGAGCCGTGCGGAGGACACCGCCCAACAATTCCCGCCCCTCGTCAGTGGGTAGCTCCCGCAAGGTCACTGCCAGGGCGCCCAGCTCCGCGAGGGAGTGCCGCGAGGTGATGAGCGTGGCCGTGCTCCCATCACTCGGCAGTAGATGGCGGATCTTGTCAGTGGCCGGTACGTCGTCCAGGACAACCAGGACACGTAGCCCGGCAGCGGCCAGTGCGCCGAGCGCGGAGCAGTAGATGAGCGCGCGTTCCTCGATACCGGGAGGGATGCGTTCCGGGGGGGATGCCCAGCGCCCGCAAGAGGGTGCCGAGCGCCCGCTTCGGTGACACCCTGCGCTCCGCGTCGTAGCCGTGCAGATCGGCGAAGAGAACCCCGCCGGGGAACCAGCCCTCTTCTCGCAGCGCTCGGTGAGCCGCTTGGAGCACCAGTTCGGTCTTCCCCATCCCGGCGAGGCCTGCCACGGCTACAGTGCCGGTTGTCTCGTCCGCCGCTGCCGGGGCCAGGGCCGCGAGGGCTTGTTCCAGCTCGGGGCGGCGTCCCGCAAAGGACGCTGACTGTCGCGGAAGTCCGGCGAGCGCGGGGTCCGGGCGGTCCGGGAGCGTCACGTTGATGGTCCGCCCCTGGATGACCACGCTACAGACGACTGGTCCGCTGATGTGGTTCTCGGTTCTGTCCGTCATGCCCCAGCCTCCCGGTGTCGGGCGACGGCCCTGGTGAAGGCGAGCACCTCCGCGGTGGTGAACGCGCCCTGATTTTCCTCGGTGACCACGTACCCGACCTCGCGCCAGGCATGGAAGAAGGCGGGGTCGATGCCCATGTCGACCCCGCGCTCCGCCATGTCCAGCAGCATGTTGTCGAAGTACTCCTTGGTGAGAGGAGCAGGCTCATCGGCGTCAGGGTCGAAGAACAGCGGGTCGTCCAGCCCTGGCTCACGGCCGAATTTCTCTCGGAAAGCCTCCACTTGAGCCTGGAGACCTTCCTTCAACTTCTGCCCATCGAGGGTGTCAGTCGAGATCCGCACCTCGGAACTGCCGTCCGCGTTCCAGATGCGCTCGACAGGCCGGTCCGACCCGCGACGCATGGCTGTCGTTCCACCGGACTTCTTACGGACCTTGTGCAGCACTGCCTCACGCACGGCATCACGCCGCTCGGCCCACCGCTCGTCCGACTCCTCGTCCGTACCATCTGTACCGTCGGTGCTGTCCGTCTCCTCGATGTCAGCGGCACTCCCGCGCGCTGCGGCGCTCAGCCGCATTCTGGCGTGCATGCCCGCCCAGTCCAGCATGTCCGGGGTGATCGCTGCTTCCCCCGTGGACACCATCGGAACGCCCAGCTCGAAGGCGAGTCGTGGCAGGGCGAGACCGGGAGAACTCGTCCAGAGCAGGGCTTCCGAGGGGATCGACTCGGTGAAGGCAGGTTCGGCAAAGAGATGCCCGAGGGTGTCGGCGACGGACAGCTTCAGTTCGGGGGCGACGAGGAGAATGTCGAGCACCGGCACCAGCGCCGATGTCTCGTTCAAGGAAAGAGCCCACACACAGGCATGTTTGCCCGCGTCCTCCAAGAACTCGCCGGGCTTCGCCATGAGCGCCGCGTACAAGGCCGGAAGCAGCATCGCGGATTCCTCTTTAACCGGCAGCCCGGCGTCATGGAACCGGCGCAGCCCGTCGCGGAGAACGGCTTGCGGCGTGTCGTCGGCCCACGGCTCCTCCGCCGCGTTCTTCCAGAATCGCTTGACCCGCTTCTTCGCGTTCTCCGGCGGGTCAGGGAGCCGCAGATCCGGAGATGGCCCGCAGACCGCGCGGCAGCCCTGCAAAGCCGCCTCGGGCAGTAGCCGACGGGGCACATGTCGCTGATCGAGACCGGCAGCTTCGAGCCGGCCGGTGAGGGCCAGCATCAGTTCCCCGTCGTCCACCGCAAGGCCCAGTTCCTCGCTGGCCGCGACAGCCTCGCGGACGAAGCGCTGGATGCCCTTCTCGTGCACGGTGCCGTGCAAGAGGCGCAGCCACGCGTCGCGCGCGTTGGCGAACTCGAACTCGTCACCGAACCACTTGGGCCAGACCGTCCCCAGGAACAGCACGTCCAATGGGTCGATTTCCTGGTGCCAGACCGGATCGGTTCCCTCCCGCTGTGCGTGTCCCAGCGCCAAGTAACCGAACGCATAGGCACCGGCCAAGCTGAGCTTCCCCGGTGAGTTCGAGCGCAACAGTCGCTCGAGCGCCTCCTCACCCCGTGCCCGTGGGTCGGCACTGCCTATGACTCCGTCTGGGGCGGCCGGAGCCGCTCCCCGTGTCCGCTGTTCCTGCTTCTTCCTCGATGCTTTGCCCATTTCGCCTTCCCCGCAGACGACCAGCCGGTCGGACCGCTACGGCCACTTCTTCTCGATACGGTCCTCATAGACGGCATAGATCGCCGCCTCACCGCGTGCCACCGCCCGGTAAATGGCCGCCTGTTGGCCGTGGAAGCGCCGCACCTTGTCCACGATCAGCAGATCCTTCTTGCTCAGATAGAACAGCGGCTTGTCACCGTCGGCGAGAGCGCCGCGCTCATGTGCGCGGTAGCGGATGCGTTCGTCCTGGGTCAGCAGAGCCCACCCCTGGCCCAGTCCGTGAGCGATCCACTCCTCATCCGGAACGTGCTGCCCGTCGTCGGCGTAGACCTCGCTGAGGTGGCGGACCAGCCATCCGGCCTCCCGCAACAGGGCGACCGTACGGCGTCCCAAGGAACGGTCGGCGAGGAACTCAGGCGGCCCGTCGGCGGGCGGTTCGGCAGATCGATTCGACCTGGTCACGTGTCAGCCCGTACTCGTCCGCGACCGCCTCCAACGGCTCCCCGGCCTCCCACAGGGAGACGATCGCGTCCACCTGGACCTTGTTCTCCGCGACGACCGGTGCGCCCCAGCCGAAGCGGGGGTCGATGATCACAGGGGCGACGTCCGGGTATTGCCGCAGGCGGAGCTGGTAGGGGTATTGATCGCCGCTCTCCCACGCGATGTAGCGCAAGTAGCCGGTGATGACTTCCCTGATGGGGCGCTGACCGTCCCGGGCACGCGCCAGGTCGCCGTCCGCGTACTCGACGAAGATGTCCACTCCGTCGGTGGCGATCCGCCGGGTGGCCAGCCCGTACTCGTCGCCGAACGCCAGGCGCACCGCTTCGGCCGCCTCGCGGATCTTGGGCATGCTCAGGTAACCGCGCAGCGACCGCAGCACATACGCTTCGACGATCGCGACGAACGGGATCGAGGGCCAGCCGCGCTTCACCGGCTGGACGCCGTGCACCAGTGGGGATCCGGCGGCGCTCTCGTGGTGCAGCCAGCGCTGGAGCGTGCGGTCGGGAATGTCCAGGTGCCGGGCGGTGTCCTGGACGCTCAGAAGCGCGTCGCTGAAGCGATCCACCATCGCCGGTACCCTCCCGTTGCTGACCGTATCCGAACACAGCGCCTGTTCACCCCCACGGTAGGCCGAGCCTCGGACACTAGCGAGGACGACCTACCGCGGGCCGTACGTCAGCTCATCGTTCACCCATACGAGCGTCGCGGCGCGTGGCACAGCCGGGTCAGGGCAGCCGCTCCGCCAGGATTTCGGCGAGGTGGCGGGCCGGGCGTCCGCCGTCGAGCTGGTCCAGTTGGGTGCGGCAGGAGAAACCGTCCGCCACGACCTCGGCCGAGGCGTCCGCCGACCGTACGGACGGCAGCAGCTGGTCCTCCGCGCAGGCGACCGAGACGTCGTAATGGCCCGCCTCGAAGCCGAAGTTGCCCGCCAGGCCACAGCAGCCGCCGCTCAGTTCGCCGGTGAGCCCCGCGCGTTCGCGGAGGCGGCGGTCGGCGGCGTCGCCGAGGACGGCGTGCTGGTGGCAGTGGGTCTGGCCGACGACCGGGCGGTCGATCTGTGGGGGTTTCCAGGTGGGGGCGTGGTCTTCCAGGGCCTGGGCGAAGGTGGTGACGGAGTCGGCCAGGCGGGCGGCGCGCGGGTCGGTGTCGCCGAGGAGTTCGGGGAGGTCGGTGCGGAGGGCGGCCGCGCAGCTGGGTTCGAGGCCGACGACGGGCAGACCGGCGTCGAGGGCCGGGGCCATGACGTCCAGGGTGCGCCGCATGACCGCGCGGGCGCGGTCCAGCTGGCCGGTGGAGACCCAGGTCAGGCCGCAGCACACCGGTTTGGGGGGTACGACGACCCGTAGGCCCGCCGCCTCCAGTACCGCGACGGCGGAGCGGCCGACCGACGGGGAGAGGTAGTTGGTGAAGGTGTCGGGCCACAGGACGACGGTTCGGCCGTCCGCCCCGGCGCCATCGACAGCGCCCCTGGCCGCCGTATCGCCCACCGTGGCGGCCGCCCCACCGGTGGCGGGTCCGGCGCCTGGCCCGGCGTCGCGTGCCGCCGCGCGCACCCTCTCCCGCCACCACCGTGTGAACGGCTCGCGGGCCAGCTCCGGGATGTCGCGTTCCGGGGCGATGCCGCCCGCCCGCTTCGCCAGGGTGGACAAGAAGCCGACGCCCGCGGCCGCGTTGGCCACCGGAGCCGCACGCAGCAGCGAAGCGGCACGCAGCCATACGGGGAGCCAGCCCATCGAGTAGTGGCCTGCCGGGCGTACCCGGCCCTCGTAGTGGTGGTGGAGGAACTCCGCCTTGTACGTGGCCATGTCCACCCCGACCGGGCAGTCGCTGCGGCAGCCCTTGCAGGACAGGCACAGGTCGAGCGCGTCCCGGACCTCCTCCGAGCGCCAGCCGTCGCGGACCACCTCGCCCGCGAGCATCTCGTGGAGCAGGCGGGCGCGGCCACGGGTGGAGTGCTGTTCCTCGCCGGTCGCGCGGTACGAGGGGCACATCACGCTCGCGCCGGACACCGACTCGGTGCGGCACTTGGCGACGCCGACGCAGCGCCGCACCGCGGCCGAGAAGTCACCGCCGTCGTGCGGGTAGCCGAACTCGACGTCGACGGGGCGCCGCGGCAGGACGTCGAAGCGGAGGTCCTGGTCGAGGCGGCGGGGGCGGGCGAGGACGCCGGGGTTGAGGCCGCCCGCCGGGTCCCACAGGTCCTTGAAGCGGTGGAAGAGCCCGACCATCTCGTCCCCGTACATGCGGGGCAGCAGCTCGGCGCGGGCCAGGCCGTCGCCGTGTTCGCCGGAGAGCGAGCCGCCGTGGGTGACGACGAGGTCGGCGAGGTCGGTGGAGAAGTCGCGGAAGACCCGCACCCCGGCCTCGCGCATCAGGTCGAAGTCGATGCGGACGTGGATGCAGCCGTCGCCGAAGTGCCCGTACGGCGTGCCGCGCAGCCCGTGCTGGGTGAGCAGGGCGCGGAAGTCGCGGAGGTAGGCGCCGAGCCGGGCGGGCGGTACGGCGCAGTCCTCCCAGCCGGGCCAGGCCTCGGCGCCGTCCGGCATCCGGGTGGCGGTGCCGGAGGCGTCCTCGCGGACGCGCCACAGCGCGCGCTGTCCGGCCGGGTCGGCGACCACGGTGTGGTCGGTGGTGGCGTGCGCGGCGGCGCGCGCTATCTCCTCCGCGCGGGCGTACGCCTCCTCGCGCCCCGCGCCGCCGACCTCCACGAACAGCCAGGCGCCGCCCTTGGGCAGCCCCGACGCGCCCACGACCAGGTCCGCGGCCATGCCCTCGACGGTGAGCGGGCCGTACGGCAGCAGGGTGTGCGCGGCCTCGGCCGCCGCGGACTCGTCGGGGTAGCCGAGCACGGCGAGCGCCCGGGCGGCGGGCGCCTCGACGAGCCGTACGGTCGCCTCGGTGAGCACGCCGAGCGTGCCCTCGCTGCCGGTGAGGGCACGGGCCACGTCGGCGTTCTTCTCGGGCAGCAGCTCGTCCAGCGCGTAGCCGGAGATGCGCCGGGGCAGCTCGGGGAAACCGGTGCGCAGCAGCGCCAGATGCTCCCCGGCGAGGGAGCGCATGCCGTCGCGGAGCCGGGCTGGCAGCGCGTCGAGGCCCTGGGCGGCGCGGACCCGCTCACCGCCGTACGTCAGGACGTCCAGCGCGTGGACGTTGTCGGCGGTGGTGCCCCAGGCCACCGAGTGGGAGCCGCACGAGTTGTTGCCGATCATGCCGCCGAGGGTGCAGCGGCTGTGGGTCGACGGGTCGGGGCCGAAGGTCAGGCCGTGGGCGCCCGCGGCGGTCCGCAGGTCGTCGAGGATGACGCCGGGCTGGACGACGGCGGTCCGCCGCTCCGGGTCCAGGGAACGGATGGCCCGCATATGGCGGGTGAAGTCGAGGACGACCCCGAGCCCGGTCGCCTGCCCGGCGATGGACGTCCCGGCTCCGCGCGCCACCACCGGCACGCCGTGCTCCCGGCAGACGGCCAGCGCCGCCGCCACGTCGTCCGCGTCGCGCGGGGCGACGACACCGGCCGGCACGCGCCGGTAGTTCGACGCGTCCATGGTCATCAGGGCCCGGCTCGCCGCGTCGAAGGAGACGTCCCCACGGACGGCTCGGCGCAGCGCCTGCTCCAGTTCGTCTGCCTGTGCCTCGTGCTCAGCCATACATCCCATGTTCCACGGCGAGGTTCTCCAAGAGAACGTCCAGATTGTGTTTCGCCGACGTGATCATGGATCACATTGCACGGACCCGATGACGGCGGCCGCGTCAACGTGAGAGCGCTCACTGTCCCCATCCGTGGACGGTTCGTCTCAGTGAATGGACCCTCCACTGAATGCCGGGTTCCGACGGATTAGGCTTCGGTCGTGGCTGAGATCCGGATTCCCGAAGACATCAAGCCCGCCGACGGTCGCTTCGGCGCGGGCCCCTCCAAGGTGCGCACCGAGGCGCTCAGCGCCCTCGCCGCGACCGGCAGCTCGCTGCTGGGCACCTCCCACCGGCAGGCCCCGGTCAAGAACCTGGTCGGTCAGGTGCGCGACGGCGTGCGCGAGCTGTTCCAGCTCCCCGAGGGCTACGAGGTCGTCCTCGGCAACGGCGGCTCCACCGCTTTCTGGGACGTGGCGACCCACGGCCTCATCGACAACAAGTCCCAGCACCTGTCCTTCGGCGAGTTCTCGTCGAAGTTCGCGAAGGCGGCCAAGCTCGCGCCGTGGCTGGCCGAGCCGACCGTGATCTCGTCCGACCCCGGCACCCACCCGGAGCCGCGGGCCGAGGCGGGTGCGGACGTCTACGCCCTGACCCACAACGAGACCTCGACCGGTGTCGCGATGCCCATCCAGCGGGTGGCCGGGGCCGACGAGGGGTCGCTGGTGCTGGTCGACGCGACGTCCGGCGCGGGCGGTCTGCCCGTCGACATCGCCGAGACGGACGTCTACTACTTCGCGCCGCAGAAGTCCTTCGCCTCGGACGGCGGACTGTGGATCGGGATCTTCTCCCCGGCCGCGCTGGAGCGCGCCGCCCGGATCCACGGGTCCGGCCGCCACGTCCCGGAGTTCTTCTCGCTGCCGACCGCGATCGACAACTCGCTGAAGAACCAGACGTACAACACCCCGGCGCTCTCGACGCTCTTCCTCCTGGCCGACCAGCTGGAGTGGATGAACGGACAGGGCGGCCTGGACTGGGCCGTGCGGCGCACCGCCACCTCCTCGCGCACCCTGTACGGCTGGGCCGAGGAGTCCAAGCACGCCACCCCGTTCGTCACCGACCCGGCCAAGCGGTCGCAGGTCATCGGCACGATCGACTTCAACGAGGAGATCGACGCCGCCGCGATCGCCAAGGTGCTGCGGGCCAACGGCATCGTGGACACCGACCCGTACCGGAAGCTGGGCCGCAACCAGCTGCGGGTGGCGATGTTCCCGGCCGTCGACCCGGCCGACGTCGAGGCGCTGACCGCGTGCGTGGACTACGTCATCGAGCACCTGTGAGGGATGCCTGACGGAGCAGGGGCCCGGGGCGTTCGCCCCGGGCCCCTTTCCGTTCCGTACGGGGCGCCTACTGCGGGCGGCGGCGGAACAGCCGTCGCAGCCCCAGGAACAGCGCCATCGCGGCGCCGAAGGTGAGCGCCCCCTTCAGCAGGGTTTGGTTCTTCTCGTCCTCGGAGCCCTGGTCCTTGCCGTCGGGGCGCGAGGAGTACTCCCCGTCCTTCTTCTGCTTCTTCGCCGTCGCGTCCGGCAGCAGCTCCCCGCCCAGGTCCACCGCGGTGACCTTGCTGCCCGGACCCTCCGTGCCGTACATGAGCGTGCCGCCGTCGGGGGTGAAGGTCACCGACTCGCCCTGGCGCTGGATCGGCAGCCCCGGCTCGTCCTTCAGTTCCTTCAGGTCCTGCGGCTTGCCGTTCGTCCAGCGGTATTCGGAGGCCGCGAAGTAGCCGCGGAGCACCAGACGGCTGCCGTCCGGGGCGAAGGCGCCGTCGGTGACCTCCATGTCGAGGTCGGCGACCCGGCGGAAGACGTTGGTGCCCTGGGGGGAGAGCGTGGCGGGCGCCTCGTACAGCCCGGGATCCTCGTCGCTCTTGCTGGCGATGTAGACCCGCCCGGTCTTCGGGTGGACCATCATCGCCTCGGCGTCCCGCGGCCCGCCCTCGTACTTCACGGTGAACTGGGTGGCGGTGACCGTGGTGTCCCCCAGGACCTTGGGCTCGGGGAATCGGTAGATCCATACGTGCGGCCAGGTGCCGCCGAGGTTGTCGCCGATGTCGCCGACGTACACATTGCCGTCGGGGCCTATCGAGATCGCCTCCACGTCCCGGGGACGGCCTATGCCGCGCAGTTCGACCCGGGCGACCGTCTTTCCGGTCTTGCTGTCGACGGCGTAGACGTACGCCCCGTCCGAGCTGTCGTTGTGCGTCCAGTAGACGCCGGGATGGGCCCGGCTCGCGGCCAGCCCGCTGGACTCGGTGATGCGGGGGTCCTCGATGGTGAACGAGGACGGGGACGAGTCGTCGGCCGCCGCGGGAGCGGGAAGGGCGACGGGCAGAGCCGCCAGCACAGCGGCACCGAGGACGTACGGAAGCGGACGCATGGGCCCAAGCCTGCCATCCCGGCGGGCACCGACATCGCGATACGGCCGCCGCGCATGGGCCCAAGCCTGCCATCCCGGCGGGCACCGACATCGCGTTACGGCCGCCGCGCATGGGCCCAAGCCTGCCATCCCGGCGGGGCACTGACATCGCGTTACGGCCGCCGCGCATGGGCCCAAGCCTGTCATCCCGGCGGGCACCGACATCGCGATACGGCCGTCGGGGGCGCGTTGCCGCGGTCCGGCAGACCCCCTCGTGAATTACGGATGGATCACGTACGTAAATAATTCGTGGCGACCGGAGCGCTTAAATAACCCGCGGATTATTTGAATCCATCCGGGGATTATGTGCCACGGAAATTTATCGGGCATTGACCGCAAAGCGGGCGGCGGCATTGCTTTCAAGAATGGCCGCCTCTACCGTCTTTACCCATGAGCGAATACAGCCATTCCTCTTCTGCGCAAACCGCGCCACCGCCGATGTATCCCGCCGGTAACCCGGGCGGGGGCACGGCGGTCGCACCGCCGAAGAAGTTCGCGGTGCTGGGGGCGGTCGGCGGCGTCCTCGCCGTGGCCGGCTCCTGTGTCAACTGGGTCGTATCCACCTCCGACAGCGCCGATGGAGGCGTCAAGGGCATCGACGGCGACGGCGTGATCACGCTGATCATCGCCGCTGTCGGGGCGGTGCTGATGCTCGCCGCCATGGCCACCAAGAAGGGGGTGCTCTACCTGGTCGGCGCGGCCGCCGGGCTTGCCACGGCGATCGTCCTCGCCCTCAACATGGCATCTCCCGAGCGACTGCTAGCCCAGAAGCTCCAAGATGACGAAGGGGTTTCCGCGAAGGTCGCCGAAAAGGCGGCCGAGCAGGCAGCGAAGCTGTACGACCTCACTCCGGGCCCGGGAATCTACATCGCCCTGATCGGTGCGCTGATGATTCTCGTCTTCGGTGTCCTCGGATTCCTGAAGACCCGCTCCGGACGCTGAATTCGGTAGCGAGAACAACCAGCGTTCCGGAGATTCCGGTAGCCCGCTTTTTGACCGCGACGGGGGGCCAAAAAGCGGGCCTCCGGATTTTCTGGAATAATGGGGACTGGAACGGCGGGGCGACCCGGGCCCCTTGATTAGAGCGCACTCCAAGGGATTGGCTGGGTCTCATGGAGTACACGCAGCTCGGACGCACGGGCCTCAAGGTCAGCCGACTGGTCCTCGGCACCATGAACTTCGGCCCGCAGACCGATGAGGCCGACAGCCACGCGATCATGGATGCCGCGCTCGACGCGGGCATCAATTTCTTCGACACCGCCAATGTGTACGGCTGGGGCGAGAACAAGGGCCGCACCGAGGAGATCGTCGGAAGCTGGTTCGGCAAGGGCGGCGGACGGCGCGAGAAGACCGTCATCGCCACCAAGGTGTACGGCAACATGGCCGCCGACGGCGAGCGGCCCTGGCCCAACACCGACAAGCTCTCGGCGCTCAACATCCGCCGGGCCGTGGACGCCAGCCTCAAGCGGCTGGGCACCGACTACATCGACCTCTACCAGTTCCACCACGTCGACCGCGCGACGCCGTGGGACGAGATCTGGCAGGCCATCGACGTCCTCGTCCAGCAGGGCAAGATCCTGTACGCCGGGTCCTCCAACCACGCGGGCTGGCACATCGCCCAGGCGAACGAGACGGCCCGGCGCCGCAACTCGTACGGCCTGGTCAGCGAGCAGTGCCTGTACAACCTGGCCGAGCGGCGCGCCGAGATGGACGTCATCCCGGCCGCGCGGGAGTACGGCCTCGGCGTCATCCCCTGGTCCCCGCTGCACGGCGGGCTGCTCGGCGGCGCGATCCGCAAGGAGCAGGCGGGCGGCGCCGGTGCCCGCACCGCGGGCGGACGGGCCGCCGACGCGCTGAAGAACGCGGCGGTGCGCGAGCAGGTCCAGGCCTACGAGGACCTGCTCGACAAGCACGGCCTGGAGCCCGGCGAGGTGGCCCTGGCCTGGCTGCTGACCCGGCCCGGCGTCACCGGGCCCATCGTGGGTCCGCGCACGGCCGAGCAGCTGGCCTCGGCGGTGCGGGCGTCCGAGCTGACGCTGAGCGCGGAGGTGCTGGACGGGCTGGACGAGATCTTCCCGGGCCCGGGGCCGACGCCGGAGGCGTTCGCCTGGTAGGACCGGCAGTACGCAGGGGGTGTGACCGCGTGCGGTCACACCCCCTGACGGTTCGGGCCGCCCCTACGGCTCATCCTCCGAAGGCGGCCGCGACGGCCACCACGACGAGGATCATCACCAGGGCACCACTCATGATCATGTTTCGGGTCTTCGGATTCACACTCCGAGGTTAGCCGGGCCGCTCAGCCGCCCAGCGGCCAGGCCGCCACCACCTCGTACCGCGGCTGCGCCCCGGGCGCCCCGGGGGTCGGCGGATGGCTGCGGACCAGGCTCAGCTCCCCCACCGTCCAGCCGCGGCCCTCGAAGCCGGTGAGGCCCTCGGCGAAGGGCGCGAGGCGGGTGCCGGAGCGACCCCGCGCGATGGTGAGGTGCGGGTGGTACGGGCGGTCCCGGTTCGTGGCGATCCCGGACCGGCGGGCCCCCGCGGCGACGGAGTCGGCGAGCCGCCGCAGGGCGGTCTGATCGCCCGCCACGCCCGCCCAGAGGGCCCGGTCGGAGAATCGGCCGCCGCCCGCCAGCCGCACCTCGTGGGGGTGGTGGCGGTGGGCGGCGCGGGCCAGCCGGGTGTCCAGCTCGGAGCGGACGTCGTCGGTGACCTCGCCGAAGAACGCGAGGGTGAGGTGCCAGCCGGGGCGCTCGGTCCAGCGGAGGGTGTCCGCGCCGGGCAGCCGGTGCAGGGCGTCGACGTAGGCCCCCAGCTCGGCCAGGGCCGGTTCGGGCGGCAGGACGGCGGCGAAGAGTCTCATCGGAGCCAACCCCTGTCAGGCCGCCGGAGCGAGCCGTTCCTCCTGGACCCTCGGTACGAAGGCCACGTACGGATGGCCCCGGCGCAGGTCCACCTTGAGCCGCAGACCGCCCGCGCGGGCCAGGGCGAGGCCCACCACGACCGCGGCGACGGCGGAGATCAGACCACCCACGGCGAAGCCGACCCGGGCGCCCCAGGTGTCGGTGACCCAGCCGATCAGCGGGCCGCCGATGGGGGTGCCGCCCACGAAGACCATCATGAACAGGCTCATCACCCGGCCGCGCATCTCGGGATCGGTGGCGAGCTGCACGCTGGAGTTGGCCGTGACGTTGAAGGTCAGGCTGAAGATCCCGACCGGCACCATCAGCACGGCGAAGAGCCAGAAGAACGGGGTCACCGCGGCGGCCACCTCCAGCACACCGAACAGCAGCGCCGCACCGACCAGCAGCCTGCGCCGGGTGGTGACGCGGCGGGCGGCGAGCAGGGCGCCGGTGACCGAACCGGCCGCGATCAGGGTGTTCAGCAGGCCGTACGTACCGGGCCCGGCGTGGAAGACATCGTCGGCGAAGGCACTGAGCCAGATCGGGAAGTTGAAGCCGAACGTGCCGATGAAGCCGACGAGGACGATCGGCCACAGCAGATCGGGGCGGCTGCCGACGTACCGCAGACCCTCGCGCAGCTGGCCCTTGCCGCGCGGCGCGCGCTTGACCGGGTGCAGTTCACCGGCGCGCATCAGCAGCAGGCCGACGAGCGGGGCGCCGAAGGAGAGGCCGTTGATGAGGAAGGCCCAGCCGCTGCCGACGGCGGTGATCAGGACACCCGCGACGGCGGGGCCGATCAGCCGGGCGGACTGGAAGTTCGCGGAGTTGAGGCTGACCGCGTTGCGCAGGTCGCGGGGGCCGACCATCTCGTTGACGAAGACCTGGCGGGTCGGGTTGTCGACGACGGTGACCATGCCGAGCAGGAACGCGATCAGGTAGACGTGCCAGACCTGGACGTGGCCGCTCAGGGTGAGGGCGGCGAGCGCCAGACCGCACAGGCCCAGCGCGCCCTGGGTGAAGAGCAGCAGCTTCCGCCGGGGGTACCGGTCGGCGATCACACCGCCGTACAGGCCGAAGAGCAGCATCGGCAGGAACTGCAGCGCGGTGGTGATGCCGACCGCGGTGGAGGAGCCGGTGAGGCTCAGGACCAGCCAGTCCTGGGCGATCCGCGACATCCAGGTGCCCGTGTTGGAAATCACGGCACCGGTCGCGAAGAGGCGGTAGTTGCGGACCCTGAGTGAACGGAACATTCCGCCCTTGTCGGGGGCCGCCGTGGTTCCGGCGGAAGGGGAGTCGGGGTTCGGTGCGGGTGCGGAGTCTGCTCCGGGTCCCGTACTCAAAGTTGGTTCGCCTCCTGGCTGCTCGGTACTCCTACATATGCGCGAGCTTCTCCAGGACGGGCGCGGCGGCGCGCAGCGTCTCCCACTCGTCCTCGGACAGCTGCCCGACCATGTCGCTCAGCCAGGCGTTGCGCTTGCGCCGGCTCTCTTCGAGCATGGCCTCGGCCCGCTCGGTCGGCGACACGACTTTCTGCCGCCGGTCCTCCTGGTGCGGCTCCAGCCTGACCAGTCCCTTGGCCTCCAGCAGCGCCACGATGCGGGTCATCGACGGCGGCTGGACGTGCTCTTTCCGCGCCAGCTCGCCGGGGGTGGCGGAGCCGCATCCGGCGAGGGTGCCCAGCACCGACATCTCCGTGGGGCTCAGCGACTCGTCGACGCGCTGATGCTTCAGCCGTCGCGACAGACGCATCACGGCCGACCGCAGAGCGCTCACCGCGGCCGCGTCATCGAGGGGCGCTTCCGCCGGGGGCGACGGAAGGCGGGACGGATCCGGCATGGTCTTTAGCATAACTCATTACCTCGTCTAATGAAAACCCGATACGGGTGTCCTCCGCCACTCACCCATACGAGTGATGAGTGAGGGACGGGACACACCGGATCACACGACGCCGAGGGCCTGCTCGATCGGGTGCAGCAGGAAGTAGACCAGGAAGCAGAACCCCACGGCGGCCAGCAGCCACGGGATGTCCCGGACCCGCCGGGTCGCGACGCGCAGCAGCAGGTACGACAGCACGCCGAGGCCGATGCCGTTGGTGATGCTGTACGTGAACGGCATCGAGATCATGGTCAGGAAGGCCGGGACCGCGATCGTGGAGTCGCTCCAGTCGATCTCCTTGACGTTCGCCGCCATGATCATGAAGCCGACGACCACCAGCGCGGGGGTCGCGGCCTGCGAGGGGACGACCTTGGCGAGCGGGGTGAAGACCAGCGCGAGCAGGAAGAGCCCGCCGGTCACCACGTTGGCGAGACCGGTGCGCGCGCCCTCCCCGACGCCCGCCGTGGACTCCACGAAGCAGGTGTTGGCGGAGGCCGAGCCGAAGCCGCCGCCCGCGACCGCGACGCCGTCCACCATCAGGATCCGGCCCATGCCGGGCAGCTGGCCGCGCTCGTCCGTCAGCCCGGCCTCCTCGCCGACGCCGATGATCGTCCCCATCGCGTCGAAGAAGCCGGACAGCAGGACGGTGAAGACGAAGAGGCAGCCGGTCAGCACGCCGACCTTCTCGAATCCGCCGAACAGGCTGACCTGGCCCACGAGCCCGAAGTCCGGGGTCGCCACCAGCGTGTCCGGGACGTTGGGCACGGTCAGGCCCCAGTTCGCGTCCGGGGTGGAGGTGGCGGCGTTGATCGCGATCGCGGCCAGCGTCATGACCACGATGCCGATGAGGATCGCGCCCCGGGTCTTGCGGACGACCAGGACGAAGGTGAGCGCGAGACCGGCCACGAAGATCAGCACGGGCCAGCCCTGCAGCTTGCCCTCGATGCCGAGGCCCAGCGGAACGGTGGTGTGCGCCGCGTCCGGGTTACGGGTGACGAAGCCGGAGTCGACCAGGCCGATCAGGGCGATGAACAGGCCGATGCCGATCGCGATCGCGCGTCGCAGCCCGCCGGGGATCGCGTCCATCACGCGCTGCCGCAGCCCGGAGGCGACCAGGATCATCAGCACCACGCCGGCGAGGACGACCATGCCCATCGCGTCAGGCCAGCTCATCTTGGGAGCGAGCTGGAGCGAGACGACCGCGTTGATACCGAGGCCCGCGGCGAGGGCGATCGGGACGTTGCCGATGACGCCCATGAGCAGCGTGGACAGGCCCGCCATCAGGGCGGTCGCGGTGACCAGCTGGCCGTTGTCCAGATGGTGCCCGTACATGTCCTGCCCCGATCCGAGGATGATCGGGTTCAGCACGATGATGTACGCCATCGCAAAGAAGGTGGCCAGGCCACCGCGGATCTCCCGGGACGGGGAGGAGCCGCGCTCACTGATCTTGAAGTACCTGTCGACGAAGGGCAGGCGGTTCATGGGAGGTGTCGGTGCCTGCTGTGCGGCATCGACCGGCTCGCTGGCCGAGGGAGACATGGACGGACCCCAGAGGTGGTGAACATCGGGAAACGGGCCTCTTGGAGGATCACACAGGACATTCCACCCAGACCCAGAACGGTTCAGTATGAATATATGAATCGCGGATCGCCAAACCGCGCCCGCCATCGCCCCCGGGCATCACCCCCGGACACCGCCCGGACATCGCACCGGGCTCGCACCCCCGAAGGCCCCCACCAGCGCCCCCGTAAGCTGGCCACATGACGAAGTGGACACCCCGGCACGAAGCGCCTGCACCCCTGGAGGGCAATGTCGTCGCCACCATCATCGGCGGCACCATCGTGTGGTTCGTCCTCTTCCTCGTCCAGCTCCCGTTCTACGGCTGGTACGCCGACCACGGCCATCTGTGGTGGCTGTGGACCTGCCTGGCCGGGAGCGGACTCGGATTGATCGGCATCTGGTACGTACGGGCGCGGGACGCGGCGATCCGGCGCACCTCGGAGAACGGCGCCAGCGACTGAGCAGCAAGGCGCCGGGCCGCCGCCGATGGCGGTGACCCGGCGCCCGTGGTGCGTGGCGTGTGTGTGTTACTTCACATCCACGTAGTCGCCGCCCGCCTTCACCGGCGGGGTGGTGCTGGTGCCCGCGAAGTTCCAGCGGAACCAGCCGTCCTGGGCCGCCTTGACGGTCGTCTTGAGCGCACCGCCGCTGCCCGACTTCACCGTCTTCACGGCGGTGTACGTCGAGCTGTTCGCCTTCCGGAACTCAAGCTTCACCTGCTGGACGGTGTAGCCACCGTACTTTCCGGTCTCCCAGTTGGCGCGGGTCAGGGCGCCGGTGACCGTGATGGTCTTGCCCTTCTTGACGGGCTCCGGCGCGGCGTTGACGGTCAGCTTCGCGGCGCGCTGCACGGCGAAGGACCCGGCTTTGTCGGCGCTCACGTAGTCGCCGTCGTTGGCGTCGACCCACACGTTGGCGTACCACCGGCCCGCGACGCTGTTGTCGATGAAGTCGACCTGCGGGTCCAGGATGAAGGTCGCCTTGCAGGTCGAGGTGGTCGGGTCATCGGACGCCGTCGCGCACGAGAAGCCGCTCGGCGTCGCGTACCCGTACGACGGGCCGTCCAGATACATGTCGGCGCTCTGGATGCCCGAGTCGTCCTTCGCGGTCACCGAGACGGTGAACTTCTTTGCGCCCGAGGTACCGAGGACGACGTTACCCACCGACACCTTGGTGATCGTCGTGTCGCCGGAACCGGCCGCCTGCGCCGCCGGTGCGGCGAGCCCCCCGAGAGCGGCCGCGGTCGCGGTGGCGAGCACGGCATAGGTCATGCGCTTGCGCATCTGTATCCCCCACAAGATGAAGCGGCTCCGCCGCGCTGACCTGCGTCGAGATGGACGCCGAAGCGAACTTGGAGCCGAGTGTTGCGCAACTGTACGATTTTCACCTGCCGTTCACAACATCATTGGAGCTTCACAGAGCCTCAAGTTGAGGGAACGTCAGCTACCGGGGCCAACCGCTCAGTAACATGCGCGGTATGACCGGTCACCGCTTTCGCGCCGCCGAAATCGACACCAGCAGGCCGCACTCGGCCCGCATGTACGACTACTTCCTGGGTGGCAAGACCCATTACGCGGCCGACACCGAGGCCGCCCGGCAGGTCGAGGCCGTCTGGCCCGCCGTCAAGCCGTGGACCCGCGCCAACCGGTCGTTCATGCACCGGGCGACCCACTGGCTGGCCGCCGAGGCGGGGATCCGGCAGTTCCTCGACATCGGCACCGGCATCCCCACCGAGCCCAACCTGCACCAGATAGCCCAGAAGGCGGCCCCGGACGCGCGGGTCCTCTACGCGGACAACGACCCCATCGTGCTGGCCTACGCCCAGGCCCTGCTGCTCTCCTCCGCCGAGGGCCGCACCGCCTACATGCACGCCGACATCACCGACCCGCACGGCGTCCTGGCCGCCGAAGAGCTGCACGACACGCTCGACATGAGCCAACCGGTCGCGCTGTCGCTCAACGCGGTGCTGCACTTCATCGCGAACGAGCAGAAGCCGTACGACATCGTGCGGCAGCTGGTCGAGGCGCTGGCCCCCGGCAGCTATCTGGTCCTCTCGCACGGCTCGCTCGACCCCCGGGGCGGGGTCTCCGACGCGGTCACCCGGCTCTACCGGGCCAGCGGCATCCACGTTCAGGGGCGCACCCGCGAGGAGATCCTGCCGTTCTTCGACGGCCTGGAGCTGGTCGAACCCGGCGTGGTGATGCCGCACCGCTGGCGCCCCGGGAACGAGCGGTCCAGGGCCGCGGCGGAGGCCCTGGACCTGTGGATCTACGCGGGCGTGGCCCGCAAGCCGTGACCCGTCTTTAATCGACCAGCGGGCCCGGGCCAGCACGCCTCGGTGCGGGCCCGGTTGCCCCAGGACTAATCGAACCAGCGGGCCCGGGCCAGCTCCTCGGTGCGGCTGAGGTCCTCCAGCAGCGCGGCCACCTCGAAGCGGCGGGACCAGTGGCCCGCCGCCCAGGACAGGCCCGCCGCCACGCCCTCCACCGTCGCGGCGTGCAGCGTGGCACCGGGTTCACCGGGGACGCCCACGTACCGCCAGTCCAGCTCGGTGCCGCCCTCGATCAGCAGCTCCTCGTGCTCGACGTACGACAGCGGCGCGTCCGGCAGCAGTTCGCGGACCGCCGCCGGGACCTCGTGCGTCTCGCCCTGCGAGGTCACCGGGGCCGGGTACGCCTCGCTCAGCCGCCGCACCTGGAACAGCTCCGCCAGGTCCGCCGCCCGCGCCGGGCGCACCGGCAGCAGGGCGCGGCCGTCCGCCTCGGCCAGCGGCATCAGGTCCGGCGCGTCGGCGACCAGCACCCCGTCCGCGTCGACCACCCGCGGCTCGCCGTCCACCACGGCGCGCAGCTCGTCCGGCAGCGTGACCTGATCGGGGTCGAGGTCGGCCAGCCAGCCGTAGAGCGCGTGCAGCTGGGCCGGGGTCACCGGGCGGTCCGGGTCGGCCAGCCGCGCCAGCAGTTCGGCCGCGCCGCCCGGTTCGTCCAGCAGCGCCGCCACCGACGTCCGTACGCCGAGCGCCCGCAGCACCTGCTCGTCCTCGAACCCGGCCGCGTCCACCGGCTCGTACAGCCCGGCCAGCAGCGGGTCGCCCCCGGCGGCGCGCAGCCCGGCGGGGCGGCGGCCGTCCAGCACCGGGTGGCCGCGCAGCCACCACGCGGTGTACGAGCGCACCGACTCCGTCGTGCCGTCCGGCAGCAGCACCCGCACCCGCTGGGTCAGGGCGTCGCGCAGCGGCGGCTGGGCGAGCATGGCCAGGGCGCGCGGCCAGGCGTCGTCGTCCACCAGGTCCAGGTCGCGCACGGCGACGATCTCGGTGGCCACCGGCGGAACCGGGGTCTCCGGCAGCCGGTCCAGCGCGTCCTCGCACCACACGTCCACGGCGTCCAGCACGCCGACGTCGTCGGGCTCGGCGAAGTCGCCCTCACGCGGCTCCAGCTCGTCCGGGTCCAGCACCACATCGGTGGCCCGGACCAGGGTGAAACCGGCCAGCACGCCCACGGCGGACAACGGCTGCTCGCCCCAGCGCTCGGCGAGGTCCGCGTCGCACGCGGCCAGCTCGCCCTCCCGCATCACCTGCTCGAAGGCGCCGCCGGGAAGGACCAGTTCACCGGCGGGCGCCAGCTCCCCGTCCTCGTCCGGCAGCGCGAGCGCGGCCAGCCACGGTTCGTCGCCGGGCGCCAGCCGGGCCTGCTGGACGAGGCCGAGGACGGTGTCGGCCAGGGTGTCCGGGTCCAGCGCGGCGCCGGGCGCCCCGCCTTCCTCCGCGAACGGGTCGTAGTCGTCCTCCGCCTCCAGCGAATGCGCGACGGCGGCCCGCACCTGGGGGGTCCGCAGCACGGCGCGCGGCGTGGCGGGGGTCGCGCCCAGCTTCTCCAGCAGCGGATGCGCGGCCTCCGGATGCGCGACCTTCAGGCCGAGACGGGCCAGGGTGCGGTGGGTCTCGCCCGCCGAACCGTCGCTCTCGGTCCCGGCGTCGACGTCCCCTCCATCTACGTCTCCCGGCAGCGGCAGCAGCACCTGCCGGGGCCCGATCGTCGTCCGGCCGTCCGCCAGCGGCACCGGCAGCCCGCTCAGCCGGTCCGGGTCGGTCCCGGCGAGCGCGTCGTACAGCCGCCGCCACCAGACCGGGGCGCGCTCGACGCCCGCCAGCCGGTCGATCACCTCGCCCAGCGGCACCCGGGCCACGTCCAGCGCCCGCAGCTCCTGGCGCCGCTCAAGACCGGCGGGCAGCAGCGTCGGGAACAGCTCCGCCAGCACCTCCACGGTCTCCGCGCCCGCGCCCTCCACGATCTCCGCGTCACGCGGGCGCAGCGCGTACGGCTCGCCCTCGAAGGTGCCGCGCGCGAGGATCGCGTCGTCCCAGCCGAAGCCCGCGTCCGCGTCCGGTGCCGCCTCCGGCTCCAGGGTGTCCGGCGCGGCCGCGCTCGGCAGGAACGGCACCCGCGGCAGCCGCTCCAGCACCCGCGCCCGCAGCTCCCCGTCCAGCTCGCCCTTGCCCAGCGGGCCCGGCACCAGGCCGATCGTGCCCGTCCCCACCGGGTGCCAGTCGCGCAGCAGCGTCGCGTACGCCTCGGCCGCGCGCTCCACCAGGAAGTCGGTGAGCGGGCCGGGCGCGGTGTGACGGCGGGTGGGCTCCAGCGGGAACGAGGCGATCAGCAGCGCGGGCAGCCCCAGCGGCTCGTCGGTCGGCGTCGGCGCGTGCACGACCGGGGCCGTCGCGGGCCGCACCGGCGCGCCCTCGGCGTCCACCGGCACCGCCCAGGTCACCGACCACATGGGGCGCAGCCGCTCCTCCACCGGGCGGTCGGCGAGCAGTTCCGCGTCGAGTTGGCCGCTGGCGCGCTCGGTGCGCCAGCGCGTCGTACGCCGCTCCGTGTCGCCGTGGTCGCTCTGATCTTCGATGACCGCGTACGGGTCCTCCTCGCGGCGCCGCAGCGTCCGTACACCCTCGACCGTCTCGACCACGACCTCGGCCAGCCCCGGCAGGGTCAGCAGCAGCGCGTCGTCGACCGCCGCCAGCAGCCGTTCCGCCACGTCCAGCGCGGCCCCGTCGCGCAGCGGCAGCACCACGACCGTGTCGTAGCCCTCCGGCGCGGAGCCCTCGGCGGGCAGCGGCAGCCGCAGCAGCGGTACGTGACCATCGCGGCGGCGCAGTTCATCGGCGAGGCCGGGGCTGCGCAGCGCCGCCTTGTGGGCCAGTTCGCGGGCCTCCGCCAGCGACCAGCGCACCCCGCCCGAACGGCCCACCACCGCGGGCTCGTCGCTCACCGCGAGCACCGCCGCGAACCCGACGCCGAACCGGCCCACGGCCCGCCCGGGGTCCTCGTCCCGCTTGGCCGACGCGCGCAGCGTGGACAGCGACTCGGCCCCGGCGGCGTCCAGCGGGGCCCCGGTGTTGGCGGCGACCAGCACGGCCGGTTCCCCGTCGGTCGCCGGACGCAGCGTCAGCCGCAGCCGCCCGGGCACGCCGAGCCGGGCGGCGGCGTCGGCCGCGTTCTGCGCCAGCTCCACGACCAGCCGGTCCCGGTGCCCGCCGAGCGCCAGGTCCTCCTCGGCGTTGGCGTCCTCCCGGAACCGGGCGGGCGACGCGGCCCAGGCATCCAGCACGCCGCGCCGCAGCCGCGCGGTCCCAAAGGGATCCGCGTCCTCGGTCGCGCCCCGCACCATCGCCGTGCTGCTCACGTATCGCCTCCGGGTCCTGTGGGTGCCACCACATTCCACATTGCTAGACCGCGAACGTACCCCTATCCGCCCCCCGCACGCGTCCCGCCCTCCCCACGGGAGCGCGCACGCGCGCGGGATGCGGACGGCGCGACGGCCGCGCCCCCGGGCCCGGGACGGCACCGCCTCGCGGACACGCGCCGGAGCCGCTCCGCGAGCCCGCGGCAGGGCAGCCGGTACGCCGGCGGGGCCGGCGGCTCGGCCGGGTGCTCAGCGCCGCAGCCGCCCTCGGCCCGGCGGGCGCGCCCCCGGACCCACGGTGGGCGAGCGTCCCGCGCCCGCAGCGGGCGCGGGCAGCGGGCGGTCCGGTGGCACGACCGGTGCGGGCTACGCGACCGGCTCGCCCGGGCCCAACGGCGCCCGGGGCGGCCGGGAGCCGAGGCGCCCAGGAGGCCGAGGGGCCCGGAGGTCCGAGGGGCCTGGAGGTCCGAGGGGCCTGGAGCCCGGAGGCCCGGGAGCCCGGAGGTCCGGCGGGCGCTGCGGGCTGGGGTCAGGAGTGGCCCAGTTCTTCCGCCGGGGCGTCCGGTTCCACGGAGCCGCCCGTGCGGTCCGGGTGGAGGGCCATGGGATCGACCAGCGTCTCGTCGATCACCGGCTCGGCCGGGCGGGGAGGCTTGGGCATGACCGCTGCCTCGGAGTGGGCGCCGCAGCCGTAGGCCAGGGAGACCACCCGGCCGTCCGCCGGACTGAACTCGTTGGCGCACACGCCGAACGCCTGCCGCAGCGAGCCCGCGAGCGGCATCAGGAAACCGCAGGTCACGCACGTGCCGGGGGCCGCCTGCGCCATGGGGGCCTTGGCGCCGTACGCCTCGTCCCAGCGGTCGGCGGCGACGTGCAGGCCGTAGCGGGAGAGCACCCGGGCGCGGCGCATGCCCAGCTCCTCGGCGAGGGCCGCGATGGTGCCGGTGACGGGCACGGCCGGTTCGGCGGATGGCGGACCGGCCGTCACGTCGGCCTCCTCCACCGCCGCGAGCTGCTGCATCTCCTCGGAGACGGCGGAGTTGGGCGGCGGGGCGTCCTCGCCCGAGTAGCCGGGCTCCAGGCGCAGGTCCTCGGCCTCGGTGGGGAGCAGATCGCCGGGGCCCATGTCACCGGGGCGGAGCCGCTCGCTCCACGGCACCCACTCCGGGGCGAGCAGCGCGTCGGAGCCGGGCAGCAGCACCGTCTCGGCCAGGGTGACGATCTTCGCGCGGGAGGCACGGGTGACGGTGACCGCCCAGCGCCAGCCGCGATAGCCGGGTTCGGCACTCTCGAAGAAATGCGTGACGACGCGGTCGCCCTCGGCGACCACCTCCACGTGCTCGCCCACCGTTCCGGGGTAGGCCGCTTCCGCCGCCGCCTCGCGGGCGAGTTCGACCGCCTCGGCGCACAGGCGGTCGGGGGTACGGCTCCGCATCGCAGCACTCACAGGATCGATTCTCTCTTCCACGCCGTCTCAGCCGTCGTCTGACGAGTGCGCCAGCCGTACGGCCGGACGGCGGGACTGCGGACGGAGCGGACCGTAGGACCGCGTCGACGTCCGCACCCGATCCGGCCTCGGGCGCACCTTGTACGTCCCATTCTGCGGGATAGCGACTCGGCGCATGGCCAGGAACGACCGTGGGTGGCGCGTAAAGCACGCTACCTTGTCCGGCCGCGCCGCCCCCACCCCCGTCTCATGTCCGGCGTTCGAGGAAGCACCCGCCGGAAGGTCGTTTTCGCTGGCCAGACCGGGGATGTGCGGGTGAGAGAAGAGGACGCCTTGGCCGGAAAGCCGTCGTAGGTCTCACGTTGCGGGCAGCTTGGCGGCACCATGGTCGGGTGGCAGGCACGCGGTTCCACGATGGCGGTCCGATCAGACGATCGGGCCGTCTGCTCGGCCGCGCGCTCCACTTGCCGTTCACCGCGACCGGCCGTGGCATCCGGCGGGCGACGCACGCCCATGGGGCGGGCGAGTCCGGGCTCGGCAAGCTGATCGAGCTGCACGCGGTCAACTCGGCCGGTGACATGCTGATCACGGTCGCCCTCGCCTCGACGGTCTTCTTCTCGGTGCCGACGGACGAGGCACGCGGCCGGGTGGCCCTCTACCTGGCGATCACCCTCGCCCCGTTCGCCGTCCTCACGCCCGTGGTCGGCCCGCTGCTGGACCGCGTCCCGCACGGTCGCCGCGCGGCGATGGCGGGCGCGATGCTGACCCGCGCGCTGCTCGCGCTGACCATGGCGGGCGCGGTGGCGGACGGCGACCTGGAACTGTATCCGGCGGCGCTGGGCGTGCTGGTGGCGTCCAAGGCGTACGGGGTCGTCAGATCGGCCGTCGTACCGCGGCTGCTGCCGCCCCGCTTCTCGCTGGTCAAGGCGAACTCCCGGGTGACCCTGGCCGGGCTGCTGGCCACCGGCGCGGCGGCCCCGGTGGGCGCCGGGCTGCATCAGCTGGGGCCGGGCTGGCCGCTGTACGGAGCGTTCGTGATCTTCATGGGCGGGGCGTTCCTGTCGTTCACCCTGCCGCACAAGGTGGACTCGGCGAAGGGCGAGGCCAAGGCGCGGCTGACCTCGGGCGAGCACCACTTCGGGCACCGGGCGTCCGGGCACCGGGCGGCGAGGCCGGAGGCCGTGCCCACGAAGGCGTCCAAGGTGGTGACGGTCGCCGCCCCGAGCCCGAGCCCGACGCCGAACCCGGGCGGGGACCCCCGCGGCGGCCGGTTCGGCCGGTTCGGCCGGTGGTTCAGCCGGGCGTTCGGCGGGCGCGGCGCCCGGAAGCCGGGGCTCCGGACCGTCGGCCCGTCCGTCCTGCACGCCCTCCAGGCCTGCGCCTCGCTCAAGGCGCTGTCCGGATTCCTCACCCTCTACCTCGCCTTCCTGCTCCGCGAGCATCCGGTGGGCGGGCTGTCCCCCGAGTTCTCGCTCGGCCTGGTCGCGGTCGCGGCGGGCGGCGGCAACGCGCTGGGCACGGCGATCGGCGCCTGGCTGCGGGCGCGCGGCCCGGAGCGGATCATCGCGGTGGTGCTGACCTCGGCCCTCGGCGTGATCGTCTTCTCGGCGGTGCTGTACGGCGCGCCAACAGTCGCCGCGGTGGCCGCCACCGCGGGCATCTCGATGGCGCTGGGCAAGCTGTCGCTGGACGCGCTGATCCAGCGGGACGTCCCGGAAGAGGTCCGCACGTCGGCGTTCTCCCGCTCCGAGACCACCCTGCAGATGGCGTGGGTTGCAGGCGGCGCGGTGGGCATCTCGCTGCCCCTGAGCGGGGTGGTGGGCATGGCGGCGGCCGCGACGATGATCGCCCTGGGTGTGGCCATGAGCGTCCGGGGGCTGCTGTCCGCCGCCCGGCACACCACCGCGCACCCCCGGGCGGCATGACGTGGCGTACCGCTTAGCCGCACCACGCCCGCTACGGCCTCCGACGCGCCGCCCCCGGGAAGCGGACCCAGGACGATGTGGCCCGTGCCGCTGATCCGCCACCCCGGCGCCGCGCGGCCGGACGGGCCCGATAGCCTGCCCGCATGACCGCTGCGCTGTTTTCCAGGGGCAAGGGCCGCCGGGCCACCACCGCCGCCTGCGCCGTTGCCCTCGGGCTCATCGCCCTCTCCGCCTGCGACAAGCCGACGCCGCTGGCGACGGTGACGGTCGGTTCGAGCACCGTGACGGCGGAAGCCAGCAAGGGCTGCTTCGGCGACGGCAAGAACCTCGCTCAGGCCACGTTCAAGAAGTGCCTGTCCGCCAAGCCCGCCGACACCGTCAAGGTGGGCGCCGGGGACAAGGTGCGGCTCGGGGTGGACCCGGAGATCGCCGAATCCACCTGGGGTCTGATCGCCAACAACCCGGTCATGGCCGAGGCGAGCAAGGAGACGTACCGCAGCTTCGACAGCGACCAGCTCTTCGCGCAGCAGAACCCGCAGACCGGACAGACCACCATGTCGAAGAGCGTGACCATCACGGTCGCCCAGCTCGGCGACGGCGGCTCCCAGGGCGTGAAGGGCATCTGGCGCTTCAAGCTCGAACGGGACAGCTGACGTCACGTCGCCCCACCGGTCCGACCCGCGGCACGACAGCCGGGAGGCGCTGATGCGCGTACTGATCGTCACCGCCGTCCCCGCGGAACGGGACGCCGTGGTGCGCGGATGCGGTACGTCCGACGCCGTTGACCCCGCCGAAGTCGCCGACGTCACCCAAGACGTCACCGAAGTCGCCGTGCCCGGCGGGGTGCTGCACCGGCTGCGGGCGGGCGGTCCCGGCGGGCCGCCGCTCACCGTCGACGTACTGGCCGCCGGGGTCGGCCCGGCCGCCGCGGCGGCGGGCACGGCCACCGCGCTGACGGTCGCGGCCATCCAGGGGGCGCCGTACGACCTCGCCGTATCGGCCGGTATCGGCGGCGGCTTCGCACCCCACGCGCCGCTGGGCTCCCTCGTGGTCGCCGACGCCATCGTCGCCGCCGACCTGGGGGCCGAAACCCCCGACGGTTTCGCCGCCGTCACCGACCTCGGCTTCGGGACCGTCGAACACCGGCCGCCGCCCGCGCTCGTCGCCGCCGTCGCTGGAGCTACCGGAGCCGTACGCGGCACCGTGCTCACCGTCTCGACCGTGACCGGCACCGCCGAGCGGGCCGCCGCGCTGCTGCGGCGCCATCCGCGCGCCGCCGCCGAGGCGATGGAGGGCTTCGGGGTGGCCGAGGCGGCCGCCGCCCAGTCCGTTCCCGTACTGGAGGTGCGGGCCGTCTCCAACGCGGTCGGCCCGCGCGACCGGGCGGCCTGGCGCATCGGCGACGCGCTCGACACCCTGGCGGCGACGTTCACCCGGGCCGTACCCGCCCTCCGCACGCCGGACCCGGACCTGGCCCCGGACCCGGACCGATACCTGGAAGGAAGCCAGCAGTGACCCCCCAGTCGGCGGCACAGCCGCTCTCGATCGCCTACTCGCCCTGCCCGAACGACACCTTCGTCTTCGACGCCTGGGCCCACGGACGCGTCCCGGGCGCGCCCTCGCTGGACGTCACGTTCGCCGACATCGACATCACCAACGGGATGGCCGAGCGCGGCGAGTCCGACCTGCTGAAGGTGTCGTACGCGGTGCTGCCCTGGGTGCTGGACGAGTACGCGCTGCTGCCGTGCGGCGGCGCGCTCGGACGCGGCTGCGGTCCGCTGGTGCTCACCCGGGAGCCGGGCGCGGCGAAGGACCTCGCGGGGAAGACGGTCGCCGTGCCGAGCGAGCGCTCGACCGCGTATCTCCTCTTCCGGCTGTGGGCCGCCGCCGAGGTGCCGGGCGGGGTCGGGGAGATCCGGGTACTGCCGTTCCACGAGATCATGCCCGCGGTACGGGACGGTCTGGTCGACGCCGGACTCGTCATCCACGAAGCCCGGTTCACCTATCAGAATTACGGCCTGCACCGCCTCGCCGACATGGGCGAGCACTGGGAGCTGACCACCGGACTGCCCATCCCGCTCGGCGCGATCATCGCCAAGCGCTCGCTGGGCACGGAGCGGCTGCGGGAGCTGGCCGAGACGATCCGTACGTCGGTCCGGATGGCCTGGGACGACCCGGAGGCGTCGCGTCCGTACGTCCTGGAGCACGCCCAGGAGATGGACCCGCGCGTCGCGGACCAGCACATCGGGCTGTACGTGAACGAGTTCACCGCGGACCTCGGCGAGGACGGCTACGCGGCGGTGCGCGGACTGCTCACCCGCGCGGCGGCCGAGGGACTCGTACCGCCCCTCGGCCCGGACGCGCTGGAATTCGCCTAATTCCGTTCGCTTTTACGTTCGCCTTTACGCTCGCTCAACGGCGCTCGCGCCTCATACGTCGAGCTGGTCCGCCACCGCCCGCAGCATCCCCGCGATCTTGTGGCCATGTGTCTTGTCGGGATAACGGCCCCGCTCCAGTTGCTGCGTCACGTTCTCCAGCAGCGTGGTCAAATCCTGGACGATCGACGCCAGCTCATCCGGCTTGCGCCGCTGGGCGGCCGCCACGGACGGTGCCGGGTCGAGAAGCGTTACCGAAAGCGCCTGGTCACCGCGGTTTCCCGCGACGACACCGAATTCAACGCGCTGCCCCGGCTTCAGCGACTCCACGCCTTCCGGGAGCACCGACGAGTGCACGAAGACGTCACCGCCGTCATCGCGGGAGAGAAAGCCAAAGCCCTTCTCACTGTTGAACCACTTGACCTTGCCGGTAGGCACGTCTGTCCTCGTCCTCGTCGCTCGTCGGAAAACACGGAAAAACAGCTCTGGATAGCACTACAGCGGGTCGTAAGACCCGCCACCACCAAGGCTAATGGTCCCGAGCCTGGTGACAAGACGTACCCGGGTGGTTCCGGGTGGTTGGTATGCGCGCTCTGGCACCGATCTACCCTGGAGCGGTGAGCAACGAAACCCCGCGCCCTGGAACCACCGATATCGCCCCCGGCGACCGGCTCGTCCGCATCGGCGTGATCGTCTTCGCCATCGGCGCGATCGCCACCCTCGCGACCGTCGCGCCCCTGTTCCTGGGCGCCGATCCGCTGCCGTCGGTGGCGTACTTCGTCTGCATGCTGATGGGCGTCGGCTTCGCCCTCGCGGCGGCCGGGATGCTGCGGTCGATCGCGGCACAGCGGCGGGAGGCCGCACGGGTCAACCGCGCGGCCCAGTCGTAACGGCCCAGTCGTAGCGGCCCAGCCCCAGCGGCCCAGTCGTCAGGGGCGCTACGCCGCGGTGTGGCCCTCCAGCCACGCCGGGAACGCCGTCAGGTCGTCGAGCACGACGTCCGCCCCCGCCTCGCGCAGTTCGTCCGCGGCGCACGGCCCCGTGGCGACCGCCACCGACAGCGCCTCCGCCGTCCGCGCTCCCCGTACGTCACCGGTGTGATCGCCGACGTACACCGACGCCCCGTACTCGCGCAGCGCCTCCGCCTTGGCCTCCGCCCACAGCCAGCCGACGACCGCGTCCGCCTCGATGCCCAGATGGGTCAGGTGCAGCTTCGCGTTCGGCTCGTGCTTCGCCGTGACGACGATGGCGCGCCCGCCCGCCCCCTGCACCGCCGCTATCGCCTCGCGGGCGCCGCGCATGGCGAGGGTCGGGGCGATCGCGAACTCCGGGTACAGCGACCGGTACAGCTCCCCCATCTCCTCGATCCGCTCATCCGGGAACCAGTGCGCCAGCTCCTGTTCCAGCGGCGGGCCGAGCCGGGTGATCGTGAGTTCGGCGTCGATGTAGGTCCCGGTCCGGGCGGACAGTTCCTCGTAGGCGGCCTTGATGCCGGGGCGCGAGTCGATGAGCGTCATGTCGAGGTCGAAGCCGACGGTCAGGGCGGGAGTGCTCGATGCAGCCATGCCCGTCATTGTGCCTGGCCCTTGCATACACTAAGCGTCGCCTAACCTGCGCCGACCTCACGCGCGAGAACCGAACGACCGAACGGAACCGATGTCTGCCGACCGGGCCAGCAGCCGAAGTCCCAGAGCCGCGTTGGTCCGGCGCCGCGTCGGCTGGACGGCCGCGGCCGTCGTCGCCCTCCTCTTCGCGGTGCTGCTCAGCCTCGCCCTCGGCAGCCGCCCGATCGCGCCGAGCCAGGTCGTGGGCGCGCTGCTGCACGGGGGTACGAGCGATGCCGCCGACATCGTCCGGTCGCTGCGGCTGCCGCGTACCGTCATCGGCCTGATGGTCGGCGCGGCGCTCGCCATGGCGGGCACCGTGATGCAGGGCGTCACCCGCAACCCGATCGCCGACCCCGGCGTGCTCGGCACCAGCCAGGGCGCCTCGGTGGGGGTCGTGCTCGCGATCGCCTTCGCCGGGGTGCACACGCTCTCCGGGTACGTGTGGTTCGCCTTCGCGGGCGCGGGCCTCGCCTCGGTCGCCGTCTACGCCATCGCCGCGGGCGGGCGGGGCGGCGCGAGCCCGGTCAAGCTCGCGCTCGCCGGGGCCGCCGTCAACGCCCTGCTGGTGTCCGTCACCTCGGGCGTGCTGACGACGAAGGCCGCGGCGCTGGACGAGTTCCGGTTCTGGCAGGTCGGCTCGCTGGCGGGGCGCGACACCGACATCGTCGGCCAGATCTGGCCGTTCCTGCTGGTGGGCACGGTGCTGGTGGCCTCGGTCGCCCGCGGCCTGGACGCGCTGGCCCTCGGCGAGGACGTCGCGAAGGGGCTCGGCCAGAACATCGCGGTCGTCCGCGTCCTCGCGGCCCTCGGGGCGACGGTCCTCACCGGCGTCGGCGTCGCCGCCGCGGGCCCGATCGCCTTCGTGGGCCTTGCCGTACCGCACATCGCGCGCGCGGTGGTGGGCACGGACCACCGCTGGGTCCTGCCGATGGCCGCCCTGATCGGCCCGGTGATGCTGTTGATATCGGATGTGGTGGGGCGTCTCGTCTTCCCGCCGAGTGAGGTCCCGGCGGGTGTGATGACGGCCCTGATCGGCGTCCCGTTCCTGGTCACGCTGGTGCGGCGCAGGACGGTGACGGCATGAGCCCGGCTGACGGCACCGGCGGGGGCACCGCCGTACGGGAGCGAACCGCCGTACGGGCGCAGACCACCGTACGGGTCCGGCCCCCCGGCTACGGCCTCCTCCGCACCGGCCCCCGCGCCTCGTTCCTGCTGCACCGCCGCGCCGCCCTCGTCGCCCTCGCGCTGACCGCCGCCACAGCGGCCGTATGCGTCGCGTATCTGTGCCTCGGCGAGAGCTTCATCGCCCCCGGTGACGCCGTGAAGGCCGTCCTGCACACCCAGTACGGCATCGGGCGGCCCACCCCGAACGACCTCGTCGTCGGCACCCTCCGCCTCCCCCGTATGACCCTCGGCCTGCTGGTCGGCGCGGCCTTCGGCATCGCGGGCGCGCTCATCCAGACCGTGGCCCGCAACCCGCTCGCCAGCCCCGACATCATCGGCGTCACGCAGGGCGCGAGCGCGGTGACGGTCGGGGCGATGACGTACGGCGTGACCGCCTTCGGCGTGCTGCCGTACGTCTCCGTCGCGGGCGGCCTGGCCGCCGCCGCCCTCGTCTACGTCTTCGCCTGGCGCGGCGGCCTCCAGGCCACCCGCTTCGTCCTCATCGGCATCGGGGTCGCCGTCGCGCTCCGTTCCATCACGCAGCTCTTCCTCACCAAGGGCGACTATCTCGTCGCGCAGCAGGCCAAGGTGTGGATGACCGGTTCCCTCAACGGGCGCGGCTGGGACGTGGCCACCCCGCTCGGCTGGGCGCTGCTGTTCCTGCTGCCCGCCGTCCTGTGGGCGGCGCGGGCGCAGCGCACCGTCTCGATGGACGACGACACGGCGACCGCGCTGGGCGTACGGCTCGGACGGGTCCGGCTCGGGCTCGCCACCCTCGGCATCGTCCTCGCCGCGATGGCGACGGGCGCGGCGGGCCCGGTCGACTTCGTGGCGCTGCTCGCGCCGCAGATCGCCCGCCGGATGACCCGTACCGCCCAGATCCCGCTGCTCTGCTCGGCGCTGACCGGCGCGTTCATCGTCGTCGCCGCCGATCTGCTGGCGCGCAAGGCGTTCGCGCCGACCGAACTGCCGGTGGGGGTGCTGACCGCCGCGGTCGGCGCCCCGTATCTGATCTACCTGCTGCTGACGTCCGGCGGACGGCGCCGCAGCGGCCGCAACGGAGGCACCACGGCATGACCGCACCCGCATCCGCATCCGCACCCGGATCCGCGACCGAGGCCGAGGCCGAGGCCGAGCCCGGCAGGCTCGCCGCCCGCGAACTGACCCTCGCCTACGAGGACCGGACCGTCGTGGACGGCCTCGACCTGGTGATACCCGACGGCGAGGTCACGGTCATCGTCGGCCCCAACGCCTGCGGCAAGTCCACCCTGCTGCGCGCCCTGGGCCGCCTCCTCAAGCCGCGCGGCGGCGCCGTGTTCCTCGACGGGACGGACCTCGCCCGCATCCCCACCAAGAAGATCGCCCAGTCCGTGGGACTCCTCCCGCAGACCCCCGTGGCGCCCGACGCGATCACCGTCGCCGACCTCGTCTCACGCGGCCGCCAGCCGCATCAGCACTGGTGGCAGCAGTGGTCGGAGGAGGACGAACGCGCGGTCGGCGACGCGATGGAACGTACGGATGTGGCGGCGCTCGCCGACCGGCTGGTGGACGAGCTGTCCGGCGGCCAGCGGCAGCGCGTCTGGATCGCGATGGCGCTCGCGCAGGAGACCGGCCTGCTGCTGCTGGACGAGCCGACGACGTACCTGGACATCTCCCACCAGGTGGAAGTGCTGGACCTGGTCCGCCAGCTCAACCACGAGCGCGGCCGTACGGTGGTGGCCGTCCTGCACGACCTCAACCAGGCGGCGCGGTACGCGGACCACCTGATCGCGATGAAGGCGGGGCGCGTCGTCGCGCGCGGGCGTCCGTCGGAGGTGGTCACGGCGGAGCTGGTGCGGGAGGTGTTCGGGCTGGAGTCGGTGGTCGTACCGGACCCGGTGACGGGCAGCCCCCTCGTCGTCCCGGGCGCGCCGTGGCGGGCGGCGGGGATGACGGACGACCCGGGGGTGGCGGACGACGCGGGGGTTGATGCCGCGCCGGACGCGTCGGTGACGGCGGAGCGCGACTAGCGGCGGCGGCCGGGCGGAGCGGCATGCTTCAGCTGTGCGGGGCGGGCTGACGGTTCAGCCCCGGCGGCGGGCCCGCCACACCAGGAAGAGCACCGTGGCGACGGCCGCTCCGCGCACGACCACCGGCCAGGTCTCGGTGAGCACGTCCTTCATCCCGTTCTCCGGGATCCGGTCGCCCCACTTGCCGCTGGTCCGGCCCCACAGCCAGACCATCGCCCCGGCCGCGACCAGGCCGGGCATGCCCATCACCGCCCACTTGGCCTCGGCGCGGGACAGCTTGCCGGTGGCGTACGTGAGCACCCAGCCGAAGCCGAGCAGGACGATGTTGCCCATCACGGCGCCCGCGATGAGCAGCGCGATCGCGAGCAGCAGCACCGGGCTGAGTCCCGCCGCCCAACCGGCCCGGGCCGCCTTGCCGGTGTCGCCCTCCGCGGCGGCGGACTTGCCGGGGCCGAGCAGGGCGCGGCGCAGCAGGCCGCGCCGCCGCGGCCCCTTCTCCGCCTCGGCGGCCTCGGCGGCCTCTTCCGCCTCCTCCTCCGCCCGCTTCTCGGCCTCCTGCTTCTCCCACTTCTCCCGCTGCTCCTGCTCGGCCGTCTTGCCGCTGCCGAGCAGTTCGGGCAGCTCGACGCCGCCGACGAAGCCCTCGACGAAGCCGAACTGACCGTCCGGGTGCTCGGGCTGGGCGAACGGGCCCGGCTCCACCTGCCACCAGTCGGGGTTGGACTCGCGCGGGCCCAACTCGTCCTCGCTCGCCAGATGGGGCCCGGACCAACGGCGGGGGGCCGGGGGCGCTTCGGGGGTGACGGGCGTGTGTTTGGCGAAGGAGACCGGGGTGTCGCCGCCCGGCGTACCGTTTGACCCGTTCGGCCCGCTCTGCCCACTTGGCCCGTTAGGTCCGCTTGGCCCGTTCGGCTCGCGCGGCGAGGGGACCTTGTTGCTGAGCCCGGTGCGCTCGGCGAGCCCGGCCAGCTTGTCGCGGGCGGCCCGCGCCGCGCCCGAGGTGCGCGTACCTCCGCCGACCGATTCACCGCCGTCCCCGCCCTCGGCACCCTCCCCACCGGAAGGCCGCCCGCCCGCCGCGGCGACCACCTCGGCGGGCGTACCCAGCTTGGACAGAATCCGCTTCACCCCGGCAGCGCTGTCCGAGCCGCCCGTCGACCTCCGGTGGTCGATATCGGCCCGCAGCCCGGAGACCAGCCGCATCCGTTCACCGGACGGCAGGCCCTGCTGCTGAGCCAGGTCCCCGACACGGCTCAGATAGTCGTAGACGAGCTTTTCGCTCTCGATCCCCACCAAGACCCCTGAGAATGCGCACGGTCGGCCTGCCAGACGGCTCCGACGGTACCGTGCGGAGGCTGGATTCCGCCGCACCCCCGACGTCCGGCACCCCCCGGGTACTGTGGATCGAATGAGCAGCTCGCGTAACCGGGAGGCATGCGTGACCGCAGGGACCGGCCCAGACGCCAGCGGCCGCGCGGCACCCCGCACCCTGGCCGAGGAGCTGCGCACGCGCCCCGACGAGGCGCTGGCCGCCCTGCTGCGCGCCCGCCCGGACCTGCTGTCCCCCGTCCCGGGCGACCTCACCCAGCTCGCCACCCGAGCGGGCACCCGCGCCTCGGTCGTCCGAGCGGTGGAACGGCTCGACCGCTTCGCCCTCCAGACCGCCGAGGCCCTGGCGGTCGCCCCGGACCCCTGCCCGTACGAGACCCTGGCCGCCCTGATGACGGGCGATCCCACCCCAGACGGCACGCCCACCGCCGCCGCGCTCCGCGACCGAGTCGCCGCCGAGCTGCCCCGCGCCGTCGCCACGCTGCGCGCGCAGGCGCTGGTCTGGGGCGGGGACGACCGGCTGCGGCTCGTCCGTACCGCGCGGGAGCTGCTGGCGCCCTCACCCGCCTCGCCGTCGCCGACCGGGCTCGGGCCCACCGTGCACGAGGCCACGGCGGGGATGTCACCGGGGCGGCTGCAGGAGCTGCTGGCGGCGGCCGGGCTGGCGGCCACCCACGATCCGGTGACGGCCGTCGCCGCGTTGACCGAGCTGTTCAACGACCGCGACCGGATGGCCGCGCTGCTCGCCGGGGCACCCGACGACGCGGCCGCCGTGCTCGCCAAGCTGACCTGGGGCCCGCCGTACGGGGAGGTGTCCGTCGCCTCCCCCACGCCACCCGTCGCCTGGCTGCTGGACCGCGGTCTGCTGCTGCCGTCCGGACCGCGCAACGTCGTCCTCCCCCGCGAGGCCGCCCTGCATCTGCGCGGCGGCCGCGCCCACCGCGCGCCCGAGCCGGTGGCCCCGCCGCTGACGTCCGCCGCGCAACACGATCCACAGGCTGTGGACAAAGCCGCGGCGGGGCAGGCTTTCACCGCGCTGGCCACCGTCGAGGAGCTGCTGGGCGAATGGGAGAGCGCGGGCCCGCCCGTGCTGCGCGCGGGCGGGCTGAGCGTGCGCGACCTCAAGCGGTCCGCCGTCGCGCTCGACGTCTCCGAGCCGGTGGCCGCCTTCTGGATCGAGCTGGCGTACGCGGCCGGGCTGCTGGCCTCGGACGGCGAGACCGACGAGCGGTACGCGCCCACCCCCGCGTACGACGACTGGCTGCGGCTGCCCGCCGAGCAACGCTGGGCCGCGCTCGCCACCGCCTGGCTCGCCGCGACCCGCGCGTCGGGCCTGGTCGGCGGCCGCGACAACCGGGGCCGCACCCTCTCCGCCCTCGGCGCCGACCTGGACCGCTCCCCGGCCCCCGAGGTCCGCCGCCGGGTCCTCGAACTCCTCGCCGCCCTCCCGCCCGGCGCCGCACCCGACCCGGATGCCCTGCTGGCCCGCCTGCGGTGGGAACGCCCGGCCCACCGAGGCCCGGCGGGCGCGGCGGGGGCCAGGGGCGCCGGGGGTACGGGCGCATCGGGCTCCGCGAGCGGCAGGGGCGCCGCAGCAGCGGGAGCCGCCGGAACAGCCGGTGCCGGAGCGGCCGGTGCCGGAGCGGCGGGAGCCACGGGACGCGCCGGATCCAGTGCCGCGGGCGACGGGGTTACAGGAACCGCCGGGACCTGGGGCGCCGGGAGCTGGGGCACCGCCGGGGCCGCGGGGCTGACCGCGCCCTCCGCCCCCTCCCCCACCACCCGGGACGATCTACGGTCGCGGCTGGCGCGCTGGACCCTCAGCGAGGCCGAAATGCTCGGCGTCACGGGACGCGCCGCGCTCTCGGCCCACGGCCGCGCGCTCCTGGGCCCGACAGCCGAAGCGATGGCCCCGGCAGCCGGAGCCGCCGCCACAATCCCCGGCACGCCACCCGCCGCCGCCCCCGGGGCACCCGCCACGACCCCCGCCGAGGCCGCCGCGCTCGCCGCCGAGGCGGCGCGGCTGCTCGCCCCGCTCCTCCCCGAGCCCCTCGACCACGTACTCCTCCAGGCCGACCTGACCGCCGTCGCCCCCGGCCCGCTGGAGCGGCCGCTCGCCGACGCGCTCGGCATCCTCGCCGAGGTCGAGTCCAAGGGCGGCGCGACCGTCTACCGATTCACCCCCGCCTCCGTACGCCGCGCGCTCGACGCCGGGCAGGCCGCCGACGACCTGCACACCTTCCTCGCCGCGCACTCCCGCACCCCGGTGCCGCAGCCCCTCTCGTACCTGATCGACGACGTCGCCCGTAAGCACGGCCACCTCCGCATCGGCGCGGCCTCCGCCTATCTGCGCTGCGACGACGAGGCGCTGCTCGCGGAGATCCTCGCCGACCGCCGCTCCGCGGGCCTGCGGCTGCGCCGTCTCGCCCCCACCGTGCTGGCCGCCCAGGCACCGCCGGACGCGCTGCTCGAGGGCCTGCGCGGCATGGGCTACGCACCGGCCGCCGAATCCGCCGAGGGCGATGTCCTGGTCACCCGCGCCGAAGCCCAGCGCACCCCGCCCCGCGCGGCCCCCGCCCCGGTGCCGGACGGCCCGCCCGTTCCCGACACCACCTTGCTGGGCGCGGCGGTACGTGCCATCCGCGCCGGGGACCTCGCCGCGACCGCGCCCCACAAGCCCCCGGTCACCGCTCCCGAAGGCGCCACCGCCACGACCACCACCGACGGCCGCCTCCCCCGCACCACCTCCGCCGACACCCTCGCCACCATGCAGGCCGCGGCCCTCACCGGCTCCGCCGTCTGGATCGGTTACGTCAACGCGGACGGCGCCGCCAGCCAGCGCGTCATCGCCCCGGTCCGGGTCGAGGGCGGCTACGTCACCGCGTACGACCACACCGCCGACGAGGTCCGTACGTACCCCCTCCACCGCATCACGGGCGTCGCGGAACTGGCCGACGAGCCGGGCTAGGGGGTACTGCGCCGCCGCTGCCACCAGTGGTGGCGACGCGGGTGGAGGGCGTGACCGAGGCGGCGGCCGATCAGGAAGTAGCCGAGCAGGGCGCCCGACGTGTTCAGGATGACGTCATCGATGTCGAAGGCCCGGCCCTCGACGATCGCGCCCTGAGCGATCTCGACCAGCACCATCACCAGCGACGTCACCAGCACCACCCGCACCGCGCCCCGCGCCTTCGGCACGAGCACCGGCAGCAGCACGCCGAAGGGCGCGCCGAGCAGCACGTTGCCGCCGATCTGCTTCACCGTGTCCCGGATGGCGGGCTGGTCAAGGTAGGCGCGCAGCGAGTCGCCCGGGCGCAGATTGGTGTGCACGAGATCGCTGGACCCCGGCGACGGCACGAGCGTGGCCTTGGCGAGCGCCGCCGCGAACCCGACCATGCAGACGAACGCCAGCAGCAGCACCAGGGTGCGGGCGACACGGGAGCCGAACGAATCACGCTGCAACGGCGCCTCCGGCGCCTTCTTGCGGGAGACGCGCTGGGACGTCCTCTTGGCCGCGGCCTTGGCCCCGCCGTTCGGGGCGGCCTTGGGCTTGGCCGTCGCCGTGGCCTTGGGCTTGGGCTTGGGCTTGGGCTTGGGCTTGGCTGTGACCCTGGCCTTGGGCTTGGCCGTCGCCCTGGGCTTGGCCGAGACCTTGGGCACACCCTTCGCCCCGCCCCTCAACCCACCCCCCGGCCTCCGGCTCGTCGCACTCCGCCAGCTCTCCCACCAAGCGACGCTGACCACAGGGACCGACCTCCCGCTGTCGTTCTGGCCTCCTGTGCTCCCGGTTGCCCCTAGCCGTGCGGAGTATCCCTGTGGCCCTCCGCCCAGCCCGGCCGATGAGGGACACTAGGTCTTTGGCCCCGGCAACCCGATGGCCCCGAGGGCCCCGATGGCCTCTGGCGACACGAAAGGACTCAGGCGCGTGAACGGACCGCTCATCGTCCAGAGCGACAAGACGCTCCTGCTCGAGGTCGACCACGAGCAGGCCGAAGCGTGCCGCCGCGCCATCGCGCCCTTCGCCGAGCTGGAGCGCGCGCCGGAGCACATCCACACCTATCGGCTGACCCCGCTCGGTCTGTGGAACGCCCGCGCCGCCGGGCACGACGCCGAGCAGGTCGTGAACGCGCTCGTGGAGCACTCCCGCTACCCCGTACCGCACGCCCTGCTCGTCGACGTCGCCGAGACGATGGCCCGCTACGGGCGGCTGCGCCTCCTCAAGCACCCCACCCACGGGCTGGTCCTGGAGACCAGCGACCGCCCGGTGCTGGAGGAGATCCTGCGGTCGAAGCGGGTCCAGCCGCTGGTCGGGGCCCGTATCGACCCGGACACGGTCGTCGTCCACCCCTCCGAGCGCGGTCAGATCAAGCAGACGCTGCTCAAGCTGGGCTGGCCCGCCGAGGACCTGGCCGGTTACGTTGACGGCGAGGCGCACGCCATCGACCTGCACGAGGACGGCTGGGCGCTGCGCCCCTACCAGAAGCAGGCCGTCGAGGGGTTCTGGCACGGCGGCTCGGGCGTCGTCGTCCTGCCCTGCGGCGCCGGAAAGACGCTGGTCGGGGCGGGTGCGATGGCCACCGCCAAGTCGACCACGCTGATCCTGGTCACCAACACCGTCTCGGCCCGCCAGTGGAAGCACGAGCTGATGCGCCGCACCTCCCTCACCGAGGAGGAGATCGGCGAGTACAGCGGTACGCGCAAGGAGATCCGCCCGATCACCATCGCCACGTACCAGGTGCTCACCACCAAGCGGAAGGGCATCTACCCGCACCTGGAGCTGTTCGACTCCCGCGACTGGGGCCTGATCATCTACGACGAGGTGCATCTGCTGCCCGCGCCGGTCTTCAAGTTCACGGCCGACCTCCAGGCGCGGCGCCGCCTCGGCCTGACCGCCACGCTCGTACGGGAGGACGGCCGCGAGTCCGACGTCTTCTCGCTCATCGGCCCCAAGCGCTTCGACGCGCCCTGGAAGGAGATCGAGGCGCAGGGCTACATCGCGCCCGCCGACTGCGTCGAGGTCCGCGTCAACCTCACCGAGACCGAGCGGCTGGCGTACGCGACCGCCGAGACCGAGGAGAAGTACCGCTACTGCGCCACCACCGCCTCCAAGCAGCGGATCACCGAGGCGCTGGTGGCCAAGCACAAGGGGCAGCAGACGCTGGTCATCGGCCAGTACATCGACCAGCTCGACGAGCTGGGCGAGCATCTGGACGCGCCCGTCATCAAGGGCGAGACGACGAACGCGCAGCGCGAGAAGCTGTTCGACGCCTTCCGGGAGGGCGAGCTGTCCGTCCTCGTCGTCTCGAAGGTCGCCAACTTCTCCATCGACCTCCCCGAGGCCACCGTCGCCATCCAGGTCTCCGGCACCTTCGGCTCCCGCCAGGAGGAGGCCCAGCGCCTCGGCCGAGTGCTGCGCCCGAAGGCCGACGGCCACCCTGCGGTCTTCTACTCGGTGGTCGCGCGCGACACGATCGACCAGGACTTCGCGGCCCACCGCCAGCGCTTCCTGGCCGAGCAGGGGTACGCGTACCGCATCGTGGACGCCAGCGCGCTGCTCGCGGACGAGGACGTCTGACGCGGCCCGGTTCGCCGCCTCCATCCGAACCCGACGCGGGACCCGAACCCGTCCCGCCCCCGCCCCGCACCCGCACCCGCACCCGGGCCGACGTAAATCATTCGCGGCCCGTACACGCCCTGGCTACAATCCCCCGTCTTGCCGCCTCCCGCTCGGGAGAGCCGTCGGCCGGACGGAAACCGGCTGGCATCTCGTACGTACCGCAACTCTGCTTCGTGTACCCGCCGGAGGCTACGCCGTGCCCTCGCACGCCCCTGAGCACGCCCTTGACCAGCCAGAACCACCCCTGTCCGACCCGCTCGCGCGGGAACGCGCCCACCTCGGCGCCTCCCGTGCGGCCCTCCGCGCCATGCGCGCCGACGTCGAGGCCCTCGACCTCCGGGACGTCGCCGCCAACTGGGTCAACGCCGAGGCCCTGCACCACCAGGTCAGCGAGCGCATCAAAGCGCTCGCCGACCTCTCCCACACCCCGCTCTTCTTCGGCCGCCTCGACTATCTGCACGCGCCGGGCGCCGACGCGGCAGAGGGAGCCGAGGGGGAGTCCTTCTACATCGGCCGCCGCCACGTACACGACGGCGACGGCAACCCCATGGTCATCGACTGGCGCGCCCCCGTCTCACAGCCCTTCTACCAGGCGTCCAAGAAGGCCCCCATGGACGTCGGGCTGCGCCGCCGCTTCGGCTACACCGGCGGTGAGTTGACCGCCTACGAGGACGAAAAGCTCTCCGACCCGGACGAGGCGGAACAGACCAGCAAGCTGCTCCAGTCCGAGATCGAACGGCCGCGCGTCGGCCCCATGCGGGACATCGTCGCGACGATCCAGCCCGAGCAGGACGAGATCGTCCGCGCCGGAATCGGCGGCACCGTCTGCGTCCAGGGGGCGCCGGGTACCGGGAAGACGGCGGTCGGCCTGCACCGGGTCGCGTACCTCCTCTACGCGCACCGCGAGCGGCTGGCCCGCTCCGGCACCCTCGTCATCGGCCCGAACCGCTCCTTCCTCCACTACATCGAGCAAGTGCTGCCCGCGCTGGGTGAGTTGCAGGTCGCCCAGGCCACCGTCGAGGACCTGGTGGCCCGCCCCGCCACCGGCGTCGAGGTGCGCGGCGCCGACTCCGCCGACGTGGCCCGTATCAAGGGCGACGCCCGCATGGCCGAGGTGCTGCGCCGGGCCCTGCGTTCGCACGTCACCCCGCCCACCGAACCGTGCGTCGTGGTCCGCGGCTCGCGCCGCTGGCGGGTCCCGGCGTACGAGATCGAGGAGACCGTGGCGGAGCTGCTGGCCCGCGACATCCGCTACGGCGCCGCCCGCGACGCCCTGCCGCAGCGCATCGCGCACGCCGTACTCGTCCGCATGGAACAGGCGGGCGAGGCCCCCGACGACCGCGTGCAGGACGCGGTGGCCCGCAATCCCGCGGTGAAGGCGGCCGTCAAGGCCATCTGGCCGCCCGTCGACCCGGCCAAACTCGTGCTCCGCCTGCTCTCCGACGCCGACTTCCTGGCCGCCCACGCGGACGGCGTCCTCGACGCCGACGAGCAGAAGACCCTCCTGTGGGCCAAGCCGCCGCGCAGCGTGAAGTCCGCGAAGTGGTCCCCGCAGGACGCGGTGCTCATCGACGAGGCCGCCGACCTCATCGAACGCACCCATTCCCTCGGCCATGTGGTCCTGGACGAGGCGCAGGACCTGTCCCCCATGCAGTACCGCGCCGTCGGCCGCCGCTGCACCACCGGCTCCGCCACGATCCTCGGCGACCTGGCCCAGGGCACCACCCCCTGGGCCACGGACAGCTGGCAGGAGGCCCTCACCCACCTGGGCAAACCCGGTTCCGCCGTCGAGGAGCTGACCCAGGGCTTCCGGGTGCCGCGGGAGGTGATCGCGTACGCGTCGCGGCTGCTGCCCGCCATCGCGCCCGGCCTGTCCGAGGCCACCTCGATCCGCGAGGCGGCGGGTGACTTCTCCGTACGGGCCGTGGCGGCCGCCGACTTGGACGCGGCGGTCATCACCGCCTGCCGCGAGGCCCTGTCGCACGAGGGCTCGATCGGCCTGATCGCGGCCGACGCCCGCCTCCCGGCTCTGGCCGCCGCCCTCGCGGCGGCGGGCCTGAGCCACCTCTCCCCCGGCGAGGAGACCAGCCCCGAGGCCCGGCTGACCCTGGTGCCCGCGACTCTGGCGAAGGGTCTGGAGTACGACTACGTGGTCCTGGACGAACCGGCCGCCGTGGTCGACGGCGAACCCGACGAACGCACGGGCCTGCGCCGCCTGTACGTGGCCCTGACCCGGGCGGTCTCGGGCCTGACGGTGGTCCACGCGGCGCCACTTCCGGAGCGGCTGGTGGCGTAGAACCTGCGGGTGCGTGGGGGTGGGAGCGCCCCACGGTCACCCACCACAACCCGGCGGCGGGCGACCGGCGGGGGCGGGAGTGGGAGTGGGCCCGCCCCCGTGCTCTAAAGGCCTCAGCCCACCGGCACCGGCGCGTCGAGCGCGATACGCCACTGCCCCACGGCGGCCGCGTCCACCGAGCCGTGCCAGCCGCCGGGGCGGGCCGCGCTGCCGATGTGGAAGGCGGTGATGCCCGCGGCGCGCAGTTCGGGGAGGTGGTCGAGGCGGAGCCCTCCGCCGACCATGATCCGCGCCTCGTACCCCGCCGCACCGGCCCGCTCGGCCTCGTCCCGGAGCGTCGGCAGGCCGTGGTCGACGCCCTGGGCCGACCCGGCGGTGAGGTACGTGTCCAGGCCGGGCAGCCCGGCCAGCTGCCGACGGAGCACGTCGCGGTCGGCGGCGCGGTCGATGGCCCGGTGGAACGTCCAGCGGCTCTCGTCCACGCCCGCCCCGGCGCCGATGACCTCGACCAGCGTGGAAACGGCAGCGAGATCGGCCAGACCGTCGGCGGCCAGAAAGCCGAGCACGAACTCATCCGCGCCCTCCGCGTGCAGCGCGGCGGCCTGACGGCACAGCGCGTCGACGGCCGCGGCGTCCCCCGCCGCGAACCCATCGGACGCACGGAGCATCACCCGCACTGGCAGATCCACCGCCGAACGGACGGCGGCGAAGGTCTCCCGGGAGGGCGTCAGCCCATCGGCGGCCATGTCGGTGACCAGCTCAAGACGGTCCGCCCCTCCGGCCTCTGCCGCGATCGCGTCCTCCGTATGGAGGGCGATAACCTCGAGAATTGGTCTAGACATGCCGCATAGCTTGCCATACCCCACTTCCCTCGCAACCCGCACCCCGGAGAATGAGCCCATGTCCGACCACCCCGCGCTCCTCGCCCGCTGGGCGCTCCTCCTCGACGGCGCCCGCGACACCACCACCCCCGACCCGGCCCTCTACGGCCGCGACCTCCTCTCCCGCTGGGCCGAACCCCAGCGCCGCTACCACACCACCGACCACCTGATCGCCGTGCTGGACCGGGTCGACGAGCTGCTGGAACACACTGAGGCGCCCGACCCCGACGCGATCCGCCTCGCCGCCTGGTTCCACGACGCCGTCTACCTCCCCGACCGCTCGAACAATGAGGACCGCAGCGCCCGCCTCGCCGAACGCGCCCTCCCGGAGGCAGGCGTCCCGGAAGCCCGCGTCGCCGAAACCGCCCGCCTCGTGCGCCTCACCACCGACCACGACCCCGCCGATGGCGACACCAACGGCGAAGTCCTCTGCGACGCAGACCTGGCCGTACTCGCGGGCACGCCCGAGGCCTACGGCGCGTACGCGGCGGCGGTCCGCGAGGAGTACGGCTTCGTCCCCGACGACACCTTCCGCGAAGGCCGCGCGAACGTCCTCCGCCACCTCCTGGGCCTGCCCTGCCTGTTCCGCACCCCGGTCGCCCACGACCGCTGGGAGAAGGCGGCCCGCCGCAACATGACGACGGAGCTGGAGCTGCTGGGGTCTGCCTCATCATGACGCGCGCTTGGATCCTGCCGATATTGCTCGCGGTCTCCGGCGCACTCATCGCGACCACGCTGGTCGTCAGGGGCTCCCTCGGAACCGCCGTTGTCCTCCTCCTGTTGTTCGTCGGGCTCGCAGGGCTGTACTCGCCGCTGGTGTTCCCCCGGTCGATCGGCGCGGCGGAGGCACAACGCCGCAGCGGGGTCGACGGTCGGCCGATCGTCTACTGGCGGCCGGGCTGCGCGTATTGCGTGCGCCTACGGATCCGGTTGGGCCGCAGCGCCAGCCAACTGCACTGGGTCAACATCTGGCGCGACCCGACTGGGGCAAGTGCGGTGAGGGAAGCCAACGACGGCAACGAGACGGTGCCGACCGTCGCGGTGGCGGGCCACCCGTACGTCAACCCCGACCCCGCCTGGGTGCGCGGCCAGTTGGACGGGGATTACCCCGACCGCCGACCCGGGTAGCGGATCGGCTTGCGGCAGTCCGGGGCGGCGGTGGGTGGAGACTGCCCGTCAAGCGCGTAACACAGGGCCGCGTGCAGGTGCTCCGCCGCAGCGGGGATCAGCCGCAGCTCGGCCACGCCGAGGAGTTGGCCGCCACGGCTGATCTGGAGCGGGAGCGCGAGGCTGCCGTCGTCCAGGCGGCGCACGGTCCACTCCCGCGGGTGGCTGATCCACAGGTCCGTCATGACAACTCCTGTCCGTGCCCGCCCCCACTCTGGGCGATCCGCACTACGTCGCTCAGTTCCTCGCACAAGCGGTAGGCCAGAAACCGAAGCTCGTTCACGGTCGCCTTGCGGTCCGCCAGCACTTCGCTCGCGTGGCCGAGGCGATCACTCACGTCTGTCATGACGGTGGTCATGGCGATCACTCCCCCTGTGATGCGTCAGCACCCGCCTCCCCTTGGCGGGCTCGCACCTCGACTATCCATCACTCTCCGTGACATCACCAGGTCGCAGCCACCACACCATCACTTCGAGTGAACGTTCGGGAGATGGGGAACGCCCCCGGGCGAGGAATGGCGGATCCCAGCGGGGTGTTGACGTCGGCATGCCCATCGCCGTGTATGTACTTGGCCTGTCCGTTTTCGCCCTCGGGACCTCGGAGTTCATGCTCTCCGGGCTGTTGCAACCCGTCGCCCGGGACATGGGAGTGACGATCCCCACGGCCGGGCTGCTGATATCGGCGTTCGCCATCGGGATGGTGGTCGGGGCACCGGTGCTGGCGGCGGCCACACTGCGGTTGCCGAGGCGGACGACACTGATCGCGTTGCTCGCCGTCTTCGGGCTCGGGCAGGTCGCGGGGGCGGTGGCGCCGTCGTATGGGGTGCTGTTCGCGTCGCGGGTGGTGAGCGCGCTCGCGTGTGCCGGGTTCTGGGCCGTGGGGGCCGCGGTGGCCGTGTCGTTGGTGCCGGTCAACGCGCGGGCGCGGGCCATGGCGGTGATGGTCGGCGGGCTCAGCATCGCGAACATCGCCGGGGTCCCGGCCGGGGCGTTCCTGGGGCAGAACGCGGGATGGCGCGCCGCCTTCTGGGCGGTCGCCGGGCTGTCGGTGCTCGGGCTGATCGGGGTGATCACGCTCGTACCGCGTACGGAGGTGCCGACCGGGGAGGACCGGCCGCGGCTGCGGGCCGAGCTGCACATCTACCGCGACCGGCAGGTCTGGCTGGCGCTGATCACCACCGCGCTGAGCGGAGGCGCGGTCTTCTGCCTGTTCTCGTACCTCTCGCCGCTGCTCACGGACGTGGCCGGGCTGGACGAGGGCTGGGTGCCGACCGTCCTGGCGCTGTTCGGGGTCGGCGCGCTGATCGGTACGGCGATCGGCGGGCGGATCGCGGACGCGCACCTGTTCGGCACGATGTACGGCGGCATCACCGCCTCGACGGTCGTGCTGACCGTCCTGGCGCTGACCGCGCACAGTCCCGTCGCGGCCGTGGGCCTGGCGCTGATGCTCGGCTTCACCGCCTTCTTCACCGCGCCCGCGCTCAACGCCCGCATGTTCAACGTCGCGAACGCCGCCCCGACGCTCGCGGGCGCGACCACGACGTCCGCCTTCAACATCGGCAACACGGTGGGCCCCTGGCTCGGCGGCCTGGTCATCGACGCGGGCTGGGGCTACCCGGCGGTGGCCTGGACGGGCGCGGCCCTGGCCGGTACGGGCATCGTGACGACGGCCGTCGCGGCCCGGCTGCATCGTACGGAAGGGGCCTCGCGCGTGATCGCCACCGGGCAGACGTCGGCGGCCGCGCGAGAGGCGGAGGCGTCTTCCGTCAGGCCTTGAGCCGGGTCCGGTCAGCCCTCAGTCGCGCGCGACGGGCTTACGGCGACGCAAGCCCGCCGCCGTAAGCCGCCGCAGCAGCTCCTTGCTGCCCACCTCCTCCGCACCCGCCCGCACCGCCCGCGCGTACAGGTCGCTCGGGACGTCGTAGTGGTCCCGGTCGAAGCCACGGCGCGGGGCGCCGATGCGGGTGGCGAAGGCGTGGAGTTCGTCGTACGAGACGTCGCTGACCAGGTGGGACCACATGCGGCCGTGGCCCGGCCACGAGGGCGGGTCGATCAGTACGGCCATCAGATCAGTACCGCCATCAGAGCGTGGTCCCGAGTCGGCCCACGGGCGCCACCGCGACCGCCGTCTTGCCGCACACCCAGTGCGGGTCGGGGCCCAGTTCGGGTTCCACGTCGAGGGCGTGGAGGTCGCCGCCCGTGGTGCAGACGGGGCACAGGGGCCAGCGGCCGTAGCGTTCCAGCAGGGCGTCCTGGACGTCCTGGGCGACCAGTCCGGAGACGAATGCCACGCCTTCCGGCCATTGCTCGACCCACCAGCGGCGGTGCGCGATGGCGTCCTCGACGAGCGAGACGATGTCGGCCTGGGCGACGTCTCCCGCCGCGAGGTCGGCCAGGACGAGCGCCCGTGCCGCGTGCAGTGCATGTTCGAGCTTCATGGGTCCCATTGTCACCTTTGCTTGGTCGCGCCGCCTTCCAGCGCGGGGAAGGATCGCAAACGGTCTCCGCACGCGGTCTTGACGGACCCCGTGGCTGGAAATAGTTTTCAGATGTGAGCAGTAAGTTGAAGGAAACTTTCACTCCCCTCACCGACCCCGCCGTGCCCGCCCCCGCCGCCCTCGCGGCGAAGGTCCGCACCCTGGGCCCGTCCATGACCCGCTCGATGCAGCGCGTCGCCGAGGCCGTCGCGGGCGATCCGGCGGGCTGCGCTGCGCTCACCGTCACCGGTCTGGCCGAGCGTACGGGCACCAGCGAAGCCACCGTCGTCCGCACCTCCCGACTGCTCGGCTACCCCGGATACCGCGATCTGCGCCTCGCACTCGCCGCGCTCGCCGCGCAGCAGGCGGCGGGCCGGGCACCGGCCGTCACGGCGGACATCGCGGTCGACGACCCGATCGGGGACGTGATCGCCAAACTGGCCCAGGAAGAGCAGCAGTGTCTGGCCGACACCGCCGCCGGGCTCGACCCCGGCCAGGTCGAGGCCGCGGTCGCCGCGGTCGCCGCCGCCCGCCGGATCGACGTGTACGGCGTGGGCGCGTCGAACCTGGTCGCCCAGGACCTGGTCCAGAAGCTGCTGCGGATCGGCCTGATCGCGCACGCGCACGCCGATCCGCACCTGGCCGTCACCAACGCCGTCCAGCTGCACTCCCGTGACGTCGCGCTCGCGATCACCCATTCGGGGCGGACTACGGACGTCATCGAGCCACTGCGCGTCGCCTTCGAGCGCGGGGCGACCACCATCGCGATCACCGGCCGCCCTGACGGCGAGATCGCGCAGTACGCGGACCTCGTACTCACCACCTCCACCGCACGCGAGAGCGAGCTGCGCCCGGCGGCGATGTCCAGCCGCACCAGCCAGCTGCTGGTGGTGGACTGCCTGTTCATAGGCGTGGCGCAGCGCACGTACGAGAGCGCGGCGCCCGCCCTGTCCGCCTCGTACGAGGCCCTCGCGCACCGGCACGACCCCCGCACCAGCCACCGCTGAGCAGGGAGCCCGCCGCGGGACCCGCACCGCCATCCCCCACCGTCACGCTTATGTAGGGAAGAGCCGCTTCGCCATGACTTCCGCCGCCGATCAGCACCAGCAAGAGCAAGCGCACCAGCAAGAGCAGCAGCTCCGTGCCCAGCTGGAGACCCTGACCACCGAGGCGTTCCGCCCCGAACTCGCCGGGATCGACCGGCTCGACACCATCGAGATCGCCCGCGTCATGAACGCCGAGGACGCCGGGGTCCCCGCCGCCGTCGCCGCGCAGCTGCCCCGGATCTCCGCCGCCATCGACGGCATCGCCGCGCGCATGGCGGGCGGCGGGCGGCTGGTCTACGCGGGCGCGGGCACCGCCGGGCGGCTCGGGGTGCTCGACGCGAGCGAGTGCCCGCCCACCTTCAACACCCCGCCGGACCGGGTGGTCGGCTTGATCGCGGGCGGACCGGACGCCGTGGTGTCGTCCGTCGAGGGCGCGGAGGACAGCGCGGAGCTGGCCGCCGAGGACCTGGACCGGCTCGGGATCGGCCCGCACGACGCGGTCGTGGGCGTCTCGGCGTCCGGCCGCACCCCGTACGCCGTGGGTGCCGTCGAGCACGCCCGCCGCCGGGGGGCGCTCACCGTCGGACTGTCGTGCAACACGGACTCGGCGCTCGCGGCGGCCGCCGACCACGGCATCGAGGTCGTCGTCGGGCCGGAGCTGCTGACCGGGTCCACCCGGCTCAAGGCGGGTACGGCGCAGAAGCTCGTGCTCAACATGATCTCGACCATCACCATGATCCGGCTGGGCAAGACCTACGGGAATCTGATGGTCGACGTGCGCGCGTCGAACGAGAAGCTGCGGGCGCGCACCCGCCGCATCGTCTCCCTGGCGACCCGCGCGACCGGCTCGACCGACGTGACCGGCTCGACCGGCCCGACCGACGCGACCGGCGTGACCGACGAACAGATCGAGAGCGCGCTGACGGCCACCGGCTGGGAGGCCAAGAACGCCATCCTCACCATCCTCGGCGGCGTCGACGCGCCCACCGCCGAGAAGCTGCTCGCCGAGGCAAACGGCCATCTGCGGGCCGCCCTCGAAGCGGCGGGCGCAGAGCGGTAAACAACACGGCGGCGGGGCGGCACCCCTGGGAGAAAGGGTGCCGCCCCGCCGTCGTCAGTGGACGGTATGACCGACCGGCGCGCGGGGCGCCGAAGCCGATCAGAAGTCCATGTCACCGCCCGGCATGCCGCCCGGGGCGCCCGCCGGAGCGGACTTCTCGGGCTTGTCGGCGATGACGGCCTCGGTGGTGAGGAACAGCGCGGCGATCGACGCGGCGTTCTGCAGCGCGGAGCGCGTGACCTTGGCCGGGTCGATGATGCCCTCGGCGATCAGGTCGATGTACTCACCGGTCGCGGCGTTGAGGCCGTGGCCCGGGGTCAGGTTGCGCACCTTCTCCACCACGACGCCGCCCTCAAGGCCGGCGTTGACGGCGATCTGCTTCAGCGGGGCCTCCAGGGCCAGGCGCACGGCCTGGGCACCGGTGGCCTCGTCACCCTCGAGCTCCAGCTTCTCGAAGACCGAGACGGTCTGGAGCAGGGCCACGCCACCACCGGCGACGATGCCCTCCTCGACGGCGGCCTTGGCGTTGCGCACCGCGTCCTCGATGCGGTGCTTGCGCTCCTTCAGCTCGACCTCGGTCGCGGCACCGGCCTTGATGACGGCCACGCCGCCGGCCAGCTTCGCCAGGCGCTCCTGGAGCTTCTCGCGGTCGTAGTCCGAGTCCGAGTTCTCGATCTCGGCGCGGATCTGGTTGACGCGGCCCTGCACCTGGTCGGTGTCGCCGGCGCCGTCCACGATGGTGGTCTCGTCCTTGGTGACGGTGACCTTGCGGGCGCGGCCGAGCAGGTCGATACCCGCGTTCTCCAGCTTGAGGCCGACCTCCTCGGAGATGACGGTGCCACCGGTGAGGATGGCGATGTCGCCGAGCATGGCCTTGCGGCGGTCACCGAAGCCCGGAGCCTTGACGGCGACGGACTTGAACACACCCTTGATCTTGTTCACGAGCAGCGTGGCGAGCGCTTCGCCCTCGATGTCCTCGGCGATGATCAGCAGCGGCTTGCCGGACTGCATGACCTTCTCGAGCAGCGGGAGGAGGTCCTTCACGCTGGTGATCTTCGAGCTGACGATCAGGATGTACGGGTCGTCGAGCGACGACTCCATGCGCTCCATGTCCGTCGCGAAGTACGGGGAGATGTAGCCCTTGTCGAAGCGCATGCCCTCGGTCAGCTCAAGCTCGAGCCCGAAGGTCTGCGACTCCTCGACCGTGATGACGCCTTCCTTGCCGACCTTGTCCATGGCCTCGGCGATCAGCTCGCCGATCTGGGTGTCAGCGGCGGAGATGGAGGCGGTGGAGGCGATCTGCTCCTTGGTCTCCACGTCCTTGGCCTGCTCGAGCAGCTGGGCGGAGACGGCCTCGACGGCCTTCTCGATGCCGCGCTTGAGGGCCATCGGGTTGGCGCCCGCGGCAACGTTCCGCAGGCCCTCCTTGACCAGCGCCTGGGCGAGGACGGTCGCGGTCGTCGTGCCGTCACCGGCGACGTCGTCCGTCTTCTTCGCGACCTCCTTGACCAGCTCGGCGCCGATCTTCTCGTACGGGTCCTCGAGTTCGATCTCCTTGGCGATGGAAACACCATCGTTGGTGATCGTGGGGGCGCCCCACTTCTTCTCGAGGACGACGTTACGGCCCTTGGGGCCGAGGGTGACCTTGACGGCGTCGGCGAGCTGGTTCATCCCGCGCTCGAGGCCGCGCCGCGCCTCCTCGTCGAACGCGATGATCTTGGCCATGTGAAGTGGTCCTCCCAAGACGGGGTGGATTGCTCCGGACCGCGCCTGGCGCCCGCGACGGACGGCCTGCCTGCCATGCGGTTCCTTGCCCCGCACGACGTCGGCTTGCCTCACCGACCCGATCCTTCTGTCACTCTCACCTTCAGAGTGCTAACGCAATAATTAGCACTCGCCCCATGAGAGTGCAAGCGCCCGAGGGGCGTCAAGAGAGGCGACCGGGAGGGGCGCCGGGCACCCTCACGGACATGCCAGAGGGCCCGCCCCCTCACGGGGTACGGGCCCTCCGGCGTTTCAGTCAGCTGCCTCGCGTTCGGCGCGTCAGCCTACGGCCACGCGGACCATGTCCGCCTGCGGGCCCTTCTGGCCCTGCGAGATCTCGAACTCGACCCGCTGGCCTTCCTCGAGGGTGCGGTAACCGTCCATCTGGATCGCACTGTAGTGGACGAACACGTCCGCACCACCGTCGACCGCGATGAAGCCGTACCCCTTCTCCGCGTTGAACCACTTGACGGTGCCCTGAGCCATTCCTAACTCCCCTATTGCTGGCCCTTGCGCAGGACCGCACTCCGCGGACCCGGGTCAGACCTCACCCCCCGAGTCGAGGGGGGTGTGCGCCGGAACGCGTCGACCGCCGCTGAATGTATCCGTCCCAACGCCCTCTGCAACAGGTCAATTGGACGAGAATTCTGGGCACGGCCGATCGGTAAAAAGTGGAGAATTCCTGTGAAGCTCGGGCAAACCCGGCGGGACATAGGGTACCAACCCGACAAATCGCGCACACACTTTGCGCACAAGTTGACGAGTTCTCATATGCGGTTCCGGCGCCGAGGCGGATGAGTAACCCGGGGCCCATTGGGGAAGCGGGGCAACTCTATCGCGATTCGAAACGCGGAATCGCCCCGTCCGTTTGTTCCCGGACGGGGCGATTTACAGAGGTGAGAGGGGTGATGGGCCGTCAGCAGACACCCCTGACCGCGGGGTCAGACACCCCTGACCGCAGGGTCAGACACCCCTGGCCGCAGGGTCAGGCACCCGCGACCGCGGGGTTAGCCACCCGCGACCGCGGGGATGATCGACACCCCGGCGCCGTCCGGCGTGGCCGTGTCCAGGCCCTCGGCGAAGCGCACGTCGTCGTCGTTGACGTAGACGTTCACGAAGCGGCGCAGCTTGCCGGTGTCGTCCAGGACGCGGGCCGCGATGCCCGTGTGGTTCTTCTCCAGGTCCGACAGAACCTCGGAGAGGGTCGCGCCCTCGGCACTGACCTCGGCCTGGCCGCCGGTGTAGGTACGCAGGATGGTCGGGATTCGGACGTTGACGCTCATGCGAGGCCTGCCTCTCGGAACGAGTCAAGGGTGGGGCGGATGATGGCGGAGGGGCCCGTGGTGGGAGCCACCGCGTCGAGGGTCTTGAGGCCGTCGCCGGTGTTGAGGACGACGGTCGTCAGGGACGGGTCGAGCAGACCGTCCTCGATCAGCTTCTTGGTCACGCCGACGGTCACGCCGCCCGCGGTCTCCGCGAAGATCCCCTCGGTGCGGGCGAGCAGCTTGATCGCGTCGACCACCTGCTCGTCGGTGACATCCTCGACCGCCCCGCCGGTGCGGCGCGCGATGTCGAGGACGTACGGGCCGTCCGCCGGGTTGCCGATGGCCAGCGACTTGGCGATGGTGTTCGGCTTCTGGGGGCGCACCACGTCGTGGCCCGCCTTGAAGGCGGCGGAGACCGGGGAGCAGCCCTCGGCCTGGGCGCCGAAGATCTTGTACGGCTTGTCCTCGACCAGACCGAGCTTGATCAGCTCCTTGAGCCCCTTGTCGATCTTGGTGAGCTGGGAGCCGGAGGCGATCGGGATGACGATCTGGTCCGGCAGCCGCCAGCCGAGCTGCTCACAGATCTCGTACGCCAGGGTCTTGCTGCCCTCGCCGTAGTACGGCCGCAGGTTGACGTTGACGAAGCCCCAGCCCTCGCCCACGGGGTCGCCGATCAGCTCGCTGCAGAAGCGGTTGACGTCGTCGTACGTGCCCTCGATGCCGACCAGCTCACCGCCGTAGACGGCGGCCATGACGACCTTGCCCGCCTCCAGGTCGTGCGGGATGAAGACGCACGAGCGGAAGCCGGAACGCGCGGCCGCGGCGCCCACCGCGCCGGCCAGGTTGCCGGTGGAGGAGCAGGACAGGGTGGTGAAGCCGAAGGTGCGGGCCGCCTGGACGGCGATGGCGACGACCCGGTCCTTGAAGGAGTGGGTCGGGTTGCCGGAGTCGTCCTTGACGTGCAGCTCGCCGGTGACGCCCAGCTCACGGGCGAGTCGGTCGGCCTTGACCAGCTGGGTGAAGCCCGGGCTCAGACTGGGGAGTGTGGCCACGTCCGCGGGGACGGGCAGCAGCGGCGCGTAGCGCCAGATGTTGTCCGGACCGGCCTCGATCTGCTTCCGCAGCCCCTCTGGGTCGCCGCTGGGCAGCTCGTACGCCACCTCGAGCGGCCCGAAACAGGACCCGCACGCGAAGATCGGGCCGAGGTCGAAGCGCTCACCGCACTCGCGGCAGGACAGGGCGACGGCGGGGCCGAAAGCGGAGGCAGCGGAAGTGGTTGAGCTTTCGACAGATTGCACAGCCATGGAGGCGAGGCCCTTTCTCCTCATCTTCCTCGGGACGCATTTCGCCACGAGACGGAATTGGCACCTTCCCGAGCTGGGAGCCTCGCTACAGGACGCGAGACCAGCTGGAGGGTTGCCGGGGCTTCAACGGGCCGTTCCCTCTGCCCCTCTGGATGAGCGGTATGGCCGCCGGGCCGAACCCGGGGCGTTTGTCCGCACGGTGCCCCCGACATACGAAGGTCATGTGCGCTGTTCAAGACTGTAACCGACGGCCCGGAGGGTTGAGCCAGCCGTCCGAACCGCGAGATGGATCACAACGATCACTCCGAGCGATATCACTGGCGATCACAGCAGGGAGACGAAACAGGTGCTGGATGAGGTGGAGCGCTGGCTGGAGCACCGCTCCTGGTCGGCCGACGACCGTCCGCTGGACCGCCTGCTGGCCGCGAAGCGCGACACGGCGACGAGCGTCAGCGTGGTGCTGCCCGCGCTGAACGAGGAGGCGACCGTCGGCGAGATCGCCGCCGCGATCCGCCGCGATCTGATGACCGAGGCCGTGCCGCTCGTCGACGAGCTGGTGGTGCTGGACTCCGGCTCCACCGACCGCACCGCCGAGGTCGCCGCGGCGGCCGGGGCGCGGGTGGCGCACCGCGACGCGCTGCTGCCCCGGCTGCCCGCGCTGCCCGGCAAGGGCGAGGTGCTGTGGCGGTCGCTGCTGGCGACCAGCGGCGACGTCGTCTGCTTCATCGACGCCGACCTGCGCGAATTCGACGCGCGCTTCGTCTCCGGGATCGTCGGGCCGCTGCTCACCGACCCCGGGGTGCAGCTGGTCAAGGGCATGTACGACCGTCCGCTACGGGATACGGCGGGCCAGGGCGGGCGGGTCACCGAGCTGGTCGCCCGGCCGCTGCTGAACCTGCACTGGCCGCAGCTCGCCGGATTCGTCCAGCCGCTCGGCGGCGAGTACGCGGCGCGGCGCTCGCTGCTGGAGCGGCTGCCGTTCCCCGTCGGGTACGGGGTCGAGCTGGGCTTGCTCGTCGACGCGCTGCACACGGTCGGGCTCGACGCCCTCGCCCAGGTCGACATCGGTGTGCGCAAACACCGGCACCAGGACGGCAAGGCGCTCGGCCGGATGGCCGCGGCGATCTACCGCACCGCCCAGCTGCGGCTGGCCCGCGGCCATCTGGTGCGGCCGAGGCTGACCCAGTTCGAGCGCGGCGAGAACGGCTTCGAGGCGCGGACCACGGCGGTGGACACGGAGGAGCGGCCGCCGATGATCGAGATCCCGGAGTACGCGGAGCGGCGCGCCGCCTGATCGTGCCGACTCTTCCGGGGCAAGAAACCGTACGTACGTTTGCGCGCGGTGCCCGATGGCTAGGCTCGCGACATGGCCGTTGAACGCAGCGCACCGATCCTCGTCGCGTCCAACCGCGGCCCGGTCTCGTACGCGCTGGGCGAGGACGGTTCACTCACCCCCAAGCGCGGGGGTGGCGGACTGGTCTCCGGGCTGAGCGCGATCGGGCCCGACGCGGGGGCCGTGTGGGTGTGCGCCGCGCTCGGCGACGGCGACCGCGAGGCCGCGCGCCGCGCCGGGGCCGGGTCCGGGTCCGGTCATCTGGACGCGGATCACACCGGCGGTCAGCAGGTGCGGATGCTGGACATCGCGCCGGACGTCTTCGCCGCGGCGTACAACGGCGTCGCGAACTCCGTCCTGTGGTTCGTCCACCACCTGCTCTACCAGACCCCGGTCGAGCCGGTCTTCGACGCGGAGTTCGCCGCCCAGTGGGAGGCGTACGAGACGTACAACGCGGCCTTCGCCGACGCGCTCGCCCAGGAGGCGGCCGAGGGCGCGGTCGTGCTGGTGCAGGACTACCACCTGGCGCTGGTCCCCGGTCTGCTCCGGGCGCGCCGCCCCGACCTGCGCATCGGTCACTTCTCGCACACCCCCTGGGCGCCCCCGGACTACTACCGGCTGCTGCCGGACGACGTCGCGGCGGGCGTGCTGCGCGGCATCCTCGGCGGCGACCGCGCCGGGTTCCTCACCGGGCGCTGGGCCGCCGCGTTCGCCGACTGCTGTGCGGCGGTGCTGGGCGCGGAGGTCGTCCGGGGGACGGACGGCTCCGCGGCCGCCGTGCGCTTCGAGGGCCGGGAGACCCGGCTGGGGGTGCACGGACTCGGCGCCGACGCCGACTTCCTGCGGGAGCGGTCGCGGGCGGCCGATGTCGGCGAGCGGCTGTCGGCGCTGCGCGAGCAGATCGGACCGGGGCGGAAGACGATCGTCCGGGTGGATCGCACCGAGCTGTCCAAGAACATCGTGCGCGGACTGCTGGCCTACCGCCGTCTGCTGGAGACCCGCCCCGAGTGGCGCGAGCGCGTGGTCCACGTGGCCTTCGCGTATCCGTCGCGCCAGGACCTCGCCGTCTACCGCGACTACACCGAGCGGGTGCGGGTGCTCGCCGAGGAGATCAACGCGGAGTACGGAACGGAGGGCTGGCAGCCCGTCGCGCTCCATGTGAAGGACGACTTCGCCCGCTCCCTGGCCGCCTACCGGCTGGCCGACGTGGCCCTCGTCAACCCGATCCGGGACGGGATGAACCTGGTCGCCAAGGAGGTGCCGGTCGTCTCCGAGCGGGGCTGTGTGCTGGTGCTGTCGCGGGAGGCGGGGGCGTACGAGGAGCTGGGCGCGGACGCGGTGGTGGTGAACCCGTACGACGTCGAGGGCACCGCCCGAGCCCTCGACGAGGCCCTCCGCACCCCGGACGGCGAGCGCGCCGACCGCACGAAGCGCCTGGCCGCCGCGGCGACGGCACTACCGCCCCGCGACTGGTTCCTGACCCAGCTACGAGCACTACAAGAGGCCTAGCCCCCCGGCCCCCAACCGGGCTCCGCCCCGGGCTCCCCGTTACGGGAGGCTCGGCCCCGGCCCGCACCGGGCCGCACCGGCCGCACCGGCCGCACCGGCCCAAGCATCACTCCGCAGGCTCACCGACCCCGACCGCTCCGGGCTCCGCCCCGGCACGCCCCCGGGGCGCCGTCCACCGGACCCGCGCCACCCCGACGCCGGGGGCGCCGACCGCACGGGGGCCTCGCATCGCCCACCGGCGACGGGGGCCCAGGCGGCTTGCCCCCTGGTTACGGGAAGGGGCGGGGTGGGGGAATCCCAGGGCAGCACCACCACCCCCGGCCCAGCGCCGGCGCGCGGCGGCGGGGGGCCAGGGGCCTGGCCCGGAGGGCTCAGGGCAGGGCCGCCGCCAGCGACGTCAGCAGGGCCACCACCCCCGCCGGACCGTCGACCACCAGGTCCGCCCGCTCCGCCAGCGCCGTCACCTCCGTGCTGCCGCTGCACACCAGCACCCCCGGCACCCCCTCCCCCCGCAACCGCTCCACGGCCGCGAACGCGGCCAGGTCGCCGAGGTCGTCGCCCGCGTACAGCACCGCGCCCGCGGAGGTCTCGCGCACGTAATCCAGCAGCGCGACGCCCTTGTCCATGCCGGGCGGGCGCAGTTCCAGGACCAGCCGCCCCGGTTCGACGATCAGGCCGTGGCGCTCGGCCAGCGCGTGCAGCGGGGCGCGGAGCTGGTCGAAGGCGGCCTGGGGGTCATCGGTGCGGCGGGTGTGGACGGCGACGGCACGGCCCTTGTCCTCGGTCCAGGTGCCCTGCCAGGCGCCGTTCGCCTCCAGGACGCCCGGCAGTTCGGACCGTACGGCGGCGATGCCGGGGTGGGGTTCGGGGGTCTGGACGGCGCGGCTGGACGCGTCCCAGCGCTCGGCGCCGTACAGGCCGAGCACCACGAGGTTGGCCGGAGCCCCGCTGCCCCCGAACCCCCCGTAGCGGACGGCCACTTCGGCCGGGCGGCCGGTGATCACCGCGAGGGACCGCAGCCGGGGGCCCAGCGCGGCGAGGGCCGGGACGGCGCCGGGGTGGGCGCGGGCCTGGTCGGGGTCGGGGACGATGTCGGCGAGGGTGCCGTCGAAGTCGACCCCGAGGACGGCCCGGTCGGGCCGTTCCAGGAGGGCGGCGAGGCCCTGACGTCCGGCGGCGGTGGCGGGTACGGGAAGGGGGTGGCTGCCCATGCGGCGACCCTACCCGGCCCCGCCGACAGCCACCCGTAGCGGCGACCGGCGTCGGCCACCTGGGGACGGCCCAGGAACGGCCGTACGACGTCGGCCACCCGAGCACGACCCCGGGGGCGGCCGGGTGACCCGGGTCGAATCCAGGCGCGAAACCTACGCGCGAAACCCAGGCGCGAAACCCAGGCCCGCGCCCAGCACACTCAGCGGCGTTCGCGCCGCTCCGCCCGCACGCGGCGCAGGCGGTTGACCGTCACCGGGTCGTGCTCCAGCGCGCGCGGGTCGTCCAGCAGGGCGTTGAGCAGCTGGTAGTAGCGGGTCGGGGTGATGCCGAGCCGCTCCCGTATGGCCCGCTCCTTGGCGCCCGGGCCCGGCCAGCCGTCGCGCTCCACGGCGAGCACGGCCCGGTCCTGCTCGGAGAGTTCTTCGGCGGTCACGGCTTGGCCGTTTCCATGGCGTCCGCGGCGCGCTGGATCTCGCCGAGGACGCTCGCCGGGTCACCGCCGTCGGCCACCGTCGAGCCGATCTTCTGCTTGACCATCGTGCTGATGGACGCCCACGAGGTCTTGTCGGCCGGGTAGAACTGGGCTCTGTCCATCTGGTCGAGGAAGCGCCACAGCTTCTTGTGGTCCTCCTCGCGGCGCATCGTCGCGGAGACGGACGTGGTGACCGGCAGCAGGTCGTACTGGTCGGCGAAGTCGAGGACGTTCTTGTCCTCGTAGACGAAGTCGAGGAACTCGCCGATCTGCTTCCGCTTGCCGTTCGCCTTGAAGGCCATGAGCCAGTCGGCGACGCCCATCGTCGAGGAGGACTTGCCGTTGCGGCCGGGCAGCGGGGCGGTGGCGTAGTCGATGTCGTGGCCGGAGGCCTGCTGCATCAGCGTCGGGTGGCCGTTGAGCATGCCGACCTCGCCGCGGGTGAAGGCGTTGAAGACGTCCTGGCGGTTGGTACGGGCCGGGGAGCGCGAGCCGGTGAGGCCCTCGCCGACCAGCTCGTCCCGCAGCCATTGGAACGTCTCGATGTTGGCGGTCGAGTCGATGGTGTAGCTGCCGTTGGTGTCGGTGTAGCCGCCTCCGCCGCTGAGCATCCACATCAGGGTCTCGGCCTGCGACTCCTCGGGCCCGAGCGGAAGCCCGTACGGGATCTTCACCCCGGCCGACTTGAGCTTCCGCGCGGCGTCCTTCAGATCCGCCCAGCTCTCGGGGGCGGAGGATATGCCCGCCTCGTCGAACAGCTTCTTGTTGTAGAAGAGCAGCCGCGCGCTGGAGACGAAGGGCAGCCCGTACAGCACCCGGCTGACCTCACCCGCCTGGGCGATCGAGGTGATGAACGAGGCCTGGGTGGGGATGGAGAGCATCTGGTCGGCGCGGTAGAGCTTGCCCGCGGCGGCGTAGTCGGCGTACGCGCCGATCTGCGCGATGTCCGGGCTCTCGCCGTCCTTGACCATCTCGGCGACCTTCTTGTCGACTTCGGTCCAGCTGTAGACCTTGACGTCGACCTTCATACCCCCGTGCTTGGCCTCGAAGGCCCGGGCCAGCTTGTCCCAGTACTTCTGGGAGGTGTTCTCGGCGCTGTCGCCATAATCCGCCGCGATCACCTTCAGGGCGTTCTCGTCCGATGCGGAGCTGTCGCTGCCGCACGCGGATAGCGAGGGCATCGCCACCGCCGTCGCGGCCCCAGCCGTCGTCAGACTCAAGAACCGTCGCCGCTGCACTGCGTTTTCCCACCCTATGGCTTGATTCATCCTCCGCGATGCTTCTCGCGCAGGTCGAGCGAGTCTGCCTTGCAAACCTCCACAAGGTCTACACCATGGGCGTATCGCTTCGGTATCGGACCTCTCCTTGCCAGGTCAGACGTATCGCACACCCCTACGTGGCGTGTATCACGTCATCACAACTCGCTTACCTGCACAGAAGAACCGCCGGGCGAGTGGACTAGACCTCTCGTGGTGGATCGCGGGAGACTGTCCCCGTGAGACACGTCATCGCCCTCGATGTGGGCGGCACCGGTATGAAGGCCGCCCTGGTCGGGGCGGACCACACGCTCCTGCACGAGGCCAGGCGGCCCACCGGGCGGGAGCACGGACCCGAGGCCGTGACCGCCGCGATCCTCGACTTCGCCGCCGACCTGCGCGCCCTCGGCGAGCGGCGGTTCGGCGAAGCGGCCGCGGCCGCCGGGGTCGGCGTGCCCGGCGTACTGGACCAGGAGCGCGGCGTCGTCGTCTACGCCGCCAACCTCGGCTGGCACGACGTCCCCCTGCGCGCGCCGCTGTCCGAGCGGCTGGGCGGCATCCCCGTCGCGCTCGGGCACGACGTGCGGACGGGCGGGCTGGCCGAGGGGCGGATGGGGGCGGGCCGGGGCGCCGACCGGTTCCTGTTCGTATCGGTGGGCACCGGGATCGCGGGCGCCATCGGCATCGAGGGCCGTCTCGAACCGGGGGCCACCGGCTCCTCCGGCGAGATCGGCCACATCGTCGTACGGCCCGGCGGCCCCCGGTGCACCTGCGGCCAGTACGGCTGCCTGGAGACGCTGGCCTCGGCCGCCGCGGTGGGCCGGGCCTGGGCGGCGTCCGGTGGCGGGCCCGGCGCGGACGCGGCCGACTGCGCCAAGGCCGTCGAGTCCGGCGACCCGCGGGCCGCGGCGGTGTGGCGGGAGTCGACCGGCGCGCTCGCCGACGGTCTGGTGACCGCGCTCACCCTGCTGAACCCCGAGCTGATGATCATCGGCGGCGGGCTCGCCGAGGCCGGGGACACGCTGTTCACCCCGCTGCGCGCGGGGGTCGAGGAGCGGGTCACGTTCCAGAGCCTCCCCCGTATCGTCCCCGCCGCCCTCGGGGACACCGCCGGGTGCCTGGGCGCGGGGCTGCTGGCCTGGGATCTCGTCGCCGAGCAGCGCGAACGGTCCGAGCGAGCCGCGCAGCCCGAGCAGTACGAGCAGCACCAGCAATCCGCCCAGCACGAGCAAGCCGCGCCGGACGAGCAGCCCGCACAGCCCGCACAGTCGCCCACGCACCACTCACCCCATGTGCAGTCCACGGAGGTATCCGGCTGATGGTCCAGCGAACGGTTCTCACAGGCGCTCAGGCGGTACTGCCGTCCGGGGTGGTCACGGACGCGACGCTGACGGTCGAGGGCACCCGCATCGCCGGAACGGCCGCCAGGCCCGTAAGCGGCACACCGGCGGGCGACGCCGTACGGGATCTGTCCGGCTGCTGGGTCGTCCCCGGCTTCGTCGACCTGCACCTCCACGGCGGCGGCGGAGCCTCGTTCACCACGGGCACCACCGAAGAGGCGCTGACCGTCATCCGGACGCACCGCGCGCACGGCACCACCACGATGCTCGGCTCCACCGTCACCGGCGACCTCGACGACCTCGCCCGGCAGGCGGCGGTCCTCTCCGAGCTGACCGAGGAGGGCGAGCTGGCGGGCGTCCACTTCGAGGGACCGTTCATCTCCCCGCACCGCTGCGGCGCCCACCAGCCGTCACTGCTGCGCGACCCCGACCCGGCGGACGTACGCAAGCTCATCGACGCGGCGCGCGGCACCGCGCGCATGATGACGCTCGCGCCCGAGCTGCCGGGCGGGCTGGAGTCCGTCCGCCTGCTGGCCGACAGCGGCATCCTGGCGGCCGTCGGCCACACCGACTCGACGTACGAGGCGACCCGGGAGGCCGTGGAGGCGGGCGCGACCGTGGCGACCCACCTGTTCAACGCGATGCCCTCGCTGCTGCACCGCGAGCCCGGCCCGGTGGCCGCGCTGCTGGAGGACGAGCGGGTCACCGTCGAGCTGATCAACGACGGGACACACCTGCACCCCGCCGTGCTGCAGCTGGCCTTCCGGCGCGCGGGCGCCGACCGGGTCGCCTTCATCACCGACGCGATGAGCGCGGCGGGCATGAGCGACGGGAGCTATGCGCTCGGCCCGATGGGGGTCGAGGTCAAGGACGGGGTGGCGCGGATCAGCGACGGGCCCACGGCCGGTTCCATCGCGGGCTCCACCCTCACCCTCGACCACGCCTTCCGGCGGGCCGTCACGGTCGACGGGCTCGGCGTGGACCAAGCGGTCCGGGCCCTGTCCGCGACCCCCGCGAAGGTCCTGGGGCTCGACGACCGGGTGGGATCTCTGGAGGCGGGCAAGGACGCGGATCTCGTCGTCCTCGACGCGGACTTCCGGCTGCGGGGCGTGATGCGGCGCGGCGGCTGGGTGGTCGACCCGCGCTAGAGCCGTCACCGCCTCTCTTCGCGCCGCCCCTCTCTTCGCGCCGCCCCTCCCCCTTCACTGGCCCTCCCTCCTCACCGCCCCTCCCCCTTCACTGGCCCTCCCTCCTCACCGCCCCTCCCTCCTCACTGGCTCCGGTGATCCCAATTGGCCGATTTCGCACCATGATTGGGCGTCCCGGTCATCCCAAAGGGGTGGGACGGGCGCCGAGCCTTTGGCATGATCGCTCACGCGCGGGCGCCGCTCGACCCCCAGCCACACGCTTTCAGCACAGGAATCTCCGTCCGGCGGGGGGGGACGGGAGAGGAGATGCCGGGTGATCCTGACGGTCACGCTCAACACCGCCCTCGACATCACCTACCGGGTGCCCCGACTGCGCCCGCACGCCAGCCACCGCGTGACCGAGGTCACCGAACGGCCCGGCGGCAAGGGCATCAACGTCGCGCGCGTCCTCGCCGCACTCGGCCACCGCACCACCGTCACCGGCTTCGCCGGAGGCGTGACCGGCACCGTGGTCCGTGACCTGCTGGCCGCCGACGAACCGGCGCGAGCCCCCGGTCGGATCACCGACGCGCTGGTGCCGATCGCCGGTACCACCCGGCGCACCCTCGGCGTCGTCGACACCGCCTCGGGCGACTCCACCCAGCTCAACGAACCGGGCCCGGCCGTCACCGCCGCCGAGTGGGCCGCCTTCATGGACGCCTACGCCACGCTGCTGCGCGAGGCCTCGGCGGTCGCACTGTGCGGCAGCCTGCCGCCCGGCGTCCCGGTCGGTACGTACGCCCAGCTCATCCGCGAGGCCCGGACGGCGGGCGTCCCCACCCTGCTGGACACCAGCGGCGAACCGCTGCGCCGCGGCGTCGCCGCCCGCCCCGACATCGTCAAGCCCAACGCCGAGGAACTGGCCGGACTCACCGGCTCCACCGAGCCGCTGCGCGCGGCGCGCGACGCCCGGCGGCGCGGGGCGCGCGCGGTGGCCGCGTCGCTCGGCGCGGGCGGACTGCTCGCCATCACCGCCCAGGGCGCCTGGCGCGCGGCCCCACCGGAGCGCCTTCCGGGCAATCCGACGGGCGCCGGGGACGCGGCGGTGGCGGGGCTGCTGTCCGGTCTCGTGGACGAGGTGCCCTGGCCCGAGCGGATCGCGCGCGCGGTGGCCCTGTCGGCGGCGGCCGTACGGGCACCGGCGGCGGGCGAGTTCGACCGGGCGGTCTACGCGGAGCTGCTGGGCCGGATCGAGGTCACCGAGCACCCGGCGGCGGCCTGAGGTTGGAGAAAACACAGGGGGCGGCGCATCCGCGCCGCCCCTCGGTCGCTCTCAGCCCCGCTTCAGCCACATCTGGTCGAGATTGACATCACACTTGTCGCCGTCGCCACAGGACAGGGTGATCGTGTTGCTGCCCTGGCTGAGCTGGACGACGGACCACGAGTAGGTCCAGCCCTTCTCGAAGTCGCCCTTGGGCGCGTTCGAGAAGTTCTTCATGCTGATCGGCCGGGTCGACTTCTTGCCGTTGACCGTCAGCGACATGCTCTGGTCCTCGCCGGGCACGCCGTAGCGCACGTACAGCTTGTACGCCTTGGCCCGGTCGACGTCCACGTCCCAGGTGGCCGAGGAGCCCGGGCGGTTGAAGCCGCTGACGTAGGTGCCGCCGTCGGACTTGGCGCCCTTGACGTCGCTCGCGGGGGCCGCGCCGCCGCCGAGCTGCATCTTGGCCGCGTCCTCCTTGGGCAGCTTCGCGGCGGGCTTCTTGGAGGGCTCCGGCTTCTCGCTGGGCTCCACGCTGGACGCCGCCGTGGGCTTGCCGCCCGCCTGGTCGCCCTTGTCCTTCTCGTCGTCACCGTTGGTGAGCATCGCCACGCCGATGCCGATGACGACCACCGCGACCACGGCGACGGCGCCGATCAGCAGCCCCCGGTTGTTGGGGCCGCGGCCGCCGCCGCGCGGGGCGGGGGCGGGCTGACGGGGGCCGCCACCGCCGGGCAGCGTCTCGGGAGCGGCGTAGTGGGCGTTCTGCCGCCCGTAGCCCTGCTGCCCGTGACCCTGCTGACCGTAGCCCTGCGGCTGCTGGTTCGGGATCTGCTGGCCGTAGTTGCGCTCACCGACCGCGCGGACGTGGTTGTACGAGGTCCGGGGCACCCCCGGCTGCTGCGGGGCGGCCGGGCCGGGGTAGCCGTACCCACCGGTGCGGGCGGAGCCCGGCTGACCCGACTGGCCGCCCTGCCCGCCCTGATCGCCCTCCGAGCGGTACAGATAGGCGAACGGGTCGTCGTTCTCCGGTGTGTCCGAGCCGTTGTTGCCGGCCGTCATCCCTGGTCACTCCCCTATGCATATGGCCATCGGCGCTCAGGTGTGCGTACGCGCCACGACAGCTCATATCAGGGCCGACAGGGCCTCAACAGGGCGTGGGCTGTCCGGATGGCCAATATTCATGATCGGTTCACTGTCGGCGGCAGGGCCGCATCGACGCAGCGTACCTCGATCGGGGCAGGGTGAGCTGCCGCCCGTCTCGGCCACGGCCCGCCCGGCCCTCATCCGGCCCGTCTGCGTTCCTTCGAACGGGACCGCTTCTCGACGTACATGCGCTGGTCGGCGGAGTGCAGGACCTCCTCCGCCGACATGCCGCAGCCCGCCCAGCCGATCCCGAAACTGGCCCCTACGCGGACAGCCCGGCCGTCGACCCGGATGGGCGGCAGGATCGCGTTGCGCAGCCGGACGGCCAGGTCCTGGGCGTCCGCCCGGCCGAGGCCGTCGGCGAGGACTACGAACTCGTCACCGCCGAGCCGGGCGACGGTGTCGCCGTCCCGCACCCCGCTGGCGAGGCGGCGGGCGACCTCGATGAGGACCGCGTCGCCCGCGTGGTGACCGAACCGGTCGTTGATCGACTTGAAGCCGTCGAGGTCGCAGAAGAGGACCGCGAGCCCCTTGTGGCCGTCGTCGACGGCGTCGTCCTCGTTGGGCGCGAAGGTGTGCACATGGTGGTCGAACGAGACGCCGCCCGCGCCGGGCGGGGGTGGGGAGCCGAAGCCCTCGAACTCGTCGAAGCCGAGCGGAAAGCCGCTCGCGGCCGGGACGACCGGACCGTCGCCGCCGTCCGCTCCCGGCAGCCCGTCGAGGAACTCCGCCCGGCCCCCCGGCGGCGGATGGGCGCACAGCCTGCCACCGAGCCGGGCGCGCAGCTCGGCGCTGTTGGGCAGACCGGTCAGCGAGTCATGGCTGGCGCGGTGGGCGAGCGCCAGCTCGTGGCGCTTGCGCTCCTCGATGTCCTCGACGTGGGTGAGCAGGAAGCGCGGGCCGTCGGCGGCGTCGGCGACCACCGAGTTGCGGAGCGACACCCAGACGTACGAGCCGTCGCGGCGCGCGAGCCGCAGCTCGGAGCGGCCGCCCTCGTGGGAGGTGCGCAGCAGGGTGCCGATGTCCTCGGGGTGGACGAGATCGGCGAACGAATGGCGGCGCATCGCCGAGGCGGGGCGGCCCAGCAGACGGCAGAGGGCGTCGTTGGTGCGCAGCAGATGACCGTTCTGATCGCCGCCCATCTCGGCGATGGCCATGCCGCTGGGGGCGTACTCGAACGCCTGACGGAAGGATTCCTCGCTGGCCCGGAGGGCCTGCTGCTCGCGCTCCAGGCGCAGCAGGGCGCGCTGCATGTTGCCGCGCAGCCGGGCGTTGCCGATGGCGATGGCGGCGTGGAAGGCGTACATCTGCAGCGCCTCGCGCCCCCATGCGCCGGGGCGCCGCCCGTTGCGCGGCTTGTCGACGGCGAGGACGCCGATCAGCTCTCCGCCGGAGCCGCCCGCCGCGTGCAGCGGGGCGAACAGGCGGTCCATGGGGTGCCACTCGTCGGGGAAGCGGGGCGCGGGGCCGGGGGTGTGCCACTGCGGCACGTCGTCATCGTCGAGGACCCAGCCCTCGGTGTGCGGGATGAAGCGCAGATCACCCCAGCAGTCCCCCATCGACAGCCGCCGGTCCCACGAGGCCCGGGAGCCGACCCGCCCGGCCATCAGCGCCTCGGCGCCCGCGCTGCCGCCCACGGCGGCGACGACGAGGTCACCGTCCGGACGGACCAGATTGACGGCCGACAGCTCGTATCCGAGCCCGGCTATGACGCCGTCGGCGACGGTCTGCACGGTGTCGGCGAGGCTGCGGGCGGTGTTCAGGTCGGCGACCACCTGATGCAGCTGCCGCAGGGTCGCAAGGCGGATATAGGGCTCCGACTCGGCCTCCATCGCTCGCACTCCCCCGAGACCTCGACAGCAACTCCTGGCTTCCTATGTCGTCCGATTGCCAACGGCCACTGAATCACAGCGAGCTGCCCACTCGGTACACAGGGTCAACAATTACTGGCTGCTGTGACTCATGTCACAGACCGTGTTCGTGCCCCATCAGGACCGCGTGGGAGCGCTCCTACTTTTTCTGAAAGCAAATTCCGCAAGCGGGTCGCCTACGGCCGGAGACCTACGTCCGGACTGGTCCGGTGGCCCGATGCGGAGGGCGGCGCGACGCGGCTAGCGTGTAGAACGTGTTTCAGACGAAGCCTTCCGCTCCCGCCACCGCCACCGACCCGGCCGGGTCCGCCGTCCCGCATGCTGGTGGGGTGAGTGAGGACGACTTCCGCGCCGCCCTGGCGCGACTGGCGGCCGGCGTGGTGCTGGTGACCGCGCACGACCCGGAAGAGGGGCCGAGCGGTGAGGACGTCGGCATGACGGCCACCGCGTTCATGTCGGTGTCACTTGACCCGCCGCTCGTGATGGTGAGCGTTCGCAACGGCTCCCGGCTGGACGAGCTGCTCGAACGACAGCCGCTCTGGGCCGTGTCGGTACTGTCGGACAGTCAACGGACCACAGCGGGACGATTCGCCATGAAGGGGCGCATCAGCGACCGGCTGCTGTTCGCGGACATGGAGGTGACGCACGGCGCGGAGTCGGGCGCTCCACTCGTCTCCGGGGCGCTGGCCACGCTCGAATGCCACACCGAGCAGCGGGTGACGGCCGGGGACCACACCCTGGTGGTGGGCCGGGTGCTGTCGGCGACGACGCCGAGCGCGGAGGGCGGGCCGCTGATGTACTACCGCGGCCGCTACCGCACGCTGGAGTAGGCGGGCCTCAGCCCCAGTCGCGTCCCGAGCGTCCGCGCTTGGTGTCGCTCCGCCGCTTCTTCTCCCGCAGCCGCCGTTCGTTGATCCCGCGTGGGATCCGGGTCGCACGGCGCGGCTTGGGCGGCGGCGCGGTCGCCTCCGCGAGCAGCGAGGCGAGCCGGACGGCGGCCGTCTCGCGGTTGCGCCACTGGGAACGGTGCTCGGACGCCCGTACGGTCAGCACCCCGTCCGCCAGCCGCCCGGCCAGCCGCTCCAGCGCGCGGTCCTTCCATACGGGCGGCAGCGCGTCGGTGGCGGCGAGGTCGAAGCGCAGCTCGACGGAGGTGTCACTCGTATTGACGTGCTGCCCGCCGGGCCCGGACGACCGGGAGAAACGCCACATCAGCTCGGCCTCCGGCAGGGAGACCGAACCGCGGATGACATAGGGGCCGGACATGGCTCCATGGTCACCTGCCGACCCCCGCGCCGTCATCCCGTTTTGCCGGGCGCCGGGACATGACACAGGGGCCCGGCACCGGGCGGGGCGCCGTGGCCCCATCAGGGTTTGGCAAAGAAAGTAAAGCTACCTGGAACCTGTGGGTGCCCTGATGGCGTTGTGGAGGATGACGGCGACTTCGCCCGGAGCCGATGGACGAAGCCCGCCGACTCGAACATCGAGACCACGAAAGGGACTCCCCATGGCTGTAAGCCTGTCCAAGGGCGGCAACGTCTCGCTCACCAAGGAGGCACCGGGCCTGACCGCCGTCACGGTCGGCCTCGGCTGGGACGTCCGCACCACCACGGGCACCGACTTCGACCTGGACGCGAGCGCCATCGCCGTGAACACCAACGGCAAGGTCTACTCCGACCAGCACTTCGTGTTCTTCAACAACAAGGCCACCCCGGACCAGACCATCGTCCACACCGGTGACAACGTGACCGGTCAGGGCGAGGGCGACGACGAGCAGATCAACGTCAACCTGGCGGGCCTGCCCGCCGACATCGAGAAGATCGTCTTCCCGGTCTCGATCTACGACGCCGAGTCGCGCAGCCAGAACTTCGGCCAGGTGCGGAACGCGTTCATCCGGATCGTCAACCAGGCCGGTGGCACCGAGATCGCCCGCTACGACCTGAGCGAGGACGCCGCCACCGAGACCGCCATGGTCTTCGGCGAGCTGTACCGCAACGGCGCGGAGTGGAAGTTCCGCGCCGTCGGCCAGGGCTACGCCTCGGGCCTGGTCGGCATCGCGCAGGACTTCGGCGTCAACGTCTGAGGTCCACACCCAGCGCTCAGCGGTAAGCGCTCCACGCGGCGAGGGCCGCCCCCACTCAAAGGGGGCGGCCCTCGCCGTATTTCCGCACACGCATTTTCGAACGCGTATTTCCGAACACGTCCCCATCAAAGGGACATTGCCGCACGATGCCTGACCATGCCTGACTGACCGAATTTTGCCCTATTTCAACAACGGACGGTCAAATTCTTGTTACGCGCCTACCCGAACGAATCGTTCGATGACAATCTCTGCTCGACTTGCCGCGCGTCGCATCTGACTCCGCGGTAAGTCCTGGTTCCGCACGAGCACAGCGGCGCGGAACCCAGCGCTTGGCACCTCACGCACCACTCCTGCTCTACCGGCCAGCCCCACCCAAGGCTGTCCGCACCCCCTACGCAGGGCCGCTCTCCCGCGGCCCCTCAGCAAGGAGACCGAGTGAGACCTCACGCTTCCTCTCCCCGTAAGCAGGCCATCCGCGCGGCCGCGTTCGTCGCCTCCGCCGCCATGGTCGTCATCGGCGTCCAGACCGGCTCGGCCACCGCCCAGCCGGACAACTCCCGCGAGGCGGGCGCGACCGCGCTGCAGCTGACCCCCGCGGAGCGCACCGCCTCCCTCAAGGCGGCGCAGGCCGACGCTTCCGCCCAGGCCGACCACCTGGGGCTCGGGGCCAAGGAGAAGCTCATCGTCCGCGACGTCATCAAGGACGCCGACGGAACCGTGCACACCCGTTACGAGCGCACCTACGACGGGCTGCCCGTCCTCGGCGGCGACCTGGTCGTCCACGAGAAGACCAGCGGCGCCCGCACCGTCACCAAGGCCACCAGCGCGAAGATAGCCGTGCCCGGCACGGCCGCCGAGGTGTCCGCCTCCGCCGCCTCCAAGGCGGCGCTGAAGGCCGCGACCACGGCCGACTCCGGCGAGAAGGCCAAGGCGCCGCGCAAGGTGGTCTGGGCCGAGAGCGGCAAGCCCGTCCTGGCCTGGGAGACCGTCGTCACCGGCACCCAGAAGGACGGCACGCCCAGCGAGCTGCACGTCATCACCGACGCCGCCACCGGCAAGAAGCTGGCCGAGAACGAGACCGTCCACACCGGGACCGGCACCAGCAAGTACAGCGGCACGGTGTCGCTCGGCACCACCAAGAGCGGCTCCACGTACAACCTCACCGACGGCACCCGCGGCAGCCACAAGACGTACGACCTGAACCAGGGGTCCTCCGGCACCGGCACGCTCTTCACCGACGCCGACGACGTCTGGGGCGGCAGCCGTCAGACCGCCGGGGTGGACGCGCACTACGGCGCCGCCGAGACCTGGGACTTCTACAAGGAGGTCCTGGGCCGCAACGGCATCAAGAACAACGGCGTGGGCTCGTACTCCCGCGTCCACTACGGCAACAACTACGTCAACGCCTTCTGGCAGGACTCCTGCTTCTGCATGACGTACGGCGACGGCTCCGGCAACGCCAACGCGCTCACCTCGATGGACGTGGCCGGGCACGAGATGTCCCACGGCGTCACCGCCGCCACCGCCAAGCTCAACTACAGCGGCGAGTCCGGCGGCCTCAACGAGGCGACCTCCGACATCATGGCCACCGCCACGGAGTTCTACTCCGCGAACGCCTCCGACGTGGGCGACTACCTCATTGGCGAGAAGATCAACATCAACGGCGACGGCACCCCGCTGCGCTACCAGGACAAGCCGAGCAAGGACGGCGCGTCCCGCGACTACTGGTCCTCGACGCTCGGCAACGTCGACGTCCACTACTCCTCCGGGCCCGCCAACCACTTCTACTACCTGCTGTCCGAGGGCAGCGGCGCGAAGACCATCAACGGCGTGAGCTACAACAGCCCGACGTACGACGGCTCGAAGGTCACCGGCATCGGCCGGGACAAGGCCACCAAGATCTGGTACAAGGCCCTGACCACGTACCTCACCTCCACCAGCAAGTACGCCCAGGCCCGCACCGCCACCCTCAGCGCCGCGTCCGACCTCTACGGGTCGACGAGCACCGAGTACAAGGCGGTCGCCGCGGCCTGGACCGCGATCAACGTGAAGTAGAGATCAGTTTGAAGTGAAGCGGAACGGGCCGCACCGGCGATTCCGGTGCGGCCCGATGCGGTCACCCAGAGTTCCTGTCATAGCCGCTGATCGGCCTTTACGCTGCTCCCATGACTCAACACGTACGCGGCGTGGTGGCCCCCGGCAAAGGCGAACAGGTACGGATCGAGACGATCGTGGTGCCGGACCCCGGACCCGGCGAGGCCGTGGTGAAGGTCCAGGCGTGCGGTGTCTGCCACACCGATCTGCACTACCGGGAAGGCGGCATCAACGACGATTTCCCGTTCCTCCTCGGACACGAGGCGGCGGGCGTCGTGGAGTCCGTCGGCGACGGCGTCACCGAGGTGGCCCCCGGCGACTACGTCGTCCTCAACTGGCGCGCGGTGTGCGGCCAGTGCCGGGCCTGCCGCCGCGGCCGCCCCTGGTACTGCTTCGCCACCCACAACGCGTCCCAGCCCATGACGCTCACCGACGGCACCGCCCTGACCCCCGCCCTCGGCATCGGCGCGTTCGCCGAGAAGACGCTCGTCGCGGCGGGCCAGTGCACCAAGGTCGACCCGTCCGCCTCCCCGGCCGCCGCCGGGCTGCTCGGCTGCGGGGTGATGGCGGGCATCGGTGCCGCCATCAACACCGGCAACGTCGGGCGCGGTGACTCGGTCGCCGTCATCGGCTGCGGCGGAGTCGGCGGCGCCGCGATCGCCGGGTCCCGGCTCGCCGGTGCCGCGAAGATCATCGCGGTGGACGTGGACGACCGGAAGCTGGAGCAGGCCCGCTCGCTGGGCGCCACCCACACCGTCAACGGCAAGACCGCCGACGTGGTCGAGTCCATCCGCGGCCTCACCGACGGCAACGGCGCGGACGTGGTGATCGAGGCCGTCGGCCGCCCCGAGACGTACCAGCAGGCCTTCTACGCCCGCGACTTGGCGGGCACCGTCGTCCTGGTGGGCGTGCCCACCCCGGAAATGAAGCTGGAACTGCCGCTGCTCGACGTCTTCGGACGCGGCGGCGCCCTCAAGTCCTCCTGGTACGGGGACTGTCTGCCGTCCCGCGACTTCCCGCTGCTGATCGACCTCTACCAGCAGGGGCGGCTCGACCTGGACGCCTTCGTCAGCGAGACCATCGGGCTCGACGACATCGAGGCGGCGTTCGACAAGATGCACCGCGGCGACGTCCTGCGCTCGGTGGTGATGCTCTGATGATCCCTGGTGGTGACACCGCTATGACCCCTCCGCCCGTACGCATCGACCATCTGGTCACGTCCGGCACCTTCTCGCTGGACGGCGGCACCTGGGAGGTCGACAACAACGTCTGGCTGGTCGGCGACGACCACGAGGTGTACGTCATCGACGCCGCCCACGACGCGGACGCGATCGTCGAGGCCATCGGCGACCGCCGACTGCTCGGCGTCATCTGTACGCACGGCCACGACGATCACATCGACGCGGCCCCGGAGGTGGCCGACCGCACCGGCGCCCCGATCCTGCTGCACCCGGACGACGAGGTGCTGTGGCGGATGCGCCACCCCGACCGTGCCCCGGACAAGACGCTGGCCGACGGCGACGTGCTCACCGTCGGCGGCACACAGCTGCGCGTCCTGCACACCCCCGGCCACTCACCCGGCGCGGTCTGCCTGCACGCCCCCGCCCTGACCACGGTGTTCTCCGGGGACACCCTCTTCCAGGGCGGACCGGGCGCGACCGGGCGCTCGTACTCGTCGTTCGAGACGATCATCGAGTCGATCCGGGAGCGGCTGTTCGCCCTGCCGCCGCAGACCGTCGTCCGCACCGGGCACGGCGACCCGACGCTGATCGCGGACGAGGCGCCGCACCTGGAGGAGTGGATCGCGCGCGGCCACTGAGGTTCTCGTGCTGAGGGCCCCCGGGGTTGCGCCCCGGGCGCCCTGCCCCCTCGTCCCCCAAGCCCCCCATGACACCATCGACCCCGTGATCGACCTGGGCTACTCCCTCTCCCGCCGCTTCCCGGACCCGCCGCAGACGGACTACCGGAGCGCGGACACCCGCGCGCTGCGCCACGATCTCTTCTGCGGCGACGTCTATCTCGCCGACACCGTGGCCGACCGCGAACTGTCCACAGCCTGGGGATGGGTTCCGGTGCTCGACTTCGCCTGGGCGCTGTGCGACATCGTGGAACGGCTGGACCGGGACCCGCGCGGCAGCCGGTCCCACCGGCGCATCCACGAGGAGCTGGACTTCACCGAATCGGCCGACCGCATGCTCTTCGAGCGCCGCTTCGGCTGGGTCGACATCACCGCCGACTGGGTACCGCTCGAAGAGGCGCCGCTGACCTTCCAGCACTCCGCGCTGCGCCGCGAGTCCCGAGACTTCCTGCAGGATCTGATCGCCGACCTGGTCGACATGCACGAGGGGCTGGGCGACAACCCGGCGATCTGGGACCTCCAGGCCCGCTACCCCCGCGTCTGACGGCTCCTTCTCCCCTGACGTAACCCAAGGTTGGCTCGACGTGCGCGCCGCCGCCCACCCCTGAAGGGTGGCCCTGATCCCCTGAACTACTTCGGCACGCTGGCGCCGACGTCGTCCAGCACCGCGTCCGTCACCAACCCGGTGTCCTCCAACACCGTCATGTGGTCCATCACGGTCTCGTTGGTCACCTGGGCCAGCCGCCGGATCGTATGGTTCTTGGTGGCGGCGCGGACCTCGCCGATGGTGATGAAGATCTTCCCGTGCGAGGCGCGCAGCAGATCCACGAAGAGCTGGTCGAACTTCTCGCCCTTGGCGTTCTTCATCTGCTCGACCCACTCCTGCTGTTCGGCCGAGGCCTCGTCCGGTATGGACGAGGACAGCGCCTTGGCGTCCTCTCGCACCAGCTGGTCGAGCTTGCTGTGCCCGTCGAGCAGGTGCGTACCGGCCCGCTTGATCGCCTCGCTCGACGCCTGGCTCTGCGCCATCCGCCCGGCCGGAATCTCCCACAGCCCGGCCTGCCGGACCTTGACCAGGAACGTCTTGTCCAGCTCGCTCAGCGGCCCGGAGTTGGCGGCCTCCGCCCCCGACGCGGCCGCCGCACCGGCCCCGCCCTGCGCGGACGGCATGCCGCTGTCCGCCACCGACTGACTCCCCTCGTCATCCGCCTGGGAGACCCAGATCCCCGCCCCCGCCACCACCGCCGCCAAGGCGACACCAACGGAGATCATGCGGGTGCGGTTCGACGTCGCGCCGTGACTGCTGCGCCCATGAGTGGTCATCGTGCCTCCTGGTGGGGGTGCGGGGAGTACGCGAAACACTAAACTTTGCCTGCTGCAAAAAACTGCGTTCGTCAGGAGTGCACAAAAGCACCCGCACCGCCCCCGGATTCCCCCTACACTCTCGCCGCCGCCGATGCCCCGGGATTGTCCGTGTCTTCTGCCATGCTTCCGCAACCGGCCGCACAGCCGGGAGAAGAAGGCGTCGACCCATGCGTGGGCCTATCACGTCGCCCGGGAGCGCTTAGCCAAACGAAACTGACATGACGCCACCGGCTTCGCGGCTTACCTTCACACCGTGAAACACCTGCGCAAGGCCGCGGTCGACCTCGCTCTCGAAGAACAGCCGACCCACGAACTGCCCATGCTCGCCGCCGAGGCGTTGGCCCGCGGCGTTGACAGCCCGGCCCTCCGTACTCTGGCCGGGCTGTCTCGCACCGACACGTGCCGCGAACTCTTCTGGCAGGCCATGACAGAACTCGGCTTCTCCCGACCCGACGCCGAGATCGCCTGGCGCTACCGCACGCTCTGGGCCGCACAATCCCTGGTCAATGGAGAACGCTCCCCGTACGACGCGAGCGACGAGATCTGCTGGTGCGCCTCCCACCTCGAACGGTCGCCCCACATCACCAGCGCCACCCACCACTTCCTCGGCCTCCAGCTCGCCTGGGAAGAGCGCCAAGGCCAAGCCCCCGCTGTTGAACAGCAGATGCGCGACGCGGCTATCGCCCTACTGCGGGCGTCTCCCGATGTGCCGCGTCCATGATCTGGCGCATCTCGGCCAGCGCCGACCCCAGGGCCTCCCGGTCCGTGGCCTCCTCCGCCACGACCTCCAGCTCCCGCAGCCGCGCGGCCCGCTCCGGAAACCGCTGAATGGCGACGAACTCGCCCCACCACTGCAGGAAGGTGCGCAACGGAGCGATAGTGCCGTTCCGCGCGGCCTGCTCGACCGCCCGGTCCAGATGCTCGACGAAGGACGACAGGTCCCCGGGAGCGATCCGAGCGACCGCCGCCCGCAGCGCGGACGGCGTGAGCGCGGGCATCGGGATCAGGGGCCCGTCCTGGGCGGAGGACTGCTCGGTCATCTCTACGCTCCTGACACACCGGGATCTGCGCCCACGACACTCGACGACGCGAAGCCGCGGCGAGCCTACGCCCGCCTCCCACCCGCCACTCGCCCCTGACCTCTATCGATCAATCAAGCACCACTCCGGATCACAACTGCCTCCCCCTGACACCCCTTCGCCCACTCACGTCAAAACCGACAACACCCGAGCCCGCTGCCGCGCCTGCACAGATCCAGCCCCAGCAGACACCCCAGGGCCTCCCCCGCCGACCACAGCCGGTCGGGACTGGCAAGATCAGCAACACCCATGGCAGCCTCCGCCGAACGACACCCTGCGCCCCCGAACACCCGGCAGTCCCGGCGGAGTGAGTGAAGGGCCGGAGAACACTGCACGTCGCATCCCCAAGGCTTTCCGGAACGAAGCCCCCGCCCTATCCGGAATGCCCTCGGCTGTCCGGAACAAGGGGCACTCAAGGGACGTAGCGTGAGCCGCCCGTGACCGTCGCGCCCAAGGTCGCGCCCAGGTTCCGTCGGTTCCCCCTCGTGAGGATGACGCAGGTCTGATGCAGGTCAGGTTTCAGCAGCCGCTCCCCCCGGCCGTCGAATCGGCCGTTGAACCGGCCGTCGCATCGCGCGGAGACGGCGCCCCCGGGGGCGCCCTCGGCGGCGCCCTCACCGGCGTCGCCGTAGCCGAGCCACCGCCGCGGACGGCCCCGGCCCGGAAGCTCACCACCGCCCCGCGGGCACGGCCCCGGCTGTACGTCATCGACGGCATCCGCCTGGTCGCCGCGCTCATGGTGGCCCTGCACCACTACACCGGCACCAACCGGGCCAACCAGCCGGGCAACGCGACGTGGGGCCGTCCGGTCTCCGAGATCATGCCCACGGTGTTCCACTTCGCGTCCTTCGGCTGGATCGGCGTGGAGATCTTCTTCGTGATCAGCGGCTTCGTCATCTGCATGTCGTGCTGGGGCCGCACCCCGAAGGACTTCTTCGTCTCCCGGGTGATCCGCCTCTACCCCGCGTACTGGGTCGGCGTCGTCTTCACCACGGTCACCCTGTTCGTCCTCCCGGGCGTATGGGAACGCCCCCAGGGGCGGGACATCCTGCTCAACTTCACCATGCTGCAGTCGGGCTCCAACGTGCCGGACGTCGACATCGTCTACTGGACCCTCTGGTCGGAGCTGCGCTTCTACCTGCTCTTCATGGTCGTGGTCGCCATGGGCCTCACCTACCGCAGGGTCGTCGTCTTCTGCTGCGTCTGGGGCGCGGCCGCGATGCTCGCCCCCGTCTCCAAGTTCCCGCTGCTGGTGCTCGCGGCCGACCCCAGCGGCGCCTGGTACTTCATCGCGGGCCTCGCCCTCTATCTCATGCACCGCTTCGGACAGGACCTCCTGCTCTGGGGAATCCTCGCCATGGCTTGGCTGATGGGCCAGCGCGAACTGGGCCTGCGGGTCGCGTACGAAGACGTCTCCAGCTGGCGCGGCGCCGTCGTGATCTTCACGGTCTTCCTGCTCACCATGGTGGCCGTCGCGCTCGGCTACACCGACCGCATCCGCTGGAAGTGGCTGGTCACCGCGGGCTGCCTGACCTACCCGCTCTACCTGATGCACTACGTCGCCGGTACGGCCCTGATCAACCGCCTGCACGACACCATGGACCCCCGCCTCCTCGTCGCCCTCCTCATCACCGCCTTCCTGGCCCTGAGCTGGCTGGTCCACCGCTACGTGGAACGCCCGGCGGCCCGCCTCCTGAAGCGCGGCCTGGAGTCCTCGTTCACCCGACTCCGCTCCTTCGGCCGCGCGGCCTGAGCCGACGCAGCGGCGCAACGACTCAACGACGCAGCAGGTCGATCACCCCGGTCGTGCCCTCGTCCCCGTGCCCCGCGGCGAGACGACGCTCCATGAGCGCCATGAACGGACTGAGCAACTCCGGGCTGACGCCCTGCTCCTCGGCGGTACGCAGCAGCGTCCCGTTGCCCTCCACCATCATGGCGAGGTTCGACGTCACTCCCAGGGTGTAGTCGCCGGTCTCCAGATGCGTGGCGACCCCGTACGCGGAGGGCGCCATGGCCGTGAGCCACTCGACGAGCAGCCCCGCGAACTCCTTCGGCGCCACCTCCGCCCCGCGCATGAGCGCGAAGGCGTGCGTCACCCCCGCGAACATGCCCGTCATGGCGCTCAGCAGCGCCACGTCGTGCAGCGCGGCCGAGCCGGGATCCTCCCCGACGTACCGGGCGGCCGTCGGAACGGCCAGCGCGTCGCGGTGCGCCGCGAACAGCTCCGGCGACCCGCTGTAGAAGACGTACGCGCCGGAGCCCGGCGCACCGATCATCGGCGGAACGGCCATGATCCCGCCGTCCAGATACCGCGCACCGCGCGCGGCGGCCCATTCCGCCCGCACACGAGCCTGACCGGGGGTGCTCGTGGTGACGTTGACCAGATCCTTGCCGCGCAGTTCGGCCTCGTCGAGCACCTCGCCGACCGAGGCGTCATCGAGCAAGCAGACCACCACGACATCACCCCCGGCCACCGCTTCGCGGGCCGTCCCCATCACCTTCGCCCCCTCGGCGCCGAGCGGCTCGGCCCGGCTCACCGTGCGATTCCACACGGCCACCTCATACCCCGCGGCCAGCCACGCCCGAGCGATCGCGGTGCCCATCGCACCGAGGCCGAGCACGGAAATCTTCTTCGCGTCATGTCTCATGCCGCACAGACTCATCGCTGATCACGAGACGCTCAAGTACCCACTTTGAAGTGGGTAGTTACCCTGACGTAAGCGAAGAGCTGGAGGGCTGAAGCATGCGGACCACACGCAGACCGGGTTCCTACGTCTGTGGAATCGACGCGGCGATGGACGTCATCGGCGGCAAGTGGAAGGTCCTGATCCTCTGGGCCCTCCACGTACGCCCCCACCGCTTCGGCGAACTCCGCAGGGAACTCCCCGGGGTGACCGAGAAGGTGCTCACCGACCACCTACGCCAGCTGGAGCTGGACGGCATCGTCCACCGCGAGGTACACGACGAGGTGCCACCCCGCGTCGAGTACTCCCTGACCCCACTCGGCGCATCCCTCAACGAGGCCCTGACCCCCCTGGGCGCCTGGGGCCACGAGAACCTCCTCGATCACGCTCCCCACTCCTGACTTCGGGAGTCACGGGGAGGGAAGGCTGCCCAATACCCGGGCGGTTGCACGAGGCCGGTCAGGAGGGGCTGAGGCGTGCTCGGAATTTGAGGAAGTGCCTCCGCATGCGCCCCTGAACACGGTCCTCCACCTGCTTCCGCATGACTTTATCGAAGTTGGCCCCGAAATCCTTGCTAACCGTTTCCTCTACCTTGTGGCGGTATTTACCAGCGCGCGGACTCGTTAGCCTGATCAAGGCAACTGAGCACCTAAGTATGCCCTTATCATACGCAGCGGCAATGGGTTTAGAGGCTTCAACGGGGTCAGATCGCAGAGTCAGAATTACCGTACTCCTGGGCTCAATCGATACATAAGAAGGCTCTTCTATCCCGGCCTCACCATTTTGAGGATCCGGCATGTTCTCAATCCTCAGCATCAGCGGAGCAAGGGACGAGACGGCGCCGCTCGTACGGAGAGCAGCATAGGGGTTCAACACCGCCGCATGCTTCCCCTTGTTTACCACCATAAGGTCGACCCTGAATGGACCTGAACTTGCAATTTCCTCCAGACCGCTCATCAGTATGTCCGCATGGGAACGATCATCTCTGACCGCCTTGACGGCATAGTTCAAGCACTTTTCCAGGTGCCCCTTGTTGAACGTCTGCATTGCCTTCACCAGGGGCTGAATTCGATCTTTAACCCCCGGGGAACCAATGGGGAATTCAATCCGGCCGTCCGGACGGGTCAAGACAATTGAATCTACACCGCCGCTCGACACTGTTTCGACCTCGCACACGTAGCGTGCCACCCGCAGCGAACCTTTGACCTTCGACAGAACCAGATCACGCCGTTGCAGCCCTTCGAGGATTTCCTCCAGGACGAGCTTGCCGCCCGACATGAGCTGGGCAATGAAGTCGATTTTCTCTTCCGTTCCTCTACAGTGCCGAAGCCTTCTCTTCATCTCTCGCGCGAACTCGATCTGCTCCAGGGCTTCCCTACGGACACCTTTCGCATGACTATGCACAAACCGAATGTCCCTATCTCGGGCTTCCTTAGGCAGGTCGAGCGGCGAACGTCTAAATGACTTCGAAATCTCAATGATCCTGTCACCCACGTCTGCCGTTTCTTCCGGGTGGCGCCCCTTGGTAACGGAGACCAGGTTGAGATTAAGCCGCACACGATCCCGAATAAGGCCCAACCAAAACGCAGCCGTTCCACCTACAATTGCAACGATCAGGGGAATTATGTACTCGGCCATTCTCATCACCCCGAACGGGTGGGTAAACGACGAACCACGAGAGCCGTCGAATCTCTCGACTCCTCACTCCAGTTGAAACCCTGCCTTTGGCATGCGCAACTGGACAACCAGACGACCACTGTTGCTGGGAATGAGACTGCCTGAAAACGGCGCCGACCCCGCTCGCGGCGGCGTCAACGGCGTTCGAGCCCTCCACGCCTGCCCCACCCCGGCCCACCCGCGGGGTACAGCATCGTGAGGATGCCGCAGGCGAAGGCAGGCGGAGGCCGCGACCGGTTCTCGGCGTCACCGCTCAGCTGCCTGGGCCTACTGCGGCGCCCTCTGCTTGCTGCGCCTCCACCGTCCTCCCCGGTACGAGGACGGCAAGGGTGCTGCGCGCTTCACGTCGCAGCGAGCGGCGCCGAGCGAAGGTCGCGGTAAGAGCGAGAATCGAGATCGTGCTCCCGTAGAACACGGCAACAATCGTGGAGAGGAGCCCGACCGACATCGGGCACGCACCCTTCTTCCCCCGTTCAGCCCACCCAACGTACAGCTTGGGGCGGGGCGTTGATGCGTTTCCTCTCCACCATACGCCCGCCGTCAACTCCCCCGGCGGGCAGGCTCACCGCGCTCGGCCTCCGCTCGCGTCTGGCTGGCGGAAGCGAGCAGGGCCAGCTTGTCGGCGCTGTCGGTGCCGGGGACCGGGTGGTGGATGACGAGCACCTGGCCGGGCGCGGCGCTGATGCCCAGCCGTTCCAGATTCAGCTGGAGGGCACCGACCTGGGGATGGTCGAAGCGCATGGCCGCGCCTGCGCACGTCCGTACGTCGTGACGGGCCCAGAGGCGGCTGAAGCGGGCGCTGGCGAGGGAGAGTTCGCCGACGAGTTCGATGAAGCGGGGGTCGTCCGTGTCGGTGCCGACGGACTCGCGGAACCCGGCGACCAGGTCCCCGGTGGCGTTCTCCCAGTCCGGATGGAGCGCGTGCTCGGCGGGGTCGAGGAAAAGGTCACGCATCCGGTTGGCCCCCACCACGAGCCGCGGTGACAGGGCGGTCGCCAAGGCGTTGGCGGCGAGCACGTCGAAGTAGCGCCCCTCGACGTGCGCGGGGAGCGGAAGCGTGGCGACGAGCTGGGCGACGCCCTGCGGGACGGTCTCCCTCCGGGGCCGCCGCCGGGGCCGTCGGGGTTTGGCGGCACCGAGGCGCAACAGGTGCGCGGTCGCCTCGTCGTCGAGCTGCAGCACGCGGGCGAGGGACTCCAGGACCGGCACGGAGGGGTTGCGGTCGCGGCCCTGCTCCAGGCGCAGGTAGTAGTCGGCGCTGATCCCCGCGAGCATCGCGACCTCTTCCCGGCGCAGCCCCGGCACGCGCCGTAGCCCCACGGCGGGAATGCCGACCTGCTCCGGGGTGACGAGCTCGCGCCGGGCGCGTACGTAATCGCCCAGCGGATTCGGTTCGTCGCTCATGCGTCGACGGTAATCGCGCCACCGCACACGTGCCTGGTCCTGCCACCCCCAGGATCGCGGGGACTCTGGCTCGCCCGGCGCCCGGGCGGCAGCGTGAACGTCACCGACGACGAGACGAGGAGCGCGACAACCATGTCAACGTATCTGCTGGTACACGGCGCCTGGCACAGCGGAGAATGCTGGGAGCGAGTGGTCCCCCTCCTCGCCTCAGCCGGACACCGGGCGCTCGCCCCCTCCCTGACCGGCCACGGCGACCGGGCGCATCTGCTCAGCCGCGACGTAGGCCTCGACACCCACGTCGACGACGTCGTCAAGCTGATCACCGACGAGGACCTCACCGACGTCATCCTCGTGGGCCACAGCTACGCCGGGCTGGTCATCTCCTCCGCGGCCAACCGAATCCCGGACCGGATCGCGCACCTGGTCTACCTCGACGCGATGGTCCCGGAGGACGGCGAGAGCGCGGCCGACATCATGCCCATAACCCAGGACCTGATCGACCGCGCCCTCCGCTCCGAGAGCGGCTGGCGGGTCCCGCCCCTGCCCGAAATGCCGCCGCCCACGGGCCTGTTCGGAATTACCGACCCGGCAGACGCCGCCTGGCTGCGCACGACCCTGTCGGACCAGTCCGTACGCTGCCTCCAGCAGCCGGTCCGCCTGGACAACCCGGCCATGAACGCCATCCCCCGGACCCACATCCACTGCGTAGGAGGCGAACCCAAAGGCTGGCCCCGCCGCCCCGTCCCCCCGACCCAGCCGAACGGCACCCCGGCCCAGGTATGGGAGCTGGCCACCGGCCACGACTCCATGGTCACCATGCCGACCGAGCTGACCGATCTACTCCTCAGACTCGACCCGAAGCACTGAACTCCCCCTGACTTCACGCCTGGTACACGCACTGCGCCAACGTCGTGTGCTTCTTCCATCCCAACGACTCGTACAGCGCACGCCCGGCATCGGTCGCGCCGAGAACGCCAAGGGCCGCGCCCTCGTCCAGGGCGCGGTCGGCGAGCGTACGCATCACGAAGGCGCCCAGCCCGCGTCGCCGATGGCCCTCCGCGGTCACCACCCGGTCCACGACCACGGCTTCCCCAAGGGCCGCCATCTGCCCCTTGGCCGCCTGCTCCCCCGCCGCATCCAGCACCCGGACACACGTGACGGCCCCGGTGCTCTCCATGGTCACGGTGTACCCCTCGGGCGCGACCGGGTGCGTGGCCATCAGGTCGACGGCCATCAGGTGCCCGGTCTCCTTCCAGGCCACCACCCACCCGTGGGACATCCAAGGCTCGATCTCCCCTGGCTCCGCGGGCATCTTCATCCACGTCCGCGGCACGGACACCGAGGCAGCAGCGCTGCGGACCAACGATTTCTCGGTCTCGGGCAGAACATGGCGCCCCACTTCGTCGGGGTTGTCTGCCACCTCGATGTAGAACCCCCAGGGCTTCTCGACCGGCGGGGGCGTCCGCCGGGAGACAGCCCACCCCGCCACCCAGGTCCTGACCATGTCCGCAACCATCAAGCCCCCCAGCAGTAATAGCCAGACATCATGAGCACACATTACGTCGTCATGCACCCTCCGGCCTCCGCTTTACCGGGTGCGCGGCCTGAAGCACCCCCAACAATCCGGAAGCGCGGGGGCGTTCGGCCTGTCCGACCTGAGGCCGGCAGGTCAGCCCGGCCACTCAGTCGACCTGAGTAGCCGTGCTCAGGTGGAGCCCCTTGCCGCCGCCTAGCCTCCGGATCATGATGTCTTTCAAAGACAGGGCCTGGCCGCTCGAGGAGGCCCCTCTATGAAGGTGACGGGTACGACGTCATCGGTGCTGGGCGCTGCCGCCATCGCGGCACTCCTTTTCCCGTGGCTGCTGCCGCAGCAGGCCCGATCCGCTCTCTTCGCTCTCTTCCTGCCCCTGGGGATCTGCGCGGTTGTCTCGGGTGTCAACGCCTTGCGGGACATGCGGGGCGACGAAGAAGCCGACCGTCGACGGCCGTGGACTGGTATCACGCTCGGTACGGTGGCCATCCTGGTGCCTATGGCCGTGATCGTGTGGGCGTGCTGGTCTCTGAGCCGAGCAGGTGTGTGACCGCCGCCTCCAGCCATCGTGACGGATGTCGAACGCCCCGGGCGGCAGGCCGTCCGGGGCTTTTCCCTGCTCTGGCACAGAGCCGACTGTCGGGTTCGAACCGACGACCTTCGCTTTACAAGTTCGATCCCGGCCGCGCCGTCCCGGGCTCGGCTGGCCCTGACTGCCGGGTGAGCGGCGGCCTCGGTGCACCGACTACCGCCAACGTCCGCCGCCGTCGATGTCAATTGGTGATGTCAGAACATCAACCGAGCAGTACCCTGCAAACGGCCTTGCGTCGGCCGGTGCGAAGTTCCCCATAGCGCCGACCCGTTGTGGAGGGGACCAGCCCGTTCGAGCCGGGCCAGGGAGGGGAGCTTCATCGACTAGCCGTACCTCCTGCTACAGACCCTGAGCTTGGGAAGCTAAGGGCATTTAGGGCTTGCTTGCTCCGGAGTTGACCTGCTGCGGAGGGATGCAGACGCCTGGTGGAGGGTCGACTGATTCCCCGCTGTTCCCCGTGGTTCCCCGGACGATCTGGCACGCGTCTGGCACGAGTCATTCGTCGTCGCACCTCTCCAGAATCAGGCTTGCTGAGCCCTCTTCGAGTCCGTTGTTCTCCTCCAAGTGGAGGTGAGCGCCGTCCGGTGTGCCGTCTTGGGCGAGTGTGAGGAGGTGGCCGGCCAGGGTCTTCAGCCCGGCGGCGTTGGCCTCGATGACGATCTCTCCGCCGAGGTTGCGGACCTCGATGCGTGCGCCTTCCTCCCATCTGAAGACTCTGGTGGTTCCATCAGCCACGGCACTTATGTGAGTGGTCGTCGGCGGAACAGCGCTGGGTTCAGGGGCCATACCCAAGCATCTCGTACCCAGGCGGCCCTCAGGCGCCGAGGGCGCACGCTTTCCAACTGCGTTGGTGGTCTTGAGAGCATCGGACGGGACCGTTCACCTGCGTTCACGGCTGTCTGGCTGCGGAATCAACTACGAGCGTTGGTCTCGTCTGAACGGCCGTGAACGGCGCTAAATGAGACCGAAACTGAGACGGTCCGACTTGGGACCGAGCGGTCTAGTGGGCGGTGTGACTGATCCGTAGCTCTACGCAGATCAGTCACCAGTGGTCACATGGGCCGTATCAAGGTTCTACGGAGACAGGACGAGTCGCTGACGGCCGCTGTGGTTACTGCTGGCTGAGAAGAAGAGCCGGTCGCACGGGCTCAGACTGTAGTGGAGTCCGTGGGAGCGTCTTCGGCGAAGCCAGCACCCTGACCCAGCATGTTCCAGGGTGTACCGGACACCATTAGCCGAGACCGGTTTATCGGTCAACTAGCGACGCTGTCGAGTTACGGGTGACCGGCTGTCAGTCCCACCCTCTAGGCTGAGGACCGCTGGCTGGCCGGAACAGGCATGAGGAGATGTAACTTGACGGTTGTCCCTCCCACCCACCTGGTGGACCGGGCTGGTGTGTCTCGGGCCGCATACTTGATCACCACTCAATTGGGCTGGCTTTTTCGTGAGCAAGAGACCAGCGATATCGGCATTGATGCGCAAATTGAAGTGGTAAACGAGTCCGACCCCTCTGCTGACGCCAGGCGCGGAACGGGCCGCCTGCTGGCCGTGCAGATTAAGTCTGGCGCCAGCCAGTTTACGAAGCCGACAGACCTCGGCTGGTGGTTTTATTGCGACGCAAGCCACATTGAATATTGGAAGAATCACTCGCTTCCGGTCGTCCTCATGCTGTTCGAACCAGAATCTGAGCAGGTTTACTGGCAACATGTAAGTGAGGGCACGATCGTACCCGCCGGGAAGAGCTATAAGGTGCTCGTTCCCTTGAGTAATCGATTGCACGGATCATGCCGGGATGCGCTAGGCGTACCAGCACGACGCCAGACCAGCGGCGGGGTGGTGCTCGCAAAGCCAACGAGAGGTTCTTCTGTTCGACAGGCGGACTATGAGCTGGCCAGCGCCATCGACCTACTAACTGCTGCAATGGGGAAGGCGCTTGAAGAAGCTAGTCCGAGAGATTTCCGGCTCGCCTTTGCATCTCAGCTACGTGCGCTATACCGTCGCGCTGGAGCGCCCAGCCTTGACGTATTGTCCGTGAAGACTGGGTATGAAGTAGTGCGACTCTCTGCCTACATGGAGGGGCCCACACTCCCTAGCCGAGGGCGCGTTGTCGCAATAGTTGAAGCACTCATCGAGTATGCATATGAAAAGGGAATCGAGATCCCTAGCTATCTGATGAATGTGCGCGCTTGGGAGAGAATGTGGCGTGTTGCTGATAGGCCGGGGATGCAAAAGATCGTCAAGAATAAAGCTCGAAAGGGGGCTTCCCCGTCGTGATTTACCCGCAACACTCTTGTCTCGCAGATTGAGGGCCGCATGTGATCGCGCGGAGGGTCAACTACCCAGCCACGCCACTACTTCCCCTGCTCCCATCCCGTCTGCCGTCGACCCACACACGGTGGAGCGAGCGTGGTTCCTGGCGTCCAGGTGGAGCGCGCCACTGTACGAACGACCTGGACGCCAGGGGCCGCGTCTGCTCGGCTCTGCCTGGGTCGACGGCAGACGGGATGGGAGCTCCCCGCGCACGCCACTACTAACCGGTACTCGCGTACGGCGCCCCTCCATCCCGGAGCCGGAGCGCCCCCGCCGGAGGCATGCCTTTGCCGGTCATCGCCGCCGCTTGTCGCACGCGGCACCCGGTCGGGCCGGGCGCCGGAGCGGGACGGAGGCAGGAGCGGCGGTGCGCGGCCCGACCGGGTGCCGCGCCGCGCTTGCGCGGCGCCTTGAACCCCGTAGGACGCGTTGTGTCGAAGGACGGGCAGAGCTGGGCGGCGGGCGCGGAGGGCCACCGCCGGTGAGGAGAGAGCAGCCGTTAGTTCATACGGTGGGGTCCTCTTCCGACGTATCCAGGACGAGGCGGGCCCAGACGGTCTTACCGATCGGGTCTCGGGGGTGGTGGCCGACCTCCTCGGACAAGGCCAGGACGAGTTCGAGGCCGCGGCCGTGTTCGTCGTCCTCGCCGGCCTTCACGCAGTGGGGCAGACGGCGATTGGCTGCGTCGGAGACTTGGACGAGACAACTGGCGCCCTCGTCGTGGAGACGGACTTCGAAGAGGCGGCCGCGCTCGTGGCCATGCCGAACGGCGTTGGTGGCCAGCTCACTGCAGACCAGGAGCAACCGGTCGATGGCTCCCTGGGCGTAACCCCAATCGTGGAGTGTTTCGCCTGCCTGATCACGGGCGAGGCGGACGGATCTGGGCGTGGACGGCAACTGCACCTTCCACTGCCGGGCAGCGGGCTGCTGTGGGGTGTGGGTGGTCATCGGGAGCATGGCGTCCCCTTGTCGCGTGGTGGTTCCAGGGGGCCATCCCACCGCAACGGTGATTACGGAAACAGGTCATCTTGATTACCCAACGTGGGTAAAATCGTCGGCGGTTCACTGCCCGGATTGCCCGCTGCCGCGGGACGAGGAAGAGGGGCCCGAGTGCCCGATTCGCAGCCTCACCCTGCGCTTCCACCAGCGCTGTTGGCCAACCCGGAGTGGCAGGACGCATGCCGGAGGCGGGATTTCGCGCGCATCTTCCAACTGGTCAAACTGAAAGCGGGGATCTACCCCTCGCGGATCGCCGCCCGGTGCGGCATGACGCCAAGCAGGGTGGGCGAGATCATGGCTGGACGCCGCGCCTTGGCACACATCGATGTGATCGAGCGGGTGGCCGACGGCCTTCGCATCCCCGGAGGGATGTTGGGACTCGCGCACCGGCCGTGGGAAGTTCCGTCCTCGGCGCCTGAACCCGCGACTGCTCCGGATCCCGAGCGGGTGTCATGGCGTGCTGACGAGCCACGGTCAGCCGTCTCCGCTCCTGGCGGTGGTCTCGATGAGGTCCTGGCACTGGCCGACGGGTGGGCCGGTCCTTCCACCGTCGCCGGGCTGCGTTCAGCGGTAGAGGACTACTGGCGTCGCGACGACGAACACGGCGGCACATCTCTGCGTCCCGCTGTCCTGGGCCACCTCAATTACGTCACCCAGATGATGCGCACGGCCAACGCCGCGCTGAGGCCGGAACTCCACTCCCTCGCCGCCGAGTTGGCTCGCCTCGCGGGCTGGGCGTACTTCGATGCGCGCCAGTACAGCACCGCCCGTCTCTACTTCACCCAGGCCCTGACGCTTTCCCACGGGCAGGAAGATCACCTGTTCATGGCAAACGTGCTCTCCTGCATGAGCTTGCAGGCGACCTACGACGGCAACCTTGTGGATGCGGTTGCCCTGGCGTGCAGGGCTCAGGACGCCGCGCGAGCCGTTGGTGACCAGCCGTTGGTGATGTCCATGCTCCACATGCGCGAAGCGTTCGGTCACGCGGCCCTGCGCGACGCCTCCGCCTGCCATGAGGCCATCGGCCGCTCCCGCGACACGTATGAGCTCGCGCGGGGCCGAGAAGACGAAGCGCCCTCCTGGGTTCGCTACTTCGACGAAGCCAAGCTGCTCGCCGACGCGGGTATCGCCTTGGCCCGGCTCGGCGAGGCGCAGCAGGCCGAGCCTCTGATCGCCGAGGGGCTGCGTCGCGAGACGGCGTCCCGGCAGCGCGGCCGGGCGCTCCATGCTTTCTGGCTGGCCAGCGCTCAGCTCCAGCAAGGAAAGCTCGACGACGCCTGCGGCAGCGCGGGGCTCGCGCTCGACCTCACCGCAGTCATCGACTCACCCCGGGTCGTGGGACACATCCACGAGTTCCACCGTCGGCTGACGCCCTACTCCCGCGAAACATCGGTCATCAGGTTCGAGCAGCGCATGCGTGAGGTGTTGCGCTAGACAGCGGGCTTGGTGGCCTCGTCCAGGAGCAGGTACAGCAGGCCGACCAGGCTGCCGCTGCTGACGATCTCGCGGCGGTCGATCATTCCGCGGATCTCCGAGAGCGGGATCCACTCGATGCGGTCCGATTCGTTCTGCTCGGTCGGCGGGCCGATGTACGTCGCGCCGTCGGCGCGAAAGACGTGGTGTTCGGAGTCGGTGATGCCGTTCGCGGGCTGGGCGTACACCAGTGGCTTGACCGCCTCCACCCGCCAGCCCGTCTCCTCCTCGACCTCGCGCGCGGCGGCCTGCTCCGGAGTCTCGTCGGGCTCGATGAGGCCCATGGGCAGCTCCCAGCCCCAGGCGTCGGTGACGAAGCGATGCCGCCACATCATCAGGACCCGCTTCTGCTCATCGACCACAGCGGCGACGGCCAGGTGCCGCATCCGCACCACGTGGTGCTCCCAGCGGCGCCCATCGGGCTGCTGGACGTCCACGAGCCACAGGTTCACCCACGGGTTGCTGTAGATCTGCCGCTCACCATGGACAGTCCACCGCATGAGCCCACCCCTCTTCGCCGACACAGGGCTCAGCATGTCACCGCCGCTGCCTGGTTCGCCCGCGGAGTGGGGCGTAGCGCAGCGCTCACGGCGACTGATGTCGGCTGGAGATGTCAGAAGCCCCGGACGGCAGACCGTCCGGGGCTTTTCCCTGCTCTGGCACAGAGCCGACTGTCGGGTTCGAACCGACGACCTTCGCTTTACAAGAGCGGTGCTCTACCAGCTGAGCTAAGTCGGCGTCCCCAGCAGTGTACCCACCACACCGGGGTGCTCCGTTCGAAAATTCTGGTGTCCGGAGTAGAGACAGGGTGGGGGTGGGCGGTATAGCGTCACGCCAATCCACCTGCAGTGGACTAGACCCCTACCTTTACTCGGATCGTCCGGCACGTTCCTGCCGGTGAAGGGACCAGATCACCATGGCCACGGTCACGTATGACAAGGCGACCCGGATCTACCCGGGCACCGAAAAGCCCGCCGTCGATCAGCTCGACATCGACATCCAAGACGGCGAGTTCCTCGTTCTGGTCGGCCCCTCGGGCTGCGGGAAGTCCACGTCGCTGCGGATGCTCGCGGGGCTGGAGGACGTCAACGGCGGGGCGATCCGGATCGGCGACCGCGATGTGACGCACCTGCCGCCGAAGGACCGGGACATCGCGATGGTGTTCCAGAACTACGCGCTGTACCCGCACATGACCGTCGCGCAGAACATGGGCTTCGCGCTCAAGATCGCCGGGGTCAACAAGACCGAGATCCGGCAGAAGGTCGAGGACGCGGCGAAGATCCTGGACCTCACCGAGTACCTGGAGCGCAAGCCGAAGGCGCTGTCCGGTGGTCAGCGGCAGCGCGTGGCGATGGGGCGGGCCATCGTGCGGGAGCCGCAGGTGTTCCTCATGGACGAGCCGCTGTCGAACCTGGACGCCAAGCTGCGTGTGCAGACCCGTACGCAGATCGCGAGCCTGCAGCGGCGGCTGGGGATCACCACGGTGTACGTCACCCACGACCAGGTCGAGGCCATGACCATGGGCGACCGGGTGGCCGTCCTCAAGGACGGGCTGCTGCAGCAGGTCGACACGCCGCGCAACATGTACGACCGTCCGGCCAACCTCTTCGTGGCGGGCTTCATCGGCTCGCCCGCGATGAACCTGGTCGAGGTGCCGATCACCGACGGCGGCGTGAAGTTCGGCAACAGCGTGGTCCCGGTCAACCGCGAGGCGCTGTCCGCCGCGGCCGACAAGGGCGACCGTACGGTCACCGTGGGTGTCCGGCCCGAGCACTTCGACGTGGTGGAGGCGAACGGCGGGGCGGCGAAGGCGCTGACCAAGGCCACCGCCGACGCCCCGGCCGGTCTCGCGATCACCGTCAACGTGGTCGAGGAGACGGGCGCGGACGCGTACGTCTTCGGTTCGGCCGAGGTCGGCGGCGAGAGCAAGGACCTGGTGATCCGGGTCGGCAGCCGCCAGGTGCCGGAGAAGGGCGCGCAGCTGCACGTCGTGCCGCAGCCGGGCGAGGCCCACGTCTTCTCCACCTCCACCGGGGAGCGGCTCAGCGACTGAGTCAGGTTTTGAGGGAAGGCGTCGTCTGCCGCATCGCGGCGGCGGCGCCTTTCTCGTGGCCACGGCGGCGAACGTGGCGTTGTGGTGTTGTGGCGTTGTGGTGTTGTCGATAAATTCACTGACATTCCGGGCTTTTCGATTCTGTTCGTCAACCCGCCCACGCCCAAGAACGGGTTTCCATCACCCGGCATGGTGACTCAATGTCGCCAAATCATCGCTCCTCGCTACGATCCCTCCCGTGAACACCGCAGCCCGCCGTATCGGCAGAACCCTCGCGCTCGTCCTCCCCGTCGTGCTCGTCCTCTCCGGAACGCTCGCCGTCACCCGCGTCCCGTGGGCCTCGCCGAGCGCCGAGTCGCAGATCCTCACCGCCTCCTCCGACCGCGCCTCCACCCAGGCCGTGCACCGCGCCCCGCACGAGCTGCTGCGCGACCGGCTGCTCGCGGAACTGCAGGAGAAGGATCCGGGAGTGGCCCTCACTCACCTCCAGGTCGCCACGAACGAGCGGCCCTCGCTGGCCCGGCACTGCGCGGACATCGCCCGTGCGCTCGGCCGCGCCGCGGTCGCCAAGTACGGGGGGACGAAGGGGGCGCAGGCGTACGCCCGTCCCGTCTGCGACACCTCGTTCGCGTCCGGCATCACCCAGGCGTACCGCTGACCACACCGCAGCCGACAACATCACCACTGGCCACAACACCACCGCCGACCACACCCGGCTTCGGCTCGGCGTGCGGTCACCGCGCCACCGCATATGGTGCGATCCATGACCGATGACCTCCACCGGCGGGGGCACCACGCTCACCACCACCCGCACGCCCCGCGCCCCACGCAGGCCGTCGTCCTGGCCGGAGGCCAGGGCTCGCGGCTGCGTCCGTACACCGACGACCGTCCCAAGCCGATGGTCGAGATCCCGGGCACCGGGACCCCGATCATCGGCCATCAGCTGGCCTGGCTGGCCGCCGAGGGGGTCACCGACGCGGTCGTCTCCTGCGGCCATCTCGCCGCCGTCCTCCAGGACTGGCTGGAGTCGGCGGAACTGCCGCTGCGCGTGACGACCGTCGTCGAGAAGGAACCACTCGGCCGCGGCGGGGGCCTGAAGTTCGCCGCCGCCCGGCTCCCCCACCCCGAGCAGCCCTGGTACGCCACCAACGGCGACATCTGGACCCGCTTCTCGCTGCGCGAGATGGCCGACTTCCACCATGAGCGCGACGCCGTCGCGACCCTCGCGCTGGCCCGGCCACGCATTCCCTGGGGGGCGGTGGAGACGGACGAGTTCGGTCACGTCCTCGACTTCATCGAGTCGCCGCCCTCCCCGTACCTCATCAACGCGGGCGTGTACGTCTTCTCCGCCACCTTCACGGCCCTGCTGCCGGGGCGCGGCGACCATGAGCGCACGACGTTCCCCCGGCTCGCGCGGGAGCGTCGGCTGGCCGGGTTTCCGCTGCCCCACGGGGCGTACTGGCGGGCCATCGACACCGCCAAGGACCTCACCGAGGCCGCCAAGGAACTGTCCGCTGGCCCTCCGCCGTCCGGTCGCGGGTCGCTGGAATCGACGCCGGTCCGGCCGTTGCACGACTGACCCCCGAGTACGTAAAAGGCCCTCCGCGCTCAAACCTGCGCGGAGGGCCTTCTGCCTACGCGACGTTCAGCCGAGGAGGCCGCCCAGCGCCGCCTCCTCCTGGGCCGGTTCGCCCTCGTCGTAGGAGTCGGCCGCCGGGGCGCCGCCGCCCTGGCCGCCGCCCTCCGCGCCCGTGCCGCCCAGGCCCACACCCGAGCCGCCGAGGTCCGGCGGGCCCGGTTCCGTCATCGGGGCCTCGGGGCGGCTCGGGGTGCGGGGGGTCGGACGGTCGCCGTGCCGCGACTGGCCGGGGCTCCCGGTGCCGCTCGCCGAACCCGTCGCGCTGGGCCTGCCCGAGGTGGCGGACGCCGACGGCGAGGCGGACGGGGTCGGACGGCTCAACGGGGCGCGGTGCGAGGGCGATCCGGGGGTGTCCACCGCGCCGCCGACCCCGCCGCGTGGGCTGGTCTCGGGCTTCCGGGGCAGCGGCGAGCCGGGGAGGCTGTTCCGCGGCACCTCGCGCGGCTCGGGCGCCCGTACCGTCTCCGAGGACCGTACGGCACCGCCGATCATCGAGCCGAGCAGCAGGGTCAGCCCGGCCACCACCATCACCATCACGGTGCCGCGGCGCAGCACCCGCCGCCGCAGCGCCCCCAGTTCGACGCGCGGGCCGAGCCGCCGCCAGGCCTCGCCCGCGAGGCGGGCGTCTGCCGAGTAGACCGGGGCGCCCGCGATGACCAACGGGCTCCAGGCGGCGAGGTAGATGATGTCGGGCGCGTCGTAGACCGGTACGGTGCGCCAGCTCACGGTGAGGATCAGCGCGGCGGACAGCACCGCGCCGACGCAGGCCGCGAGCCGCTGCCACAGTCCGAGGACGGTGAGCACGCCGACCACGATCTGGAGGAACGCCACGGTCAGCCCGGCGCCCACCGGGTGCTCCAGCGCGAGGTCGCGCAGCGGCTCGGCGATCGGCCAGGGGTGCAGGGACCGCAGCCAGGTGACCATCGAGCCGCGCTCGCCGCCGTCGAAGTAGACCGGGTCGGACAGCTTGCCCATGCCCGCGTAGACGGAGATGAAGCCGAGGAAGACGCGGAGCGGGAGGAGGACGACGCCCAGGTTCATCCGGCGGTCGGGGTAGTAGGCGTGCTGCCGCACCTGGTCGGAGGGGCGCCGGGGGCGCGGGGCCGGGGGCGTGCGGTGCGTCTGGGGCGTCCGGTGCGTCTGAGGCGCCTGGCGGGTCTGGTGGGCGGCGTGGGACGGCCGGGGGACGCGTGGCGTCGGACCGGTACGGTGCGTGGCGTCCGACTCCCGCGGCCTCGGCGGCCGCCCGGCCTCCGGCACCGGCTCCCGGCGCGGACCGTGCGGGTTGCGCGGCCCGATGACCGTGGGCGGGCCGTCGTCGAAGGTGACCCGCGGCAGCACCTGCGTGGTGCCCACGTCCTCGGGGCCGTCCACCGTTTCGGAGTACCGCACGGCCTGCAGCAGTCGGGTCGCCGCCGTGTCGCCGCCGGGCCGGGTGCGGCCGCTCCACACCACGGGCGGGCGGCGCCGGGGCGCGGCCCCGGCCCCGATACCGGCGAGCCGGGCCGTGTCCGCCAGCGCGCTGCTCACGACCGGGGAGCCGAGCTGCACCCGGAAGCTGGGGGGATTGACGGCGACCTTCGCAGGATCACACGGCACCTTGGCCATGGTCAGCTGCGGTTCGTCCTCGAATCCCCGCGCGCGTCCCGCCAGGGGCGTGCGGAATTTTCTGGTCTCCACGCTCAACTAACCGACTGACCGGCGGGAAAGACACTGCCGGGGACGGTGTGATCTGTCGGGGGACCGTCAAGATCGTCCGGGGTGGCGACGAACCCGCCCCGGACGTGGGTACGAACCCGCCTCGCGCGCAGGTACGGACCCGCCCCGCGCGCAGGGTACGGACCCGCCCCGCCCGCGGGGTACGGACCCGCCCCGGCCCCTCGTCGCGGGGCGGAGCGGGCCGCGCGCGATTACGCCCGGCGCCGCGACGCCTCGTACAGCACCACGCCCGCCGCGACCCCCGCGTTGAGCGACTCCGCGCCGCCCGGCATCGGGATGCGGACCCGGAAGTCGCAGGTCTCGCCGACCAGTCGGGACAGCCCCTTGCCCTCGCTGCCGACGACGATCACGACCGGGCCGTCCAGCGCCTCCAGGTCCTGCAGCTCTGTCTCGCCGTCCGCCGTGAGGCCGACGACCGTGAGACCCGCCTTCTGGTAGGACTCCAGCGCCCGGGTCAGGTTGGTGGCACGCGCCACCGGGGTGCGGGCGGCGGTGCCCGCGGAGGTCTTCCAGGCGCCGGCGGTCATCCCGGCCGCGCGCCGCTCCGGTACGACCACGCCGTGGCCGCCGAACGCGGAGACCGACCGCACCACGGCGCCCAGGTTGCGCGGGTCGGTGACGCCGTCGAGGGCGACGATCAGCGGGTCCACGCCCTCGTCGAAGGCGGCCGCGCTCAGGTCCTCGGGGTGGGCGTAGTCGTACGGCGGGACCTGGAGCACCAGACCCTGGTGGTTGAGCCCGTTCGTCATCCGGTCCAGCTCGGCCTTGGGGGCCTCCATGAGGTGGATGCCGCCGCGGTCGGCCGCGATCTTCAGCGCCTCACGCACCCGTTCGTCGCTGTCGATGAACTGCTGCACGTACAGCGTGTTCGCCGGGACGCCCTCGCGCAGCGCCTCGAACACCGAGTTACGGCCCACCACCAGCTCGTTCGTGCCCTTGGCGCCGCCGCGGCGGGGGGCCGGGCGCTTGGCTGCCTGCCGGGTGCGGGCGTTGGCGATGCGCTGCTTGGCGTGGCCCTTGCGCGCCTCGGCGGGCGGGGTGGGGCCCTTGCCCTCCAGGCCCCGGCGCCGCTTGCCGCCGCTGCCGATCTGCGCGCCCTTCTTGTTGCTGGTACGGCGGTTCCTGCGCTGGCTGTTGCCGGCCATGAATGTCACCTATCTCTTCACTGCTCAGCGCGGCTCGGCAAACGGCAACGGAAAGCGTCGACGTCCCACGCGTCTTTGGTCGTATGTTATGGACACCAGTGTGCCGCCCGGCCCAGCGGGCGGCACAAAGAGCCAGGTCAGCGGGTGCCCAGCTCCCAGCGCGGACCCGACGGGGTGTCCTCGATGACCAGCCCCGACTGCTGCAGCTGGTCGCGGATCGCGTCCGCCGTCGCGTAGTCCTTGCGGCCGCGCGCGGCCTGGCGCTGCTCCAGGACCAGCCGGACGAGCGAGTCGACCACGCCGTGCAGATCCTCGCCGCGGTCCGAGCCGCCCGACCAGTGCTCGTCGAGCGGGTCCAGGCCCAGCACGCCCAGCATGGCCCGCACCTCGGCCAGCCGCGCGACCGCCGCTTCCTTGTCGTCGGCGGTGAGGGCGGAGTTGCCCTGGCGGACGGTGGTGTGGACGATCGCGAGCGCCTGCGGCACCCCGAGGTCGTCGTCCATCGCCTCGGCGAAGGCGGGCGGCACGTCGGCCGCGGGCTCGACGGGCCCGGCCTTCTCCATGACCCGCTGGATGAAGCCCTCGATGCGCGCGAAGGCGGACTCCGCCTCGCGCAGCGCCTCCTCGCTGTACTCGATCATGGAGCGGTAGTGCGGGGTGCCCAGGTAGTAGCGGAGCACGATGGGGCGCCAGCGCTTGACCATCTCGGAGACCAGCACCGAGTTGCCGAGCGACTTGCTCATCTTCTCGCCGCTCAGGGTGACCCACGCGTTGTGCGCCCAGTACGTGGCGAAGTCGTCGCCGAACGCCTTGGCCTGCGCGATCTCGTTCTCATGGTGCGGGAAGATCAGGTCGACGCCGCCGCCGTGGATGTCGAAGGCGCTGCCCAGGTACTTGTGCGCCATCGCCGAGCACTCCAGGTGCCAGCCGGGACGGCCGCGCCCCCACGGGGTCTCCCAGCTCGGCTCGCCGGGCTTGGCCGCCTTCCACATGGCGAAGTCGCGCGGATCGCGCTTGCCGGTCTCGCCCTCGCCGCTGGGCTGGCGCAGCCCGTCCAGATCCTGGTTGGAGAGCCGGAGGTACTCGGGGTACGAGCGCACATCGAAGTAGACGTTGCCCTCGGCCGCGTACGCGTGACCGCGGTCGATCAGGCCCCGCATCATCTCGATCATCTCGGGGACGTGGCCGGTCGCGCGCGGCTCATAGGTCGGCGGCAGGCAGCCGAGGACGTCGTACGCGCTGGTGAACGCGCGCTCGTTCTCATAGCCGATCGACCACCACGGGCGGCCCTGCTCGGCCGACTTGGCGATGATCTTGTCGTCGATGTCCGTAACATTACGGACAAACGTGACGTCATAGCCGCGGTACGCGAACCAGCGGCGCATGATGTCGAAGTTCAGTCCTGACCTGATGTGCCCGATGTGCGGGGCAGCCTGCACGGTCGCGCCGCACAGGTAGATCGAGACACAGCCCGGCGTGAGCGGGGAGAAGTCACGGATCTGCCGGGCACCGGTGTCGTACAGGCGAATAGTCACGCGTCAAGGGTAGTCGGAATCCGGCAGTGCCCCGCGACCCATCGGCCGCAGGGACACAGAAGCGTGACACTTCTCCGTGGCGCCGCGCTCAGAGGCTGCCGACGACCTTGCGGGGCGCGATCCGTACGACGATGCGCTCGGCGTCCTGGGTGTGGGCCGGGTTGAATTCGGCGTACTCCTTGCCCACGTACTTCAGCGACAGCTCGTCGATCAGCTCCCGGCCGCCCTCGGTGGTGTAGCTGGCGGTGCCGCGGACCTCGGCGTACGTGTACGGCGCGTCCGCGGGCTGCACCAGGACCGTGACGCGGGGGTCGCGGTCGATGTTCTTCTGCTTCCGCCGCCCCATGGTGGTCGAGAACAGCAGCTCGTCGCCGTCGCGCTTCACCCACACCGGGGACAGCTGAGGGCTGCCGTCGGGCTGGGTGGTGCCGATGATGACGAAGACATTGGTGTCGAGGACGCGCTTGAGGTCGTCGGAGAGCGTGGTGGCCACGGGTGCTTCCTTTCCTCGTGCTGAGCCGGGGGCCGGGGATCCGTATGGATTCGGGTTACCCGATCCGTACCCCACACGCCGTCAAGGTGTGGGGCACGGTGCGAGGAACGGCCCGTACGGCGCAGGGCTAGCCACGAACCACCAGCGGCGCAGGGGCTAGCCCCGCACCACCAGCGCCGTCGCCACCGCCGCCAGGCCCTCGGCCCGGCCGGTCAGGCCCAGCCCGTCCGTCGTCGTACCGGACACCGAGACCGGGGCGTCGATCGCCGACGAGAGCGCCTTCACCGCCTCGTCGCGACGCTTGCCGATCTTGGGGCGGACGCCGATCACCTGGATCGCCACATTGCCGATTTCGAAGCCCGCCGCCCGCACGATCCGGGCCGCCTCCGCCAGCAGCGTCACCCCGGACGCGCCGGACCACTCGGGGCGGTCGGTGCCGAAGTGGGCGCCGAGGTCGCCGAGGCCCGCGGCGGAGAAGAGCGCGTCACAGGCGGCGTGGGCGGCCACGTCGCCGTCGGAGTGCCCGGCCAGGCCGCACTCCTCGCCCTCCCACAGCAGACCGGCGCACCACAGCTCGCGGCCCTCCTCGAAGGCGTGCACATCCGTGCCGATGCCCACCAGGGGGATCGCGGGAGTCGCCCCCGGGCGCTCCTCAGAAGCCATCGTTCTTCCTCCTGCGCGCGAGAACCGCCTCGGCCAGCACCAGGTCCAGCGGCCGGGTCACCTTGAACGCCTCCTCGTGGCCGGGCACGACCACGACCTCGACGCCCAGCCGCTCGACCATGCCCGCGTCGTCCGTCGCGCCGTCGCCCTCCAGGACGATCTTCTCGTGCGCGGCGGCGAGCGTGGCCCGGTCGAAGCCCTGCGGGGTCTGTACGGCGCGCAGCACGGCGCGCTCGGGGGTGCCGACGACGGGCTCGGGCTCACCGGCCCGGTCGCCGGTGCGCGGCTCGACCCGCTTGACGGTGTCGGTCACCGGCAGCGCCGGAACGACGGCGGGCGCCCCGTCCCGTACGGCGGCGACGACCGCGTCCACGGTGTCCACGGGGACGAGCGGGCGCGCCGCGTCGTGCACCAGCACCGTCGTGACGCTGTCGGGGACGGCGGCCAGGCCCAGGCGCACCGAGTCCTGGCGGGTCTCACCGCCGGGGACAACGACCACCTCCGTGGTCCCGGTGAGCGGGTACGCGTCGAGCAGCCTGCGGACCTCGTCGGCACCGTCCGGCGGGGCGACCACGACCACGAGCGAGACGGCGCGGGATCCGGCCATGGCCCGTACGGCGTGCACGAGCATCGGAGTGCCGCTCAGCGGGCGCAGCGCCTTGGGGGCGCCCGGGCCCAGCCGCACGCCACGGCCCGCGGCGGGGATCACGGCGGCGGTGCGTGCGGGGCGCTCGGCGTCGACATCGGATGGGGTTACGGACTTTGCGTTGGCGTTCAGGTTTGCTTCCTCGGCCGAAATGGGTATGGCCACAGCGTGCCGGGCGCGATGCCCCGACCGGCCCCTTCCGTGACGACTGGTCGAGCCAGCTGCCCGGGCCCGGCACACCTTGCACCACAACAGCGACGTGCACCACAACTGGGACACCACAAACGGTCTTGCGCCTCGGGCTTCGATGTGGTGGGCTGAGGTGCCTGTGCGCGAACATGCCGCAGCGCCCGGCGAACAGACTTACGGGGAGCAGGTCTGAATCACTCGGGCACCGCGGCATTTATGCGTCAGGACGCGAGTACCTCATCCAGCAGGGCCTCGGCCTTGTCCTCATTGGTGCTCTCGGCGAGGGCGAGTTCGCTCACCAGGATCTGGCGCGCCTTGGCGAGCATGCGCTTCTCACCGGCGGACAGACCGCGCTCCCGCTCTCGGCGCCACAGATCGCGCACGACCTCGGCAACCTTGATCACATCACCGGAGGCGAGCTTCTCGAGATTTGCCTTGTAACGACGGGACCAGTTCGTGGGCTCTTCCGCATACGGTGCGCGCAGCACCTCGAACACCCGGTCCAGCCCATCCTGGCCGACCACATCACGCACACCGACGAACTCCGCATTGTCCGCCGGCACACGAACCGTCAGGTCACCCTGAGCGACCTTCAGCACCAAGTAGGTCTTGTCCACGCCTTTGATCTGACGAGTTTCGATGGCCTCGATCAGCGCGGCCCCGTGATGGGGATAGACCACGGTGTCGCCTACCTTGAACGTCATGTGACAGGTACCCCTTCCGTGGCTATCCAGGGTAACACGTGAACGCCTTCTTCTGAATGGCGTTTTCGCAGGTCAGGGCATATCTCGGGGCTTGACAACAGCGGCTGGGACGTGCTGGGCAAGGCGGACGGAACCGGGTATTCGCAGGTGGGAGCGGTTGTCCGGGCGGCGTGAAACCGACGCGTTACGTGCCCCGGGGACATCATGCGGGTGGCCGTACGTCCCGTTTTGCCGGAGTCCGGTCGATGGACTTCCGCTACTCCGTTCGGCCGAGGAGCGACAGATCCGGCCCCGATTCCCGAATTGATCACGGCCGTACTGATCATGTCTGTGAGACATCTGTGGTCAAGTGCGTGATCAATTCTTCGGACGTCCACGGATTCCTTACCGATAATCTCCCCGATCCGTCACCGAACCGATATTCAGGGTGGTCCGGGAAGCGGTGTGAGCGGCGCGATGGCCGCGCGCGTCGCCCCGGGAGGCGGGTCGGGTGCGGGGCCGGGAGGGCGGATCGGTAACCTAAGCGCGCTGATCCAACTTTTATCCTCGTCCTAGGAGATGCCGCCGCCGTGAGCAGCAGCCTTCGACGCGGCGTCCTCGCCGCAGCCGCCATCGTCGTCTCGGTCGCCCCGCTCTCCGCCTGCGGAGCCGGGAACGACGCGCAGACGCTGGAGGTCAAGCCCGACAACGCCGCGACGTCCGTCGGCGATATCAAGATCCAGAACGCCACCGTGGTGACGCAGCCGGACCGGACGGCGAAGGGCCCGGCCGTGGTCACGGCCAGGATCTTCAACAACGGCGACCGGGACGAGACCCTCACGGCCATCACGCTGCCCGACGCGGGCGCGACGGCGAAGCTGCACCCGGCCAAGGGTGCGGGCAAGGCCGCGAGCAAGATCGTCGTCCCGGCGGGCGGCTCGGTCGCCCTCGGCGGCGAGGGCAACGCCTCCGCCGTCGTGTCCGACGGGCGCGAGGCCGCCAAGGACGGCGACGCACAGCGGATCGTCTTCGACCTCAGCTCGACCGGCGACGTGCCGATGACGGCCTTCGTCGTGCCCGCGACGAGCTACTTCAAGGGCTGGGGCCCGTCCGAGCTGCCGACCCCGACCCCGTCGGCCCCGCGCGGCGGTACGCCCTCCGGTGGGCCGAGCCAGACCACCCCGGGCCAGCCGGGCCAGAGCAAGCCGGGCGACAAGCCGTCCAACGAGGCCTCCGGCGCGGCGAGCAACAAGCCGGGCGGCGACCAGAGCAACGGCATCGCCCCCGGCGAGCCGACGCCGAACGACGAGGACTGACCGCACACGCGAGGGCGGCCCCGGGAATCCCGGGGCCGCCCTCGCGTTGTGGTGCCGCCGCTGAGCGCGGCTGAGGCCGGTCTATGGCCAGGCCGCGCGTACGCGGCTGCGCCGGGCCAGATCGGTCCTGGCGGGCCTCACGGGCTTCGGCGCGCTGCGCCGGACTCCGTCCGGCGGGCTCCCGGGCCAGGCACCGGTTTACGGCTCGAACTTGTAGCCCAGGCCGCGCACCGTCACCAGGTAGCGCGGAGCGCCCGGGTCCGGCTCGATCTTCGCCCGCAGCCGCTTGACGTGGACGTCGAGCGTCTTCGTATCGCCCACGTAGTCCGCGCCCCACACACGGTCGATCAGCTGCATCCGGGTCAGCACCCGGCCCGCGTTGCGCAGCAACATCTCCAGCAGGTCGAACTCCTTCAGCGGGAGGTCCACCTTGCCGCCGCCGACCGTGACCACGTGCCGGTCCACGTCCATCCGGACCGGGCCCGCCTCCAGGGCCGCGGGGGTGACCTCCTCCGGCTCGCCGCGGCGGCGCAGGACGGCCCGGATCCGGGCCACCAGCTCACGCGACGAGAAGGGCTTGGTCACGTAGTCGTCGGCCCCTATTTCCAGGCCGACGACCTTGTCGATCTCACTGTCCTTGGCGGTGACCATGATCACTGGGACGTTGGAGCGGCCGCGCAGCTGGCGGCACACCTCCGTACCGGGCAGCCCCGGCAGCATCAGGTCGAGCAGCACCAGATCAGCGCCGTTCCGCTCGAACTCGTCGAGCCCCTCGGGCCCCGTTGCCGCGATGGCGACCTCGAATCCCTCCTTGCGGAGCATGTACGACAGCGCGTCACTGAACGATTCCTCGTCCTCGACGACCAGAACTCGGGTCACGGAAGGACCTCCGGGGCAGAAAGTTGATCATTAGTGAAGGTCTCGTACGGTCGGTCGCCGTCCTCCCCATCGAGGTCGGATCCGGAATCGTACGGCTCACCCGGCCCGCCGGCCGAGCGATCCCGGTCCCGAACCGCACCGGCTTCCGGGAGCCTCAGGGTGAACGTGGAGCCCTGTCCCTCAGCGCTCCACACCGTGACCTCCCCGCCGTGCGAGGCGGCCACATGCTTGACGATGGCGAGACCGAGTCCGGTTCCGCCGGTCTGCCGCGAGCGGGCCGGGTCGACCCGGTAGAACCGCTCGAAGATCCGCTCGCGGTCCTTTTCCGAGATGCCGATGCCCTGGTCGGTGACGGCGACCTCGATCAGATCGCCGCCCGTCGCGGGGATGCGGCGGGCCGCGATGCCGACGCGCGTGCGGGCCGGGCTGTAGTTGACCGCGTTCTCGACGAGGTTGCCGAGGGCGGCGGCCAGCTGGCCGCGGTTGCCCCACACCCGCAGATCGGCGGTGCCGCCGGTGGCCATCGTGATCTGCTTGGTGCCCGCCTGGTGGCGGCAGCGGTCGATGGCCTCGGCGACCAGCTCGTCGACCCGGACCGGCTCGGCGTCCTCCAGCGGGTCGTCGTTCTGGACCCGGGAGAGGTCGATCAGCTCCTGGACCAGGCTGGACAGCCGGGTCGCCTCGACCTGCATCCGCCCGGCGAAGCGGTTGACCGCCTCCGGGTCGTCGGACGCGTCCATGACGGCCTCGGAGAGCAGGGAAAGCGCGCCGACCGGGGTCTTCAGCTCGTGACTGACGTTCGCGACGAAGTCGCGCCGTACGGCCTCGATCCGGCGTGCCTCGGTGAGGTCCTCGACCAGCAGCAGGACCAGGCGGGAGCCGAGCGGAGCCACTCTGGCGGACACGGCGAGGGCGTCGCCCCGGCCGGTGCCGCGCCGCGGCAGGTCCAGCTCGATCTGCCGGATCTCGCCGTCCCGCCGGGTGTCGCGGGCCATCGCCAGCATCGGTTCGACGGCGAGCTTGCCGCCGCGCACCAGTCCCAGTGCGTACGCGGCCGAGCTGGCCTTGACGACGGCATCCGCCTCATCGAGGACGACGGCCGAGGAACGCAGTACCGAGAGCACGGTGTCCACACCGGGCGGCAAGACGGCATCGGTATGCAGGGATGAGCGCGTAGGCTTCGCCTGTTCGCGCTCGCTCCAGCGGAACGCCAGCATGGCGATGACACCGGTGCACAACCCGGCGAGCGCCGCCACTGCGGCGATCGCCGCGTTCACGTTCATGCATCCAGGTTATGCGGGCGGGGAGCGGCCTCCACAGACCTGCACAGGGCCTCTCGAACAGACGTTGCCGAGAGTTCACCGGGGGGTTGGCAGCGGTTCACTCCCGACGCCGCGGCGGGCGGCCGCCGCACGGGGTGGCGTGGGGAGCGTTGCCGAGAGTTCACCTGGACGTCCGGGGCGGTTAACCGTGGGGCGCCGAGCCGGACGCGTTCCGATCCGAACGTGGCAGGGTGGGGCACACGAGTCCACGAAGATCTGTCAGCGAGAGTCAGTGAGAGAAGGTCAGTGATGCGCGACGCGTACCACGAGGAGCTGGATTCGATCGGGGAGGGCCTGGTCGATATGGCCCGGCTCGTCGGTTCGGCCATCGGCCGCGCCACCACATCCATCCTGGACGCGGACCTGAAGCTCGCCGAGAGCGTCATAGCCGCCGATGAGAAGGTCGACGATCTCCAGCGCGACCTGGAAAACCGAGCGATAGCGCTGCTCGCCCGGCAGCAGCCGGTCGCCACCGATCTGCGGATCGTCGTCACCAGCCTGCGCATGAGTGCCGACCTCGAGCGCTCCGGTGACCTGGCGCAGCACGTCGCCAAGCTCACCCGGCTCCGCTTCCCGGGCAAGGCCGTACCGGGCGACCTCCACGCCACCATCCTGGAGATGGGCCAGCTCGCGCAGCGGCTGATGGCGAAGGCGGCCGAGGTCATCGTCACCAAGGACGTCGACCTCGCCTCGCAGCTGGAGCAGGACGACGACGCGATGGACCTGCTGCACCGCACCCTCTTCCAGCACCTGATGGACGACCGCTGGAAGCACGGCATCGAGACGGCCGTCGACGTCACGCTGCTGGGCCGCTACTACGAGCGGTTCGCGGACCACGCGGTGTCGGTCGCCAAGCGCGTCATCTACCTGGTCACCGGCGAGTACGCGGACGAGATGGGCCAGGACGCCACCCAGGGAGCCTGACGCCTGGGGCGTGAGGCCTGAGGCGTGACCGCATCGCGCGCACCACGGCGGCGCACCACGGCGGCGTGCCTCCGCGCGCCGTCGATGCGCCCCTGTGGGCGGGCCGTGGACCGGGACCATGAGCAGCAGTGACCCCTCTCCGAGGAGGCGACTCATGGCGGACATCACCCGTCGTCCCGAACCCCACCCCACCCACCCCGTCGGCGCCTGCGGCTGCGGCTCGGGCTGCGGCTGCGGCTGCCAGTCCGGCGGCTCCTGCTCGTGCGGCGGCAACTGCGGCTGAGCTGATCCGAGGAGCGGGGCCCGGGGCCGTTCGACGGCCCCGGGCCCCGTCCCGCCTCTCCGAGGTGCGCCCGACGACCGCTCCAGCGAATCTGGTCATATGAACGATGGGACACCGGCCCGGCCGCGCGTCGTAGTGGAAGAGCCCCACGACGGCCGCCGCCGCGTGCGGATCGACGGCCAGGACGTGGGCGTGGTGGTGAACGCCGACGAACTCCGCGGCCTCCTGACCCGCGCGGGCATCGACGATCCCCACCAGATCGACTGGCAGGGCGGCGGCCCGGAGGACTGGCCCGCCGCGTAGCCTCCCCGGATGCTCACGGTGCTGCTGGCGGCTGTGGCGCGGGCGTCAACCGCTGGATGTGGTAGTGCTGAACCCGCGCCGTGCGCTGCAGCGCCATCACCGCGGTGAGGAACTGATCCATCTCGGCGGCCCGGGTGAGGATGTCGTCGGGTACGTGTTCGTCCCGCAGGCAGGCTTCCGCGTCCTGGCTGAGCACGGCCCGCGCCCAGCCACGGGTGATCGGCTTGAACAGGCTCGGGTGGTTGGCCACGATGCGCGCCCGGATGGCCAGGTCGTTCTCGGCGGCCTCCACGTGAAGTCCCGTGTCCTTGTTGCGCGCCCCGAACAGCGGCTCATGGATGTGATGGGCGTCGAAGCCGTGCTCGACGCAGCCGATCCAGAAGTCCCAGTCCTCTCCGGCCGACATGCTCTCGTCGTAGCCGCCCACGGTCTGCCACACCTCCCGGCGGTACAGCGAGCAGTAGAACATGATCAGCCGCTGCAGCATCAGTTCCCGGCTGTAGGCGGGGAGGGTGATCGCCTGCGGGGGCAGATCGTCGTCGGTGAAGGTGAAGACATCAGTGGAGGCGATCGCGATGCCGGGGCTGCCGTCCAGGACCGCGACGGTCTTCTCCAGCATCGTGGGAGCGATCACGTCGTCGGCGTCCAGCGGAAGGACGTAGCGGCCGTTGGCTGCCTCGATCCCGGTGTTGCGGGCGGCCGAGACGCCGCCGTTCGCCCGCTGGACGAGGCTGATGCGCCGATCGGGGTGGCGGGCGATCAGGGACCGGGCCACCTCGGCGGTGTCGTCGGTGCTGCCGTCGTCGACGATGAGCAGCTCCCAGTCCTGGAAGGTCTGGGCAAGGATGCTGGACACGGCCTGGGGCAGGTAGCGGGCGTAGTCATGGCAGGGGATGACCACCGAGACCACGGGGCCGGGGTTCTGGGACATGCGCGGTCTTTCGGCTCGGGACGGGAAGGGGGAGGGGAAGGGGAATCGGGCGCGCCGGAAGCCGGCGTTCCGGGCACCGGCCGTCCCCCGGGGCCGCTTCCGCGGGCCCACGGCCGGACACCCAGCGACGGATCCAGGGCTAACTGCGCTCGTGCTCCGCGTACGCGCGGTGGTGGCCGAACCCCTGCTCGCGTCCGGGGTCCTGATCGGCCTCGCAGTACCACCCCCAGTCGGGGATGGTGACGTTGCCGACGTTGCAGCAGTGCCCGTAGTCGGTGATCGTGATGTTGCCCACCGGCGGGCAGCAGTGCCCGTAGTCGGTGATCGTGACGTTGCCTATCGGCTCGCAGGGGTGGCTGATCCCGGGCGTGAGGGTGGCATCGCCGCTCATCGGCTCTCCTGCGTACCCGTACGTCGCCGTGCGCGTCTGTGTGTCCGGAGCGACGGCGGCGTAGGCCGCCTCCGCGGTGCTGAGCAGTCCGGCCGTGGCCAGCGCGGCGGGCAGGGCGAGAGAGGTCATGACACGGGATTTCACGGTGGCACCTTTCCTTGGGGTGCGGGGGAGCTGCCCGGAATGCCGGCGTATGTCGCGGCGCGGGCAGTAAAGCCACCGTAAGTTTGGTCACTCAATGCGTCAAAACGATTACTCACTGTGCGTGACGGCCAGGCTGGCGGGCTCCGGCCGTGGTGCGCCGTGGTGCGGATGCACCACTTCCAGATCGGGCAGAGCCCAGCAGGCGGTTCCCATGTCCAGGGCCATCGCGGCCAGCCCCTCGGTCTCGATGACCTGGCGGTAGGGGAAGGACGGGAAGATGAGGCCGTCGCGGTGCAGCTCCGCGCGGACCAGCAACGCGGTTCCGCCGACCGAGTCGACGCGGACGAGTCCGCGGCCGCGGCCACGCAACTCGTCGAGGTACGTCCGGCCGAAGCCCCTGGGAGGCTGAAGGATGCCGTCGCGCAGCCACTGGGCCCAGTTGAGCGCACCGGCTCCGGGCTTGAGGACGAAGGTGTTGAGGTCGTACGTCGGCCCGCCGGGTGCGATGGCGCAGTGCGGGACCACGATGTCCTTGCGCGCGCCGAGCAGGCGCTGGACGAGGTCCGCCGGGTAGTCGGTGACGTCGACGTCGAGCCACAGCACCCACTCCTCGTCGGCGTCGGCCAGGGCGCGGGTGAGGAGATGGTTGCGCACCTTGGCCAGCACCGACCGGCGTCGGCGCTGGACGCTCCGCTCCCAGCGGGGTCCGGCCAGCTGGAGGCCGAAGTCACGGTGGACGAGGGTCACCCGCCGGAACTCCGCCTCGAGGGTGGGCAGGACCTGCCGGAGCAGCTCCGGGGTCGAGTCCCTGCTGTCGCCCTCCAGCAGGCCCAGCGAGAGCGCCTCGCGCGGGTAGTCCAGCGTGCGCAGACGGTCCAGATAGCCGGGCAGGAACGCGGCCGCGTCCTTGAGGGGCGTGAGCACCAGCACCGGGGGCCGCTCGCTCACCGGTGCCACGGCGGGCTCGGGGACCGGCCGCGGCTTCCGCGCGTCCGTGCGCGCGGCGCCTGCGGCGGTCTCGGCGTGCGCGACGGTTTGGGCGGTCTCGGCGTGCGCGGCGGTCTCGGCGTGCGCGACGGCTTGGGCGGTCTCGGCGTGCGCGATGTCCCCCGGTTCGAGCGGCAGCCGGGCCGCCATGGCGAGCAACTGCTCGGCGTAGGCGCCGGGTTCGGCCCACGCCTGGGTCGCCACCTCGAAGTGCCGCGCGAAATGCGACTCGTCGAAGGTGTTGTTGCCGTGACACACGTACGTATACAGGGCGGGCGCGTCCACCGAGACGACCCGGCAGCTTCGGACCAGCTCCTCGGCCACCGGGGTGTCCTCGCCGCGGCGCTCGGCCGGATAGCGCGGGAGCCGGTCCTTCGCGCACACCATCGACCCTTCCCAGACCCGCGCGCAGGAGATGGCGAGCTTGCGGCGGGCGGGCCACCACAGCCGCTCACGGGCGAGGAAGCACGCGTCGGCGCCGAGCGCGAGAATCGCCGCCATCTGGGTCTCCACCCGCTCCGGGTCGTACAGGTCGTCGTCGTCCCACTGGCACACGTACGGCCCGGTGGCCCGGTCCACCGCCTCATTGCGCAGCTCCCCCAGGGTCCGTCGCTCCGGGGGGAGCCGGTGGTGGCGGATCCGCGGGTCGCCCAGGTCACGGATGTGCCGTTCGAGCGCGTCGTCGGTGCCGTCCTCCAGCACGACCAGCTCCAGGCTCGGGTAGGTCTGAGCGGTGAAGCACCTGATCGCGCGGCGTGCCGTCGTCGAGCGGTCCTTGGTCACCATCAGGCAGGACACGGTCGGCGCCGGTGCCCCCGAGTCCCAACGGCGACGCTGCGCCTCCAGGTTGAGCAGCCCGTCGGCGACCGGTTGCCGCTCCTGGCTCGCCCAGAACGGCAACCGTCTGCCCGCCGAGGCCCTCGGCGCGGTCGCGGTGTCGCAGGCCCAGCTGCCCGACCAGTGGTGCACGGCGTAGGCACGGTCGTAGTCGGCCTTCTGCGGGCCGAACAGCTCTGTCGCGTACGGGCTCACCTCCGGGTACAGAACCTCCGGGCCGACCACCGTGATCGAGTCCGGCTCCGGGGCACTGTCGACCGCTCGGGTGAGGAAGAACGGGCCGGTCGTATCGAGCGTGCCCGGCAGCTTGTGGGCGCCGACCAGTCGACGGTGCACATGGGCCGCCCAGAAGGGGTGGCCCGGCCGTGACGCGATGAACGCGTTGCCGACGATGCGGGTGAATCCGCGCTGCCGGGCCAGCAACAAGCGCGTATGCACCTCGGGTTCACAGCCGAGGACGAGTTCGCGCCCGTCAAGGAGGTCGGAGACCGGCTTCAGGCACTCGAAATCCAGATCCACGTAGACGCCGCCGAAATGGTCGAGCAGAAAATAGCGGATCGCGTCGGCCCGCATGATCGGTTCGGGATAGCCGTCGTAGACCGGCAGGAACCACGGATAGTGCTCCTGGAGAAAGGCGCGATTGTCCGCATCCGTCCACAGCCGGTAGCCCCAGCCGGGGTGGTGCAGCCGCCACGACTCGGCCCACTTCTGCCATGCCGGGGGGAGGTCGGCGTCTTTCCAGGTCTGGTGAATCAAGGGGGGAATTGTCTTTTGTGCAGTCATTAGCACAGTATGTCCGGCTGTCTGGCGAGCCGGATATCCGCTGATGCCCGCCGCCGGAGCAATCACCCGAACGGTGGGCTCAGCGCGTCGCCGGTTGGCCGGGGACGACTGGTCCTCCACCGCGCGGACCCCAACGACCTCCCACGTTCGAGGGGCGGTCTCCACGAGACCGCCCCTGACCAGCCATCAGCCCGACTAAGGGGGCCTAGGGGCGCTGCTTCAAGCGGTCGACGATCGCCCAGTCCACCACGTGCGACAGCTGGATGTACGTCTTCTTCCCGGAACGCGAGGTCCGCTCGTCACGGAAGCCCAGGAATGCATAGGACTCCGGGTCGAAGATGAGGTACTTGCCCTTCTCGGACGCGTGCTTGGGGTAGGAGATCCCCACCCCGGTGCGCCCGGCGGAGTCCTTCATCCCCGGGGTCGCCTTGACCCCGGGCACCAGGGCCAGCGCCTCATACGCGGCGGGACGCAGTCCCTCGGGCAGCACCGGCCACTTCAGGAGCTCGCCGAGCATGAAGTAGGCGTCGTACCAATCCCACGCGGTGAAGTCGTCGATCGACTTGTCGGACGTGCCGACGCCGACGATGCGCGGGATGAGCTTCTCCGGGTCGGTGGGCAGCTCCTTCAGCTCGCTCCACTCCCGAGGCGGCCACACGCCCTCGTTCTTCCGCAGGGGCTCCTCCCAGATCACCCGGCCCAGCTCCATGGTCAACGATCGCTTGGAGCCGTCCACCGAGTCCCAGTTCACGTCCACATAGGTCTTGACCGCGCCGGTCTTCCGCTCCGTCTCCTTGATGATCCGCTTCCAGTAGATGAACTGGTCGTCGCGCGGCGCCACGGGCTTCTCGTGCTTGCTCGCCAGCGCTGCCGCCCCGTTCAGCACCGTCACGGCGCCGACGTTGCGCATCCGCGGGGCGCTCGTGCCCGCGCGGTCGGTGCGGCCGCCCTCGTCGGCGCCGTCCGCGGCGATCAGTACCGCCGTGCCCGTCACCGCCATGGTGACCACCGCGGCTGTCACGAGGCGCAGCGCGTGGCGGCGGCCGGGTGCGGCGTCGGGATACCGCTCCGCGCGCGTCATCGTGTTGAGCAGTCGGTGGCGGGCCCGCGCCCGGGCCGGTTCGGTGAGCGGGGCCGCACCCGCGTCCCAGTCCCGCAGGAGTTCGAGTTCGTCAGTCATGGCCGGATGCCTCTCGCAGTGTCGTCGGATCGGATCCGCCCAACGCTTCGCGTAGCTTGCTGCGAGCCCGGTGCAGCCGTGATCTGACCGTGCCGATGGGGACACCGAGGGCCTGGGCCACCTCCTCGTAGCCGAGACCGCCCCACGCCACCAGCAGCAACACGTCCCGGTGCCGCGCGGGCAGTGCGGCCAGCGCCGCAGCCAGCTCGCGGCGTACGGCCTGCGCCCCTGCCCGGGCCGCGGCCCGGTCGGCCAGCGGCTCCTCGTGGTCGGCGGGAGCCGGGATGCGGGCCAGGGCCTTGAACCGGCGGGCCTCGGCCCGCCGGTGTCGGCCGACCAGGTTGGTCGCTATGCCGAACAGCCAGGGCCGGGCGTCGTTGCCCGTGGCCCGCGCGGGGTCGTACCGGTACCGCTGCTGGAAAGCAGTGGTGAAGGTCTCCGCCATGAGGTCGTCGGCCGACTCGCCGCCGAGCCTACGGGCCAGATAACGGTGTACCGCATCCGCGTGCCGGTCGAAGAGCACGGCGAATGCCTCGGGCTCATCCCGGGACCGCGCAATCACCGAGGCATCGCTCTCCGCCCCCGTGCGGACGCCTGGCTCGACGGTCATCGGGGCTCCTCTCGTTCTGGGAACGCTTCGAAGGCTTGGGCTTTCATCTGTCCTTCGCCCGTCGGCCCCGGCGAGTTCCCTCGGGGCCCTGGCCGCTGGTCCCTAGTAGTGCGCGGGTGCCCCCCGATTGTTTGTCAGCACCTCTTTGGGGCCCACCGCACGGATCAGAAGTGTCTCCACGGAGTACGAGTTGATCTGGCCCCACTCGGCGCTCAGGGAGCCGTAAAAGGCTCGACCGGATGGGCTGTGTGGCCGCGCGTGAGCTTCTTCGAAGCCGAGCGTTCTGCTGTCGGCCAACACCCTCGCGGCTGCGATGGCGTGGGCGACAGGATCGTCACATGCAGCCGATCTTCGTTCTCGTGCACAGTCCGTCCGTAGGCCCCTCGACCTGGCGCCCCGTGGCCGAACATCTGACGGCGGCGGGATACCAGGTACAGGTGCCGTCCCTGCTGCATATTGGCGCCGGTGCTCCGCCGTTCTGGCCCCGCATCGTCAGTGCCGTCCGCGACGACCTCCGGCAGGTCCCGGCTGGTAGCCCCGTCGCATTGGTGGCGCACAGCAATGCAGGCTTGTTTCTCCCAGTGATCCGTTCGGGCCTCGACCATCCGGTGACCAGCTCGATCTTCGTTGATGCCGCGTTGCCGGCCCTGATCGGACCGACCTCAGTCGCCTCACCCGAGATGCTGGAGTTCCTCAGTCCGATGGCCGTAAAGGGCAGGCTTCCACGCTGGACCGACTGGTGGGACGAGGCAGACGTCGCCCCCATGTTCACTGATCCGACGATGCGACAGACCGTCATTGAGGAGCAGCCCACCCTGCCGCTGTCCTACTACGAGCAGCACATCCCGGTCCCCGACGGCTGGGATGACCATCCCTGCTCCTACTTGCTGTTCGGTCCTCCGTATGACGGCCTTGCCGCCGAGGCACGCGAACGCGGCTGGCGTGTGGCACACCTGCCCGGCGCACACCTCCACCAGATCATCGATCCTGCCGGAACAGCCCGGCACCTCGTCGAACTCGCCATCACGACGTGATCCACTTCCGACGCGTCGATCACGGTCATGTCGGAGGCCGTGTTGCTTGATCACGGTCGTGCCGGGAGGCCGGGAGGGGGTTGTCGCGGACGGAGCCGTTCGCTGCGATCCGGAGGGACAAGCGTCTCGATCCGGAACTGTCGCAGCGGGCTCTGGCAGAGAAGTACGGGGTCCATCGCCGGACAGTGCGGCAGGCTCTTCTGTCTGCTGTCCCGCCGCCACGGAAGAAACCGACACCGCGGGTCGCCGCCGTGGCAGGGGCGGCCCGGCCGCTCGCACCGTCACGGGTCGTGGACGAAGGCTGGCACGCCCTGATCCTGCACACGCGCGCGTACCGGCAACTGTGCGAGCGCCTCGGCGCCTTCGCTCACCACGCCCCCGCAGGCACCGGACCCCGAGCGGCACGATCCCGAGGCGCTGACGCGGACCCAGCAGCGCATCGTCGAGGCCGGGTTCCCCGTGGACGACGCGCTGTGGCTGGCGCCCGCCGACCTGAGCATCCCGGTCGCGGCCGGTTGCCAGCACTCGGACGACAGCGGGCCGATCGTCATCATCCCCAAGCCCAAGGGCTGACCCGCATAGGCCGCGGGCCGGAAGAAGGAGGACACCGATGGAGTGGATCGACCCGAAGTACGCGGAGCTGGTCGCGACCATGCGACGGGCCCAGGCGGACGCCTTCGAACAGGATCCGACCGAGGCCCGGCCAGTCCGGGGGTTCATCGTCCCCGACACCGAGCCCGGCCAGCCCGGAGCACACACGTAGGGCCCTCGCTGGGCCCAGGACAGCGACAAGCCCCCTACTAGCGGAGAACACGCAGGTAGGGGGCTTATTCGGTTTGGATTACTTCTTCTTGCCCTGGTTCTTTACCGCCTCGATCGCGGCCTTCGCGGCCTCCGGGTCGAGGTAGGTGCCGCCCGGATTGAGAGGGCGGAAGTCGGCGTCCAGCTCGTAGGAGAGCGGGATGCCGGTGGGAATGTTGAGGCCCGCGATGTCGGCGTCGGAGACGCCGTCCAGGTGCTTGACCAGGGCGCGCAGGGAGTTGCCGTGGGCGGCGACGAGGACGGTGCGGCCGCTCAGGAGGTCGGGGACGATGGCGTCGTACCAGTACGGGAGCATGCGGACGACGACGTCCTTGAGGCACTCGGTGCGCGGGCGCAGCTCCGGGGGGATGGTGGCGTAGCGCGGGTCGGCGCTCTGGGACCACTCGGCGCCGTCCTCAAGAGGGGGCGGCGGGGTGTCGTAGGAGCGGCGCCACAGCATGAACTGGTCCTCGCCGAACTCGGCGAGGGTCTGGGCCTTGTCCTTGCCCTGGAGGGCGCCGTAGTGGCGCTCGTTGAGGCGCCAGCTGCGGGCGACCGGGATCCAGTGGCGGTCGGCGGCCTCCAGGGCGAGCTGCGCGGTGCGGATCGCGCGCTTCTGGACGGAGGTGTGGACCACGTCGGGGAGCAGGCCGGCGTCGCTCAGCAGCTCACCGCCGCGGACTGCCTCCTTCTCGCCCTTTTCATTGAGGTTCACGTCCACCCAGCCGGTGAACAGGTTCTTCGCGTTCCACTCGCTCTCGCCGTGGCGGAGGAGGATCAGCTTGTACGGTGCGTCGGCCATGCGGTCGAGCCTACTGGACGGGTTCGGGGCGGTCGGTTGACGGACCTGGTCAATTGATTGGCGGGTGGGCGGTGCGGGGTCGTAAGTTGCGGAGGTCGTCAGCGCCTCTTACGCGGGGGCGCTCGTCCGTGGGGGGTTCGCGATGTCCGTCGTCCGGTGGAGATTAGCTGCGAAGGAGAGCGTTTCGGGGTTGCCCCGGGCGTTCTGGTGGTTGTGGACCTCCACGCTGGTGAACCGGCTGGGTGGGTTCGTGGCCACCTTTCTCGCGATGTACCTGACGGTGGAGCGCGGCTACTCGGCTACGTTCGCCGGGCTGGTCGGGGCGCTGCACGGGCTGGGCGGGGTGGTGTCGGCGGTGGTCGCGGGGGTGCTCACCGACCGGCTCGGGCGGCGGCCGACGCTGCTGGTGGCGCAGGTGTCGACGGCGGTCACGGTGGCCGTGCTCGGGTTCGTACAGGATCCGGTCGCGATCGCGGTCATGGCCTCCCTGGTGGGCATGGCCACCAACGCGTCGCGGCCCGCGGTGCAGGCGATGATGGCGGACATCGTCGCCCCCGAGGACCGGGTGCGCGCCTTTTCGTTGAATTACTGGGCGATCAACCTGGGCTTCGCCTTCTCGGCGATGGCGGCGGGACTGATCGCCCGGAACGGCTATCTCACGCTGTTCCTGGCCGACGCGGGGATGACGCTGCTGACCGCGCTGATCGTCTTCGTCAAGCTGCCCGAGTCCCGTCCGGAGGGGAACGGCACGGGACACGGGGCGGGCGGGAAGGGCGTCGGGCTCGGGACGGTGCTGCGGGACCGGCGGTTCATGTCCGTGGTGGCGCTGTCGTATCTCGTCGCGACCCTCTTCCAGCAGGGCTACGTGGCGCTGCCGGTGGCGATGGGCGCCGACGGGCTCTCCAGCGCGGACTTCGGGCTCGCGATCGCGACGAACGGCGTGCTGATCGTCGCCGTGCAGATCCCGGTCACGCGGTTCATCGAACACCGCGATCCGATGCGGCTACTGGTGATCTCCGCGCTGCTGACCGGGTACGGCTTCGGGCTGACCGCCTTCGCGGGGTCGGTGGGGATGTACGCGCTGACCGTCGCCGTCTGGACGCTCGGCGAGATCATCAACTCGCCGACCCAGATGGGGCTGGTCGCACAGCTCTCCCCGGCCGGCGGGCGCGGCCGTTACCAGGGCATGTACGTGCTGTCGTGGTCGCTCGCCTCGCTGACCGCACCGCTGGCGGGCGGCGCCGTGATCGACCGCTATGGGGCGCCCACGCTGTGGGCGGCGAGCGCGGTCGTGGGCACGGTGGCCGCGGTGGGGTACGCGGCGCTGGGGCGGCGGCTCCGGGCCGACGAACCGGAAGCGGCGAACGTGGTGGAAGCGGCGGAAGCGGTGGAAGCGGCGGGGACGAAGGGCCCGAAGGTCGAGGGCGCCGGGGTCGCGGGCTGACCGGCGGGGGCGTACGGGCGCGGTGCGCGGGACGGGTCTGCGCACCGCGCCCGTACGTCACCGCAGGGCGCGCTGCGCCTCGTACAGGTTGCGTGGGTGGATGGCCTCGGGGTGGCCGTAGGCCTCGATGCGGGAGTGGAGCGGACCGGTGAAGTCCGGTACGTCGGTCTGGCCGAACTCCCGGACCTCGCTGATGCCGACCGTCGCGCTGTACGGCGCGATGCCGTCGATCCTGACGCAGCCCGCGCGCTGATTGGTGACGGTGACGTTCCAGTGGGTGAACCGGGCGCCGTACAGCGGGCCCGCGACCGCGTCGCCGCCGTGGGAGCCGGTGTTGTCCACGGTGATCTCGGTGCGGAGGTTGGCGAACGGCATACCGCGGTGGGTGTCGAAGGTGCCCATCTCCATCCGGCCGCGTGACCAGACGTTGTAGCTGGACAGGCCCTCGACGTTGATGCCGTGCAGCTGGGTCCCGGCGGGCGCGGGCACGGTGCGGCGCGCGAGGACGAAGTCCTCGACCAGGTTGTCGTGCGAGCCCTCGCGGCAGCAGTACGGGTGGTGGCTGCCGCGCCCCGAGACGGTGACCCGGCGCAGGGTGCACGCCTTCGCGGCGACGAGCAGGAAGCCGTTGTCGACGTTGTTGACGGTCACGTCGTCGACCCAGCAGTCCCACGCGCACTGCAGCGCGACGCCGTTGTAGCCCTTGTCGAGGAGGTGCTGCGCCTGCGGTGTCTCGACGACGTCGAGGGTGAGACCCACCACGCCGGAGCCGGTCACCGGCCGGACGAGGGTGGTGAACCTCGGCTTCCAGGCGGGCCGGGCGTCGAGCGGCAGCGGGCGGTCCAGGGTCACCCGGCGCCGGCGCCGGTCGACGGCGGTGACGCGGCACGGCCATTCGTACGGGACGTACGAGGTCAGCTTGGTCTTGTCGGCCCAGGGGTACGCGGCGGCGCCCTCGACGTCCCCGGCCATGTGCTGGAGCAGGGTGTGCGCGCTGTCATCCGCGAGCTGGAACAGCACCCGGTCGCCCCGGCGGAGGGCGGCGGTGCTCGCGACGGGCACGGTCCAGTCGCCGCGCCGGGCGGGGCGGTCGATGGCGGTCAGCGTGCGCCACTCGTCGCGCCGGTCGCCGGTCCAGCCTTCGAACGGCCACGCCTGCGCCCTGATCGCGGCGGTGAGGGAACGCCAGCGGGCGTCGGGGCAGACCCAGATGAGGCCACCGGCCCAGGACCAGGACGACTTGGTGCCGCCGTACCGGCTGCCGTACGGCCCGATCAGCTCGGTGAGGTTACGGGTCGCGTGCAGCGTGGTCCGCCCGCTGCCCGCGCCGCGCAGCACGACGTTGTCGTAGCCGATGCGGATGATGCCGTCGACGCGGTACGTCCCGGGCGGCACGACGACCGTGCCCCCGCCGCGCCGTCCGACGGCCTCGATGGCGCGGTTGATGGCGGGGGCCGCGTCGGCCGAGCCGTCGGGGCGGGCGCCGTAGCTCCGTACGTCGGCGGCGACGGGGTAACGGGGCAGCTCCGCGCGGCCGCCGAGGAATCCGGCGCGGCCGACGTAGGGGATCTGGGGGTGGCGGTACGGGTCGGCGCGGAACTCGCGCCAGAGGCCCGGGGGCGGTCCGGCCGCGGCGGCGGGTGTCGTACCCAGCAGCCCCACCGCGGTGCCCGCGGCCGCGCCCAGGACGGTGCGCCTGCCGAGAGCCGGGTGTCTGGCGAGAGCCGGGCGTCTGTCGATTTCCCTGTCCATGAGGCCCACACCTTCCATGGATGTGAACGCCGTTCAGATGAGCGACGGCGTGAGCATGCCATGGGGGCGCCAGCTCCGGAAGGGGGCAGGAGGGGATGAGAGCCTGTCAGGTGCGTCCCGTCGCGAGGCCCGTCGACACCAGCGCCGGTCGTCCTTCCCCGTCCACCAGGTCCGCCAGCGCCTCCACATACGCGCCGACCCCAGGGTTCCAGCCCACATACGTGGCGAAGTCGACCACGTGCGCGAGACGCCTGAGCGTGGCGACCCGGCCCAGCAGGGCGAGATCCGGCGGGTCGTCGCGCGCTTCCAGCAGGGCCGCCGCCATGGCCTCGAAGGGCGGCAGCTCCGCCTGCCGCTCGGCCGGAACGTGACGGCGTCCGATGTCCGCCATCTCGGCCAGCTCTCCGATGAGCCAGCCCGGGTCGAACTCCCACGGCCCCAGCGACAGCGTCTCCCCCGTCAGCAGCACGGCGCCGGGCCCCGCACCCGGCCCGTCCGGCACCGGCACCGGCACCGGCACCGGCACGATCAGGCCGAGCGACGGCTCACCGTGCAGCAGCACCGGCCGCCGGTGCGGTTCGGTCAGCTCCCGGCACCACGCGCGCAGCAGGTCCAGGCGTGACGCGCCCAGCCGGGAACCGCACAGCGCGTGCAGCCGGGCCGAACCTTCCCCGTCTCCGCCCGCCCGCAGCCAGTGGACCACGCGCGACAAGGCCGGGGGCGCCCCCGCGACACCGGGGAACGCGGGACGGCCCGCGGCAAGATCGCGCAGAGCGCGACCGGCGGCGCGCATGGCGGTGATGGCCGGGGCCGGTGCGACGGGGCCACGGCCGGGCGGCCAGATGGTGTGCGCCAGAGACTGGTCGGCGGGAGCGAGGTAGTCGACGGTGTGTCCGCTCCGGGTGCCGAGCAGCACGTACGGGCCCACTTCGGGGGCGGCAGGCGCGGCAGGCGCGGCGTCCGGGACGTCCACCGCCGCGAGCCGCTCCCTGCTCCACAGGAAGCGGCCGTCGTCCTGTGGAGTGATGCGGGTACGCATCTGCCGGGTGCCGTACTCGCGGGCACCGGCCGCCGCGAGCTCTTCGCTCACTCGCCCCTGCCCTCCAGTTCCGCCAGTTCCGCCCGCTTCCGCTCCAGGCGGTCCAACACCACCGGCAGCGGTGGGGGCGCGGCGCCGTCCTCCCGCCCGGTGGTGACGCTGCGTCCGGGCACGGGCGGGACCACCGTCACGCTCCTGCGCGTCTCCAGCGTCGCCAGATGCCCCTTGTACGCCTCGCTGTCCTGACCGCCCGGCGGCAGCGACGGGGCGACGGCGACGGGCGCGCGGGTGCACTGGAGGGCGAGCAGTACGGGCGTGTCCGTGATGCCCAGGGCGAAGCGGCTGACGAAGTTCATGGTCGCCGGGTACACCGCCACCGCGTCGGCCCACTCGGCGAGTTCGACATGGAGCGCCCCCGGCTGCGGCCCGTCGGGCCATGCGTCGAGCAGCACCTCGCCCCCTCCGATGGCGGTGAGCGCGGCACGGGAGACGAAGCGCTCGGCGCTACGGGTGATCACTGTCCGGACGTCGAGCGCGGGGTACGAGGCGCGCAGCCAGGTGGCCCACGTCGGCAGCAGGGCGACGTGCACCGCTCCGGTGCAGACGAGCAGCAGCCGGTCGGCGCCGAAACGCGGTATGGCGACCGGGGCGGGGCCGGTGGAGCCGACGGTCACAGCTCTCCTCCGTCATGGGTGGGGCCGTCAGGGGTGGGGGTGCGGTATCCGAAGGGGGCCAGGGGGCCGGACAGGGCCTCCACGTCACCCACGACGACACCGTGCGACGGACCGGCGCCGAAGATCTCCGCCGCGACGGCCGCGACATCGGCCGGGGTGACCTCCAGCAGTGCGCGCGGATAGCTCTCGATCCAGTCCAGATCGATTCCCCAGCAGCTCAGCGAGGAGATGAGGTTGGCAAGGTCCGACTGGGACGCGGTCGCCATGAGGAGCGAGCCGCTGAGGAAGCGTCGCGCGTCGTCGACCTCGCGCTCGTCCGGAGGGTCGGTGACCACGCGCCGCATGGCCGCCTCGGTCCGGGCGACCACCTGCTCGGCGGCGGCGGTGGCGCAGACGGCCTCCACCACGATCGACATCTCGCCGAGGGTCCGCTCGAAGCGCGACTGGGCGTGGTACGTGAGCCCTTCCCGTTCCCTGATGTCCGTCACGAGCCGGGACGAGAAGTATCCGCCGAACACCGCGTTCGCCACCGCCTGCGCCGGGTAGCGGGGGTCCTGCGGGCCGACGGCGGGCAGCGACATCGCGATATGCGCCTGCACCGCGTCGGGCCGGTTGACGAGGACCCGGTGGCCACCCTCTGGACGGCTCTCCAGGGCGGGGGGACGGGGCGGCGCGACCGGGGCGCCGGCCCAGCCCGCGAGCGCCCGCTGTACGGCGTCGGCGGCGGTCTCGCCCTCGATGTCTCCCTCGATGTCGCCCACGATCAGCACATCGGCCCGGTCCGGGACCAGGATCCGTTCATGAGCCTCGCGCACGTCCCGTGAGGTGAGCCGGTGCACCACGTCAGCGGACGGCAGTTCCTCGAAACAGCCCAACGGCCCGTACCGGCCCTGGTTGAGCGCACGCAGGACGGTCCGGCGCGGCTGGGCACGGAGGATCCCGGCCGCCTCGGCGATCCGCCGCACTTCCTGGCGTACCCGCTCCTCCGGATAGTGCGGATGGCGCAGCCGCTCGGCGAGCAGGCCGAGGAGCGCGGGCAGGTCGGCCGCCTCGCAGTGGCCCGCCAGGATCAGCCACTCCGTGGTCCGCCGGGTCTGGAACCGGCCGGTGGCGAGCGCCGTGTCCCAGGCGACCTCCCGGTCCCCCAGCCGCGCCGTCCCCGCGAAGAGGACGGCGGACAGCAACTCGGCCTTCGCGGTCTCCTCCGCGCCGGAGGCCACGAAGGGGACCTGGACCCGTATCTCGACCGTCGACGCGCCGGACACGGGGACGGTGACGATCCTGGGCCCGCCGTGCGGACGCCGTTCGACGGTCCGGGGGAAGGACAGCGCGTCAGGGGCCCCGAACGGCGGGAGCGTTCGACGGCCCCCGCCGCCGTCCGCTATCTCCTCCGCCCGCCGGTAGGCGCCGGTCGCCATCAGCATCGGCGGCCACGGCGTCATGTCCCGCTGCCCGTCGTCCCGCTGCCCGTCGTCCTGCTGCCCGCCCTGTCGTCCGTCCTGTCGGCTGTCGCGCCGCGTGTCCGTCATACCGGGGTCGCCGCCTTTCCGGGACGTACGGAGAGCACGGCCGGAGCGCTCTCGGCCAGCCCCGCCGCCGCGCCCCGGATCGCGTCGGGACCGAGTGCCCTCAGCCGCTCGGGGACGGTGTCCACGAGCGCGGGGTCGTCGTGCAGCAGCTGGTACGCGCCCAGCGCCCGGGTGCGGGCCAGCAGGTTGTCGTGGGTGCGGCGCCACCGTGCGGCGAGTCGGCCCGTCGCGTCCGCCAGTTCGCTCCGCGGCGTGCCGTCGGCGGCCAGGGCGTCCAGCGCGCCGCGCGTCAGGGCCGGGAGCAGGTCGCGCGACGGCTCGGGATGGCGCGCGGTGACCACGAACGTATCGGGGTCCCTGGCGTCGAACGGGCCGAAGAAGCCGCACTGGGCGGCGACGGCGGTGAGCCGGGCTCCCGACGCGTCGGCGCGGTGCCGCAGGCCCCGCGGGCCGTCACCGGCCAGGAGGTGTGCCAGCACCATGTGGGACAGATAGCCGTCCCGGTCCGGGTCCGTGGCGGCGTCGGGGAGCCGGTGGCCCAGCGCGGTGGCGGGCAGCGGAGCGTGCCGGTCCGGGTGTTCGTGGTGGACGGTGTCCGCCGGACGCGGCTCCGCGAGGTCCTGGGGAGCGGCCGCCGGGCGCGGCGGTATGTCGGCGAAGTGACGGGCCACCAGGGCGCGGGTGTGCTCGGGGTCGATGGCTCCGGCGATCGTGAGCACCGCGTTGCACGGGGTGTAGTAGGCGTCGAAGAAGGCGGCGCAGTCGTCCGCGGTGGCCTGGCCGAGGTCGCTGAACTCGCCGTATCCGTTGTGGGCGTTGGAGAACTTCCGGTAGAGCGCCGCGGGCAGGACCGTCCAGGGAAAGCCGCCGTAGGGACGGTCGTGCACATGGAGCCGGATCTCCTCCTTGACCACCGCTGTCTGGGTGGCCAGCGCTTCTTCGGTGAAGCGCGGGGCGCGCATGCGGTCCGCTTCGAGGAACAGCAGTCGCTCCAGCGCGGAGGCCGGGGCGATCTGGTAGTACTCCGTGTAGTCCTGCCGCGTCGAGGCATTGGCCGCGCCGCCGGAACTCTGCACCATGCGGATATGTTCCGAGCGCGCGACATTCGCACTGCCCTGGAACATCAAGTGCTCGAAGAGATGGGCAAAACCGCCGCGCCCCTCCGGCTCCGAACGGAAACCGACACCGTAATGCACGCTGACGGCCGTGAGCGGGGTGTGCGGACGGTAACAGAGAACGACCCTTAGCCCATTGGGCAAGTCGTAGCGGAAAAACGCGTCCGATGACATGTTCGGTAATTCATCCCAGCGGTGCACGGGGTAAGAGAAACCTTCCCGGGCCGGGCTCCGGAATTCCCGGCCCGGGAGGATACCGATGCCTGGATCGGCGTCAGTGCGCCAGGATCAGCAGCTGAGGCCAGCCGTGAGGGTGACGCAGATCTCCGACGAGGTCACCGTGGTCGTGATGGCCGGTGCGTCGGTCGCCTCCGAGGCGTTCAGCTCCTCGGGCGTGGTGTAGGCCGCGTAACCCTCGATCAGCTCTGCAGACTCCATGATTTTTCCCCTCGTTAGAAAAGCACGCCTGAGAGCCGCTCAACCCATTGGGTGGGCGACTCTCCTGACGGAAATAATTAGATCATCCCTTGATCATTTACGCCAGTCTCTTTCGGGAGTAATGCTCTCCGACTCCAGATCCGGCGACTCCAGATCCGGCGACTCCGCATTGCGGTACACGGCGGCGGGGTCCACATTGGCCTCTTTCAGTCGACGCACCAGGAATGCGCCGGGAGAGGTCCGGATTGCTCCCGCCCGGTCCATGTCCGTGTTCTCCGCCGCGTCCTCCGCCGCGTCGAACAGCGCGTCCACGACGGCAGCGGCACGGTGTTGGCCGAAACTCATCCCTTGTCGGCCCGGGCGTTCGTCCCGCGGCTCCCAGGCAATGGCCACGCCCGGTGCGAGGTTCTTCGCGAACGAGGAGGCCAGACCGGACCGTCCGGCCTTCGCGGGCTGCCGTACCGCCGCCACGAGACCGGGGAGGACGTCCCTGGCTCCGTGGCCGAGATACACCACCAGGCCGTCCCTGCGCGGGAAGAGCCGCGGTGAGGACGTCACCTTGGCCCGGTAGCGCACGGCGGCGCCTTCGAGGTGCCGCAGCGTCGCGCCCCACAGCCGCTCGGCCTCGTCGGGGTCGTCGAGGTGGAGGTAGACCCGCAGCACCGGGCCGGGCTCGACCGTTCCGCGCGAGCCGTCCACCAGGAAGAACCCGGGCGACAGACCCGGCCGCGCGGCGGGCAGCGGCACCGTGCCGTCGGCGGCGAACTCCACCGCGTCCGGCAGCCGCAGCCGGATGCCCCGCACGACGGCGATACGGGACTCCGCGTCCTTGGTGCCGTCGCCCCCGGGCCCGTCGCCCCCGGGCCGGTACGGGACGGCAGGCACGGGAGTGGTGGTGTGCGGTGTGACGGCTGCCAGCCGCTCTTCGAGGCGGGCGTCGCGGAACGAGCGCGGGCGCTCCTCGTCGAACACGTGGCCCACATGGAACGTCTCGTAGACGGCGCCGATGAGTTCTTGGCGCAGCCGTCGGCTGGTGTCCGCGGTCAGCGACCGGCCGTCGACGTCCGCGCGCAGACCGTCCGGTGACAGGGTCACCGCGTCGAGGACGGCGGCCAGGCCCGGGTCCAGCGCGCTCTCGGTGGGGACGGTGTCGGTCATTCAGTCCTCCAGTCCGAGGGTGGCCGCGAACCTGGCGGGCCGCAGGACAGCGGTCCGGCCGATTCCGGCGGCGGCCCGGTCGAGGGCCGTCAGTTTGGGGCGCTGCTCGGCCGCGGCGAACATCCGGTCCACCAGATGCCAGCCCGCGAACGCCGCGGCCCGCGCCGGGAGTCCGGGGTCGACGGCCCCGGCTTCCTCCCGGTAGCCCTTCCAGAAGGCGACGTTCCTGGTCCGCAGCCGCTCCAGCTCCCGGACGCCCCGCTCCACCACGTCCCGGTGGGACAGTTGCGGCGCCGGTCCCGCGATGGCCGGGTCCTGGGACGGGATGTCCAGCACGGCGCGGTGCAGCCACTCCCCGACGAAGCCGCCGATGTCCCGGGCCGGGTCGGCGGCGAGCCGGAACTCCTCCCAGTCGCACAGATGAAGCGCGTCCCCCTGCCGGAGGAACTGATCGAGCCGCAGATCGCAGTGGGCCGGGCGGTGCTCGGCCGCGGCCTCCTCCCGGCGCAGTTCTCTCAGTCCCGCGATCAGCTCGGCGTCGTTCTGCAGCAGCCCCCACGCTTCGAGGGAAGCCCCGCTGGCCTGGGTGTGGTACGTGAGGGGCAGCGCCTCGAAGAAGTCCAGCGGCGGCAGCAGCGGCTGGCCCTCCGTAGCCGGATCCGTAGCCGTAGCCGGATCCATGGCCGGGCTCGTCGCCGGATCCGTAGCCGTGCCCGGGTCCGTAACCGGAGGGTCCGTCACGGGCAGGGCGTGCAGGGCGCCCACGGCCCGGCCCGCCAGGTGGGCGAGGTCGTCGTCGAACGCCTCCTCCTTGGCCAGGTCGGAGCCGGACCGCGCGTCCCTCAGCCACGCGAAGACGACGATCAGCTCGTCCTCGTCCCAGCCCAGACAGGGCGGTGCCGTCAGCGGCCCGCTCACAGGGGCGTACCGCTCGAACCGCACCAGCCTGCGGAACCGCGCGGCCGCGTCGGGCTGCGCGGGATCGAGGCGCTTGATGAACACCGGCCGACCGGTGCTCGTCACCCCCACGCGATTGTCATTGCGACCGGCCCGGGACGCGCCGTCACCGAAGTCCTCCAGCGTCCCCAGCCCCAGCCGCCGCAGAAGCGGATCCCATTCCGGCATGCTCGGCCAACCCCCGTAGATTTTCTGATGTCTCAACTCGTCGGTGACCGGCCCCGGCCACCGGTTCTCATCCCGCGTACAGCCGGTGGGCCGTCCTGCGGACCCACCACACGCCCGCGGCGGCGACCAGCGGCGGCCACAGGAGCTGCACCGGGTGGAGGGCGCCGCTCTGGGTCGTCCGCACCAGCACCGGGGCCGTCAGCACCAGGGCGGCGAGCGGCCCCCGCAGGTACCAGACGGCGGCCTGCATCGCCCCCGTGTTGCCCATCGGGGTCTCGGTCCCGATCAGGATGTGCGGCGGGACGGTCCCCCGGTACGAGCTGACCAGCGCCGCCGCCACCAGCGCCGGGGCGCAGACGACGAGCACCCCGAGCCCGGGCCGGTACCAGCCGCCGAGCACGGCGGCCACGCCGCCCACGGCCGTTCCGGCCAGGAGCAGGAGGCCGGGCACGAGCGCGTGCCACAGGGCGAGGGACCGGGCCGGGTAGGGCAGGTTCGCGGACCGGCGGACGTCGTCGCTCTCCCGCCGCGCGGGCTCGGTCAGCTGGGCCGCGGCGAGGTATCCGGCCAGCAGCGCGCCGACCGCGGCGACGGCCTGGGCCCGTTCCCGCAGCGCGGGGGCGATCGCGGTCAGCGCCACGGCGGTGGCGGTCCACAGCGCGGCCCAGCCCAGCCGCCCGGGGGTGCGCAGGAGCCCGGTCGCGTCACGCCAGGGGACGACGAGCCAGCGGCGGCGTGGCATCGGCAGCCGCAGGCGAGGGCGCGAACCGCGCTCCCGCAGCGTCGGGAGCCCCGCCTTCGCCTGCCGCAGGTCCAGGGCGAACAGTGACGCACCGAGCTGCGAGGCCACGGTGGCCCGCAGCCGCAGGGCCCGTTCCGGGATGGCCGCCGCTTCCCGGCGCGCGAAGAGCAGCGCCACGACGACGAAGACGGCCGACAGCGCGGCGGCCACCGCCCAGCCGGGGGCCGGTCCGCCCGCGGCCTTCACGAGGGGCTGCGCGGCCCATCCCCACGGCCCCGACCACAGGTAAGCGGCACCGAGCCACGAGGGGTACCGCCCCTGGGCCACCGACACCGCCACGACGGCCGCCAGGAGGGCGACGGCCATCCCGGCCGCCCCGAAGATCCGGGCGCCGGAGCGCGCCATCAGCCGGTCCCGGCGCTCCACGGCGGCGCCCGCCGCGGTGCCGGTCAGCGCGGCCACCGCCCCGGCCCACGCCCCGGCCGCGGTCGCCGTGGGCCAGGACGAGGCGCCCGAGGCGTACACCAGGAATCCGAGGACACCGCCCCCGACCGCCCCCGCCGCGCCCGCCACCAGGGCGGACGTCATCAGCCGGGGCAGCAGCAGAGGTGCGCGCGGGATCGGCGCGGGCAGCAGCCAGGAGACCGTCGGCAGGTCGAGGAGCACCGGCCCGCGCCATACGGCGCCGCGCGCCATCAGCAGCACGATCAGCGCCACCACGATCGGCGCGGTCAGGGGCAGGCTGGTCAGGACGTGCGCGGCGACTGAGCCACGGTGCCCGCCCGCGCGGCCGACCCGGGCGGCCGAAATGAGCAGGGGAATCCCCCACGCCGCCCCGAAGAGGGCGATGGCGTAGAGCGCGAACGCCCCGCTCTTGCGCTTCTCCCGCCGGTAGTCGCTGCGCAGGGCACGCAGGTAGGCCAGCGTCTCGGCGGAGGTGTCGTCAGGCCCCTGCCCCTCTGCCGCGTCCGCGGTCGTGTTCCGTGTCAGCCCGGGGATCATCGGGAGCCACGTTCCGACGGCTGCTCCGGCGGTGCGGTGACCGGCACTCCCCCGTCGAGCGTGAGCACCCGGTCGGCGACCGCGGCCAGCGCGCCGTGGTGCGTGGCCAGCAGGACCGCGGTGCCGCGGTCCCGGTGGGCGGCCAGCCGCGCGGCCAGCTCCTGCCGCGCGTGACCGTCCAGACGCTGCTCGGGTTCGTCCAGGACGAGCAGATCATGCGGGCGTACGAAGGCGGCCGCCAGCAGCAGCGCCTGGGTCTGCCCCGACGACAGCGCCGAGGGCACCACGTCTCCGTGCCCGCCCAGGCGGTGCTCTTCCAGCACCTCCTGGACCGTGTCGTCGGCCTCGTCGCCGAGCCCGTGGGCGAGCGCCACCAGCATCAGGTGCTCGCGCACGGTCAGATCGGGGTAGTGCGCGCCGGGATCCATCACCGTGGCGACGCGGGCGCGCGTCACGGCGTCGTCCTCGTCGATCGGCGCGCCGTCGAACAGCACCTCACCCGAGGTCGGCCGTTCCCGTCCGGCGGCCAGCCGCAGCAGGGTCGACTTGCCCGAACCGTTGTCCCCCATGAGCACCACGCACTCCCCGGGCGCGACGTCCAGCGTGACCGAACGCAGCACCTCCCGGTCCCCGTAGGAGCGGCTGACGTCGTCCAGCCGCAGGAGTGCGGCATCGGTCTTCTCCGCCATGCGCGCCGTCACACGGATCCGTGCAGGTCGCCCGGGCCATCGAGCGCGCCGTCCCCGGCCGCCTCGTCCCCGGCCGCCTCGTACACCGACACATGGCGCTGGCTCTGCGGGCCGTACGGCTCGCCCTTCCAGCCGCCGAAACGGTCCACCAGACGCAGCCCGGCCAGCCGGGCCATCAGGTCGATCTCGGACGGCCACGCGTACCGGATGAGTTCCTGGGTCGGGCGCGGCTCCCCGCCGTCCACCACCGTGTGAATGACCAGGATCAGCTGCCGGTCACGCATCACATGGGTGCTGTCGATCATGACCGAGCGCGGGGAGAGGTAGCGCGTGCTGGTCTTCTCCCCCTCCTGCTGGTGGAAGGGGAGGGGGTCGAAGGCCTCGATGACCACCCGGCCGCCCTCGGCCAGCTGCTCCCGCATGCGGCGCATGCACTCCACCTGCTGATCGGCCGATGTCGGCGCGAAGAAGGTGTTGAGCGCGATGAACACGGTGTCGTAGGTCTCGCCGGTGGTGATCGCGGTGAAATCGCCCGCGGTGGTGACGACCTTCCCGTCCGGGTCCCGTTCCGCGAGCCTGGCGAGCATCTGCTCGGAACCGTCGATGCCGTGAACGGTCAGGCCGCGCTCCGCGAGGGGGATCGCTATGCGACCGTTCCCCACCCCGAGTTCCAGTACCCGCCCCGGCTCGGGGCTGAGCTTCGCGATGAAGTCGACTGTGTCGGCTATGTCCGGCGAAGCGACCGGATACATCTGGTCGTACACATCAGCCAAAGCGTCGTAGGTGACGCGCGATTCCATGGTGCCTCTTCCCCCGGCAACGGACAGGTCGTTCATGATCGACGCTACAACGCCCAGGTCAGCGGGTTCACAGCGGGCATGCCGTCAGGAAGGGAATTGGCCCGGGGAGTTGAGGCGGGGCCCCTATTCGTCGGCGGCGTCGCGGGACGGGGCGTCGTGGGACGGGGCGTCGCGGGTCAGGTGGGCGAACGCCTCCAGGTTGCGGGTGGATTCGCCGCGCGACGTACGCCAGGCGTACTCCTTGCGGATGGCGGTCGCGAAGCCCATCTCCAGCAGGGTGTTGAAGCTGCCGTCCGCGTTCTCCAGCACCGTGCCCAGCAGGCGGTCCAGCTCCTCCGGGGTGACGGAGGCGAGGGGGAGGCGGCCGACCAGGTAGATGTCACCGAGCTGGTCGATCGCGTAACTCACCCCGTACAGGCGGGTGTTGCGCTCCAGCAGCCAGCGGTGCACGGCCTCGTGGTTCTCGTCCGGGTGGCGGACGACGAACGCGTTGATCGAGAGCGAGTGGCGGCCGACCCGCAGGGAGCAGGTCGTCGACAGCTTCCGGGTGCCGGGGAGCTTGACGACGTACGTGCCGGCCTCCGGGCTCTCCCACTCAAGCTCGGCGTCGTTCAGCGTCCGCTCGATGACGGTGTGGGAGTCGGCCTGGGGGGTGGTGTCAGCCATGAGCCGATCGTAGGTGACGCCGGTCCCGCATCGCGGCCGCGCGGACCACGGCGTCAGCCAGGAACCGACCGCAGACGACGCCGGTCCCGCATCGCGTCCGTGTAGACCTCCGCGGTGGCCGCCGCGGCCGTGTCCCAGCCGAAGGACTGGGCGTGGTGGGCGGCGGCCGCGCCCATCCGGGTCGCCCGGCCCGGGTCGTCCGCGAAGGGGCGCAGGGCGCGGGCGTAGTCGGCGGGGTCGTGGCCGTCGACCAGGGTGCCGCTGACGCCGTCCCGTACCGCCACCGGGAGGCCGCCCACCGAGGCCGCGACCACCGGGGTGCCGCAGGCCTGGGCCTCGACCGCGACCAGGCCGAACGACTCGCTGTACGACGGCATCACCAGCACCGAGGCCGCCCGGTACCAGTCCGCCAGCTGGTCCTGCGCGACCGGCGGCTGGAAGCGGACGACATCGCTGATGCCCAGGCGCGCCGCGAGCTTGTGCAGCCGCTCGGGCTTCGCGAGGCCGGTGCCGCTCGGCCCGCCCACCACGGGGACCACGATCCGCTCGCGCAGCGACGGCTGCTCCTCCAGGAGGTGGGCGACCGCGTGCAGCAGGATGTCCGGGGCCTTCAGCGGCTGTATGCGGCCCGCGAAGAGGGGTATCAGCGCGTCGGGCGGCAGCCCGAGCCGGGCCCGGGCCGCGGCGCGGCCGTCGGCGGGGCGGAACCGGTCCAGGTTCACCCCCGGGTGGACGACGGCGGTCAGGTCGCGGTCCGCCCCGTAGTGGCGCACCAGCTCCTCCGCCTCCTCGGCGGTGTTCGCGATCAGCCGGTCGGCGGCGCTGACGATCTGCTGCTCGCCGATGACGCGGGCGGCCGGTTCGGGGGTGTCGCCGGTGGCGAGGGCGGCGTTCTTGACCTTGGCCATGGTGTGCATGGCGTGCACCAGCGGCACCCCCCACCGCTCGGCGGCCAGCCAGCCGACGTGGCCGGAGAGCCAGTAGTGGGAGTGGACGAGGTCGTAGTAGCCCGGCCGGTGCCCGGCCCACGCCTGCATCACCCCGTGCGTGAACGCGCACAGCTGCGCGGGCAGCTCCTCCTTGGCCAGCCCCTCGTACGGGCCCGCGTCCACGTGCCGTACGAGCACGCCCGGCGTCAGCTCGACGGTCGGGGGGAGGGTGCCGGTGGTGGCCCGCGTGAAGATCTCCACCTCGATGTCGATGGCGGCGAGGCGGCGGGCCAGCTCGACGATGTACACGTTCATCCCGCCCGCGTCGCCGGTGCCCGGCTGATGCAGCGGCGAGGTGTGCACACTGAGCATCGCGATGCGGCGCGGACGCCGTGGGATGCGCCGAAGTCGCTGGTGGGGCGGGCCGCCGAAGGGCGTATGGGCGCGGCCACGCAGGCCGCCGAGCCGGGACGCGTGCTGGCTCACCGCGCGATACCTCCTTCTTCGGGGCGAGCTTCCCCTGCCAGCCGTCAACACCGGAACTCTTCGTTCCATTTCCGTTTTGCCAAAGTGTGACGTTCAGGGAGCGTTCGCGGGCCGTCCGAGGTAGCCACGCGCGGTCAGAACCCGCCCACGCACCGCATAGGCTGCTGGCCATGTATGCCCGCGTGCCTCCGCCGATCCGCCCCATCGGATCGGCCACGCGCGGGACCACCAACCCCAACCGGCTGCGGCGCATGGACCGGTGGATCGCCGCCGCCCACGGACCCGCGCTGCGCCGCGCCGAGACGGCGGTGGCCGTCGACCTCGGCTACGGGGCCGCGCCCTGGACCGCCGTGGAACTGCTGCAGCGGCTGCGCACGGTGCGGCCCGGCGCCCTCGTGGTCGGGGTGGAGATCGACCCGGCGCGGGTCGCCGCCGCGCGGCCGTACGAGCGGGACGGGCTCGCCTTCGCGCACGGCGGGTTCGAGGTACCCCTGCCGGGCGGCGTGCGGCCCGTGCTCATACGGGCGGCCAACGTGCTGCGCCAGTACGACGAGGACGAGGTCGCCGGCGTCTGGCGGCGGTTGTGCGCGCGGCTGGCGCCCGACGGCGTGCTGGTGGAGGGCACCTGCGATGAGGTCGGGCGACGGCACGTCTGGGTCGCGCTCGGCCCGGCAGGCCCCCGTACGGTGACCTTCGCCGCCCGGCTCGGATCCCTGGAACGCCCCTCCGACCTGGCCGAACGGCTCCCGAAAGCGCTCATCCACCGCAATGTGCCGGGCGAACCGGTGCACACCTTCCTCCGCGACTTCGACCGCGCCTGGGCCGCGGCCGCCCCGTACGCGGCCCTGAGCGCCCGCCAGCGCTGGATCCGCAGCGCCCAGGCACTGCACGCGGCGGGCTGGCCCCTGACGGACGGCCCCCGGCGGTGGCGGCAGGGCGAGGTCACGGTCCGCTGGGAGGCGCTGGCCCCGCGCGGCACCTGACCCGCCCTCGCGCGTCAGGGGGCTTCGCGGGTGCGGGTGAAGACCCGTTCGCGGGCCTCCTCCGTCGCCGTCGCCACCGCTCCCAGCAGGACCGCGTCCTCGCCCAGGGTGCTGGCGCGGACCCTGGGGCGGAGGGGGCCGATGCGGTGGAGGGTCGTGGTCACCGGGCGCAGCAGCAGGTCCGCGCCGCCGCCGAGGCCGCCGCCCAGGACGACGAGGTCCGGGTCGAGGACGGCGGCGACGGCGGCGATCACGTGGGCCAGCCGCTCCGCCTCCTGCCGCACGGCCGCCACCGCCGGTTCGACGCCCTCCCGCGCCGCGTCGAAGACGTCCTTGGCGGAGCCGGGGTGGGCCATGCCCAGTTCGCGCGCGGTACGGACGACCGCGCCACCCGCCACCGCGTCCTCCACGCCGCGCCCCCCGTTCGGCGGCGTCGGCAGGAAGCCGATCTCGCCCGCCGCGCCGTGCGCGCCGGTGAAGAGGCGGCCGTCGGCGACGATGCCCATGCCCAGGCCCGTGCCGACCATGATGGAGACGAAGAGCCTGCTGCCCCGGCCCGCGCCGAAGGCGTACTCGCCGAGCGCCGCCAGGTTCGCGTCGTTGTGGACGGACAGCGGGGTGCCCAGTTCCTCGCGCATCCGGTCCAGCAGGCCCGCCCGCCCCCAGCCGGGGAGGTTCACCGCGTACCGAACCCGGCGCCGCTCCGGGTCGTACACGCCGGGCGCGCCGACGACCGTGTGCACGACCAGCGCCGGGTCCACCCCGGCGTCCGCGACGACCTGGCGGGCGGCGGCGACGGTGAGGTCGGCCATGGCGGCGGCGCTGCGGCCACGGTTGCGGACGTCGGAGCGGGCGACGACGGTCCCGTCCAGGTCGGCGGCGGCCACCCGCAGCCAGGAGCGGCCGATGTCCAGGCCGAGGACGTACCCGGCGGTCGGGTCCGGTTCGTACAGCACCGCCACCCGCCCGCGCTCCGGCGGCGCCTGCCGCCCCGCCTCCCGGACGAGTCCCGCCTCCTCCAGCGCTGCGAGCGCGGTGGAGACGGTCGGCTTGGACAGGCCCGTGTCGCGGGCGAGCTGGGCGCGGGAGGCGGGGCCACCGGCGCGGAGGCGGGCGAGGAGGAGGCGTTCGTTGTTGCTGCGCAGCCGCCGCCGGTTCCAGGGGCGGGGGTCGTCACCGGCCGCCGCGCGGGCATCGTCGTCGGTCAGCTCGTGCACGGCGGACCCCCTTCCCGTACTTCCCGGGCCCTTGACGCCATCAAGTAAGGCTCCTTAACTTAATCCATCCCACGGAGGTGGACATGTCCGGCACCGAGGGCGGATTCGTCCGCCGCATCGGCCTCTTCCAGGCCACCGCCATCAACATGAGCCAGATGTGCGGCATCGGGCCGTTCGTCACCATCCCGCTCATGGTCGCCGCCTTCGGCGGGCCGCAGGCCGTCGTCGGCTTCGTCGCGGGCGCCGTGCTCGCCCTCGCCGACGGGCTGATCTGGGCGGAGCTGGGCGCCTCGCTGCCCGGGGCCGGGGGCAGTTACGTCTATCTGCGCCAGGCGTTCCAGTACCGCAGCGGCAAGCTCATGCCGTTCCTCTTCGTCTGGACGGCGATGCTGTTCATCCCGCTGATCATGTCCACGGGCGTGGTCGGCCTCGTGCAGTACCTGGGCTACCTGTGGCCCGACATGACCCAGACGCAGGGGGATCTGGTCGGGCTCGGCGTCATCGCGCTCGTCGTCGGCCTGCTGTGGCGCGGGGTCGAGCACATCGCGCGGATCACGGCCGTGATGTGGTGCGTGATGATCGCCTCGGTGGTGCTCGTCATCGCCGCCGCGTTCAGCCACTTCGACCCGGGGCTGGCGTTCACGTACCCCGCGCACGCCTTCGACCTGGGCAGCGGCGCCTTCTGGACCGGCTTCGCGGCCGGGCTGACCATCGGCATCTACGACTACCTCGGCTACAACACGGCCGCGTACATGGGCGCCGAGATCAAGGACCCCGGCCGCACCCTGCCGCGCGCGATCGTCGCCTCCATCCTCGGCATCATGGGCATCTACCTGCTGCTCCAGATCGGCACGCTCGGCGTCGTCGACTGGCACGAGATGCTCGACCCGAACTCGGTCGCGTCCCAGTCCGTCGCCTCCGCGGTGCTGGAGGAGACCTGGGGGAAGACCGCGGCGGACATCGTCACCGTCCTCATCCTCATCACCGCCTTCGCGTCCGTCTTCGCCGGGCTGCTGGGCGGCTCGCGGGTGCCGTACGACGCGGCCCGCGAGCGCGTCTTCTTCCGCCCGTACGGCACGCTCCACCCCCGGCACCGCTTCCCGGTGCTGGGGCTCGCGACGATGGGCGTGGTGACCGCGGCCGGATTCCTCATCGGCCGCCACACCGATCTGGCCACGCTCATCCAGCTGCTGACGACCGTCATGGTGATCGTGCAGGCGCTGGCCCAGGTCCTCGCCGTCACCGTGCTGCGCCGCCGCCAGCCGACGCTGCGGCGGCCGTACCGGATGTGGCTCTATCCGGTGCCGAGCGTGGTGGCGCTGGTGGGGTGGCTGGTGATCTACGGCTACGCGGACAAGAACTCCCCCGGGCGGCACCCCATCGAATGGTCGCTGGCCTGGGTCGCGGCGGGGTGCGTGGCGTTCGTGCTGTGGGCGCGGGCGGAGAAGGTGTGGCCGTTCGGCCCCAAGGAGATCAGCGAGGACTACGTGGAAGACGCGGCCGGGGCTCCCGGGGGCGACCCAGGCGCGGCGGACACGCGGGGCGGCGCGGCGGCGGTGTGACGGCCGGGGGCGGCGCGGTGCGAGACGGCCGGGGCGGGCGGCTCGGCACCGGGGGCTTACACCGGCGCCTCCACGCCCGGCTCCGCTGCCAGCCCCGCCGCCAGGGCCCGTAGCCCCTTCTCGCTCGCCGATCCCTTCTCCGCCGTGTACGTGCACAGCACCTGGCCCGGGTCGGCGGGCAGCACGAGCGCCTCGTACGTCACCACCAGCGCGCCCACCTCCGGGTGCTGGTACCGCTTCGTACCGCGCATCCGCTCCCGCACCGCCTGCGCCTCCCAGCGCTGCCGGAACTCCTCGCTCCGTTCCCGCAGCTCATGGACGACCCGGCACAGCCGGGCGTTGCCCGGGGTGCGGCCGATCTCGGCGCGCAGACTGGCCACCGTTTCGTCGGCGACCTCGGACCAGTTCGGGTGCAGCTCCCGGGTCCGGGGGTCGAGGAAGATCAGCAAGGCGCCGTTGCGCTCGTCCTCCGCCATCTCGCTGAAGTCGAGGCCGATGCGGCCGCCGAGCCGGTTCCAGGCCAGGACGTCCATGCCCGGGCCGAAGACGAAGGCCGGGACCATACCGCCGTCCATCGCCTCCAGCAGCCGCAGGACCTCCGGCCGCACGCGCGGGCGCGGGTCCGGGGGCGCGCTGCCGTGCCGCCGCGGCAGGGTGATGTTGCGCAGATACGTGTGCTCGGACGGGGTCATCCGCAGCGCCCGCGCCAGGCCGTCCACGACCGAGTCCGAGACGGCCGGGGCCCGGCCCTGTTCGATGCGGGTGTAGTAGTCGACGCTGATCCCGGCCCGCTGCGCGACCTCCTCGCGGCGCAGGCCCCGCACCCGGCGCCGGACGACGCCCTCCGGCAGCCCCACCTCGGCCGGGTCGAGCGCGGCGCGCCGCGCCTTGAGGAACGCCTTGATCTCCGGTTCGGAATCGCCCATCGGTCCATTATCCCGGGGGTCTGCCCTGGGTGGTTCCGCCAGACCCAGGTTGGGTCGGGCCTGGTCCGGTACTCGTCACGACCGGAGGCTGTGTCCAGTTGCTCCGGACCCCCAGCGGAAGGCACCCCCATGAAGCGCAGGATTCTCGGCGGCACCGGCATCTCGGTCAGCGAATACGCCCTGGGCGCGATGATGTTCGGCGCCATCGCCAACCGGGACCACGACGACTCGGTACGGATCATCCACCGCGCCCTCGACGCGGGCATCAACTTCGTCGACACGGCCGACATCTACTCGCAGGGCGAGTCGGAGGAGATCGTCGGCAAGGCCCTCAAGGGCCGCCGCGAGGACGTCGTCCTGGCGACCAAGGCCCATGGCTCCATGGGCGACGACGACAACCACAGCGGGAACTCGCGTCGCTGGATCACCCGCGAGATCGAGAACAGCCTGCGCCGCCTCGGCACGGACTACATCGACCTCTACCAGATCCACCGCCCCGACCCGACGACCGATATCGACGAGACGCTGGCCGTCCTGTCCGACCTGGTCCGGGCGGGCAAGGTGCTGGCCGTCGGCTCGTCCACCTTCCCGGCGGAGCAGATCGTCGAGGCCCAGTGGACGTCGGAGCGGCGCGGCCACGTGCGGTTCCGCACGGAGCAGCCGCCGTACTCGATCCTGGCGCGGAGCGTGGAGGCGGCGGTGCTGCCGACCGCGCAGAAGTACGGGATGGGCGTGCTGAGCTGGGGCCCGCTGTCGGCGGGCTGGCTCTCGGGCCGCTACACGAAGGCGTCCGACATCGATCTGGCGGGCGGCAGCCGGGCGGCGATGGAGCAGTTCAAGTTCGACCCGTCGCTGCCGGAGAACGCGCGGAAGCTGGAGGCCGTCGGCGAGCTGAGCAAGCTGGCGTCCGACGCCGGGCTCTCGCTGCCGCACCTGGCGGTGGCGTTCGTACGGGCGCACCCCGCCATCACGTCGGTGATCATCGGGCCGCGCACGATGGAGCAGCTGGAGGACCTGCTCGCCGGGTCCGAGGCGGAGCTGAGCGCGGACGTCCTGGACCGCATCGACGAGATCGTGCCGCCGGGCACCGACCTCAACCGGGCGGACAGCTACTACGTACCGCCGTCGCTCGCCGACAAGACGCTGCGGCGGCGCTGACCCCGGCCCTGGCACCCGCACCGGCGCTGACGTGGTGTGCCCGGCCTGGGGCCGCGGCGCAGGGGCCGCGGTCGGTGATGTCCCCTACCCCGCCCCTTCCCGAAACCGGGGGCACAGCCCCCGGACCCCCGACCTCGCCAGGTCTACGGCGGCGGGCTCGCTCAGGGAGGCGTCAGCGCGGTGAGCACGAAACCGGGGGCACGACCACCGGGGCCCGCCAGGGCCTGGGGCGGCCGGGCGCCGGTCAGGGGGTGGGCAGGGCGGTGAGCAGGGCGTCTACGAGGGTGCGGTCGTGGTCGTAGGTGAGGCGGGTGCGGGCCGCGGGCGGGGGGAGCCAGAGCAGCCGGTCGACCTCACGGTTCGGCACGAACGTCTCGTCGGGGAGCGCCTCGGCGGCCCAGTAGCGGACCTCCTTCGGGCGGCCCCTGGCGACGTAGTGCAGGGTGGGCAGCTCCACGCCGGGCGTGCAGCCCATCCCGGTCTCCTCCACCACCTCGCGCACCGCGCAGTGCAGCGCGTCCTCGCCGCGCTTCAGCTTGCCCTTCGGGTGCGACCAGTCGTCGTAGCGGGGCCGGTGGACGAGGGCGATCTCCAGCCCGTCCCCCTGCCTGCCCTTCGGCCTGGGGCGCCAGAGCACACAGCCCGCCGCCAGCACGGTCGTCACGTCGTCCCGCGCATCACTCATCCGGCCGTCTCGCCTCCCCTCGCGTCCGTCTGGCGTCCGTCTGGCGTCCGTCGTCAGGAGGCCTGGCCCACGACCCGCCGCCATATCCGGCCGAACGCGAACCGGGCCGCCTCCACCTCGTGCCGCTGGTCCGCGTGCAGCACGCCGAGCGCGTACGCCGTCGCCGGGGCGATCCGCGGCGTACGGGCCGCCGCAGCCGCCGAGGCGGCCGCCTCGGCGGCGTCGCGGTGCCGCTCCAGCGCCTGCCCGGCGGCCAGCAGCCGGGTGGCCGTGGACGGCTCCGCGTCCGCCCCCGGCAGCTCTTCCAGCACCTCCAGCGCGTAACGCCGCATCCGCACCAGCCGCCGCACCTGATGCCACGGCGCGTCCTGCCGGTCGCTGGCGGGCGGCGAGTCGGCGGCGGGCGTCGCGGCGAGCCCGTGGACCAGCGCCTCCGCGTTGTACGGGTGCCCCGCACGGCCCAGCGGAAGCGCCTCCACCGCCTCCAGCAGCCGCCGGTTCGCCAGCTCGGCCAGTGGCGGCAGCACCTGCTCGGCGGGGCGCGCGGCGGTCGCCTCGTCGAGCGGCACCTCGGAGGCGAGGAGCGCGACGGTGTCGGCGACGGCGTGGAAGCGGGACGAGCCGAGCGCCTGGAGCGCGGCGGTGTGCGCCCGGGTCTTGGCCAGGGTGAGCTGACGTTCCAGCAGCGCCCCGGCACGGGCGGCCCCCACGGTCAGCGCCCCTCCCCGGGCCTCCTCCGGGTCCCCGGCCCGCTGGTGCGCCGTCGTGCGTTCCTCCCCGGCACCGGTACGCCCGTCGGCCGCCGCGCCACCGCGCCGGGCGGTACGGCCCGTACGGCCGGAGGCACCCACATCGCCGCTCGCCTGCGCCGCCGGGCCCGTCCCCTCCTCGTTCCCGGCGGGCTCCACGGTTCCGGCGGGCTCCGCGTCCTGCGCGGCGTGCGCGTCCTGCGCCGAAGGGGCGTCGCCCCACTCCTCGTACGGGCGGCGCGGCACCTCCGCGTCCCGGTCCTGGGCACCGGCCGGGCGGGCCGGACGGCCGCCCTGCGCCTCGTCCGGGCCCGGGCCGCCGCGGGTCGCGCGGGGCGACGGGTCCGGGGCTCCGGTGGCCAGGGAGACGCTGCGGCGAGCGGTGCGGGAGGAGCGCGGAGCCGCGCCGTCGACCCCCGCCGTGACCCCGCCGCGCGCGGTGCGAGCCGCGACGGTCGTGGACCCGGAGGCCCCCACAGCCTCCGGATCCACGCCGGTGGCCGCCGGTTCCCCGGGCGCCGCGTCCCCTGGCGGCGTCCGGTCCGGCGGGCCCCCCGCGCCCGAGAGCCGGTGCAGGGCGTCGCGTAGCCGGGCCAGCCGCCCGGCGTACGCGTGCTCCAGCGCCAGCGTCCCCGACAGCCACGCCAGCTCGGCGCGCAGCTCGTCGGACCAGGCCGTATCGGTGATCGGGCGGTAGACGGAGAGCGCGCCGCTGATCCGGCGCGCGGCCCGGCGCAGCAGGCGGGCGGCCTCGGCCGCCTCCTCGACGTCGGCGCCGCTCTCGCCGTGCAGCCGCAGGCTGCGCAGGAAGTCCCCGGCCTGGGTGTGCAGATAGGCCGACAGCACCTCGCCCGCGGTGGCGGGACCGGCGGTGGCAGGACCGGCGGCAGTCCCGTTCGCGGTACCGGTGACCGGCTCGGACGCCATCGCCACGGGCGGCTCCGTCACCCGGTCCGCCGCGTGCTTCGTCATGTCGTACCCCCCGGGACCCACGGCTGCTGCGGCGGCGGGGCGGGGCGGGATGCCGGGTGACCCGCCGCCCCCGGTAATCCCGACCAGCGGCAGGTCATGTCGTTGAACCACGCCGTCGCCTCCGGGCGTCTATGAGCATCTCCTGTACGTTCCGCAGCGGTGCTCCGTCCGCGTCCGTCGCATGCCGGGTCCAGCCGCCGTCCGAGCCCAGGTGCCAGGAGGAGGTGGAGTCGGACATGCCGGTCTCCAGCAGACGGGTGAGCGAGGCGCGGTGGCCGGAGTCGGTGACCCGCACCAGCGCCTCGATCCGGCGGTCCAGATTGCGGTGCATCATGTCCGCGCTGCCGAGCCACACCTCCGGCTCGCCCCCGTTCCCGAACGCGAAGACGCGCGAGTGTTCCAGGAACCGGCCCAGTATCGAGCGGACCCGGATGTTCTCCGACAGCCCCTCGACGCCCGGCCGCAGCGCGCAGATGCCGCGCACCCAGATGTCGACCGGCACCCCGGCCCGCGACGCCCGGTAGAGCGCGTCGATGACGACCTCGTCCACCATCGAGTTGACCTTGATCCGGACGAAGGCGGGCCGCCCGGCCCGGTGGTGGGTGATCTCCTTGTTGATGCGGGAGACGAGCCCGTCGCGCAGCGACTTGGGGGCGACCAGCAGCCGCCGGTAGTTCTCGCGCCGCGAGTAGCCGCTGAGCCGGTTGAACAGGTCGGAGAGGTCCGCGCCGACCTTGGGGTCGGCGGTGAGCAGCCCCAGGTCCTCGTACAGCCGGGCCGTCTTGGGGTGGTAGTTGCCGGTGCCGACGTGCGCGTAGCGGCGCAGCGTGTCGCCCTCCTGGCGGACCACCAGCGACAGCTTGCAGTGGGTCTTCAGCCCGACCAGGCCGTAGACCACGTGGCACCCGGCCTCCTCCAGCTTGCGCGCCCACTTGATGTTGGCGTGCTCGTCGAACCGCGCCTTGATCTCGACCAGCACCAGCACCTGCTTGCCGGACTCGGCGGCGTCGATGAGCGCGTCGACGATCGGCGACTTGCCCGACGTCCGGTAGAGCGTCTGCTTGATCGCGAGGACGTCCGGGTCGGCGGCGGCCTGCTCCAGGAACGCCTGCACGGAGGTCGAGAACGAGTCGTACGGGTGGTGCAGCAGCACATCGCGCTCGCGCAGCGCGGCGAAGATGTCGGGCGCGGAGGCGGACTCCACCTCGGCCAGGTCGCGGTGGGTGCCCGCGACGTACTTCGGGTACTTCAGCTCGGACCGGTCGGAGGCGGCTATCGCGAAGAGCGCGGTGAGGTCGAGCAGGCCGGGCAGCGGGTACACCTCGGCGTCGGAGACCTTCAGCTCGCGGACGAGCAGATCGAGGACGTACGGGTCGATCGACTCCTCGACCTCCAGCCGCACCGGGGGCCCGAAGCGGCGCCGCAGCAGCTCCTTCTCCAGTGCCTGGAGAAGGTTCTCCGTGTCGTCCTCCTCGACCTCCAGGTCCTCGTTGCGGGTCACCCGGAACATGTGGTGCGCGAGCACCTCCATGCCGGGGAACAGCTCCTCCAGATGCGCCGCGATCACGTCCTCCAGCGGCACATACCGGTGCGGGGAGGCCTCCAGGAACCGGGAGAGCAGCGGCGGAACCTTCACCCGCGCGAAGTGATCATGTCCGCTGACCGGGTTGCGGACCACCACGGCGAGGTTCAGCGACAGCCCCGAGATATAGGGGAACGGATGCGCCGGGTCCACCGCGAGCGGGGTGAGCACCGGGAAGATCTGCTGGCGGAAGAGGGTGAAGAGGCGGGACTGCTCCTTCTCCGTCAGGTCCGCCCAGCGGATCAGATGGATGCCCTCCTCGGCGAGCGCCGGGGCCACGTCCTGCTGGTAGCAGGCGGCGTGCCGGGCCATGAGCTCGCGGGAGCGGGTCCAGATCAGCTCCAGCACCTCGCGGGGCTGCAGCCCGGAGGCGGAGCGGGTGGCCACACCGGTCGCGATGCGCCGCTTGAGCCCGGCGACCCGCACCATGAAGAACTCGTCCAGGTTGCTGGCGAAGATCGCGAGGAAGTTCGCCCGCTCCAGCAGCGGGGTCGCCGGGTCCTCGGCCAGCTCCAGCACCCGCTCGTTGAACGCCAGCCAGCTGCGCTCACGGTCCAGGAACCGGTTGTGGGGCAGCTCGGTGCCGTCCGCGTCCGCGCCGCCGTCCTCTTCCTCGTAGGTGTCCGGATCGGCGTCGAGATCGGGATCCAGCGCCCGGACGGGCGGGGCGGCGACCGCGTGCGGACGGTGTGCCGCGATGGACCCGACCGACGGCTGGGGCTGGGGCTGCGGGACGTTGACCGGTGCCTGACCGCTGGACTCGTTCATGACCTCATTGTTCCGCGCCGCGAGGGAACGCGGCGTGGCGGAAGGCGGCGCGGGTGCGGCACGGAGCCTCCGGTTCGAGGGATCGGGTACAGCGAGCTGCATTCAGTGATGCTTGCAACCGAGATTGAACCGTCGGTAACGGAGACATGGCGCTTAGGAAATCGGGACTCGACCCGCAGGAGTCCCGACCGCCCCTCCCGAATCCCCCGTGCCTCCCCTGCCCTCAGGTTTCGGTTCGATACATCAGATCCGTCTCATGCGTGACAAAGCCGATCCGGTCGTAGACGGACACGGCGGCGAAATTGTCCGCGTCGACGTACAGCATCGCGGTCGGCAGCCCCCGCGCGGCCAGATGCCGGAGCCCGATCGCGGTCAGCGCCCGGCCCAGCCCCCCGCCCTGCGCGTCCGGCCGCACCCCCACCACGTACACCTCGCCGAGCCCCTCCTCGGCGTGCACCTTCGTCCAGTGGAAGCCGACGATCTCGCCCGCGCGCTCGGCCAGGAAGAACCCGGCGGGGTCGAACCACGCCTCGCCCTTGCGGTCGTCCAGGTCGCGCTGGGTGAGCGAGCCCTGCTCGGGGTGGTGGGCGAAGGCGGCGGCGTTCGCGGCCAGCCAGGCCTCGTCGTCCTCGCCGGGCCGGAAGGTCCGTACGGTCACGCCCTCCGGAAGCGTGGGCTCCGGGATGCCCAGCTCGTCCGGCGCCCCCAGCGGCCGCCGCATCTGCCGCAGCTCACGGAAGAGCGTCAGCCCCAGCACCTGCGCCAGATGGCGCGCCGAGGCGTGGCCGCCGTGCGCCCACACCCGCAGCCGCTTCCCGGACTCCTTGAGCAGCGTCACGCCCAGCGCCCGGCCGTGCCCCCGGCCGCGGTGCGCCGGGCGCACCACCAGCTCGGCGGCCGGGGCCTCCACCGGGTCGGTGTCCTCCAGCTGCGCGTAGCCGACCAGCTCCCCGCTCGGCTCGCGCAGCACCAGATGCCGCACCCCCTCCCGGCGCCCCCGCAGCTGCAACCGCCCCTGCTCGGACACCGCCTGCTGGCCGTCGGCGTGCGCCGCCTCGGCGATCAGCCGCAGCACGTCCTCCACCACGGCGGGCGCCAGTTCCTCCAGCACCTCGATCCGGCGGGCACCGGCCGTCTCGTTCACCACGTCATCCATGGGACCGAGCCTACGACCGCCCCTTCCCCGGCAAGCCGCCGGACTCCTCGCCCCTGTGCCGGGTCACCCGGTTGACCACCGGCAACCAGCTCGTAACCTCCATCCCCCTGCCCCGCTACGCGCGTTGACCGTAAGCTGCGGCCCACCAAACACCCACGGGGCACACAAGGGGACGACATGTCAGGGAGACTTGGGCGGCGCGGTGCGGCACGCCGGCTGGCCACGGGAGCCGCGGTGCTGGCCGCCGCGGCCGGGGTGCTGTCCACCGCGGTCCCGGCGGGGGCCGACGCCAAGGGCGCCCAGGAGGCAGGCTCCGAGCGGCACCGGCCCGCCCGCACCGTCGACGTACAGCTGCTGTCCTTCAACGACCTGCACGGCAACCTGGAGCCCCCGCAGGGCTCCTCCGGCACCGTCACCGAAGCCCAGCCGGACGGCACCACCAAGACCATCCCGGCAGGCGGCGCCGAATACCTCGCCACCGCGCTCCGCCAGGCCCGCAAGGGCCACGAGTACTCCGTCACCGCCGCCGGCGGCGACATGATCGGCGCGAGCCCGCTGATGTCCGGCCTCTTCCACGACGAGCCGACCATCGAGGCGCTCAACAAGCTCGAACTCGACGTCACCTCCGTCGGCAACCACGAATTCGACGAGGGCCGCACCGAGCTGACCCGCATGCAGAAGGGCGGCTGCCACCCCAAGGAGGGCTGCTACGAGAAGGGCAAGACCTTCAAGGGCGCCGACTTCCCCTACCTGGCCGCCAACGTCACCGACGAGAAGACCGGCAAGCCCGTCCTCAAGCCGTACACCGTCTGGCGCCACAAGGGCGTGAAGGTCGGCTTCATCGGCGTCACCCTGGAGGGCACCCCCGACGTCGTCACCGCCGAGGGCGTCAAGGGCCTGAAGTTCCACGACGAGGTCCAGACGATCAACAAGTACGCCAAGGAGCTGCAGCGCAAGGGCGTGAAGTCGATCGTCGCCCTCATCCACGAGGGCGGGCTGCCCGCCTCCGCCGCGTACAACGCCGACTGCGACAACGGCGGTGCGGGCAAGGGCATCTCCGGACCCGTAGTCGACATCGCGAAGAACGTCACCCCGAAGGTCGACGCCCTGGTCACCGGCCACACCCACCAGGCCTACGCGTGCACGGTCCCGGACCCCTCCGGCACCCCGCGCACCGTCACCTCCGCCGCCTCCTTCGGCCGCCTCTACACCGACACCACCCTCACCTACGACCGCCGCACGCACGACATCGTGCGCACCACGGTGAAGGGCGCCCACGCGGCGAACCACGTCGTCGACCGTGACCGTCCCAAGGCCGCCGACATGACGTCCCTCATCGGCCGCTGGAACAAGCTGGCCGCCCCCATCGCGGGCAAGCCCGTCGGCTACGTCTCCGCCGACATCAACGGCCGCGGCTCGGGCGCGTACGAATCCCCGCTGGGCGACGTCATCACCGACGCCCAGCTCGAAGCGCTCGCCCCGGACGGCAAGGGCGGCGCCCAGATCGCCCTGATGAACCCGGGCGGCATCCGCTCCGACCTCGCCCACAAGGCGTCCGGCGGCGAGGGCGACGGGGTCGTGACGTACGGCGAGGCGTTCACCGTGCAGCCCTTCACCAACATGATGAACGTCCTCGACCTGACCGGAGCCCAGCTCATCTCCGCGCTCCAGCAGCAGGTCAGCGGCTCCAACGAGGCCTCCCCCAAGATCCTCCAGGTCTCGAAGGGCCTCACCTACACCCTCGATCTGACCAAGTCCGGCAAGGACCGGATCGTCTCCGACACGGTGAAGCTGAACGGTGAGCCCATCGACCCCGCCAAGACCTACCGCGTCGCGATGAACGAATTCCTCGCGGGCGGCGGCGACGGCTTCCCCGCCTTCAAGGACGGCAAGAACAAGCTCGTCGGCGCCTCCGACCTGGAAGCCCTGACGGCCTACCTGGGCGCGCACTCGTCGGCGTCCGCCCCCCTGGACCCGCCGAAGGCGGACCGCATCACCATCGTGAAGTAGTGACGTAACCGCACCTGCGGCCCGGCCCGGCTTACGGACCGGGCCGCAGGCGTGTCTCAGCCCAGCATCTCCTCGATCAGATCCGCGGCCCGCGCCGTCCCGCCCTCGGCCCGCGCCTGATCCCGCAGGTCGGCCGCCCGCCGCGCCACCGCCTCGTCCGTGATGAGGTCGAGCAGCGCGGTGCGCAGCACCTCGGCGGTCGCGTCCGCCGTGTCGACGCGGCGGGCCACGCCGAGTTCGACGAGCCGGTCGGCGTTCATCGGCTGCTCGGCGCCCTGCGGTACGGCGATCATGGGCAGCCCGTAGTACAGGCCCTCACCGCTGCTGCCCATTCCGGCGTGGGTGAGGAACGCGTCGGCCTGCTCCAGGATGGAGAGCTGCGGCACCCACCGGTGGACCTCGACGCCTGCCGGGATGTGCCCCAGCTCCTCCGGGTCGACGTAACGGCCGATCTGCAGCACCACATGCCACCCGGGCAGCTCGCCGAAGGCGGCCAGGCACTCCCGGTAGAAGCCGGGCTGCCGGGTGAAGGCCGAGCCCAGGGAGACCAGCAGCACCTTCTCGGCACCGGCGGGACGTTCCCACCGGCCCTGGTCGGGGCGGTCGCCGAGACAGGGCCCGACGAACGTCACCACGTCCTCGTCCACCCGGTCGGCGTTCGGCTGCATGGCCCGGGGGATCACCGCGACCGCCCGCCCGGGCGGCCCGCAGAAGGCCTGCACATCGAGGGTCGTCGCCCCGCAGCCAGCCAGCCACGCGGCGAACTTCGTCTGGTACGCGTCGGCCCCCGGCAGCGCCATGAGGTGCGCCACGACCTCCTGTTCGTAGCCCTCCCAGGCGACGAAGGACGGCGAGAGCTGCAGCGCCGGACGCCCCTGCGCCTCGGCGAGGACCCGCCCGGTGTACGCGCCGATGTCGTACAGGTAGAGATCGGCGGGGTCGTTGTCGTACGCGGCGCGCAGCTGCGGCAGCGCCTGGATGGCGTCGTCCAGGAAGACGGTCATCGCGGCGATGGGGTCCTCGGGCCAGTCGTTGTCGGCGACGGGCAGGGTCGACTCGTACGGCACCAGCGCGGCGCCGGTCGGCTTGATGACGTCCGCCCGGCAGGCGTCATTGGCGTACGTCACGCGGTGACCGCGCGCCACCAGCTCCCGGATGACTTCGAGGCTGGGCAGAATGTGGCTGATGGCGGGAATGCCGACCATCGCGATATGAGCACGGCGACGGGACAAGAGAGATCACTCGATTCAGGTCTACGGCGAATGGGACACGTCGAACCGGCGCAGCGGCGATCTCACCGGTGCGCTGGAGGGAGCGGCGTGTCAGCCGTAGATCTGAAGAAACGAGTCCATGCGCGCACCGTACCCCGGCAACACGCCCCACCGCGCGCCTTTTTCGCGCCTCCCGCGCGCGGGCTCAGCACGCCATAAGTGCCCGCTCAGCGCCCGGTCTTAGGGTCACCCCTGCGACGGGCCGCCCGTTCTCCCCCTCTCCCGGCGGGCCGTCGCCCTCACACCGCCCCGGGAAATGCCCGGCTCTTTCCTTTCGCGCACGCGCACCTTTCCGGACTGAATGCGACGGCATTTCGCCACGGCCCCGCAAAGCAAGGCGGAAGACCCCGCAGGGTGCGCAAGGGACCCGAGAAGGCTCGCGGAAGGTCAGCAGAAGGCCCGCGGACGCGCCAGGACGGCCCAGAACGGCTCAGCGCGGCTCAGGACGGCCCGGGAGGGGCCGGACAGCAAAAGGGGCCGCTGGACCGTGCGAGACGGTCCAGCGGCCCCTCAGCCGCTCACAAGGTGACGCTTAGGCGTCCTTGCTCAGGTTCGGGCCTCCGCCGGCGGCGGACTCGATCGGCGGGGTGTCCGGCAGCGCCGACTTCTCCTCGCCGCGGAAGGTGAACTTCTTCTCCTCACCCTCGCCCTCGATGTCCACGACCACGATGTGGCCCGGACGCAGCTCGCCGAAGAGGATCTTCTCCGACAGCACGTCCTCGATCTCCCGCTGGATGGTCCGGCGCAGCGGCCGGGCGCCCAGCACGGGGTCGTAGCCCCGCTTGGCGAGCAGCTTCTTGGCGTCACCGCTGAGCTCGATGCCCATGTCGCGGTCCTTGAGCCGCTCGTCCACCTTGGTGGTCATGAGGTCGACGATCTGGATGATGTCTTCCTCGGTGAGCTGGTGGAAGACCACGGTGTCATCGACACGGTTCAGGAACTCGGGGCGGAAGTGCTGCTTCAGCTCCTCGTTGACCTTGGCCTTCATCCGCTCGTAGCCGGTCTTCACATCGCCCTGGGCGGCGAAGCCCAGGTTGAAGCCCTTGGAGATGTCCCGGGTGCCGAGGTTGGTGGTCATGATGATCACCGTGTTCTTGAAGTCCACGACCCGGCCCTGGGAGTCGGTCAGCCGACCGTCCTCCAGGATCTGCAACAGCGAGTTGAAGATGTCCGGGTGGGCCTTCTCGACCTCGTCGAAGAGGACCACGGAGAACGGCTTGCGGCGCACCTTCTCGGTGAGCTGGCCGCCCTCCTCGTAGCCCACGTATCCGGGCGGGGAGCCGAAGAGCCGCGAGACGGTGTGCTTCTCGCTGAACTCCGACATGTCGAGCGAGATCATCGCGTCCTCGTCGCCGAAGAGGAATTCGGCGAGAGTCTTGCTCAGCTCGGTCTTACCGACACCGGACGGGCCCGCGAAGATGAAGGAGCCGCCGGGGCGCTTGGGGTCCTTGAGGCCCGCACGCGTACGCCGGATGGCCTGCGAGAGCGCCTTGATGGCGTCCTTCTGGCCGATGACGCGCTTGTGCAGCTCGTCTTCCATGCGCAGCAGCCGGGAGGACTCCTCCTCGGTGAGCTTGAAGACCGGGATGCCGGTGGCCGTGGCCAGGACCTCGGCGATCAGCTCCTCGTCGACCTCGGCGACGACATCCATGTCGCCGGCCTTCCACTCCTTCTCCCGCTTCGCCTTCGCGGCCAGGAGCTGCTTCTCCTTGTCGCGCAGGCCCGCGGCCATCTCGAAGTCCTGCGAGTCGATCGCGGACTCCTTCTCCCGGCGCACGTCGGCGATCTTCTCGTCGAACTCGCGCAGGTCCGGCGGCGCGGTCATCCGGCGGATCCGCATCCGGGAACCGGCCTCGTCGATCAGGTCGATCGCCTTGTCCGGCAGGAAGCGGTCCGAGATGTAGCGGTCGGCCAGGGTGGCGGCCGCGACCAGGGCCGAGTCCGTGATCGAGACGCGGTGGTGCGCCTCGTAGCGGTCCCGCAGGCCCTTGAGGATCTCGATGGTGTGCGGCAGCGACGGCTCGGCGACCTGGATGGGCTGGAAACGGCGCTCCAGCGCCGCGTCCTTCTCCAGGTACTTGCGGTACTCGTCGAGCGTCGTCGCGCCGATGGTCTGCAGCTCGCCCCGCGCCAGCATCGGCTTGAGGATGCTGGCGGCATCGATCGCGCCCTCGGCGGCGCCCGCACCCACCAGGGTGTGGAGCTCGTCGATGAACAGGATGATGTCGCCGCGGGTGCGGATCTCCTTGAGGACCTTCTTCAGGCGCTCCTCGAAGTCACCGCGGTAGCGGGAGCCGGCGACCAGGGCGCCCAGGTCCAGGGTGTAGAGGTGCTTGTCCTTGAGGGTCTCGGGCACCTCGCCCTTGACGATGGCCTGGGCCAGTCCCTCGACGACCGCCGTCTTACCGACGCCGGGCTCGCCGATGAGGACCGGGTTGTTCTTGGTGCGGCGCGACAGCACCTGCATGACCCGCTCGATCTCCTTCTCGCGCCCGATGACCGGGTCGAGCTTGGATTCGCGGGCGGCCTGCGTGAGGTTGCGGCCGAACTGGTCCAGGACGAGCGAGGTCGAGGGAGTGCCCTCGGCCGGACCGCCGGCGGTGGCGGCCTCCTTGCCCTGGTAGCCGGAGAGCAGCTGGATGACCTGCTGCCGCACCCGGTTCAGATCGGCGCCCAGCTTCACGAGGACCTGGGCGGCGACGCCCTCACCCTCGCGGATCAGGCCGAGCAGGATGTGCTCCGTACCGATGTAGTTGTGACCGAGCTGAAGGGCCTCACGGAGCGACAGCTCCAGGACCTTCTTGGCACGGGGGGTGAAGGGGATGTGCCCGGACGGGGCCTGCTGGCCCTGACCGATGATCTCCTCCACCTGCTGGCGGACCGCCTCGAGCGAAATCCCGAGGCTCTCCAGGGCCTTAGCGGCGACACCCTCACCCTCGTGGATCAGGCCCAGGAGAATGTGTTCGGTGCCGATGTAGTTGTGGTTGAGCATCCGGGCTTCTTCCTGAGCCAGGACGACAACCCGCCGCGCGCGGTCGGTGAACCTCTCGAACATCGTTAATCGCTCCTCAGAGCGGTCAGAAAGATCGGGGACGATCCCCTCCCTGTCCTTCCGCATGCTAGTCCCGCAACCCGGGACAGCTCATTCCAACTGCCGACAACCGTCCGGATCGACCCCACTCTCACAGGGCGCACAGCAGATGGCCTCCTGCCCGAACAGCCGACAACTGCTCCAACCCGATGGTGCGAGACGATGTTCCCGCAGGCCAGGCATATACGCCCACCGTCACTACGCCGATGGCGAACGCCCCCTTCTCCCGACACGCGGACCGCCCCTCCCACTAGGGATGTCTTACCCGCAAGGACGGACACTCCATGCCCGGAGGGCCGGTTCCCTCCGCTACGGGCGAACAACCTTGCGCCCGTTCACCACCCCTGCACACCCCCATCCGATCACGCCGCGCGTCGATGCGCCTACGGGACGTAACCTTCGGGGAGGGAGACAGTTTCTCTGGGCATGATCTCCACCGCCGCGGCGCCGTGCGGCCGCTCACAGGACCGCCCGGCCCCCGGGTCGTGCTCACGGGAACCGGGCGCACCGGACCAGGGCGCCCCGGGGTGCGCGCGGTGGTACGAGCGGGAGCTGGGCTGGTCGACGACCGGCAGCGATCCCGTCGAGCTGCTCACGGGGGTGGCATTCGACGTACTGGAGCTGCCGGCCGCCGCCGGTTTCGCGCTGCTGCGGCGCGTACCGCGGACCGGTCCGGTCGCGGTGGAGGGCCCCTGGATGCGGCTGCTGGTGGCCGCGGGCGGCGCCGACGAGCTGCCGGGGCTGCTCGACTGGCTGGAGTGGGGCGGAATTCCGCTCGATCTGACCGCACTCGGCGCCGGCGGCCGGATCACCGCTCCGTGCCCCTCCGCCTCCTGGCCTCCACCCGGGGAACCCGGGGCGCCCGGCGGACGGTGCCCGCAGGAGGCCGCCGTCTGGCTGCGGCCTCCCGAGCCGGAGGGCGGGGTGGAGCCGACGCTGCCGGTGACAGGCTTCGGGGGCGATGGGGGCGCCCCCGATCTCGTACGGCTCGTGGGTGCGGCGGCCACGGAGTGCCACCGAGCCCGGTTGTTGCGCGCCCGGCCAGTGCCCGGACAGCGGCGAGCCGGGAAAGGGTGACGCGTTCAGCCGTTGGCCTTCTCGTACGCCTCACGAACGGTCGCCGGAACACGGCCGCGGTCGTTGACCTCGTAGCCGTTCTCCTTCGCCCAGGCGCGAATCTTCGCGGTGTCCTGGCCGCTGCCCGACGCCGCACGCGCCTTGCCACGGCCGCCGGAGGCCCGGCCGCCGGTGCGACGGCCGCCCTTGGTGAACGGCTCCAGGGCGTCACGGAGCTTGTCCGCGTTCACCGTGTTGAGGTCGATCTCGTAGCTCTTGCCGTCCAGCGCGAACGTCACGGTCTCGTCCGCCTCGCCGCCGTCGAGGTCGTCGACAAGAAGGACCTGAACCTTCTGTGCCATGGGGTTCCTTTCAGAGGAAACGGGGGGCTCGGGGGCACGGCGTTAGCCGCTGATGTCTCACCCCCCAGGTAATTACACTACGGGAGAATAGGAAACCGCTTTTCCCGGAAAAACACAAACCCTCCGGGAAGGTTCGACCGATCGACCATGAGGGAAGGCTGATGGAACCCGCTGTTCCGGAGCTATGTGATAGGGGCGCGATTCGGACATAGGGCCCGCGATCACAGTTGCAGAAGCATCCGGCTGTTGCCAAGGGTGTTCGGCTTCACCCGTTCGAGACCGAGGAACTCGGCGACGCCCTCGTCATAGGAACGCAGCAGCTCGCTGTAGACATCCCCGTCGACCGGCGTCTCGCCGATCTCCACGAAGCCGTGCTTGGTGAAGAAGTCGACTTCGAAGGTGAGGCAGAAAATGCGCCGCACGCCGAGCCAGCGCGCCGTCTGCAACAGCTTGTCGAGCACCAGGTGGCCTACACCACTCCCCTTGTGAGCGGGATCCACCGCGAGAGTACGAACCTCCGCGAGGTCTTCCCACATGACGTGGAGTGCCCCACAGCCAATGACCTCAGCGTCCTCGTCGCGCTCCGCGACCCAGAACTCCTGGATGTCCTCGTAAAGGGTCACCGTGGCTTTGTCGAGCAGGATGCGATCGCCCACGTAGGAGTCGATGAGCCGGCGCACGGCTCGTACATCGCCGGTCCGGGCTCGGCGGACAGTGACTACTTTTGATAGTGCAGAGGACATGGCCGGACGCTATCGCCCCGGCTCATCGCCCCGACTCACCGGGGCTCTCCCCGGGCTCACCGAGTTGTGCGACGCGCATGGCATCCCGCAGTGCATCTCGCTGCTCTTCGGACATCATCCCGAAGAACGCGACGAGGGCCGCCGCCGGGTTGTCACTGGTTGACCACGCTTCGTTCATCAGTGCGGCCGAGTAGGCGGCCCGGGTGGAGACCGCGGCATATCGATAGGCGCGGCCTTGCACCTCCCTGCGGAGCCAGCCCTTGTGATGGAGGTTGTCCATTACGGTCATGACCGTCGTGTAGGCGATCGAGCGTTCTCGCTGAAGGTCTTCCAGGACTTCTCGGACCGTGACCGGGCGGTTCCACTTCCACACCCGCGTCATGACCGCGTCTTCCAGCTCTCCCAATGGCCGAGGCACATGTGAATAATAGTGGGAGATGTGCCGAATGTTGGGGGATGTGTGCGGCGAAAGGCCGCACGCCCCGGGATGCGGGTGCATCCCGGGGCGTGCCGGTGAAGGTGCGGAGGCCGGTGTCAGGACGCGTCGCGGCCCGGTGTCTTACCGGCCGACGCCGTGCGGTCCGCCTCGGCGCGGGCGAGTGCCGCGTCCACCAGGTGGTCTTCTTTCGCCTTGTTGGCGCCACCCTGGCTCTTGATGATCGTCACGATCAGGAAGGTGAAGGCCACGGCCATCACCAGGGGCGGCACCAGCGCGGAGACGTAATCCATGGCTATCGGCCTCCTTATGCTCGATGCCCCCAGATTACGCGGCGCCCGCGTCGGCCTCCGCGCCGGGCCTGACCCCGGCACCGACCCCGGCACCGACCCCGGCACCGACCCCGGGGCCGCAGACACCGGGCCTCACCCCCGGGACGAGCCGGGACTCCTGATCCGGCGGCGGGGAGGGGCGGCGGCGCTTGGGCGGGAAGACCTCGGCGGGCGTCGGCACCGGCCGCTGCGGCCGTCCGGTGCCACGGCCGGGCTCACGCCGCTTCGGCTCCTCGCGGTCGCCACGGTCGGGGGCGGGGGTGGGCTTCTTGCGCGGCTCCCGCTTCGGCTCCTCGTCCTTCAGCACCGGCCCACCCGCTGATCCGGCCGTCCCGCTTCCGGTTCCGGCGCCGACGCCGATGACGCCACCCGGCAGGGCGCGTAGCCGGGCCTCCACGGGCCGGGCGTCCGGCGGGACGGCCACGGCACGCGTCGCGAGCCGGGCGCGTACGCAGCGCTCGGCCAGGCGCTCACAGTGGCTCAGCAGCGCGCGGCGGCGCTCGGCCTCACCGTCCGAGGCGGTGGCCCGGCACAGCGCGCGCAGCGCGGCCAGGTCCTCCGGGAGCGGCTCGTAACCGGCCGCCAGGGCGCCCTCGAGCTGCTCCAGATAGCCGACGGCGGCGCCGGGCAGGGCGGTGCGGTAGCGGGTCAGCTCGTCGAGCAGGAACGCTCGCAGCCGCCCGCCCTCGCGGACGGCCTCGTCCACGGCCTCGGCGAGCCGGAAACAGTCCTGGACCTCCTCCGCCCGGTCCGGGCCGCGGGGGCCGGGGGGAGTGACGGGTTCGGGTTGGAGGGCGATGGCGAGGGCGCGTCGGAGCACACGCAGCTCATCCGCACTGAACGCCATTCCGCCGCGGGATCCATAGGGCGTGGGCATGGGAGGACTTTAAGTGCTAAGCGGACAAATTTCGCTGAGCGGCGGGCGGTGCGGCGCGTTGCGGGGGCGGCCATTCGGCGGTGGCGGCCGGAGTACGGGCCCGCCCGCGCACCGGAGTCCGCCCGGCCCCCGGCAGACGGCTCCGCCGGAGCGAACGGGCTCCGGTCGGGCGCACTCCGCTTCTCGATGCCGAATTCGGCGGGGACGGCATTCCTCGACTACGTCTCGGCAGTCGGTGGAGTGGACTCACCGGCCGTACCGAATGAACAGTGCGCGGAATTCGTTTCGTATTGCCGCCAATACTGCCGAGTTCGCAGGTGAACGGTGTTTTCGCGGCGCGATCAGGCGCCGATCAGGCGCCGATCTGGCCGCACCGCGCCGGTCAGCCGCGCGCGACGTTGCGCTCGTAGACCAGCCGCAGACCGATGAGGGTGAGCCAGGGCTCGTGTTCGTCGATCACCGAGGCCTCGCCCAGCACCATCGGGGCGAGACCGCCGGTGGCGATGACCGTCACGTCCTCGGGGTCCTGGGCCAGCTCGCGCGCCATCCGCCGGACGATTCCGTCGACCTGGCCCGCGAAGCCGTACAGGATGCCGGACTGCATGGCCTCCACGGTGTTCTTGCCGATCACGCTGCGCGGGCGGGCCAGCTCGATCTTGCGCAGCTGCGCACCGCGCACGCCCAGCGCCTCGACCGAGATCTCGATACCGGGCGCGATCACCCCGCCCACGTACTCGCCGCGCGAGCTGACCGCGTCGAAGGTGGTCGCGGTGCCGAAGTCGACGACCACGCACGGGCCCTCGTACAGCTCGACGGCCGCCAGCGCGTTGATGATCCGGTCCGCGCCGACCTCCTTCGGGTTGTCCATCAGGATCGGCACGCCGGTCTTCACGCCCGGCTCGACCAGGACGGAGGGCACGTCGCCGTAGTAGCGGCGGGTGACCTCGCGCAGCTCGTGCAGGACGGAGGGGACGGTGGAGCAGATGGAGATGCCCTCGATGCCGTCGCCCAGCTCCTCGCCGAGCAGCGGATGCATCCCCATCAGGCCCTGGAGCAGGACGGCCAGTTCGTCGGCGGTGCGGCGGGCGTCGGTGGAGATCCGCCAGTGCTCGACGATCTCCTCCCCGTCGAAGAGGCCGAGGACGGTGTGCGTGTTTCCCACGTCGATGGTCAGCAGCATGGGCGACACCGCTTCCGGTCGGCCTCACGGCAGAGGGCGAGTTCTGGGGTGGGGGGCGGGGCGACGGTCAGCGGCACGGCGCTACACCGCCTCGGCGTCGCGCAGGTCCAGGCCGATGTCCAGGACCGGGGACGAGTGGGTGAGCGCGCCGACCGCCAGGTAGTCGACGCCGGTCTCGGCGTACGTACGGGCGTTGGCGAGCGTCAGGCGGCCCGAGGACTCCAGCGCGGCCCGGCCCGCGACCAGTCCGACCGCCTCGCGGGTGCGCTCCGGGGTGAAGTTGTCCAGCAGGATCAGATCCGCGCCCGCCTCCAGGACCGGCGGGATCTGGTCCAGGGTGTCGACCTCCACCTCGATCGGCAGGTCCGGGAAATCGGCCCGAACGGCGCTGAACGCCTGCGCCACGCCGCCCGCGGCGACCACGTGGTTGTCCTTGACGAGCGCCGCGTCCGACAGCGACATGCGGTGGTTGACGCCACCGCCGCAGCGCACCGCGTACTTCTCCAGGGCGCGCAGCCCCGGCGTCGTCTTGCGGGTGTCGCGGACCTTCGCCTTCGTCCCCTCCAGGGCGTCCGCCCAGGCGCGGGTCGCGGTCGCGATGCCGGACAGACGGCACAGCAGGTTGAGCGCGCTGCGCTCGCCGGTGAGCAGGTCGCGGGTGCGGGTGCGGACGCTCAGCAGCCGCTGGCCGGGCTCCACCCGGTCGCCGTCCTCCACGTGGCGCTCGACCTCGAACTCGTCCGTGCAGACGACGGACAGGATCGCCTCGGCGATCCGCAGCCCGGCCACGGTGCCCGCCTCACGGGCCGTGAAGTCGGCGGTGGCGAAGGCGTCCTCGGGGACGGTGGCGACGGTCGTCACGTCCACGCCCTGGTCGAGGTCCTCCTCGATCGCCATGTGCGCGATGTCCTCGACCTGGACGGGGTCGAGCCCGGCGTCGGCCAGCAGCTGGGCCAGGTCGGGGTCGAGGCCGCACTCCATCGGGTCGAGCCCGTACGCGCCGTCGTCGGCGCCGCCGCAGCCGCAGGAGCTGCCGCAGCCGCCGCCCTCGCCACCGCCGTCCGGGAGGCCGATCTGGAGCAGCGGAAGGGCCTGTGGGGGGCTCTGCTGGCGGTCGTCGGAGGTGCTGCTCACGGGTGGGACTCCGTCTCGGGTCGGGTGGTGGGTGAGGGGAACGCCGCGGAGTCCGTCGTACGGACGTCGAGCGAGCCGTCGGGGCCGAGGGTGACCAGGAGGTGGCGCTGCCACGCCGCGTCGTCCCGGTCGGGGCGGTCCTCCCGCCAGTGGCAGCCGCGGGTCTCCTCGCGCCGGAGCGCGGCGGCCACCAGGACCCGGGCGACGAGGAGGAGGTTCGTCGCCTCCCAGGTCTCGACGCCGGGCGCGGCCGTCTTGCCGTCGCGGTGCAGCGTCTCGACGGCGTCGTCCCGGACGCGGTCCAGCCGCTCGGCGGCATGGGCGAGGCTTCCGGCGGAGCGGAGGACACCGGCGCCGGTGGTCATGATGCGCTGGACGGCGTACCGGGCCTCGGGGGCGAGCAGGGCCCCTCCCCCGCCCTGCCCCGGCCTCGGCGCCGCGTTCTGTGGCGCGTTCTGTGGCGCGGGCTCCGGTATGGGGGGCTGCTCGACGATGGCGGCGGTGTCCGTGGTGGCAGCGACGGCCGGGATGCCCGAAGCGATGTCCGCCGCGATGCGCTCGGCGAAGACCAGGCCCTCCAGCAGCGAGTTGGACGCCAGCCGGTTCGCGCCGTGCACGCCCGTGCAGGCCGTCTCCCCGCACGCGTACAGCCCCGGCACCGTCGTACGCCCCCGCAGGTCCGTCCACACCCCGCCACTGGCGTAGTGCGCGGCGGGGGCGACCGGGATCGGCTGGGTGACCGGGTCGATGCCGTGGGTCCGGCAGGCGGCCAGGATCGTCGGGAAGCGGTGCTCCCACATCCGGGCGCCGAAGTGGCGGGCGTCCAGGTACATGTGCTCGGCGCCCTGCTCGCGCATCCGCCGCATGATGCCCTTGGCGACGATGTCACGGGGCGCCAGCTCGGCCAGCTCGTGCTGCCCCACCATGAAGCGCACCCCGTCCGCGTCCACCAGATACGCGCCCTCGCCGCGCACCGCCTCGGAGACCAGCGGCTGCTGCCCCTCGGCCTCCGGGCCGAGCCACAGCACGGTCGGGTGGAACTGGACGAACTCCAGGTCGCTCACCTCCGCCCCGGCGCGCAGCGCGAGGGCGACGCCGTCGCCCGTGGAGACGGCCGGGTTGGTGGTGGCGGAGAAGACCTGGCCCATGCCGCCCGTCGCGAGGACGACCGCGCGCGCGTGCACCGCGCCCACACCGTCCCGCGCGCCCTCGCCCATCACGTGCAGGGTGACGCCCGCGGCGCGGCCGGAGGCGTCCTTGAGGAGGTCGAGCACGAGGGCGTTCTCAACGGTGTCGATCCCGGCCTCGCGCACCGCGCCGACCAGGGCGCGGGAGATCTCCGCGCCGGTCGCGTCGCCGCCGGCGTGGGCGATGCGGCGGCGGTGGTGACCGCCCTCGCGGGTCAGCAGGATCTCGCCGGTGTCGTCGTCGGCGTCGAAGCGGGCGCCGGTGGCGATGAGCCGCCGCACGGCGTCGGGGCCCTCGGTGACCAGCATCCGCACGGCCTGCTCGTCGCACAGCCCGGCGCCCGCGACGAGCGTGTCGTCGAGATGCTGCCCGGGGGTGTCGCCGTCGCCGAGGGCGGCGGCTATGCCGCCCTGGGCCCAGCGCGTGGAGCCGTCGTCGAGCCGGGCCTTGGTGACGACGGTGACCTTCGCCCCGGCGGCGGCGCAGCGCAGCGCCACGGTCAGGCCCGCGACGCCCGAGCCGACGACCACGACGTCGGCCTCGGTGGCCCAGCCGGGCGCGGGGGCGCGCAGGGCGGTGGCCGGGGCCGTGACGCCGGACGCCCCGTGCACCGGCCCGTTTATCGGTCCGTTCATCGGTCCGTTCATCGGTCCGTTCATCGGTCCGCTCCGAACCACAGTCGGATGTTGTCGATCAGCCGGGTGGAGCCGACCTTGGCGGCGACGGCCAGGATCGCCTCGCCGGTGTGGTCCTCGGGGGCCTCGGTGAAGTCCTCCGGGTCGATCAGGTCCAGGTAGTCGGGGACGAGCGGGGGATCGAGGAGGGCGGCCTCCGCCAGCACCGCGCGCGCGGCGGCCCGTACGGCACCGGGCGAGCCGACCTGGGCGAGGCCGTCCGCGCCCCCGCCGGGGGGACTCTCGGCGCTTCCGGCGGACCGCGCCGCCGACAACCCCGCGTCACGCCCCGCGAACAGCGCCCTGTGCAGGGCCAGCGCGGTGGCCCGCTCCCGCGCCGAGAGGTAGCGGTTGCGGCTGGACAGGGCCAGCCCGTCGCCCTCCCGGACCGTGGGGACGCCGACGATCTCCACCGGGAAGTCCAGGTCCCGCACCATCCGGCGGACGAGCACCAGCTGCTGCGCGTCCTTCTCGCCGAAGAAGGCGACGTCCGGGCGGGTGAGGTGGAGCAGCTTGGCGACGACGGTGAGCATCCCGTCGAAGTGGCCGGGCCGGGAAGCGCCCTCGTACCCCGCGCCCATCGCTCCGGCGGCCATCCGTATGCGCGGTTCGCCGCTTCCGTACACCTCCTCGGCCGAGGGGGCGAAGACGATGTCCGCCCCGGCGGCGGCCGCGACCTCCAGGTCGGCGTCGAGCGTGCGCGGATAGCGGTCCAGGTCCTCGCCCGCGCCGAACTGCAGCGGGTTGACGAAGACGGTGACAGTGACGAGGCCCTCGGCGCCGACCCGGGCGCGCGCGGCGCGGATCAGCGCGGCATGCCCATCATGCAGCGCGCCCATGGTCATGACGACGGCCGTACGCCCCGGCACGGCGAAGTGCGCCAGCGCGGCGTCGAAGTCCGTGCGACTCCCGAACAGCTCCACATCCGGCTCCCCGGGGCTCGGCTTGGTCCACAGCTTCGGGCTCACGATCCCGCTCCTCCCCGGCCCCGGGCGTCCGAGATGTCCGACAGAACGCCCAGCAGGTTCTCCGCCAGCTCCGGCTTGAGCATCCCGTGGGCGAGCGCCCGGTCCGCCGTGGCACGGGCCATGGCGAGATACCCGGCGACGGCCTGCGGTGCGTGCCGCCGCAGCTCCTGGACGTGCGCGGCGACCGTGCCAGCGTCGCCGCGCGCGACCGGGCCGGTGAGCGCGGCGTCGCCGCTGCGCAGCGAGTTGTCGAGGGCGGCGCCGAGCAGCGGGCCGAGCATCCGGTCGGGCGCCTCGACCCCGGAGGCGCGCAGCAGCTCCATGGACTGGGCGACCAGGGTGACCAGGTGGTTGGCGCCGATGGCGAGGGCCGCGTGATACAGCGGACGGGACTCCTCCGCGACCCACTCGGGCTCGCCGCCCATCTCGATGACCAGCGCCTCGGCCGCCAGCCGCAGCTCCTCGGGGGCGGTGACGCCGAAGGAGCAGCCCGCGAGCCGCTGGACGTCGACCGGGGTGCCGGTGAACGTCATCACGGGGTGCAGCGCGAGCGGCAGCGCACCGGCCCGCAGGGCGGGCTCCAGCACGGCGGTGCCGTAGCGGCCCGAGGTGTGCACCAGCAGCTGGCCGGGGCGCACCGCGCCGGTCTCGGCGAGCCCCTGGACCAGCTCGGGCAGGGCGTCGTCGGGGACGGTGAGCAGGACCAGCTCGGCCCGCGCCAGCACCTCGGCGGGCGGGACGATCGGGACCTCGGGGAGCAGGGCGGCGGCCCGGCTCACGGAGGCGTCGGAGACGCCGGAGGCGGCGACGGGCCGGTGCCCGGCCAGCCGCAGCGAGGCGGCGAGCGCCGGACCGACACGACCGGCGCCGACCACGCCGACGGTGAGCCGGGCCGGGCGGTCCTGCGGCTCGGGAAGTGGTTGTGCGTTCACGCGACTGCGGCCTTCCGTTCCAGTCCTCAGGGGGTACCGGACGATTCCCCGCCATGCTACGCGAGTGTCCCCGAGGGGCCGGGGGTGTGCCAGGCCTGTGGATAACCGGCCTGTGGATAACTCCGGGGGTGACCTGCGCGTGGGTCATCATCGGGTCATGGCAGACATCGCGGATGCGGGGGGATGTGGTGGATGTGACGGACGCGGCTGACATGACGGGGGCGGTGGAGCCAGCAGATGCGGCAGATACGGCAGATGCGGCGCAACAGGCCGCGCGGGAGCGCAGGCTCGCGGCCTGGCACGGCTCCGAGCGGATGCTCGCGCGGGGCCCGCTGGAGCGTCGGATCGGCGAGCGGCTGGCGGATCTGACCGCCGCCGCCCCGGGCCTCGACGGCGCCCTCGGCGACTGGGTGGACATGTACGGGGACGGGGTCGTCGAAAAGCTGGAGCGGCGGGTCGCCGACCTGCTCGGCATGGAGGCCGCGGCCTTCTTCCCCACCGGCACCATGGCCCAGCAGGTCGCCCTGCGCGCCTGGGCCGGGCGCACCGGCAATCCGGCGGTGGCCGTCCATCCGCTGGCCCATCTGGAGGTGCACGAGCGGGACGCGTATCTGACGGTGAGCGGGCTGCGCGCGGTGCGGCCGACCAGCGCGCCCCGGCTGCCCACCGCCGCGGAGATCCGCGACCTGGAGGAGCCGTTCGGCACCCTCGCCCTCGAACTGCCGCTGCGCGACGCGGGCTACGTGCTGCCGGAGTGGGACGACCTGGTCGCCGTGGTGGAGGCCGCCCGGGAGCGGGAGGCCGTGGTCCACTTCGACGGGGCCCGGCTGTGGGAGTGCACCACGCACTTCGGGCGCGGGCTCCCGGAGATCGCCGCCCTCGCGGATTCGGTGTACGTGTCCTTCTACAAGTCGCTCGACGGCATCGCGGGGGCCGCGCTCGCGGGCCCGGAGACGCTGATCGCGGAGGCCACGGCCTGGCGCCACCGGTACGGCGGCCAGGTGTTCCAGCAGTGGCCCACGGCGCTCGCCGCCCTGGCCGGTCTGGACCGCGAACTGCCGCGGCTGCCGTCATATGTGGCCCATGCGGCCGTCGTGGCGCGGGCGATGCGCGAGGCGTTCACGGAAGCCGGGGTGGCCTGGTTCCGGGTGCGGCCGGAGGTGCCGCACACCCATCAGTTCCAGATGTGGCTGCCCTATCCGGCGCGCGTGCTGGACGAGGCGGGCATACGCCTGGCCGAAGAAACCCGGACGACGCTGTTCAGGCGCTGGTGGGAGGAGGGACCCCCAGGTCTGGCCGTCTCCGAGGTGACGGTGGCCGCGCCCGCGCTGGACTGGACGGCGGAGGACGTGAGGGAGGCGGTGGCGGCGTTCCTGACGCGAGTGCGCGCGGTACTGGCCGAGGACGGCACGGACGACGCCTGACGACCGGCCCCGCACACTGCTCGGCGCGCAGGCCGCGCCGCCTGGCGGCTCAGGCCGTGGTCTGGCACGAGGACGGGTCCGTGGCCCGGCGGGCGGGGGCGGCCCCGTGCGGCGCTCCGGCGGCCGAGCGCCGTGCGGGGCGTACGGTCTGGGCCGCCCGGGCCGTTACCGCTCGCAGCGCCCGCCGCAGGGCTTCGCGGCGCCGCCGGGCCGGGCGTTCGGCGACCACGGCCTGGAAGTCGCGGTACTCGCGCAGCGTCCGGAGGGCGCGCCAGTCGCCCTGGCCAGGGGCGGGCGGGGCGGGCTCACCACGTTGGGCGGCCCGGTACAGGTCGAGTGCGTACTGCTGAGTGACGGACATGGAAGGAGCTTCGGACGGCCCGCCGCCGCCCGTCACCTCGTTTGACGATCGCCGTCAAACGAGGTCGGGGCACGGCGCGGCCTGCCGCACCATAGGGGTCATGGCCAATGTCGTGGACATCACCGGGCTGCCGCCCGAGCGCATCATCTTCAGTCCGTCACCGCTCGCGGAACTGGGCGCGGCGCTGCACGTGCTGTCCGAGCCCGCCCACCACCCAGGGCAGCACGGCTGGGCCACCGCGACCGCCGCCTCCCTCAAGCCGGATCTCGCCGACCGGCTGTGCGAGGCGGACTTCCTGTGGGGCACGGCCCGCTCCGACCTGCTGCTGCCGTCCGCGCCCGGGGCGACGCTCACGGAGGATCTGGACGCGCTGGACCGCATCGACGACGAGGCGTTCGTGGCGGCCGCGTTCGAGATCAGCTGCTCCGCCTCGTACGACCGGCCGACGCCGTCGCCGCTGGTCGACCGGGGCGAGCAGGACCGGGTCCGGGACATGGCCCGGGCCCGCGGGCCTCGGCAACTGGCGTTCGTGGACCGCATGCTGGTCGACCCGGACGGGCTGCGGGTGTGGCTGCGGCGGCTGCTGGAGGACTGCGATGAGGCGTTCTTCGCGGACACCTGGCGGCGGGTGCGGGTCCAACTGGCCGCCGACGCCCGCCACAAGGGCGAGCTGCTGCAGCGCAAGGGGCTCGCGGAGGCGCTGGCGGCGGCCTCGGCCGCGCTGTCGCTGGAGCAGGGGGCGGATGGGCGGACGCGCGTCCTGGCCGACAAGCTGGCGGCGGGGCGGACGACGGCGGCCGGGCGCGGGCTGACTCTCATCCCGACGACGTTCGGCTGGCCGCATCTGCTGATGGTGCACGCGCCGGGCTGGCACCCGGTGATCCAGTACCCGGTCGCCGGTCCCGAACTCGCCTCGCCCGCCGCCCTGGAACTGGTCCAGCACCGGCTGGAGGCCCTCGCCCATCCGATGCGGATGCGGATCTGCCGTGCGCTGGCCCGGGGGCCGCACACCACGGGTGAGCTGGCCGAGGCGTACGCCATCACGCCACCGGAGGTCTCCCGGCACATCGCCGTCCTGAAGAAGGCCGGGCTTCTGCAGACCCGGCGGCGGGGGCGGTATGTCCTGCACCAGCTGGAGCTGTCGGCGGTGGCGCGGCTGGGGAGCGACTTCTTGGAGGGCGTCCTCCGGTAGGGGGTGGCGCTTCTCCCCCGCCCCGCCCCTTCCCGGAACCGGGGAACCCCCCGGGCTCCCTCGGCGGCGCCCAGCCGGTCCACGCCTGCGGGCCTCACGGGGCGGGACACGAGGAGGGGCGAGCGGCACCGGGGAACGCCACAGGCCGAAGGCCAGGAGCCCAGGGCCGGGAGCGGCCAGAGCCGGGGCGCCCAGAGCCGGGGCCGCCCCGGGGCTCCGCTCCGGGGCGACGTCAGCGGGGGGAGCCGCCTGCCCGGACCAGGCCTGTTTCGTAGGCCATGACCACCACCTGCACCCGGTCGCGGAGTTCCAGCTTGGTGAGGATGCGGCCCACGTGGGTCTTCACCGTGGCCTCGGACAGCACCAGGCGGCCCGCGATCTCGCCGTTCGAGAGGCCCTGGGCCACGAGCATCATCACCTCGCGCTCGCGGTCGGTGAGGCGCGCCAGCTCGGGGCGGGAGGGCGCGCCGGAGCGGTTGGCGCCCGTGCCCGGGAGCATGGGGGCGAAGCGGTTCAGGAGGCGGCGGGTGGTGCTGGGGGCGACGACCGCGTCGCCGCTGTGGACCGCGCGGATCGCGGCGAGGAGTTCGCCCGGCGGCACGTCCTTCAGCATGAAGCCGCTCGCGCCCGCCTTGAGGGCGGAGAAGGCGTACTCGTCCAGGTCGAACGTGGTCAGGATCAGGACGCGGGGCGATCCTTCTTGTTCGCAGACGCGCCGAGTCGCCTCCACTCCGTCCAGCTTCGGCATGCGGACGTCCATCAGGACGACGTCCACCTCGGTGGAGCGCACCGCCTCCAGCGCCTCCAGCCCGTCGCCCGCCTCCGCGACGACCTCCATGTCGGGCTGGGCGGCGAGCACCATGCGGAAACCGGTGCGCAGCAGCACCTGGTCATCGACGAGCATGACGCGGATCGACATCCGGTCGGGTCCCTTCCCTCGGCTCCCTCGGCGCGCGCTCCGTACGGGCGCTCACCGCGTTACGTACGCGCGGACGGGTGTCCGCTGCTCACCCCGACGCTTTCAGCGGCAGCAGCGCGCTGATGCGGAACCCGCCGCCCGGGCGCGGACCCGCGTCGAGCGTGCCACCGACCATGCCGACCCGCTCGCGCATCCCGATCAGCCCGTGGCCGCTGCCGTCCGCGCCGCCGTCCTCGTACAGCTCGCGCTGGGCGCCCCGGCCGTCGTCCTCGACCAACAGGCCGAGCCCGTCGTCGAAGTAGGTGATGCGGACACTGGCGCCGACGTCGGGGCCGCCGTGCTTACGGGAGTTGGTGAGCGCTTCCTGCACGATGCGGTACGCGGTCAGCTCCACGCCGCTGGGCAGCTGGCGCGGGCTGCCGACGACCTTGAAGTCCACCGGGAGCCCGGAGCCGCGCGCCTGCTCGACCAGTTCGTCGATCTGCTCGACGTCCGGCTGCGGCACGTAGTCGCTCGCCTCCCCCGGCTCCCCGGTGCGCAGCACGCCCAGCAGCCGCCGCATCTCGGCGAGGGCCTGGCGGCCGGTGCCGGAGATCGTCTCCAGTGCCTGCCGGGCCTGGTCCGGGGAGGCGTCGAGAACGTACGCGGCGCCGTCCGCCTGAACGACCATCACCGACACGTTGTGCGCGACGACATCGTGCAGCTCGCGCGCGATCCGGGCGCGCTCGGCGGCGACCGCGACCTTGGACTGCGCCTCGCGCTCCTTCTCCAGCCGGGAGGCGCGCTCCTCCAGCTGTTCGTAGTAGGCGCGGCGGGTGCGGATCGAGTCGCCGAGCACCCAGGCCAGGACGAAGGGGATGGTGACGAAGACCGTCGAGACGGCGGCCTCCCCCACCGACTCGTGTTCGTCGGGCCAGCGGACGGTGGCCAACGACGGGGCGCAGACCGCGGCGGCCAAGGCCAGCCGGGAGGTGCGGCGCCCGGCGTTGGACGCGACCGTGTAGACGATCACCAGCATCGCGAAGTCGACGATGTTGATCCTGACGTCCAGCGCGAGCTGTCCGAGGCCGCACACGATGACCAGCCCCAGCATCATCGCGGGGGCGCGGCGGCGCAGCGCGACGGCCGTGCACAGCGCCAGGGTGATCGGCACGGCCGCGAGCGGTGGTTCGTAGTCCGGGGTCGCCTGCACCAGCCACAGGAGACCGCAGCCGAAGAGGAGGACGCCCCAGAAGGTGTCCACCCCTGTCGGATGGCTGCGGAGGAAGTCGTAGAGGCGCTGCACGTCACCCAGAGTAGGCAGTGGGGGTACCCGGGCGGGTCAGCCCGAGGGGCGATCCGTATCCCCCCGCCCTACTCCCCAAGGTGGATACCGCTCCGCTTTAGCGTGGGGGTGTGGCGAGTGAACAGCGGGAATGGCGCGGTTGGCGGGAAGCGGCCGAACGGGCGCTGTACGGGACGGACGGCTTCTTCCGGCGGGCGGAGGGACCGGCCGGTCACTTCCGTACGTCGGTCCACGCCTCACCGCTGTACGCGCGCGCGGTCACGGAGCTGCTGCGGCGGGTGGACGAGGCGCTGGGGCGGCCGCCGGAGCTGGCACTGGTGGACCTGGGCGCGGGCCGCGGCGAGCTGCTGACCGGGGTGCTGGCGGCGGCCGCCGGCCTGCCGCACGGGCTGGCCGCGCGGCTGCGGCCGTACGCGGTCGAGCGGGCGGCGCGGCCCGCCGGGCTCGACGGGCGGGTGGAGTGGCGGGAGACGGTGCCGGAGGGCTTCACCGGCCTGCTGTTCGCCAATGAGTGGCTGGACAACGTCCCCGTCGACATCGCCGAGGCCGACCCTGACGGTGTCCCGCGCCGGGTCGAGGTCTCGGCGGCCGGTGACGGCGCCGAACGGCTCGGCGCCGAGGTGACCGGCGAGGACGCGGCGTGGCTGGACCGGTGGTGGCCGCTGGCGGGCGCCGAGCCGGGGCTGCGGGCCGAGATCGGCCGCCCGCGCGACACGGCCTGGGCCGGGGCCGTGCGCTGCGTGGGCGCCGGGCTCGCGGTGGCCGTGGACTACGCCCATGAGCGGGCCGCCCGGCCGCCCTTCGGCACGCTGACCGGCTTCCGGGACGGCCGGGAGGTGCGGCCGGTCCCCGACGGCTCCTGCGACATCACGGCGCATGTGGCGCTGGACGCGTGCGCCGCCGGGACGGACGCCCGTCTGATCCCCCAGCGCGACGCGCTGCGCCACCTTGGCCTCGACGCCGCCCGCCCGCCGCTCGCCCTGGCCTCCACGGACCCGGCCGCCTACGTACGGGCCCTGGGCGCGGCGGGCGAGGCGGCGGAGCTGCTGGCCCCGGAGGGCCTGGGCGGCTTCCACTGGCTGGCCCAGCCGGTGGACCTGCCGTACGGGTCCCTCCTCCCCTAGGGCCGGTCCAGCTGGTCCAGGGGCTGGACCCGGTTTCTGGACGGGGCGGGGGTCGAGACAAACTGTTCCCATGACGGAGACGACAGTCGGCATCGGCGGCGCGGCGGAAAGCACCGACATGGTGCTGAACATCGGCCCGCAGCACCCGTCCACCCACGGCGTGCTGCGGCTCCGGCTGGTGGTCGACGGGGAACGCGTGCAGCACGCGGAGCCGGTGATCGGGTACATGCACCGCGGCGCCGAGAAGCTGTTCGAGGCGCGCGACTACCGCCAGATCATCATGCTGGCCAACCGCCACGACTGGCTCTCCGCCTTCTCCAACGAGCTGGGCGTCGTGCTCGCCGTCGAGCGGATGCTCGGGATGGAGGTCCCGGAGCGCGCCGTATGGGTGCGGACGCTGCTGGCCGAGCTGAACCGGGTGCTCAACCATCTGATGTTCCTGGGCTCGTACCCGCTGGAGCTGGGCGGCATCACGCCGATCTTCCACGCGTTCCGGGAGCGCGAGGACCTCCAGCACGTCATGGAGGAGATCTCCGGCGGCCGGATGCACTACATGTTCAACCGGGTCGGCGGCCTCAAGGAGGACCTGCCGGTGGGCTGGCTCGGCCGGGCCCGCGCGGCCGTGGCCGAGGTGCGGTCGCGGATGGACGTGTACGACGGGCTCGTGCTCGGCAACGAGATCTTCCGGGGGCGCACCCGCGGCGTGGGCGCCCTCTCCGCGGAGGCCGTGCACGCCTACGGGGTCAGCGGCCCCATCGCCCGCGCCTCGGGCGTGGACTTCGACCTGCGGCGCGACGAGCCGTACCTGGCGTACGGGGAGCTGCAGGACACCCTCAAGGTCGTGGTGCGCGAGGAGGGCGACTGCCTCGCCCGCTTCGAATGCCTGCTGGAGCAGACGCACAACTCGCTGGCGCTCGCCGACGCCTGCCTGGACCGGCTGGCCGAGCTGCCGCCGGGGCCGATCAACCAGCGGCTGCCGAAGGTGCTCAAGGCCCCCGAGGGCCACACCTACGCCTGGACCGAGAACCCGCTCGGCCTCAACGGCTACTACCTTGTCTCCAAGGGCGAGAAGACGCCGTACCGGCTGAAGCTCCGCTCGGCCTCGTTCAACAACATCCAGGCGCTCACGGAGCTTCTGCCGGGGACGCTCGTCGCCGACATGGTGGCGATCCTGGGATCGCTGTTCTTCGTCGTCGGCGACATCGACAAGTAGAAGTGAGGCCTACGAGATCGCGCTGCGCAGCTCCTCGATCCCGATGGGCTCGTTCTCCTCGTGCGCGGTCAGGTCGATGACCTCGCCGACCGCGCCCTTCCGGGTCTCGGCGAGGGTCTCCGCGCCGATCACATCGGCGAGGTCCTCCTCGGCCTCCGGCTCGGGCTCCTGCTGCTTCGGCGGGGTCTTCTGGGTGCCGAAGTAGTCGAAGCCGCCCACCGAACGGGAGGCGGCCCGGCGTGCCGCGGCATACGGCACCACGGCGGAGGCGGCCGTACGAGCGTGGGGCGGCGGCACCGGGGAGCTGCCCGGGCCGTCACGCTCGTCGGCCGCCGGGCGCTTCCCCGGGACGCTTGCACCGTCCTCGTCCGGGTCCGCGGCCGCTCTTCCGGCCTTGCTGTCCTTCGCTTCCGCTTTCTCCTGGTCCTTGGCCTCGGCCTCGGCCTCGGCCTTCTCCCGCTCGACAGCCAGGGACCGTGATTCCGCTTCGGCCCGCTCCCGCTGCTGCCGCGCGCTGGCGACGAGGCGGCTGAGCGCCTCGTCGGCGCGGGCGTACGCGTTCAGGGCGAGAGCCTCGGACTCGGCGGACTCCGCCGACTCGGCGTCCGCGGCCGCCTCGTCGGACGGCTCCGCCGCGGTCAGCTCCTTCGAGGGGACCCCGGCCTCCAACGCGAGCCTGCGGCGCCCCTCCAGGGCACTGGCCCGCTCGGTCTCGGCCGTGGCGTAACGGCGCAGCAGCTCGGCGTGCTCGTTGCGCAGCCGGGCGAGTTCGGCCCGCTTGGCGCGCAGCCGGGTGTTGAGCGCGGTGCGCAGCTCGGCCGTCTTCTCGGCGTCCGCTTCCAGCTCCGCGATGCGCTCTTCGTACTTCATCTCCTGGCGGGCGGTCTCACTCGCGGCCTCCGCGACCCGGCGGCCGGCCGCGCGGTCCCAACGGCGTGTCAGGACCGAGCCGACGACCGCGGCGGCGGCCGCGGTCGCGGCGAGTCCACGAATCACGACCGTATCGCCGACCAGCCAGGCACCGGCGGCGCAGGTTATTGACGCGGCTGCGACCGACAGAGGGGGAAGTAGCCTGTGCAGGGGTGGGGATTGGCGGTGGCGTCCACGTGGCATGGGCCGAAACTTACCGTGCGTACGGCTGGTTTGGGGGGTCGGCAGGCCAGATCCGTTGTCAATCCGTTGGCAAACTACTTCACGAGACCCTTCTCCTTGAGGTAGTCGGCCGCGACATCGGCGGGCTTGAGCCGCTCGGCGTCAACCTTCTTGTTGAGTTCGGTGAGATCGGCCGTGGTGAGCACGCGGCCGAGCTTGTTCAGCGCGTTTTCGATCTTGGGTGAACCGGCGGACTTCGCATTCACCACGGGAAGTACGTTGTCGGCATTCTGCAGATTTTTGTCGTCGTCGAGCAGGACAAGTCCGAACTGGTCCAGCGTGGCGTCCGTGGTGGTGGTCAGGACCATCTGGTCCTTGCCGTCCTTGACCGCCTGCTTGGCCTGCACGCTGCCGATGTCCAGCGGGTCGATGCCCGCGATGTCGATGCCGTAGCGCTTCTCCAGACCGGGCTGGCAGAACGGCCGCTTCGGGCATTCGTCGCCCGCCGCCAGCTTGACCTTCTGTCCGGACTTCCCCAGATCGGAGAGCGTCTTGAGGTCATGCTCCTTGGCGAACTTCCGGCTCACCGCGAAGGCGTTCTGGTCGACCGCCTCGCCCGCGTCCAGCACCTTGAGTCCGCGCGGCTCGGCGAGCTTCTTCAGCGCCTTCACCGTGTCGTCCACGTCGGACGAGGCCACGGGCTTGGCATTCGGCCCGTTCTTCTTCTGGTTGAGGAATTCGGCGAGCGTCGCCGCGTACTCCGGTACGACATCCATCTGGCCCTTCTCCAGGGCCGGTTCATACAGTTCGCGGGTGTCGACCGTCTTGAGGGAGGTCGAGTAACCGGCGTTCTCCAGCAGCCCCGCGTACAGCTCCGCGAGGACCTTCGACTCGGCGAAGGACGCGGTTCCGATCACCAGCGATCCCTTGCCGGGCGCGCCGGAACTGTCGCCGCCGGACTTCTCCAGGCTGTCGCCGCCGCACGCGGTCGCGCCGACCGCCAGCGCCACGGCGCTCGCCGCCGCCCCCGTCACTCTCAAGAACGTGTTCATGGTTTCCCCATCCATAGATATGTACGCGCGGTTCGGATCAGCGATACGACATCAGCGATACGACATCGGCGTGACGACGTCAGCGTGACGACGTCAGCGCGGGCGCCTTGGGCGCCTGGTCGGCGGGCGGGCGGCGGAACGCGGCCGACCGCCGCCCCGTCTTCCGCCGCATCGGGTCCAGCGCCAGCCCGAGGGCGACGAACGCGCCCTCGACCAGCAGCGCGAGCGCCGCGACCAGCACCGCCCCGGCCACCACCTGGGGCGTGTCGGTGAGCCGGAAACCCGCCGTGATGATCCGGCCGAGCCCGCCGCCGCCGGGCAGCGCCGCCAGTGTCGCGGTGGCCACGACCTGCACGGCGGCGGTCCGTACGCCCGTCATGATGAGCGGGAACGCGAGGGGCAGTTCGACCCGGCGGATCAGCTGGCCGCCCGTCATGCCCATGCCCCGGGCCGCCTCCACGACCTCCCGGTCCGCCTCGCTCACCCCGACGTACGCGTTGGTGAGCAGCGGCGGGATGGCGAACAGTACCAGCGCGATGATCGTGGGCCACTGGCCGTGCGAGCCCAGCGGGCTGAGGAGCAGCAGCACCAGCACGGCGAAGGTGGGCACGGCCCGGCCCGCGTTGGAGATGTTGACCGCGATCGCGCCGCCCTTGCCGATGTGGCCGAGCAGGACGGCGACCGGCAGCGCGACCGCGCACGAGATCGCCAGGCAGACGAACGTCAGGAACAGATGCTGGCCGAGCCGGGTCCACACCCCGTCGGCGCCCTGCCAGTGCGACCCGGTGGCCAGCCAGTTCCACGCCTCGCCGATGACGCCCATCAGGCCCTCCTCCTCTTACGCGCCCAGGGCGTCAGCACCCGCTGGACGCCGAGCAGCAGCACGTCCGCCACGACCGCCAGCGCCACGCACAGCACCGAGGCGGTGAGCACCTGCGCCTTGAAGAAGCTGTGCATGCCCTCGTAGATGAGGTTGCCGAGCCCCCCGTAGCCGATGATCGCGCCGACCGTGGTGAGCGAGACGGTGGAGACCGTGGTGATGCGCAGCCCGGCCATCAGGGCGGGCAGCGCGAGCGGCAGTTCGACGCCGAAGAGCAGCCGCAGCGGCCCGTACCCCATGCCGCGCGCGGCCTCCCTGGCGTCCTCCGGCACGGAGGCGAGGCCCGCCATGATGTTGCGCACCAGGATCGTGAGCGAATAGAGCACCAGACCCGTGACCACGACCGCCTGGGACACCCCGAAGACGGGCAGCAGCAGCGAGAACATCGCGAGCGACGGCACCGTGTAGAGGATCGTGGTCAGCCCCAGCACCGGGCCTGCCACGCCCTGCCTGCGGCGGGCCAGCAGCGCGAGCGGAAAGGCGATCACGAGGCCGATCGCGACCGACGCGAGGGTGATCCCGACATGCTGCAGCGTCGCGTCCGTCAGCTCCTGACCGCGCGTGCGCACATACTCGCCGCATATCCATTCGTTACTGATCAGACAGTTCTGGTCCGCCATACGCTCACCTCCCCCGGGCACGTGGTCGTCCAATTCCTGGGTGACCCTATCCCCGGGAGATGACAATCTCGTCCGATCGCCACACAACAGCAACAATGTCTGCCACGAATGCGGCAACAATGGGGAGCCATGATCCGTTTCGAGCATGTCACCAAGCGCTACGCCGACGGCACGACCGCCGTGGACGATCTGTCCTTCGAGGTCGCGGAGGGTGAGCTGGTCACGCTCGTCGGACCCTCGGGGTGCGGCAAGACCACCACGATGAAAATGGTCAACCGGCTCATCGAGCCGACCTCCGGCCGGATTCTGGTGGAGGGCGAGGACATCGCCGAGACCGATCCGGTCGCGCTGCGCCGCCGTATCGGCTACGTCATTCAGCAAGTCGGCCTCTTCCCGCACAAGACCGTGCTGGAGAACACCGCCACCGTGCCGCATCTGCTGGGGTGGCAGCGGAAGAAGGGGCGGGACCGGGCCGCCGAGCTTCTCGATCTGGTCGGACTCGACCCTTCCGTATATGGCGACCGCTATCCCGACCAGCTCTCCGGCGGCCAGCGGCAGCGGGTCGGGGTGGCGCGGGCGCTGGCGGCGGACCCTCCGGTGCTGCTGATGGACGAACCCTTCGGGGCCGTTGACCCGGTCGTCCGCGAACATCTGCAGACGGAATTCCTGCGGCTTCAGTCGCAGGTGCGGAAAACCGTGCTTTTCGTAACGCACGACATAGAGGAGGCGGTGCGGCTCGGCGACCGCATCGCGGTGTACGGCTCCGGGCGCATCGAACAGTTCGACACCCCGGCGGCGGTGCTGGGCGCACCCGCCTCGCCGTACGTGGCCGACTTCGTCGGCGCGGACCGCGGACTCAAGCGGCTCTCGGTGACCCCCATCGAACCCGGCGACCTCTGGCAGCCCCCGGTCGTCCACCTCGACGACCCGCTCACCAAGGCGGCCGCCCGGCTGGCCTCGGACGGCGCCCGCTGGGCCGTCGTCCTGGACGACGCGGACAACCTGCACGGCTGGATCCCGGCGGACGCGGCCGACGGCTCGGAGGGGACGGTCCGGGACCACGCCCGCCGGATGGAGGCGTGGCTTCCGGTGGGGGCGGCGCTCAAGCAGGCGTTCAGCACGATGCTCCAGCACGACGCGGGCTGGATCGCCGTCCTGGACGGCGAACGCTTCCTCGGCGTCCTCACCCCGGCCCGCCTCCACGAGGCCCTGCGCCGCTCGATCGACGCGGACGCGGGCGGCATCGCCCGGGGCGAGGTCGACCTCCAGACGATCACCGACGCGTAGCGACGGCGCGCTCAGTCGGCGTGGAGGCGGGTGCCCAGCCATTCCAGGGTGGGAGCCACCTCGCGCTTCCAGGTGTTGAAGTTGTGGCCCCCGGTGCCGAGGATGATCGACGAGATGCGGGTCGGCTCGCCGCGCCGGTTCAGCTCGCGGACCTTCTCCACGAACCGCATCGTCGCCCGGTAGTTCTTCTCCCCGCGCTCGCTGCTGCTCACCAGCAGCGAGACCGGCGGGGCGGGGCGGTGGCCGAGGCGCCACATGAGGTTGTTCTCGCGCTCCAGCTGGCGGCTGCCGCCGAAGAGGTCGCCCGTGGTCGCGTCGAGGGGGGCCTTGTAGAAGGGGGACAGCCCGGCGGCGGCGGAGAACGCGCCGGGGTGGCGCATCGCCATCTTCAGGGCGCAGTAGCCGCCGGTGGAGTTGCCGACGACACCCCAGTTACGGGCCTGGGCGCCCACCCGGTAGTGCTCGGAGACGGCCTTCGGAACGTCCTTGGTGAAGAAGGTCTCGGTCTGCGGCCCGCCGGGGACGTCCATGCACTCCGTATCCCGTGGCGGCACCACGGTCGGCCGCATCATGACCAGGATGGTCGGCTGCATTCTCCCCTCTTTGACCAGCTTCTGGGACTTCTGGGGGTATTTCAGGCCATTGATGAGGGCCTCGGTGGTGCCCGGGTAGCCGGTCAGCACGAGGGCCGCCGGGAACTTCCGTTCGGCGTACCGGGGCTGGAAGTACTCCGGCGGCAGATAGATGTAGCCGGGGCTGGCGATCCGCGAGACCGGCCCCCGGAAGTTCACCTTGTCGACGCGCCCGCCGGTCTCCGGCGACGAGCCGCCGGAGACGTTGAGCTTGCGGCTCTCGGTGACCTTCACCCGGGTGCCGGGGGTGTCGTGGTCCACCACCACTCCCATCTCGTCCTCGGTCCCGAACAGGTCGGCCCAGGAGCCGTAGAAGCCGAAAGACTGATTGGCGAACAATCCAAAAGCCGCGAACACCGCCACCTGAGTTGCCGCTAGCATGCCGACCCGGCCGAGCACGGCGGACACCCCGCGTCCGGCCAGCCGCGGCCACAGCCATATCGTGGCCGTGAACAGCAGCAGCGCCGCGACGACAGCCATGATCACGACGTTGTTGCTCGTGAGACCCATCACTATCTTTCTGCCGGGCGGCCGGTCCTCCGTACCGCGGGGGCGCCATCCGGCGGGAGCCGGGGGCGGAACCCCGCCGCCTCGAAGCGCATCTAGATAGACGCAAATCGTGCGGAAGCTGCGTCAGAGAACCAAAGATCCTTTGACCGAAGCGACGGGAATGCGAATGTCTGACAGTCCAGATGCCGAAAAGTCCGGAGGGGTTCCCAACCGGATACGGCGCGTGCTGCGCGGGCCGCGTCCGGAGACGGTGCCCACGGCCGTCGGCACGGCCTGCACGCTGATCGGGCTCGTGGACATCGTTTTCCCGCGGCTGCGGCACAGCAAGGTGCACGCGCTGGCGGAGGTGCTGCCCGGCGCGGTCAGCTCCCTGGCCGCCGCGGCGTCGATCGTGGTCGGGCTGCTGCTGCTCATGCTGGCGCACGGCCTGAAGCGCCGTAAGCGCCGCGCCTGGGTCGCGGCGGTGGTGCTGCTGCCGGTCGGCGCGGCGGCCCAGCTGCTGTACCGGCACTCCGTCCTCGGCACCGTCTTCTCGCTCGTCCTGATGGGCGTGCTGCTGCGCTACCGCCGCGAGTTCGCCGCCCTGCCCGACCCGCGCAGCCGCTGGATGGCGCTGGCCAACTTCGTGGCCATGGGCGGGGTGAGCCTCGGCGTCGGGATGCTCATCGTGCGGTCGCACCCGGACACCATCGAGGGCGCGCCGTCGCTGGCGGCGCAGCTGCAGCACGTGCTGTGGGGGCTGATCGGCTTCGAGGGGCCGGTCAGCTACCGCGACGGCGCGGACTACACGGTCGGCTACTCGCTGGGCGCGCTCGGCCTGCTGACCGTCGCCACCACCGCGTACCTCGCCTTCCGCCCCGAGCACCCGGCTGCCCGGCTGACCGCCTCCGACGAGGAGAAGCTGCGGGAGCTGCTCGCCACCCACGGGCGCCGTGACTCGCTCGGCCACTTCGCGCTCCGCCGCGACAAGGCGGTGATCTTCTCGCCGAGCGGCAAGTCCGCCGTCTGCTACCGCGTGGTCTCCGGGGTCATGCTCGCCAGCGGCGACCCGGTCGGCGACGTGGAGGCGTGGCCGGGCGCGATCGCCGCGTTCATGGAGGAGGCGCGGGCGCACTCCTGGACCCCCGCGGTGATGGGGTGCAGCGAGACCGGCGGCGAGGTGTGGACCCGGGAGACCGGGCTGGACGCGCTGGAACTGGGCGACGAGGCGATCGTGGACGTCGCGGACTTCACCCTCTCCGGACGCGCCATGCGCAACGTACGCCAGATGGTCAAGCGCATCGAGCGGGCCGGTTACGAGACGAGGGTGCGGCGCGTCGCCGACCTCGGCCCGGACGAGCTGGAGGCCGTCCGGCGCGCCTCGGAGGACTGGCGGGGCACCGACACCGAACGCGGCTTCTCGATGGCGCTGGGCCGGATCGGCGACCCGGCGGACGGCGAGTCCGTGATCGCCACCGCCCACAAGGCCGCCGAGGACGGCGTCGAGGAGGGTCCGTACGGGGATCTGAAGGCCGTCCTGCACTTCGTGCCCTGGGGCCCGGACGGCATGTCGCTGGACCTGATGCGGCGCGACCGGAGCGCCGACCCGGGCATGAACGAACTGCTGATCGTCGCCGCCCTGCAGGCCGCCCCGGCCCTGGACGTCACCCGGGTGTCGCTGAACTTCGCGATGTTCCGCTCGGCGCTGGCCCGCGGCGAGAAGCTGGGCGCGGGCCCGGTGCTGCGCGGCTGGCGGGGGCTGCTGGTGTTCCTGTCCCGCTGGTTCCAGATCGAGTCGCTGTACAAGTTCAACGCCAAGTTCCGGCCGCGCTGGGAGCCGCGCTTCGTGGTCTTCCGCAACACCCGGGACCTGCCGCGCATCGGGCTGGCCGCCATGCAGGCCGAGGGGTTCGTCTCGCTCGCGCTGCCCCGGCTGCTGCGCCGCGGGCGGCGCGCCGAGCCCAGGCCCTGCGCACACCAGGCCCCGGCCCGCCGCCGCGAACTGGAGCAAGCCGCCTAGGGAGCGCCCTGCCCTCCACCCCGCCCCCCGCGTCCCGCGTCCGGACTGCCGGTACGTCTAGCCTTAAGGTCATGAGGACGTTGCGCGAGCGGGGCCGAGTGACCGGACTGCCGGAATGGGACCGGTGTGCGGTCATGGGCGTGGTGAACGTCACGCCCGACTCCTTCTCCGACGGCGGCCAGTGGTTCGACACCGAGCTGGCCGTCAAGCACGGGCTCGACCTGGTCGCGGCCGGGGCCGACCTGGTGGACGTCGGAGGCGAGTCGACCAGGCCGGGCGCGGCGCGCGTCGACGAGGCCGAGGAGCTGCGCCGGGTGGTCCCGGTCGTGCGGGAACTGGCCGCGGCAGGGGCCCTGATCAGTGTGGACACCATGCGGGCCACGGTCGCCGAGCGGGCGATCGAGGCGGGCGCGCGGCTGGTCAACGATGTGAGCGGCGGCCGCGCGGACCCGGCGATGGTCCCGGCGGTGGCCGCGGCCGAGGTGCCCTTCGTGGTGATGCACTGGCGCGGCCAGTCGATCGACATGAACAACCGGGCGGTGTACGAGGACGTGGTCGGCGAGGTCGTCGCCGAGCTGCGCACCAGCGTGGAGGCGGCCGTCGCGGGCGGTATCGCCCCGGAGCGGATCGTGCTCGACCCGGGGCTGGGCTTCGCCAAGGACGCCGAGCACGACCTGGCGCTGGTCGCCCATCTGGCCGCGCTGCGCGGGCTCGGCCGCCCGCTGCTGGTGGCGGCCTCCCGGAAGCGGTTCCTGGGCCGCGTCCTGGCGGGGGACGGAAACGCCCCGCCGCCCGCCCGGGAGCGGGACGCCGCGACCGCCGCGGTGACCGCGATCGCGGCCCGCGAGGGCGCGTGGGCGGTCCGGGTGCACGAGGTACGGGCGAGTGCGGACGCGGTGCGGGTGGCCCGGGCCATCGAGGTGGCCGGGGCCGCGCACCTGGAGAACGTGGCGAACGCGGCGGGAGCGCTGTGACTTCTCTTACGGACAACGAGCGAGTGGCGCTGGTGAACACCGCGCTGTACGAGGCCATGGAGCAGGGCGACCACGGGGCGCTGGACCAGCTGTGGCTGGACTCCACGGACACCGATGTGTCCTGTGTGCACCCGGGCTGGCCGGTGCTGCGCGGCCGGGGCGAGGTGCTCCGTTCCTACGCGCTGATCATGGCGAACACGGACTACATCCAGTTCTTCCTGACCGACGTCGAGGTGTCGGTGATGTCCGACACCGCGCTGGTGACCTGCACCGAGAACATCCTCAGCGGCGCCCCGGCCGAGGAGGAGGGGCAGCTGGGCCCGCTGGTCGGCCAGCTGGTGGTGGCCACGAACGTGTTCCGGCGCACCGACGACGGCTGGAAGGTGTGGTCGCACCACGGCTCCCCGGTGCTCGCGGAGCGTGACGACGAGGGCCCGGAGGGTCCCGAGGACGACGACCGGCTGATGCCGGGCTGAGTCCCTGAGCCGCGGCCCGCGATGGCTCGAATGGGTCCCGTTCGAGCCGTGCGAGGTGCGGGTAGGTGAAGGTGGCGCGGGACGGTGGGAGCCATCTGCCGCGACCCCGTGGGCATGTGCCGCCGACATTCGCAGGTAGATTCGAGGAGGTTCCCCGCCGACGGCAGGGGGTCACTGGTGCGTTCCGGACCGGCCGGGGCGTGCCCGCGTAACCGACGACCAGCAGGAGTGATTCGGGTGGATCGTGTCGCGCTGCGCGGCCTGAGGGCTCGTGGGCACCACGGTGTGTTCGCGCGGGAGCGCGAGGAGGGCCAGACGTTCGTCGTGGACCTCGTGCTCGGCCTGGACACCCGTCCCGCCGCCGCCGACGACGACCTGACCAAGACCGTCCACTACGGCGTGGTGGCGGAGGAGGTCGTGGAGGTGGTGCGGGGCGAGCCGGTCGAGCTGATCGAGACCCTTGCCGAACGGATAGCGGACACCTGCCTGAAGCATGATGTGGTGCGCGAGGTCGAGGTCGTCGTCCACAAGCCGCAGGCCCCGATCACCGTTCCCTTCGACGATGTCACCATCACCATTACCCGGAGCCGAGTATGAGCAGCAGCGACCCGACCGTGCAGCCCGTTCCCGCCTCCGTGGTGGAGAAGGTGGATGCCGCCGATGTGACCCTGTCCAACCCCAAACGGGCAGTGATCTCCCTCGGCAGCAACCTGGGCAACCGCCTGGAGACCCTCCAAGGCGCGGTGGACGCGCTGGAGGACACCCCGGGCCTGCGGGTCAAGGCCGTTTCCCCGGTGTACGAGACGGAGCCGTGGGGCGTGGAGCCGGGCACCCAGTCGACGTACTTCAACGCGGTGGTGCTGGTGAAGACCACCCTGCCGCCGTCCTCGCTGCTGGAGCGCGGCCACGCCATCGAGGAGGCGTTCGAGCGGGTACGGGACGAGCACTGGGGTCCGCGCACCATCGATGTGGACATCGTGGCGTACCAGGACGTGGTCTCCGACGACCCGCTGCTCACCCTGCCGCATCCCCGTGCCCACCAGCGTGCCTTCGTCCTGGTGCCGTGGAACGACGTGGACCCGCAGGCCGAGTTCCCCGGGCGCGGCGCGGTCTCGGCCCTGCTGGACGAGGTGGGCGGAGACGGCGTCCAGGTCCGCGCGGACCTGGAACTGCGACTGCCCGAATAGACGTTGACCAAGAGACGTTGACCATTAGACGTTGACCAGTTGACCAGACGTTGATGTGTGGAGGGGCGACCGCTCGGTGAGGCAACTTCGGATCGGGGTGCTGGTCGGGCTGTTCGCCGTGGCCGGTGTGGTGTCGTGGGCTGGGTCCCGGCTGTGGGACACGCTGGGCTCGCTGCCGAGCGTTCCGGTGGCGGCGCCGATCGTGCTGGCCCTGATCGCGGTCGTGCTGGTCGCGACCGCGATCTCGCTGCGGTCGCGGCTGCGCGCCCAGCGGGACCGGGAGCCGGACGCGAAGGGCGTGGACCCGATGGTGGCCGCCCGCGCGGTGGTTTTCGGCCAGGCGAGCGCGCTGGTGGCGGCGCTGGTCTCGGGGATGTACGGCGGGGTCGGCGTCTTCCTGGCCCTGGAGCAGCTGGACGTACCGGCCCGGCAGGACCAGGCCATCTACGCGGGCGCTTCGGTGCTGGCCGGGGCGGGTGTGGTGGCCGCCGCGTTCTTCCTGGAGCGGGTCTGCAAGCTGCCGGAGGACGACGACGAGAACGGCCGCGGCCCGGGCGCCTCGGCCCGCGCCTGAGGCGCCTGAGCCGCCCGCAGGGGCTCTGAGGGCGCTCAGAGGGCCGTCAGCGGGCCATGATGAGGCTCATCGCCTCAGCCCGGGTGGCTGAATCGCGCAGCTGGCCGCGGACGGCCGAGGTGATGGTCTTGGCACCGGGCTTGCGCACCCCGCGCATCGTCATGCACATGTGCTCGCACTCGACCACGACGATCGCCCCGCGCGGTTCCAGTATCCGCATCAGCGAGTCGGCGACCTGGGTGGTCAGCCGCTCCTGGACCTGGGGGCGGCGGGCGAAGACGTCCACCAGCCGGGCCAGCTTCGACAGCCCGGTGATCTTGCCGTCGTGGGACGGGATGTAGCCGACGTGGGCGACCCCCACGAAGGGCACCAGATGGTGCTCGCACGAGGACATCACCTCGATGTCCTTGACCAGCACCATCTCATCGTGGCCGAGATCGAACGTCGTGGTCAGGACGTCCTCGGGCTCCTGCCGCAGCCCCGCGAAGATCTCCTTGTACGCACGGGCCACCCGCCCCGGCGTCTCCCGCAGCCCCTCCCGGTCCGGGTCCTCGCCAACGGCGATCAGAAGCTCACGAATCGCGTTCTCGGCTCGCTTCTCGTCGAACACGCCGAGGGTGCTCTCGCCGTCCAGCGTCACCGGGTCCGTCATGGAGCTGCCTCGTTCCTTGTGCACAAAATGCGGAATGCCGCGCCCCCAAGGCTAAAACCTGGGTGACGCGGCATTCATTCCGGGTCCTTCCCGGGGCGTGAGGGCCCCGGGAAGGCCGGTATCAGCTCTCGGAGCCGGAACCCGACTCTTCGGACTGCTCGGCGCCGTCCTCGGGCGTGGTGGCCTTGGTGAGCGAGGCCGCCGAGGTGGGCTGGGCACCGTTCGCCGGGGCCAGCTCCCGAGGGGAGAGCACCGGCGGGCGGGTGGAGGGCGTACGCCGCGAGGAGCCGGTCCACGCCGGGCGGGCCGGACGCTTGTGGATCGCGGCGAAGATCTCGGCGATCTCCTCCTTGTTCAGCGTCTCCTTCTCCAGCAGCGCCAGCACCAGGTTGTCGAGGACGTCGCGGTTCTCGACGAGGATCTCCCACGCTTCGTTGTGCGCGGCCTCGATGAGCTTCTTGACCTCCTCGTCCACCAGTGCGGCGACCTCTTCCGAGTAGTCACGCTGGTGGGCCATCTCACGGCCCAGGAACGGCTCGGAGTTGTCGGAGCCGAACTTGATCGCGCCGAGCCGCTCGGTCATGCCGTACTGCGTGACCATCGCGCGGGCCGTCGCGGTCGCCTTCTCGATGTCGTTCGAGGCGCCCGTGGTCGGGTCGTGGAAGACCAGTTCCTCGGCCGCCCGGCCGCCCATCATGTAGGCGAGCTGGTCCAGCATCTCGTTGCGCGTGGTCGAGTACTTGTCCTCGTCCGGCAGGACCATGGTGTAACCCAGGGCCCGGCCTCTGGAGAGGATCGTGACCTTGTGCACGGGATCGCTGTTCGGAGACGCCGCCGCGACCAGGGCGTGACCGCCCTCGTGGTACGCGGTGATCTTCTTCTCCTTGTCGCTCATGATCCGGGTCCGCTTCTGCGGTCCGGCCACGACTCGGTCGATCGCCTCGTCCAGATAGTGGTTGTCGATCAGCTTCTTGTCGCCGCGGGCCGTCAGCAGGGCGGCCTCGTTCAGCACGTTCGACAGATCGGCACCGGTGAAGCCGGGGGTACGGCGGGCGACGGCCGACAGGTCGACGTCCGGCGCGACCGGCTTGCCCTTCTGGTGAACCTTGAGGATCTCCAGACGGCCCTGCATGTCCGGGCGGTCGACGGCGATCTGCCGGTCGAAACGGCCGGGGCGCAGCAGCGCCGGGTCCAGGATGTCCGGCCGGTTGGTGGCGGCGATCAGGATGACGCCGCCCTTCACGTCGAAGCCGTCCATCTCCACGAGCAGCTGGTTCAGCGTCTGCTCGCGCTCGTCGTGTCCGCCGCCCATGCCCGCGCCGCGGTGCCGGCCGACGGCGTCGATCTCGTCGACGAAGACGATGGCCGGGGCGTTGGTCTTGGCCTGCTCGAACAGGTCACGGACCCGGGAGGCACCCACACCGACGAACATCTCGACGAAGTCGGAACCGGAGATCGAGTAGAACGGGACGCCCGCCTCGCCCGCGACGGCGCGCGCGAGCAGGGTCTTACCCGTACCGGGCGGGCCGTACAGCAGCACACCCTTGGGGATCTTGGCACCGACGGCCTGGAATTTCGCCGGCTCCTGCAGGAACTCCTTGATCTCCTGGAGTTCCTCGACCGCCTCGTCCGACCCCGCCACATCAGTGAAGGTCGTCTTCGGCGTGTCCTTGGTGATCAGCTTGGCCTTCGACTTCCCGAAGTTCATCACCCGGGAGCCGCCGCCCTGCATCTGGTTCATCAGGAACAGGAAGACCACGACGATCAGCACGAACGGGAGCAGCGAGAGCAGAATCCCGACGAACGGGTTCTGCTTCGAAGTCGACACGTTGTACCCGTCGGGGATCCCGCTGTCCTTCTGGGCATTCGCCTGAAGGGTCCTGGCGAGATCGACACCCTGGTCACCGATGTAGGTCGCCTGGAGCTTCTTGCTCCCCGAGACCTTGGCGACATTGTCCTTGAGTTCGACCTTGATCTTGTGCTCGTCGCCGGTCGTCAGCTCGGCGGACTGGACCTGGTTCCTGTTGATCGCCTTGACGACCTGGCTGGTGTCCACCGACTTGTAGCCGCCGGACGAGCCGACGACCTGCATCAACACGACCACGGCGAGGACGGCCAGCACGATCCACATGACCGGCCCACGGAAGTAGCGCTTCACGTCCATCCATACGGGGCGAAACCGCCCCGTCCCTCCTGCCACAGTGAGGCACGGCAGCCCTGGAGGGGCGCCTGTGCGTGCGGTGTATTGCGGTGTATTTAGTGGTGTATGAGCTGTGTAATCCTCAGTCTCGAAAAAGACTGACCTTCGGACGGTACCCCAGCATTGTCACCCGACGCCGCCGTGGAGCGTTAACACATCCGCCTTCCCCTGCTCCAACGGCGGAAAACCGCGCCAGGTTCCCAGGGGGAGGCGGTGCGTCTCAGCCGCCGTAGACGTGCGGGGCCAGGGTCCCGACGAACCGCAGGTTGCGGTACTTCTCCGAGTAGTCGAGGCCGTATCCGACGACGAACTCGTTCGGGATGTCGAAGCCGACCCACTTCACGTCGATGGCGACCTTGGCCGCCTCCGGCTTGCGCAGCAGCGTGCACACGTTCAGTGAGGCGGGCTCGCGGGACCCCAGGTTCGACAGCAGCCAGGACAGCGTCAGGCCGGAGTCGATGATGTCCTCGACGATCAGGACGTGCTTGCCCTTGATGTCGGTGTCCAGGTCCTTGAGAATCCGCACCACGCCCGAGGACTGGGTGCCCGCGCCGTACGACGACACGGCCATCCAGTCCATCGTGACAGGCGTCGAGAGGGCTCGCGCCAGGTCCGCCATCACCATCACCGCGCCCTTGAGGACGCCGACGATGAGCAGGTCCTTGCCCTCGTATTCGGCGTCGACGCGGGCGGCCAGCTCGGCCAGCTTCGCGTTGATCTCTTCCTCGGTGATGAGGACCGACTTGAGGTCGGTGCCCATGTCCTTGTCGTCCACCCGCGCCACTCTCGTTCGACGTAACCGGCTCATCTGGCTCGGGCGGATCAGCCCTGCCGGATGACCAGTCTGCCACCCTCCCGGCGGACTTCGACGCGGCCGGGGAGGTTGATGGCCCGCTGACCCCGCCAGCCGGTGATCAGCCGGTCGACTTCCTCGATGTGACGGGCGAAGAGCGAACCGGCGGGCGCGCCCGCGGCGATGGCGGCGCGGCGCAGCACCCGGCGGCGCACGGCGGGGGGCAGGCCGTGCAGCCCGACGGTGTCCAGCTCGACGGAGTCCGGCTCACCGGACCCGGCCCCGGGGGCGGGGGCCGGGGCGGTGCGCAGGACGTCGGCCTCCGCGCGGGCGGCCCAGGCGTCGAGGGCGTCGGCGTCGTCGCGGGAGAGCTGGGCGGTGCGGGCGAGGGCCTCGACGACGCCCTTGCCGAGGGCCTTCTCCAGGACCGGCAGGGCCTCGTGGCGGACCCGGGAGCGGGTGTAGGCCGGGTCCACGTTGTGCGGGTCGTCCCAGACGGGCAGCGCCTGGACCAGGCAGGCCTGGCGGACGGTGTGCCGGTCGAGCTGGAGGAAGGGGCGGCGGTAGCGGCCGCCGGTGCCGGAGACGCGGGCCATGCCGGACAGCGAGCGGGTGCCGGAGCCGCGGGCGAGGCCCAGCAGAACCGTCTCGGCCTGGTCGTCGCGGGTGTGCCCGAGCAGCACGGCGGCGGCGTCATGGCGCTCGGCGGCGGCGTCGAGGGCGGCGTAGCGGGCGTCCCTGGCGGCGGCCTCGGGGCCGCCGTCCCGGCCGACGGACACGGCGATGGACTCGACGGGGGCCAGGCCCAGTTCCCGCATCCGCTCGGCGACCTCGGCGGCGCGCAGGTCGGAGCCCGGCTGGAGGCCGTGGTCGACGGTGACGCCTCCGGCGCGCAGGCCGAGCCGGGGGGCTTCGAAGGCGAGCGCGGAGGCGAGGGCCATGGAGTCGGCGCCGCCGGAGACGGCGGCGAGCACGAGGGGGCGGGCCTCACGGGGGACGGAGCCGCGGGGCGCGGGCGCCTGGGCCGGGGAGCCGGGGGGAGCCGGGGACGGCGGCGCGGTGGCGGAGGTGGCCGGGGAGTCGACGAGGACGTCGTGGAGGACGCGGCGGACCGCCAGGCGTATCGCGGCGACCGCTGGATGGGGACCCATGTCCGTTTCCCATCTGTCATGCGAGGGGGTGCCTCGGGGGGCGTACGAGAGTGTCGTTACGCGGGGAGCTTCGTCACGCTGTGTATGTCGATGGTGACAGAAGCGAGCTGTTCCCCGAGCATCGCACGCCTACCCGTCGCTAACGGTCCCTCGGACGAGTGATTAACGGGAGCATTCGTCCGTTCCCGAGTGAGCCGGTTCTACGACTCCGCCTTACGGTGCACCCGCGCGACCCACTCGGCGGGTTTGCTGATCTCCGATTTGGTCGGGAGCGTGTTCGGGGACGTCCAGACCCGGTTGAAGCCGTCCATGCCGACCTGCTCCACCACGGCCCGTACGAACCGCTCACCGTCACGGTACTGCCGCAGCTTGGCGTCGAGCCCCAGCAGCTTGCGCAGCGCCTGGTCGAGGCGGCCCGCGCCGCTCGCCCGCCGCTTCTGGAACTTCTCGCGGATCTCGGCCACGGAGGGCACGACGTCCGGCCCGACCCCGTCCATCACGTAGTCCGCGTGCCCCTCCAGCAGCGACATCACGGCGGTCAGCCGGGCCAGGATCTCGCGCTGGGCCGGGGTCTGGACCAGCTCGATGATGCTGGACGCGCCACCGCGCTCCGCGGCCTCCTCGCCGTCCGGCCGCCCGCCGCCCAGCGACTGGACGGCCTCCCGGATCCGCTCCAGCAAGGTGGCCGGATCCACGTCGGTCTCGCCCAGGAACGCCTGGATCTCGGACTCGATGTGGTCGCGCAGCCAGGGCACCGCCGTGAACTGCGTACGGTGCGTCTCCTCGTGCAGCGAGACCCACAGCCGGAAGTCGTGCGGGGCCACGTCCAGCTCGCGCTCCACGTGGACGATGTTGGGCGCCACCAGCAGCAGCCGCCCGCCGCCCGCGGCTCCGGCCGGCAGCTCGCGGGTGGCCGGGGCGAACGTCTCGTACTGGCCGAGCACCCGGGAGGCCAGGAACGACAGCAGCATCCCCAGCTCGACGCCGGTGACCTTGCCGCCGACCGCGCCCAGCACCGCCCCGCCGGGCAGTCCGCCGCGGCGGTCCTGCATCTTGCCCAGCAGCGGCGACAGGATCTGGCGGAAGCCCGCGACGTTGGCCCGGATCCATCCCGCGCGGTCCACGACGAGGACGGGGGTGTCGGCGGCCGGGCCGCCGGGAACGGCCATCCGGGTGAAGGCGCGGACGTGCTCCTCCGAGGATTTCGCGTGCCGACGCAGCTCCGCGACGACGGCGCGCGCCTCGTCCCGGCTGACCTCCGGTCCCGGGCGCACCAGCCGGGTCGCGGTCGCGACGGCCAGGTTCCAGTCGACCATCTCCACACCACCGATGCTCGTCATGGCTTCACGGTACGTGGCCCGCGCCGCATCCGGGAGGAGACGAGTGCCCCGCACACCCGGCCGCCCCCGGCCCGGCCGGGCGACGCGTCACCCACGTCGCCCCCGTCTCACCGGCATCCGCAGTTGGCGAGCGCCGAGGCCATCGTGTCCAGGGCGCGCTGGGCGCCGGTGGGGTCCGTGGTGCCGTTGGTCATGAAGGCGAAGACCAGAAGCCGCCCGTCGGCGTCGACGACGCTGCCCGCCAGGGTGTTGACCCCGGTCAGGGTGCCGGTCTTGGCGCGCACCACGCCGCGGCCGACGGCGTCCGCGCCGTAGCGGGTGCGCAGCGTGCCGCTGAATCCGGCCACCGGCAGCCCGGTGAGCAGCGGCCGCAGCTCGGGGTGGCCGATGTCCGCCGCCCGTACCAGGACCCGGGCGAGCAGCGCGGCGGAGACGCGGTCGTCGCGGTCGAGTCCGCTGCCGTCCGCGATCCGGGCGCCGGAGACCGGCAGCCGGAGCTTCTTCAGCCGGGCGGTGACGGCCTTCGCCGCGCCGCTGAAGCTCGCGGTCTGGCCGGAGGCGACGGCGGTCTGCCGGGCCAGCGCCTCGGCGATGTCGTTGTCGCTGTTGGTCAGCATCCGCTCGACGAGCGCGGACAGCGGCTGGGAGCGGACGGTGGCCAGCGGCCGGGGGCGCTTTCCGGCCGTCTGGCTCTCCGGGTCGCCGGTCACCTCGACGCCGCGGTCGCGCAGCATCGAGGCGAACGTTCCGGCCGCGTCGGCGGCGGGGTCCTCGGAGCGCGCGGCCGGGCCGTGGTCGCTGTCGTCGAGCCTGCCCTCGTCGGCCATCAGCGCGGTGACGGGCGAGATGTTCTCGTTGGGGCCGATGGGGTGCAGATCCGGCCCGGAGTACAGCGAGGTGTCGTACCCGAGCCGGACGGACGCCGTGCCGCGCTTCTTGAGGGCGCGGGCGGTGTCGTCGGCCAGGCGGCGCAGCGAGGCGGGGCTCTCGTCGCCCTTGGCCTCGCGGGCGGTGAGGGTCGGGTCGCCGCCGCCCACGAGCACGACGCGGCCGCTGTCGCCGCCGTCCTGGACCACGGTGGTCTTGATCCGGTAGTCGGGGCCGAGGGCGGAGAGCGCGGCGGCGCCGGTCGCCAGCTTGATGGTCGACGCGGGCACCACGGCGCCCTGCGCGCCGGTCCCGAACACCTGCTGTCCCGTCGTCACGTCCACGACGGACGCGGAGCGCTCACCGCCCAGCGCGGGGTCGTCCAGCAGCGGTTCGAGGGCGTCGGCGAGCCCGCCGCCGGTGGGCGGCGGCACCGCGTCCTCGCCGCTGTCCGGCGACGGCACGGCGCCGGGCGCCCCGAGGGCGGCCAGCACGGGCGCGGCGCTGGGGGCGGGGCTGCCGGGGTGACGCTCGCCACCCGTGTCCGGCCCCCGGGCCGCGCGGGCGCGTTCGGCCGTACGCTGACCGGTGTCCCAGGGCCCGGCGACGAGCACGGACCCGGCGGCGACGGCGAGTCCGACCGTGCCGGAGACGGCCACCAGCCGCCAGGTGCGGCGCTGTTGGGGCGGAGTGCGCCGCCAGCGGTCGCTGAGCCCGGCGCGGTGCCACAGGTCGCGGATCCGGCCGTGCCACGGCCGTTCACGGACCGGGCGGTTCCACCAGAGGTCCCGGAGCCGGACCCCGGCGGCGGCGACGTGGCGCCACTGGTCCCGCACGAGGGTCCGACCGCGCGCGAGCAACTCCCTGAACTGCCGTGATCTGGCTTCAGGCACGACGGACCAGCCCCTTTCGCCACCACACACCTGCGTGGGGGACACTTAATCACCAGACGTATGTGTTGATCATGGAGGAGCCACCCGTGGAGTTCGACGTCACCATCGAGATCCCGAAGGGTTCGCGGAACAAGTACGAGGTGGACCACGAGACGGGGCGCATCCGTCTCGACCGTCGGCTCTTCACTTCGACCAGCTACCCGGCGGACTACGGCTTTGTCGAGAACACCCTCGGCGAGGACGGCGACCCGCTGGACGCCCTGGTCATTCTCGACGAGCCGACATTCCCCGGCTGCCTGATCAAGTGCCGTGCGATCGGCATGTTCAGGATGACCGACGAGGCGGGCGGCGACGACAAGCTGCTGTGCGTGCCCGCGTCGGACCCGCGGGTCGAGCATCTGCGTGACATTCACCACGTGTCCGAGTTCGACCGCCTGGAGATCCAGCACTTCTTCGAGGTCTACAAGGACCTGGAGCCCGGCAAGTCGGTCGAGGGGGCCAACTGGGTGGGCCGCGCCGAGGCCGAGGCCGAGGTCGAGGCGTCCATCAAGCGCCTGGAGGCGTCGGGCGGCCACTGAGCCACCCCATCCGAACGGGCCGGTCACCTGACCGGCCCGTTCGGCGTTTACGCAGGTCGGAACCGGGTCAGAAGCCGCGGGTGCGCTTGGCCGCGCGACGGCCGGAGGGGTCGTCCCCGCCGCCCGGGACCTTGAGGAACAGCCGGGCCGCCTCGCCACCCAGGTTCACTCCGATGGCGATCGCGAGGGCCAGTGCCGCCGCCTGGGTGAGATGGGGGATGCCGCGGTCCAGATTCCCCTGGGCGAGCGCGAGCAGTCCGAAGTACGTCGCGCTACCGGGCAGCAGCGGTCCGATCGCCGCCGTGACGTACGGCAGCGCGGACGCGTAGCGGTAGCGGGAGAGCAGCTGCCCGAAGAGGCCGACCAGCCCGGCGGCCACGGTCGTGGCGGCGACGGGCGGTACGCCGGCGGTGTCGGTGAGCGCGCCGTAGACCACCCAGGCCACCCCGCCGTTGAGGGTGGCGAACAGCACGGTGTGACGTTCCTGCTGGAGCAGGATGCAGAACGTCAGCGCCAGCAGCATCGCCGCCAGTATCTGGACGATCGGCTCCGGCTGTCCCACCAGCGCCGCCTCCGGGTTCAGCTTGGCGTTCAGCTGGAGCCCGCCGTACAGCACGGTGAGCACGCCGCAGACGATGCCGACGATCAGGTAGCCGACCTCCAGCAGCCGGGCGGCGGCGGTGATGTAATACCCGGTCAACCCGTCCTGGACGCTCGCCACCAGGGCCCGCCCGGGGATCAGCGCGAACAGTCCACCGGTGATCACCGCGGACGACTGGATGCCCGCGCCCGCGAGGCTGAGCGCGATGCCCATCGCGGCGGGCGGCATCGCCGCGACCACGAACTGGTAGAACTCCGGCAGTCCGCGCCCGGACGCCAGCCAGGCCAGCCGGTCGCCGAGCATCGCGCCGATCGCCGCCGCGAAGAAGACCGGCCACGCGCCGCCGACCAGCATGCTCGCCGCTCCGGCCAGCCCGCCCGCGGCCACGGTGAGCGCCCAGCCGGGATACGGGTGACGGTTACGGCGGATCTCGGCGAGCCGCCGGTACGCCTCCTCCAGCGTGAAGTCGTCCTGCGAGGTGATGTCGTCGACGAGCCGGAACACGGCCGACAGCCGGGTGTAGTCGGTGCCCCGGCGGCGCACCGTGCGGCTGGCGGTGACAGGGTCGTCGACCAGCGAGGGCTGGTAGCTGACCGACAGCAGGGTGAAGGTCACCGTGGGCTCGCAGCGGTCGAGCCCGTACGCGTGCGCCACGCCGAGCATCGCCGCCTCGACGTCCTCCGCACCCTCGCCGCCCGCGAGCAGCAGCTCGGCGATACGGAGGACGAGGTCGAGCACGCGCGGGACGGCCGGGCCCGTGTCGTCCTCCTGCTCGGAGCGCTGCTCCGGGGCCGGGCGCTCGCTGATCGGCATCCGCAGCATCGTGCGCATCCGGTCCTGCCAGGGCGCGTCCTTGGTCAGCCGGACCATGGGTATGCCGTTCGGCGGCGTGAAGGCCGGGAAGCCGCCGGTGGTCTGGTTGGACGAGGTGGTGACCCCGGCGGGCGGCACGAAGGCCGAGCTTTCCGGCTCGGGAACGGCGCACTCGGTGGTCAGCCCCTCGGGGATGGCGAACTCCGAGGTCGGGTGCTCGCCATCCGGCGAGGGCGGCCTCGGTACGCCCTGGGGCGGCGTGAAGGCGCTGCGCGCCTCATCGGACTGCGGCTTGCGGTCCGCCGCCGTGTCCGCCTCCTGCGTGCCCGCGCCACGCTGCCCGTACTGTCGCTCCGACCCCACTGCCTCGCTCCTCGACCGCCTCCCCGTGCACTTCTGTCAGCAGCCACGATGCAACATCGGCGACCACCGAAGCCCATTGTGCGGGCAGGTGGCCGCCGAGTGGGAGTGGGGGCCGCGTGCGCGACGGGTGTGTAGGGCAGTGACCCCTGTGAAGTGGCGGTGAAGATCGGCGGGGGAACGGAACCCCGGGCGGGCCGACGCGCTCGGCGTGGCGCCCCGGTCAGCGCTCGGCGTGGCGCCCGGTCAGCGCTTGGCGTGGCGGCCGCGCGGCCCCTGCTGGTCGGCCGCGGGCCCGGCCGGTGCCTCGGCGGCCTCCTTCTTGGACTTGCCACGGGCCCGCAAATATTCGATCACAATCGGGATGACGGACAGCAGGACGATGCCGACCAGGATCAGCTCGACGTGCTTGTGGACGAAGTCGACCTTGCCGAGCGCCGCGCCCAGCAGGGTCACGCCCGTACCCCACAGCACACCGCCGACGATGTTGAAGATGATGAACGAGCGGTAGTTCATCCGGCTCACGCCCGCGATGATCGGCGTGAACGTGCGCACGATGGGCACGAAACGGGCCAGGATCAGCGACTTCGGGCCGTGCTTCTCGAAGAACTCATGCGCCTTCTCCACGTTCTCCTGCTTGAAGAGCTTGGAGTCCGGGCGGTTGAACAGCGCGGGCCCGACCTTCCGGCCGAAGAGATATCCGACCTGGTCACCGACGATCGCCGCGACGGCGACGGCCGTGCACACCAGCCACAGCTCCTGCTTGATCACATCGGTGGTGACCAGCAGACCGGTGGTGAACAGCAGCGAGTCGCCCGGCAGGAAGAAGCCGATGAGCAGGCCGGACTCCGCGAAGACGATGGCCAGCACGCCGAGCAGCCCGAAGGTTTCGATCAGATAGTCCGGGTCCAGCCACTGAGGGCCGAGCGCGAGGGTGGTCACGGGTCACAGGCTCCTGGGTCGAGGGGTGCAGGCTCGTGCTCGTGCGAGGCCCGGCCGCAGGGTCGGGGTACGGACTGCTGCGGGGTACATCGCTTCGCAGTGTGCCGCCCAAAGCTATCAACGCCCTGTGGGTGCCCGTGGTTCCCGCTGGCCGCCCGCCCCCTCGCCCATGAGGCCCGCTACCCGTGGCGCTCCGCGTTGGCCCGGATCGCGTCCCGGAGGTAGGCGGCGAGGCCCGGCTTGGCCTTGTCGATGTTCTCGGTGAAGCGGGGGTCCGTCACATAGTTCTCGGCGATGCAGGCGTGGAGCTGATGGGGACAGTCGTAGTGGTTCCGGATGATCCCCTGCCGGTGCTCCTCGGCGAGGTCCATCGCGGCCTCGGACTCGGGCGCCGCGCCCGACTCCATCAGCGCGACGAAGCGCTCGTTGAGCGCGTCGGCCTCGGCCTGGATCCGCTGCCAGTCCTCCTTGGTGTACGTGGCCGCCCTGCGCTGCGACTCCCGGTACGCCTCGGTGTTCCCCCAGCGCTCCTCGACCTCGTCCGCGTACTGGTCCGGATCGAAGTCCCCGAAGACCTCGAACTTCTCCTCCGGGGTCAGGTTGATGCCCATCTTCCGTGCCTCCATGGCGTGTTCGACGGCGGCGGCCATCTTCTGGAGCTGCTCGATCCGGTCGCTCAGCAGCGCGTGCTGACGCCGCAGGTGGGCCTGCGGATCCGCGTCCGGGTCGTCGAGGAGGACCGCCACCTCGTCGAGCGGGAAGCCGAGTTCCCGGTAGAACAGGATGCTCTGCAGCCGGTCGAGGTCGGCGTCGTCGTACCGCCGGTGCCCGGCCGTGCTGCGGGCGCTCGGGCGCAGCAGCCCGATCTCGTCGTAGTGGTGCAGCGTGCGCACCGTGACGCCCGCGAGACCCGCGACCCGTCCCACCGAGTAGCTCATGACCTGGTCCGCTCTCCCTGGTGTTGGTGTACGGGGTGTGCCGTACGCGCTCCACGGTGGCGCCTCACGTCGCGTGAGGTGCAAGTCCGTATGCCGAAATCGTCCGGGCGGAATCCGCGCTCCCTGGCATCCTGCCGAGTGTGCTGGGGATAACCGATCTTTCGACGTATCTGGCGGGCCTCGCCCTGATCATCCTGCTGCCGGGCCCGAACTCGCTCTATGTGGTGTCCGTCGCCGCGCGCCGCGGTCCGCGTACCGCCTACCGGGCGGCCGCCGGGGTGCTGTGCGGGGACGCGGTGCTGATGGCGCTGTCCGCGGGCGGCGTGGCGTCGCTGCTGCAGGCGAGCCCGGCGCTCTTCGCCGTGGTGAAGTTCGCCGGTGCGGGCTATCTGACCTGGCTCGCGGTGGGAATGCTGCGCGGGGCGCGGAAGCTGTGGCGCCAGGGGCCGGGCAGCGCGCGGGCCGCCGCCGAAGCCCCTGCCGAGAACGACGCGGGCCCGGCGGTCGAGCGGCCCTACCGCCGCGCCCTGGTCGTGAGCCTGCTGAACCCGAAGGCAATCCTGTTCTTCATCTCCTTCTTCGTGCAGTTCGTGGATCCGGAGTACGCCCATCCGGCGCTGTCCTTCGTGGCGCTGGGCGCGTGGGCGGAGCTGTTCAGCATCACGTATCTGTCGCTGCTGATCTTCGGTGGTACGTATCTCGCGGCCCTCTTCCGGCGGCGCAAGCGGCTGACGGCCGGGCTGTCGGCGGGCGCGGGGGCGGCGTTCCTGGGGTTCGCGGCGAAGCTGTCGGTCAGCAGCGCGGGCTGACGGCACGGGCTGCCGGCGCGGGCAGACGGCACGGACAGACGGCGCGGGAATCGGGCATTTGCGCCGTATGTCCGTAATTTAACGGGCATGGCACTTCACGGCGGCAGGCGCGACGCGGGCAAGCGGCCCGACATCTCGGTCAACCCCTTCTACGGCGTGGCCGATCCGGTCAGCGGCATGACGACGAACCCGCCGCGCCGCTGCCTCCCGGACGGGCCCATGGCGCCCTCCGCCGCGTACCAGCTGGTGCACGACGAGCTGATGCTCGACGGCAACGCCCGTCAGAATCTCGCCACCTTCGTCACCACCTGGATGGAGGCGCAGGCGGGGCGGCTGATGTCCGACTGCCGCGACAAGAACATGATCGACAAGGACGAGTACCCGCGCACCGCGGAGCTGGAGCGGCGCTGTGTGACCATCCTCGCCGACCTGTGGCACGCCCCCGACCCCGAGGCCGTGATGGGCTGCTCCACGACCGGGTCGAGCGAGGCGTGCATGCTCGCCGGGCTGGCCTTCAAGCGGCGCTGGGCCAAGCGGAACCCCGTCCGCTATCCGGCCACCGCCCGGCCGAACCTGGTCATGGGGATCAACACCCAGGTGTGCTGGGACAAGTTCTGCGCCTACTGGGAGGTGGAGCCGCGGCAGGTCCCCATGGAGGGCGACCGGTTCCACCTCGACCCGCGGGCCGCCGCCGAGCTGTGCGACGAGAACACCATCGGGGTCGTCACCGTGCTCGGCTCGACCTTCGACGGATCGTACGAGCCGGTCGCCGAGGTGTGCGCGGCCCTGGACGACCTCCAGGAGCGCACCGGGCTCGACGTGCCGGTCCATGTGGACGGCGCCTCGGGCGCGATGGTGGCGCCGTTCCTCGACCCGGACCTGCTGTGGGACTTCCGGCTGCCCCGGGTCTCCTCCATCAACACCTCGGGGCACAAGTACGGACTGGTCTACCCGGGCGTGGGCTGGGCGCTGTGGCGCACACCGGAGTGCCTGCCCGAGGAACTGGTCTTCCGGGTCAACTACCTGGGCGGCGAGATGCCGACCTTCGCGCTCAACTTCTCCCGGCCCGGCGCCCAGGTGGCCGCCCAGTACTACACCTTCCTGCGGCTCGGCCGGGACGGCTTCCGCGCCGTCCAGCAGACCACCCGCGAGGTGGCCTGCTCGCTCTCGGCACGCATCGCGGAGCTGGGCGACTTCAGGATGCTCACGCGCGGCGACCAGCTGCCCGTCTTCGCCTTCACGACGGCGGCGGAGATCACCAACTTCGACGTGTACGACGTGTCACGGCGGCTGCGCGAACACGGCTGGCTGGTGCCCGCGTACTCGTTCCCGGCGCACCGCGAGGACCTGTCGGTGCTACGGGTGGTGTGCCGCAACGGCTTCTCGGCGGACCTGTCCGACCTCTTCCTGGGCGATCTGCGGACGCTCCTGCCCGAACTGCGCAAGCAGCCGGGTCCGATGGGGCGGTCCGAGACCGTCGCCACGGCCTTCCATCACTAAGTCGGTTCAGCGCGCCCGCGCGGTGGCGCGGAGCAGCTCGACCCTGCGCCGCACCGCCTCCAGGGCGCCCGGTCTGCGGCCCGGGACCCGGCCCCGCAGATCGATCAGCATCGGCGCGAGGGCATGCGCCCGGGCCGGTTCCTGGACGAACTGCCACTGGTGGTGGGCCCGGTCCACGGCCCCCTCCACCTCGGGGTGCCCGGTCGGCTCGCCGTTGCCCAGCCGGGCGTCGGCCACCGACAGCCACAGCTCGCACGCGCGGGCCGGATCCCCGGCGAGCCGGGCGAGGTCGGCGCGGACCTCCAGCCAGTGGATCGCTTCGGAGGAGCGCGGACCGGCCGACCGGAGGGCCTCCTGCTCCCAGGCCGCGGCCATCGAGGCGGCCTCGCTGTGCCGCCCGGCGTGCGCGGCCTCGAATATCGCGCCGTGCGGATCGGGAGCGGGCTGGGGCGCCGGGGCGCTCCCGGGCGCGGTGGCCCTGGGCGGCGAGGCGGGCGGGGGCGGTGAGGCGGGGGGCGCGGCGTCGCCCGGTACGGCGGGTGCCTGGAACTGCTGGGGGTGCTGGGGCTTTTGGGGCTCGCGGGTCCCGTGCGCGCCCTGTGGTTCGTACCCGCCGGGCACGCCGGGCGCTCCCGACGCCTCGTACACGCCCGGCGCCTCGTACGCCCTCGCCACGTCGTACGCCCGCGACGCCTCGTACGCCGCGTAGCCCTCCACCGGTGCGCCCAGCAGCAGCCCCGGCCCGGCGCCCAGCCCGGCCTCGGCGGCGGCCTGCTGGTGCAGCAGGGCGAACTCCGGGCTGTCCGCGGCGCCGCGCAGCAGCCCGGCGAGGGCGCGGCTGTAGACCGGCGCCGCGATCCGCCGCTTGGGCGGGGCCGGGGCGATCGTCCCGTACAGCGTCAGCCCGGAGGCGAGCGTGTCAACCGGCAACCGCCCGTCGGACAGCCGCGGCCAGGCCGTCTCGTCGGCCACCAGATCGGCGAGCACCGTGGTGCTGCCCTGCGGCCGCCCGGCCAGTTCGGCGGCCAGCCAGTGCCACGGCAGCGCGCTGTAGCGGGCGGTCCTCGGCGTCGTACGGGCCAGCGCGAGGTGCGGCAGCCGCTGCTTGTGGTCGAGGGTGAGCTGACCCGCGAGATAGATGAGCACCGGGCCCGGATGGGCGGCCGCCGTCCGCAGATGCGTCAGCACGGTCTGCGGATCGGCGGGGTCCACGAGTTGGACGACGCTGGCGCCGCCGGGCGTGCCCAGCAGCGCGGCCGGAGGCACGGCCGCGAGCTGGGGCAGCGCGGCGGCCGCGTCCATCAGCCGCTGCTTGCCCATCGGCCCGGCGGCGAGGAGCAGGGCGTAACCGGGCCTGCTCGTCCGTGCCGCCCCCGTGCCCGCCGTGTCGTTCCCCATACGTGCACCGTATCCGCATCCGGCGACGGCGGGAGCGGGTGTGACATACGTGGCATCGGGGACGGCCCGGCGGCCGCTCAGCGGCTGAGCCCCCGGTAACGGCCCACCGCGAGCGGGAAGAAGACCAGCAGGAGCGCCAACGGCCAGCAGACGGCGAGGAGTCCGGCGTGGTCCGCGGCCCACGAGTCGCCGCCGCCCCCTGGGCTCGCGAACAGGTCACGGACCGCGGTGGCCGTCGCCGACATCGGGTTCCACTCCGCGATCGCGCCGAGCCAGCCGGGCATCGACTCGGGCGCGGCGAAGACGTTGGACAGGAAGCCCACCGGCCACACCAGGATCTGCACGGCCTGGACGAGTTCGGCGCGCCCGGCGAGCAGGCCCAGGTAGATGCCGATCCACAGCATCGCGAAGCGCAGCCACAGCAGCAGCCCGACCGCGTACAGCGCGTCGCCGGTGCCGCCCTGCCAGCGCCAGCCCATCGCGAGCCCGACGCCGATGAGGAGCAGCAGGCTGAGCGCGGACTGCAGCATGTCCAGCACGCTGCGCCCGACGAGCACCGCGGAGGAGGCCATCGGCAGGGAGCGGAAGCGGTCGATGACGCCCTTGTTGAGGTCCTGGGTGATCGCGAGCATGGTGGCTTCGAGACCGAACGCCATGGTGAGGGCCAGCATGCCCGGCACCAGGTAGTCCTTGTAGCCGCCACCGCCCGGGACGGTCATCCCGCCGCCGAGGAAGTACGCGAACATCAGCAGCATCATCACCGGGAAGACCAGGCCCACGACCACCTGGACGGGTTGCCGGGCCCAGTGGGCGAGGCCGCGGCGGGTCATGGTCCACGAGTCGACGAGGGTCATGGCGGTCATACGGGCGTCTCCTCTTCGGTCCTGGCGCGGTTCTCGTCGCCGGTCTGCTCGCCGGTGAGGTGCAGGAACACCTCGTCCAGGGTCGGGCGGCGCAGGGCGATGTCCTCCGCCTCGATCCCGGCCGCGTCCAGCGCCCGTACGGTCTCGGTGAGGGCCGCGACCCGGTCGGTGACCCGGGCGCCGATCCGCCGCCGGTCGGGGTCGGTCTCGACCGAGGCGGCGCGGGAGGCCATGCCGATCACCGAGGCGGCGGCGGCCAGTTGACCGGCGTCGCGCACCACGACGTCGATGCGGTCCCCGCCGATACGGGCCTTGAGCTGGTCGGTCGTGCCGTCCGCGACGGCCCGGCCGTGGTCGACCACGCAGACGCGGTCGGCGAGTTGGTCGGCCTCCTCCAGGTACTGGGTGGTGAGCAGGACCGTCGTACCGTCGCCGACGAGCGAGCGGACCGACTCCCACACCTCGGTGCGGCCGCGCGGGTCGAGCCCGGTGGTGGGCTCGTCCAGGAAGAGCACCCGCGGCCGCACGATGAGGCTCGCGGCCAGGTCCAGGCGGCGCCGCATGCCGCCGCTGTACCGGCTGACCGCCTTGGTGCCGGTGCCCGCCAGGCCGAAGCGCTCCAGCAGCTCGTCCGCGCGGGCCGCCGCGCGCCGCCCGCCGAGGTGGTGGAGGCGGCCGAACATCTCCAGGTTCTGCCACCCGCTCAGCTCCTCGTCGACCGCGGCGTGCTGGCCCAGCAGCCCGATGCGGTGGCGGACCTCGTCCGGCTGGCGCAGCACGTCGTACCCGGCGACCTCGGCGCGGCCGCCGTCGTGGCGCAGCAGGGTGGCCAGGATCCGTACGCAGGTGGTCTTGCCCGCGCCGTTCGGGCCGAGCACGGCGTGCACGGTGCCGGACGGCACGGTCAGGTCGAGTCCGGCCAGGGCCGGTTTTCCTCCATAGGTCTTGCGCAGTCCTTCGACGACGATCGCGGGATCGCGGTCGGCCACGGCCTTCCCCTCTCGATGTGCCAGGTTGCAGCATTAGTCAAATTTGACTACGAGCCTCCGGAAGGTACTCCCCGATCCGGGTCTAGTCAAACTTGATTACTGGTCGGATTCCTCGACGTACGGGTTCGGCGCCCCCTCCGGCAGGACGTCCACCGAGCGCTCCCCCTCGCCCGCCATGACGTACGCCCCGCCCTCGAGCCGCTCGATCAGCCCGCGGGTCCACTCGGCCCCGCTCTCGGCCGAGTGGACCCAGAACTTCATGATCTCGCCGATGTGGCCCCACTCGTCGGGGCTGTCCCTCGGCGGCGCCCAGTGCCGGGTGACCTCGGCCCGCCACTCCTCCAGCGCGGCCACCCGCTCCTTGAGCAGCGTGATCGCCTCGGCGCGCGGCAGGTCGACGATGAACCCGACCCCGGCCGTCAGCTCGTCGATCTTCTGGTCGTGGCGCAGCAGGGCGTCCCGCAGCAGCGTGAAGTACTCCTTCTCGCCCGCCGCGGTCAGCTCGTACTCGGTGCGCGGCGGGCCGCCGACGGTGCTGGGGGCCACGTCGTGGGCGCGCATCAGGCCTTGCTTCGCCATCTGCTTGAGCGCGTGGTAGATCGATCCGGGTTTGGCGTTGGACCATTCGTGCGCGCCCCAGAACTCCAGGTCGTTACGGACCTGATAGCCGTGTGCCCGCCCGTGCTGGCGGACCGCCCCCAGCACCAGCAGCCGGATCGCTGACATGTGCCCGTCTCCCCATCCTGCCCCCGCTTGACCTGCGCTGGGGTCCAGGTTAGGGGTGTCAGCCCTCCATGAGCGACCAATCGGGCTCGGGCATCGCACCGGTCTCGAAGACCAGATCGAACGCGCCCTTCCCGTCGATCGTCTCGCGGATGACGTCCGCGTGCCCCGCGTGCCGGGCGACCTCCTCGATCAGGTGGAGCATCAGCCAGCGCCAGGTGCGGGTGCCGCCCTCGTCCCAGGGGTAGCGGGGCGACTCGAACGTGTCGTCCATCGAGGACAGGGCGAGCACCGCCTCCTCGGTCTCGCGCGCCACCGCCTCGTACCGCTCCAGCAGCACCGGCACCGTCTCGTCGGCCGTGGGGACGAAGCTGGCCTCGAACTCCGCCAGCGCCTCCTGCGACGGCCGGTCGTCCACCTGGCCCAGACCCTTGCGGATCCAGCCCTGCTCGGTCTGGGCCACATGCTTGATCAGCCCGGCCAGGGACAGCGCGCTGGCGCTCGGCGCGCTGCGGGCCTGCTCCTCGGTCAGACCGTGCGCGGCGCGCCGGACGCCGCCGCGCTGCGCGTCCAGATAGGCCAGCAGCGCGGAGCGCTCGTCCTTGCAGGCTTCGGAGTTCACGACGGTGGGCATGGCTGCCGCCTTTCACCAGGAGGGCTCCCGGCCGGGCGCCCTTCGATGAACCCCACAGTAGGAAGGCATGCGGTCAGCTTCTGTCCGCAAGCGCGGAAATCCGCACGCCTTCCGGGCGGTGCGTCAGAACGGGAACTGGCTGCGGCCGTGCTGGATCGAGATCCACTTGGTGGTGGTGAAGTCGTCGACCATCGATTCCCCGTTGAGCCGCCCGAGCCCCGAGTGCTTCTCGCCGCCGAAGGGCACGATCGGCTCGTCGTGCACGGTGCTGTCGTTCACATGGATCATGCCGGTGTGGACGCGCTTGGCGAGGCGGACCCCGCGCTCGATGTCGCCGGTGTGCACGGCGCCGCTGAGGCCGTAGTCGGTGTCGTTGGCGATCCGGACGGCCTCCTCGTCACCGTCGAACGGGATCAGCACCACGACCGGGCCGAAGACCTCCTGCCGGAGGATCGCCGAGCCCTCGGGGACGTCGCTGAGCACGCTCGGCTCCACCAGGGTGCCCTCGGCGCGCCCCCGCACCAGCGCGGTCGCGCCGTCGGCGATCGTCTGGTCGACGAGCGCGGTGATGGCCTCGGCCTGGCCCTCGTTGATCAGCGGGCCGATGTGGGTGGCCGGATCGCCCGGGTCGCCCACCGTCAGCGTCTTCACCTTGGCGACGAACTTCTCGGTGAACGCCCGCTCCACCGACCGGTCCACCAGCACCCGGTTGGCCGCCATGCAGACCTGCCCCTGGTGGACGAAGCGGCTGAACACCGCGGCGTCCACCGCGTAGTCGAGGTCGGCGTCGTCCAGCACGATGAGGGCGCTGTTGCCGCCCAGCTCCAGGATGGACCGCTTGAAGTGCGAGGCCGCGACGGTGGCGACATGGCGGCCGACCTTGTCGGATCCGGTGAACGAGATGACCTTGGGGACCGGGTGCTCGACCAGGGCGTCGCCGATCTCCGCGATGTCGGTGACGACCACGTTGAGCAGCCCGGCCGGGAGTCCGGCCTCCTCGAAGATCTTCGCGACCAGACCGCCGCCGCATATCGGGGTGTTCTGGTGCGGTTTGAGGACCACGGAGTTGCCGAGCGCCAGCGCCGGGGCGACCGACTTCAGCGACAGCAGGAAGGGGAAGTTGAACGGGCTGATCACGCCGACGACACCGACCGGCACCCGGTAGAGGCGGTTCTCCTTGCCGTCGTCGGGCGACGGCAGGATGCGGCCCTCGGGGCGCAGCGCCAGCTGGACCGCCTCGCGCAGGAACTCCTTGGCGAGGTGCAGTTCGAAACCCGCCTTGACGTGGGTGCCGCCGCACTCCGCGATGATCGCCTCGGTCAGCTCCTTCTCGCGCTCATCGATGACGCGCAGCGCCCGCTCGAAGACCGCCCGCCGCGCGTACGGGTTGCGGGCCGCCCACTCCGGCTGGGCCCGCTCGGCGGTGCGGTAGGCGAGGTCGACCTCGTCGACGGTGGCCACGGTGATGGAGGCCAGCTTCTCCCCGTCGTACGGGTTGAAGTCGACGATGTCCCAGGAACCGCTGCCGGTGCGCCACTCACCGCCGATGTACTGAAAGGCCAACTCGGAGAAGTAGGACATGCCATCCCTATCTGGAGGACGCGGGACCGCATCCGGAGACCCGCGAACGCGTGGGGGGTATTCCTGACAGAACGTCATCCTACTGATCGGTCAGACCTCGCGCAGGAGCCCCCCGAGCAGGTCGCGGCTCTTCTCCGGGGACAGACCGTCCGCGCCGAGCCGCCCCAACACCCGCTCGTACTGCCCCACTTCATCGGGTTTGTCGAGGTAGAGGGCGCTGGTGAGCTGTTCCAGATAGACGACGTCCGGGAGGTCGGACTCCGGGAACCGGAGCAGGGTGAACGCGCCGCTCTCCCCCGCGTGCCCGCCGAAGGCGAACGGCATCACCTGGAGCGTCACGTTCGGCTGCTCGGAGACGGAGATGAGGTGCCGTATCTGGGCGCGCATCACCTCCGGTCCGCCGTACGGGCGGCGCAGCGCGGCCTCGTCCAGCACCACGTGGAACGCCGGGGCCCGCTCGGAGACCAGCAGCTTCTGCCGCTCCAGCCGCAGCGCGACCCGCCGGTCCACCTCGGAGTCGCACGCCTGCGGCTGGCCCCGGGTGACCACGGCGTGGGCGTAGCCCTCGGTCTGCAGCAGGCCGTGGATGAACTGGACCTCGTAGACGGCGATGTGCGAGGCGGCGCCCTCCAGCCCGACGTACGTCTGGAACCAGCCCGGCAGCACATCGCCGTAACTGTGCCACCAGCCGGTGAGGTTGGCCTCGCGGGCGAGTCCGAGCAGCGCCGCGCGCTCCGCCTCCTCGGTGACGCCGTAGAGGGTGAGCAGGTCCTCGATGTCGCGCGCCTTGAAGCCCACCCGGCCCAGTTCCATCCGGCTGATCTTGGATTCGGAAGCGCGGATCGAGTAGCCCGCCGCCTCGCGGGTGATACCCCGGGTCTCGCGCAGCCGCCTGAGCTGGGAGCCCAGGAGAATGCGGCGCACCACCGATCCACTCGACTCGCTTGCGGTCATCTGTCCGTGACCCTCCCTGTACGGAATGCACGCTTCCGGCAATGGGGCCCCCGCACCCGGCAGGCCGAAGTCTGCCACTTTCCGGGCTTCGGTCTGTGCCCATGTCGTTACCCGAGTGAGAGGACTACGCACATCCGCGTAGGCAGAAAGTGCGTCAAAGCCGAACACAGTATCCCAACCCTGCTGCGTGCACGTGCATCTGCCCTTGCATCTGCTGTCGGCATTCGAAACCATGGGGGTCGCGCACGTGCAAGCTCGTACGAGATCTGGCCAGGATTCGTCAGGGCCACGGATGCAGGAGTGCTCGCATGGGGAGCGAAGGTTCGGCCCTGCTGGAACCGCTGTGGAGAGGGCTTCCCGCGATCGATCCTTCCGCCGTCTCCGGCGCCGTCTCCTGCGCGCTCCCCGCGCGCTACGACGCGGTCAAGGGGGCACGGCAGTTCACCGGGACCACGCTGCGCCAGTGGGGTCTGCCCGATCTGCTCGACGAAGTGGCCCTCGTCGTCTCCGAACTGGTCACCAACGCGCTGCGGCACGCGGTCACCGGGGGACGGCCGGGCGCCTCGCCCGAGGGCGACGGATACGAACCTCCCCTGGTGCGGCTCCACTTGATGTACTCGGCCTCACGGCTGGTGTGCGCCGTACGCGACCCCAGCGAGGACGGACCGGTCGCCGGGGAGGCCGGTTCCTGCGCGGAGTCGGGGCGTGGGCTGTATCTGGTGGAGTCGTTCACCGACGGCTGGGGCTGGCACCCGCTGGCGGGAACGCTGCCCGGCAAGATCGTCTGGGCCCTGTTCCGTCTGCCGAGGCCCTAGCTCGTCGGGACGGCTCGTCGGAGCGGCTCAGTAGGCGTCGACTCGGTGAGCGTCGGCTCAGTGGGGCGTCGCCTCCGGTGGCGCCGTCGTGATGCCCAGCGAGTGCAGCTGGAAGAGGCGCGACACATCGTGGGCCGTGACGATCCCCTCCAGATGCCCGTCGTCCACCACCAGCACCGGCATCCCCGCGCCTCCCGGCCGGGCCCGCTCCAGCACCTCGCTCAGCAGCTCGTCCGACGTCGCGACCGTGCACCGCGACAGCGGCGTCGCCACCTCGCGCACCCGGCGCTCCTCCCGCATCCCGGCCGGTACCGCGGCCAGCGCGCGCAGCGCCACGACGCCGCTGGGCCTGCCCTCGAAGTCCAGCAGCGGCAGCGTCGAGTGGCGTGAGTGCGCCGCCACCTCGTCGATGAACCGCCCCACCGGCAGCCAGTCGGCGCCCGTCGCGACCGGGGACGACATCGCGTCACCCGCCCGCACGCCGCGCAGCGCCGTGTTCACACCGGCCCGCTGGCGCTCCGCGTTGGCGATCACCAGCATGAACAGCCCGACGAGCGCGAGCCACAGCCCGCCGCCCTCCCCGCGCACGAACGAGAACCAGCCGACCGCGATGAGCAGGATCCCGAAGATCTGGCCGCTGCGCCCGGCCGCCCGCTCGGCCCGGTCCCGGTCGCCCGTACGCCACCACAGCACCGCCTGCACCACCCGGCCGCCGTCCAGCGGGGCCGCGGGCAGCAGGTTGAACACCCCGAGCAGCAGATTGGCCCAGCCCAGCCAGATCAGCACCGCAGCGGGCACCCCCCACCCGGCCAGCACGTTGGCCCCGATCCCGGCGCCGACGGCGACGCCGCCGATGGCCAGGCTGGTGAGCGGGCCGCTGATGGCCACGAGCAGGGCGATCCGGGCGGTGCGCGGCCGCCCCATCTGGGTCATGCCGCCGAGCGCCCACAGCGTCACGTCCTCGACCGAGACGCCCTTGCCGCGCGCGGTGACCGCGTGCGCGGCCTCATGCAGCAGCAGGCTTCCCATCAGCAGGAGGGCGCCGATCACGCTCGCGACCGCGTACACGAGTCCGGTCCGGCCGGGCGTCCAGGCGGGCAGCGTCTCGCGGCCGAGCCCGTAGGCGAGCAGGACGATCAGGACGGGGGCGCTCCAGTGCATCCGCAGGGGCACCCCGAGGACATGTCCGACGCGGACCGAGCCGTTCATCGCTCACCCGCCGTCTCACATCAGTAGGACCCCCCACCGATCACTACCAGTGTCGCTCACACGCGCCCTCTTACGCACGGCCTGCCGGGTCGTGCGCCAGGTGATCGAATTCCCCGTCCTTGACGCCGCGCAGCATCGCCTCGACCTCGGCGGGGGTGTAGACGAGCGCCGGTCCGTCCGGGAAGCGGGAGTTCCGTACGGCCACGTGCCCGCCGGGCAGCTTGGCGAACTCGACACAGGATCCCTGGGAATTGCTGTGCCTGCTCTTCTGCCAGACGACCCCTTGAAGGTCCGCGGCCGCCATGCCGTTGTACGGGTGGTCGCGCACAGGGCTCTCCACTGTTAGTGCAACTGTCAACTGACTCGGATCATAGCCGCATTCCCGTGCATATGCATGGGCAAATGCACGTGCATGGTCTCCACCCGGATGATCATCGCGTCTTCTGCCCCGCGCGGAGCGCGTCAGTCGTCATAGGGCTGCTGCCAATAGCTGCTGCCAATAGCTGCTGCCAATAAAGGACGATGAGGACGCCCCGCGGGTTGGCCCGCGGGGCGTCCTCATCGTTCAGGCGGCGCCCTGGGTGGCGGCGGGCGGCGTCAGCGCCGCAGGGCCGCCGGGGTGCCGGAGGGCTCGGCCAGGGTCGTGGACGTGGAGACGGGGACGCCGAAGTTCGGGGTGCCGTCCGCGTTCCAGTTCACCTTCTGCGCCCGGGTGGTACGGGAGCCACCGCAGCCGTCCGTGGCCTTGGCGTTGGCGTGGTAGGCCATCCAGACCTCCTTGCCGTCGGGCGAGGGGAAGAAGAAGTTGTGGCCCGGCCCGTACACCCCGGCCCCGTCGTTGCGCTGGAAGACCGGGTTGGCGAACTTCTTCCACGCGCCCGCCGCCAGCGGATCGCTCCCGGTCAGCTCCATCAGCCCGAGCTTGTAGTCCGGGGTGTCGCAGTGCGAGGCGGAGAAGGTGAGGAAGGTCCGGCCGCCGTGCTGCAGGATGACCGGCCCCTCGTTGACGGCGCTGCCCGACTTCTCCCAGCCGTAGGAGGGCGTGGCGATCCGGACACCGGCACCGGTCGGGGTCCACGGGTTGCTCATACGGACCGCGTAGAGGTTCTGCGAACCGCCCTCCCAGAAGGAGTACAGCATGTAGAGGCGGCCGTCCGGCATGGTGAGATAGCTGCTGTCGATCATCCAGCGGTTGTCGCCGTACGGATCGACCTGGCCCTTGTACGTGTACGGGCCCAGCGGATTCGAACCCGCGCTCTCCAGCACATGGACGTGCTGGTGGTCGATGTTCGCCGAGACCCCCGCGCTGTACGTCAGATACCAGCGCAGCCCGTTCGGGCCGTTCAGCCGGTGCAGCTCGGGCGCCCAGAAGTTGCAGCAGCGGGACGCCACGGTCTCCCGGTACACGGTGGTGGGCGCCGCGCTCTTCAGCCCGCCGAGCGTGGGCGACCGGCGCATCTCCCAGTGCGAGGCCCAGGTGGTGCCCAGGTGGTAGTAGTACCCGGCGTAGCGGATGATCGTCGGGTCCGCGCCGTTCTGCGTCACGACCGGATTGGTGAAGCTCCCGGCCCTCACCTCCGGGGAAGCGGCCGGTCCGGCCCGATCGGCCTGCACGGCGGAGGCGCTGCCCGTCTGCAGCAGGGCGACGAGCGCGAGCAGCGCGGCCGTCAGCAGCGGCAGCGCTCTGGTGCGGATGCGGGTCATGGAAGGCTCCAGGGTTCGAGAGGCCCGGGCAGCCACGCGCTACGCCCGGTCGAAATATCGAACACGATCCGTCATTGCGAACGGAACGTAGAGCCGCCCGTTCACGGGGTCAACCCCTTTCACAGCGCTCGCCGTTGCCGCCCAAGCCGCTGCCGGGCCGTTGCCGGGCCGTTGTCAGACCCTCCTGCCAGACTCACGGTCATGAGGTGGGCAGCGGCAGAGACGGGCGACGGGGGTGTCCGTCTCTGCCCGCTGGACACCCAGGGGAAGGCCGCCGGGCCGGTCAGCGAGGTCCCGGCGGCGCGGGGCGGGATCGCCGAAGCCGTGCGGTCCCGCCCGGAGGCCGACCGGTGGGTGTGGCGGTCCACGGCCGAGGTCTATCCCCGGCTGCTGGCGGCCGGGGTCCGGGTCGAGCGGTGCTACGACGTGGAGGCGGCCGAGGCGCTGCTGCTCGGCCACGAGGGGCGTTCGGGCGCCCCGCGCTCACTCGCCGCGGCCTGGGCCCGGCTGCGCGGGCTGCCGGTGCCCGAGGACCCGCCGGTGCGGGCCGCCCAGACCCAGCCGTCGCTGTTCGAGCCCGGCCCACCACCGCTGCCGCCCGGCACCGACCCGCTCGACGCGCTGCTCGCGGTGTACCAGGCGCAGCTGGCCCGTACCGGGGAGGCCGGGCACCCGGACCGGATGCGGCTGCTGACCACCGCCGAATCGGCCGGGACCCTGGTCGCCGCCGAAATGCGGCGCGCCGGGGTGCCCTGGCGCGCCGACCGCCACCGGGAGCTGCTGGACGAGCTGCTGGGCGAGCGCTATCCGGGCGGTCTTGAGCCGCGGCGGATGGCCGAGCTGGCCGACGAGGTGTCCCGCGCCTTCGGGGAGGGGGTGCGGGTGCGGCCCGATCTGCCCGCCGACGTCATCCGGGCGTTCGGGCGCGCCGGGATCGCGCTCACCTCCACCCGGGCGTGGGAGCTGAAGGAGATCGACCATCCGGCGGTGGAGCCGCTGCTGCGGTACAAGAAGCTCTACCGGCTGCACACCGCCCACGGCTGGTCCTGGCTCCAGTCCTGGGTGCGGGACGGCCGCTTCCGCCCCGAATACCTGCCCGGTGGCACCGTCTCCGGCCGCTGGACCACCCACGGCGGCGGCGCCCTCCAGATCCCCAAGGTGGTGCGGCGCGCGGTCGTCGCCGACCCGGGCTGGCGGCTCGTCGTCGCCGACGCCGACCAGATGGAGCCCCGGGTGCTCGCCGCGATCTCCCGCGACCCGGGGCTGATGGAGGTCGCGGGCACCGGCCGGGATCTGTACGCGGAGCTGTCCGACCGCGCCTTCGCGGGCCGCCGCGACCAGGCCAAGCTCGCGCTGCTCGGCGCCGTCTACGGGCAGACCTCGGGCGACGGGCTCAAGCACCTCGCCGCGCTCCGGCGCCGCTTCCCAGCGGCCGTGGCCTACGTGGACGACGCGGCCCGCGCGGGCGAAGAGGGGCGGCTGGTGCGCACCTGGCTGGGCCGCACCTGCCCACCGGCCGGTGGCGCCGCCGCCGACCCGGCCGACGAGGCGGGCCTGCCGCGCGACCTGGACGAGGAGCCGCGCTACGGCAGCACCCCGAGCGCCCGCGCCCGCGGCCGCTTCACCCGGAACTTCGTCGTCCAGGGCAGCGCGGCCGACTGGGCGGTGCTGATGCTCGCTGCGCTGCGCCGCGCCCTGGCCGCCGCCGGGCTCCGCGCCGAGCTGGTCTTCTTCCAGCACGACGAGGTGATCGTGCACTGCCCGGAGCCGGAGGTGGCGGCGGTGCGGCAGGCGATCGCGGAAGCGGGCGAAGCGGCGGGCACGATCGCCTTCGGCCACACCCCGGTCCGCTTCCCCCTCACGGTGGCGGCGGTGGAGTGCTACGCGGACGCCAAGGACTAGGGCGTGGGTGAGCGGGGCTCGCCCGACCGGCGCACCTCCGGAGGCAGCGACCGCTTCCGGCCGCACACGATGGTGTATGAGCATCAGCCTTGAGCGGCTGCGTCGCTGCTCCATCGCCGTGGACCTCGGAGCGTCCAGGACCCGCGTCTACCTCAAGCGCACCGGCCTGATCGTCGACGAGCCCACCGTCGCCGCCGTCAACACCCGCACCGGCGCGGTGATCGCGGTCGGGGCGTTCGCCGAGCGCATGACGGGCCGTACGCCCGCCCACATCCGGGTGGTGCGCCCGGTGGCCGGCGGCACCGTCGTCGACATCGCCATGGCGCAGCGCATGCTGCGGCTGCTCCTCGGCACCAAGCTGCGCCGCGCCTGGCGCCGCAAGCCGAGGCCGAGCGCCGCCGTCTGCGTGCCGCACGACGCCGATCCGCTCGCCCAGCGCGCCGCCCTGGAGACGCTCTCCGGGCTCGGCGCCAAGCGGGTCGAGCTGGTGGACACGCTGATCGCCGCCGCCGTGGGCTGCGGGCTGCCCGTGGAGCGGCCCGAGGCGACGATGATCGTGGTGTGCGGCGCGGCCACCACGCAGGTCGCGGTGTTGTCGCTGGGCGCGATCGTGGCCGCCGAGCGGGTCCCGGTGGGCGGCGAGACGGTCGATCACGCCGTCGTCCAGCATCTGCGCAACGCGCACGCGCTGACGCTGCCGAGCCAGGCCGTCCGCCCGCTGCACCTGGTCCTGCGCGATACGGCGCTGGCCTCGCTCGGCACCGAGGTGCACGGCCGCGACGTGGCCACCGGGCTCGCCCGGTCCGTCACGGTCGACGTCGAGGGCGTACGCAACGCCATCCGCACCCCGCTGACCGGCATCCTCGACGCGATCAGCGCCGTGCTGCGCCAATGCCCGCCCGATCTGGTGGCCGACCTCGCCGACCGCGGCATCATGCTGGCGGGCGGCAGCGCGGTGCTGCCCGGTCTGGACACCCTGCTGCGGGAGGCGACCGGCGTCCCGGTGAACATCGCGGACAACCCAAGCGTGTGCGCGGTGGAAGGGCTCGGCGCGATGCTGGAGGGCAGGGTCCAGCCGCATGTGCTCAGCTCGGCCATCACCTGAGACCCCTTCACCCTCAGGCCTTCACCCGCCTCCCTCCGGGCAACTCCAGGAACTGATCGGAACTTTCTTCCCGGCGCGTTGAGTGGCCGCCCCCTCCCGTCCGTACGAAGGGAGGAAGAGGCCGACATGGCCACCCCCACCCCCCCGGGGCACAGACCGGGAGTCGTCAGTTGATGTTGTCCAACTCAGGTCCTGTCCTGGAGGTTCTGGTGCACGACGACGCCGCCGTGGCCGATGAGCGTCCGTCCAGATCGCAGCGCGGTACACCGGACGAGCAACTCATGCGTGCGCTCTACCAGGAGCACGCCGGACCGTTGCTCGCGTTCGTACTGCGTCTGGTCGCGGGCGATCGCCATCGCGCGGAGGACGTCGTGCAGGAGACCCTGGTCCGCGCTTGGCGGAACGCGGACCAGCTGTCCCGGGCCACCGGTTCCATCCGGCCCTGGCTGGTCACGGTCGCGCGGCGCATCGTCATCGACGGGCACCGCAGCAGGCAGGCCAGGCCCCAGGAGGTCGACCCGTCTCCACTGGAACTCATGCCGGCGGAGGACGAGATCGACCGGGCACTACGGCTGATGACACTTTCCGACGCGATGCACGACCTCAGCGACGCCCACCGCGAGGTGCTCGTCGAGACCTACTTCAAGGGCCGTACGGTCAATGAAGCGGCGGAAACGCTCGGCATACCCAGCGGGACGGTTCGGTCCCGGGTCTTCTACGCGCTGCGCTCCATGAAGCTCGCGCTTGAGGAGAGAGGAGTGACGGCATGACAGCGCAGGCGCACCACGCGGGACACGACGCCGTCGGCGCGTATGTGCTCGGCGTGCTTGACGAGGCGGAGGCCACCTACTTCGAGGAGCATCTGGCCGGTTGTGACCAGTGCGGCCGCCAGCTCGACGAACTGACCGGGCTGGAACCCCTGCTCGCGGATCTCGCGGCCGACATCCCCGGCATCCACGGGGCACCCGGCCGGACCGCGATCACGGGCCACACCCCGCACGCGTTCACCGCCACCCCCACCGCCATCGACACCCTGACGGCCAAGCCCGGCCCCGCCCTGCTGAACCGCATGGTGGGCGAGGTCGCCGTGGCCCGCAGCAAGCGCAAGCGGCGCGGCCTCTACCTGGTCGCGGCGGCGGCAGCGCTGATCATCGGCGGACCGCTCGGCACGATGGCCGTCACCTCGGACTCGGGCTCCGGCTCCGAGCCGCCGGTCGCGTCCGCGGCGAGCGAGAGCCAGCTCTTCGCGGGCATGACGGACAAGGTCGAGGCCACCGACCCGGACACCAAGGTGACCGCGGCGATCGCCATGGAGGAAAAGATGTGGGGCCTGGACGGGATGCTCAGGCTGGACAACGTCAAGGGTCCGCTGAGCTGCAGCCTGATCGCGGTCTCCCACAACGGCGATAAGCAGACCATGACGACCTGGTCCGTGCCCGAGCGGGGATACGGGATCAAGAACAGCCCGGACGAGGCCGCCAGAGCCCCGCTGTGGGCGCACGGCGGAGCGGGCATGAAGCGTTCGGACATCGACCACTTCGAGGTCCGTACGTCCGAGGGCAAGCTGCTGGTCTCCGTCGACGCGTAACCGGTACCACCGTGGCCGCTGTGCCACTCGGATCGCCGACCATCCCGTGCGGCGCTGTGAGCGAGATGTTACACAGGGTGTGATATGTCGCGTCCCCGGGGGGTCCGGATCCGAGGAGGCACACGTGGCTGACCCGGACGCCCATCAGCAACGCATGTTCACCCAGTACGTGCTGCCCGAAATCGAAGTGCTGCTGCGCGTGGCGATGTCTCTGACCGCTCAGCGCGCCGACGCCGAAGATCTCGTGCAGGACACGTTACTACGGGCGTACCGGGCAGTCGGCCGTTTTGACGGGAGACATCCACGAGCCTGGCTGCTGACGATCATGCGGCACGCGGAGGTGAGCCGCCGCCGCCAGCGGCGGCCCCGTCTGCTGGACGACCCGGACACCGAGCTGGAACGGCTCTCCCCGGACCGCGGCGCCACCCCGGAGGAACTGGTGGTGGACACCGCGTTCGACGAGGCCGTGGACGCCGCGTTCACCGCACTGCCGCTCCGCGACCAGCAGGTCGTACGGCTGGTGCACGTGGACGGGCTGTCGTACGCGGAGGCGGCGCATGTGCTGGACGTCCCCAAGGGGACGGTGATGAGCAGACTGCACCGGGCCCGCAACCGCATCCGGAACCAGCTGTTGGCCGCGGGGCGCGCGGGACGGGAACCAGAGCGAGGTGAGGCATGAGCCGATGGACAGGGTGGCGCGAGACCGAACGGCGCCGGACGAGGGAGTGCCCGGTGGGCGCGCCGATGCTCCAGGCGTACCTCGACGGCGAACTGGACGCGGCGGGCGCGGGCCGGGTGCGGGCCCATGTGGCGGAATGCCATCGCTGCGCCCGTGAGCTGTCCCTCTACCAGCGCGTCACCAGCGCGCTGGCCTCCCGGGAGGTGACCGACGAAGCGGCGCTGGCGCGGCTGAAGGAGTTCGCGGCCTCGATCGCGTCGATCGCGGAGCGGGAGAGCAGCCGGGAGCCGGGGCCGGGCCAGGATCCGCTGCCGGGTTCGGGGCCGGGCTCGGCGCCGGGGTCGCGTCCGGTACCGAAGGCCGGAGGCTGACGGACGGCCGCCGCACCGCCGTACGCAGCAGCACGGCCGCGGTGAACAGGGTCCCGGAGACGAGGGCGACATCGGCCAGGTTGAACACCGGGCCGCGCCCCGCCACCGTGATCCAGTCGACCACGGCGCCGCGCAGCGGGCCCGGCGGCCGCACCACCCGGTCGGCGCCGTTGCCGACCGAGCCCCCGGCGATCAGCGCCATGCCGAACGCCAGGCCGCGGCTGTGGGCCCGCGTCCCCGCGCGGACGGCGGCCGCGGTGGCGACCGCGCCGGCGAGGGTGATCATGGTGATCAGCGCCGGGCGGCCGTGACCCAGCCCGAAGGCCACCCCGGCGTTGTGCACCAGCAACGCCTGGAGCGGCCCCAGCCGGGCCTGCGGTCCGGAGGTACCGCTCCAGGCGGCCAGCGCGAGCGCCTTGCTCACCTGGTCGGCCGCGATCACCAGGAGCGCGGCCAGCGGAAAGAGCAGGCGACCGGGGTGCTGGTGCGGATTCATGGGCGGCCTCCCTGGATGCCGGGGCCGGTCCGCGGGCGCGGGCGGGGCTTAGGTGAGGAAACCCGGCGGGGGCACGTCCCGCTTCCCTCCATACGGGACTTTCCAGACTTTCCAGACAGACCTGCTTCCCAGACAGCGCGCGGGGGCGTGCGCACGGGCGCGGACACGACGGAGGGCCCGCAGGCGGCTGCCTGCGGGCCCTCGCTGTCACATCACCATGCTCGGCCTGGGGCCGGAAGGGGTCACTCCGACGCCTTCCCCTTCGGCTCCAGCAGAGGCATCTGGTACTCGGACAGCATCTTCATCTTGTTCTTGTCGATCGTCTTCCAGTCCTTGTTCAGCACACCGCCGGTGTCACCCGAGTCCGGGTTCCAGGTCCAGTAGGTGTAGCTGATGCCGTTCTTCTTGAGGTAGTCCATCAGGGAGTTCTGCCAGATGGCTTCCTTGCTGTTACCAGCGGTCTTGCGGCCACCGAACTCACCCAGCAGCAGCGGTCCGATGTTCTGCTGCTTGATGTAGGCCCAGTGCTTCTTCCAGATGGCGGGCATGTTCTTCGGGAAGTCCTTCGCCTGGAACCAGTTCTGGTTAAAGACGCCCGGACCGTAGTCATGGGCCGAGTAGACGACCTTGTTGGCCTCGTCCAGCTTCACCGGGTACTTCTTCACACCCTGGAGGTCGCCGCCCCACCAGAACTGCTCGTTCTTGTGGCGGTCGGTGCCCTCGACGAAGATCAGCCAGTTCTTGTTGACCTTGTGGATCGCGTTACCGGCCTTGGTGGCCGCCATACGCCAGTCGGTCTTCTTGTTGCCGTCACCCCACGTGGCCTGGCCACGCGGCTCATTGTGCAGGTCGGCGCCGACCACCCGGTCGTTGTTCTTGTAGCGCTTGGCCAGCTTGACCCAGTCGCTCAGCCACTTCTTCTCGGTGAGGCTCTGGGAGTACCACAGCTCACTCTGGCCGTACTGGTCCGGGCGGTGCTGGTCCAGGATCACCATGATGCCGCGGTCGGTGGCACCCTTGACGACCTTGTCCATGATCTGCTGGCCGGTGAGGCCCTTCAGGTCGGGGTTCTTCTTGTAGTCGATCCCGTTGGGCTTGCTCTTGGCGTCGAACATCTCGTTCGCGTAGGGGAGACGCATGGTGTTGAAGCCCTGCTTGGCCATCTGGTCCAGCATGGAGTCCAGGCCACGGGTCCACAGGCCGTGCGGCGCGAAGGTGCCGGTCTCGAAGCCGAACCAGTTCACACCGGTCATGACGACCTTACGGCCGTTGGAGTCGACGATGTCGCCCTTCTTGGTCGACAGCGGGAACTTCACATCCGAGCCCGCGGGCTTGCCGGGGGCGGCCGAGGACGAGGAGCCCGCGTCGTCGGAGTTCATGGCGAACGCCGTGACAGTACCGCCCACGGCAGCGACAGCGACGACGGCCGTGGCGATACCCATACGCAGACGGCGGGAGCGCGGAGCGCGCTTCGTCTCGGTGGTCTCGGGGTTGGTCGGGACGTTGTTCTGGTCCATGGGGGAATTCATTCGGTGATACTCCTGAGGAATTCGCGTATTTCGGTCTTGAGGATGCTGGGGGTGTTCGTCGGAGATTCCAGGCATTCCATTTGGGGGTCGGATACGGCGGTCAGCCGGACAATCCGCGCCTGTGGAAGGAGGTCGCCGATCAGGCGGTCCAACCCCTGCGCTTTCCAGCTGGGCTCGTCCACATCGATCAGCACCACATCCGGTTGCGCTGCTCGGGCCAGGGAAATTGCCTCCCGGACCGATCCGGCAATTCCGGACAACTCCAGTCCCGGCTCCTCGATCACGAGATCAGCGAGAGCACTCAACACCTGGGCGTGGTGCTCCACGACGAGAACTCTTTGCATCGATGGAGCTCCTTCGGGCTTTCTTGTCCTGTCACTCATCGACATTAGAAAAGCCCGGGGCTCGAAACACCGTACGCATGACCGAAATCTAGCTACCTCAATTGAAGGAATTCAGGACACGCCAAACGGCCGAATTCCGGATACCTCAGTTGAGGTAGCGGAATTCGGCCGTTTTATATGGGGTATGTCCGATTTGCGGGGGTGGTTCGGGGCATGCGAAGGGCCTCCGGAGGCCCACGAGGGGCGCTACGGAGGCCCGGGAAGGCCCTGCGGAGGGCCGCTCAGCCGGTCAGCCGGTACGCGTAACCGGGCACGAAGACGCCCGCACCGGCCGCGCAGCCGTCCGCCTGCCCCGGCTGCTTGATCCACAGGAAGGCGTCGACCCCGGGGATGCCGGTGGCCGCGGTGGGAGTCCGGCCCAGCCTGCGGCCGGGCGGATCGCAGAACTGGTGCCTGCGGGTCGGCCCCGCCCCGTTGCGGCTGGTGTCGACGACCACCCCCAGCCGGGGGCGGCGCAGCTCGGCCAGGACGGACAGGCCGTAGCGCACCTCGTCGCGGGTGGCGTTGAAGTTGGAGACGTTGACCGCGATGCCGTCCCCGTACCGGTCGATACCGGCGTGCCGCAGCCGCGCCGCCATGGTGCGGGCCGGCTGCCAGCCGGAGTTCCCGGCGTCGTAGTAGACCCGGGTGCGCGGGGCCCGCTCCCGGAGGGTCCGGGCCGCGTACGCCAGGGCGGCGAACCGCTCAGCGCGCTGCCGCTTCCGCAGACAGCCCAGGTGGGCGAGGCCGTCCGGTTCGAGGACGACCAGGGCGGGCCGGTCGCCGATGCCCCGGGTGAAGGCGTCGATCCAGCGCCGGTAGGCGACGCCCGCGTCCCCGCTGCCGCCGGAGCTGTACTGCGCGCAGTCCCGCTGCGGGATGGCGTACGCGACCAGGACGGGCAGCCGCCGCCGGGCCGTGGCCGCGCCGACCAGGCCCCGCGCCCGCTCCTCGACCAGCGACTCATTGGTCTCGGTGAACCACGCGGCCTGCGGCTGGTCGGCGATGCGCTCCCGGATGGCCGCCGCCCGCCGGTCGCGCGGATGGCCGCGCACCCAGGACGCGGCCGGGTTGTGCGGGTCGGTGTAGAAGCGCGTCGTCGCGGAATAGAACGGCTTGGTCACGGAGGGTGGCGGCCTGAGGGCATGGGTGGCCGCGGGCTTCAGCAGCGGACCCACCGTGGTGATGGCCATCACGACCTCGGCCACCAGCACCATGACCAGCACATGGGCCATGCCGCGGCTCAGCCATGCGGTCCGGCGCGACCGCACCGGCGGGCGGACCCGGTCGGCACGGTCGCGCGGTCCGGTGAACATCGCCGGCTCCGCCGTCAGCCGTTGTGGGAGTTGCCGGGCGGCGGGCGGCGGCGGCTGATGAGCACCACGGCCAGTACCGCGAGCACGACCAGCACACCGGCCACGATCCCTATCGTGACCAGGGCGGATGTGTCCCCGGCGGCCTGGGAGGCGGCGGCCGCCTTGGTGCGGTGCGGGGAGGGGGCCGCGGTGGGCTCGGCGGAGGGCGGTGGCGCGGCCCGGTCGGCGAGCGCCTTGGCGGGGGCGATCACCCCGTAGCCGTAGCGCGGATCGTGGCCCGCCGCCCCCTTGCGGTCGGCCGTGTCGATCAGCTTCCGGACGATCTGGCGGGAGTTCCAGCGAGGGTGCTCGGAGCGCAGCAGCGCCGCTCCGGCGGCGACCCAGGGCGCGGCGTAGCCGGTGCCGTCGCCGGTCCAGTAGTCGTTGTTCCCGGCCGTGGTGAGGATCGCGACGCCGGGCGCGGCGAGGGTGATGGTCCCGCCGTGGTGGGACGAGGTCCACACGGCGCCCTTCTTGTCGGTGGCCACGACGGCCACCACCCCGGTGAGGGCGGCCGGGTAGGTGGGCCGGTTGCCGTCCTTGCCGTTGTCCCCGGCGCCCGCCACGACCACGGCGTCCTGGGCGGCGGCGTACTTCACCGCGGACTTCAGGGCGGGGTTCGGGCGCTTGAAGGACACGGCGACGTGGATGATGTGCGCGCCGTGGCTCGCCGCGTGGCGGATGGCCCGGGCGGTGGCCGCGGCCTGGGGCTTTCCGTCGCGGTAGACCCCGAGCGGCATGACCCGGGCCCGGGGCGCGAGCCCGTACACCCCGTCGCCGCGGTAATTGCGGCCGGTGCCGACGATGATTCCGGCGGCGTGGGTGGACTGCTCGTCGTGGTTTCCGTCGTCGCGGGTGACGGGGCTGCCGCCGCCCGCGAAATCCTTTCCGGCGGCGACCCGGCCGCGCAGATCCGGATGGGAGGCGTCTACTCCGGTGCCGATGACCGCGACGGTCACTCCGGCACCCTTGCTGATTTTCCACGCACGTTTCGCGTCGAGCGCGGTGAGCGCCCATTCGGAATCGTGCAACCCACCGCTGCCGGAATCACTTGCCGCAGCCGGCGTGGCCAGTGCGAGGGTCATCGCTGCGATGACCGCTCCGGCCCGGCCGGCGAATGGATGGCGTGACATCACGTGACCTGACATTACGTCACCTACTCTCGTCGCACGGGACGCAAGGCCGTCGGGCCCCTTTCATCTTGGGCAGCCCCCGGAAGTACTGGCACCCACGGGCGAGGGAGCCACCGTTCCCCTCTTCGGGGGAAGCGGTGTGGCGCCCGAAACCCGGCGCTCCCCGAAATGGGGGAGGAAAGGCATCCGCCGAAGGTGCACTCACCGCTCCCCCGAGCGCGGGTACTACCTCCTTTGCGGGTGACGCACTCTGGGACTCGACGGCGATAAGAGCCTCCTGTCAAGGGAGTCGCGATGCAGCGTTTCCGAACGTTCAGTGAGCGCGCGGGAGAGCCGGGCGATCAAGCGGACGTCACCACCCACCGGCGGAACGGGACCCCGGTCCGGACCCGCTCGCCGCGGAAACGGATGGCGGGTATGCCCGGTCTGGCGCTGCGCTTCGCCGTGGTCGGCGGGGGCGGTGCGGTGGTGAACTCGGCGGCGCTTTTCGCGCTCTACCACTGGGGCGGACTGCCGCTTCTGGTGGCGTCCGCCATCGCGGTGGAACTCGCCGTGGTCCACAACTATCTGCTCAACGACCGGTGGACCTTCGCCGTGCACACCCCGTCGGCCAGACGTTTCGTCAAGTTCAACGTCACCGTACTGGGCGGGCTCGCGGTCAACGTCGTTATCGTCTGGTCGCTGGTCCGCGCCGGAATGCATCTCCTGCTGGCGAATTGCCTCGGCATCTCCGCCGCGTTCGCGGTCAACTTCGCCTCCAGCACGGGATGGGTATGGGGGAGGCGGAGCCGATGATTATCCCGATCATCTACCTGGTGCTGGTCCTGGTGTCGATCCTGCTCACCGTGCAGTCGACCCACGTCCTCTATCTCATGCTCTACACCTGGGACCGGGCGGACGCCGAACGGAAGGCGAGGGCGCCGGACACCTTCATCGCGCCGCGGCTCTCGTTCAGCGTGCTGCTGCCCGCCCGGCATGAGGAAGACGTCATCCAGTCCACCATCGACCGAGTGGTGCGCGCCGACTATCCGGCCGAATTGCTGGAGGTCTTCGTGATCTGCTCGCAGGACGACGACGGCACCATCAAGAAGGCCGAGGAGAAGATCGACCAGCTGGCCCGGGAAGGGCTGCACAACGTGCGGGTCGTGGTCTTCGACGACGGGCCGGTCAACAAGCCGCACGGGCTCAACACCGCCCTGCCGCAGACCGCCAACCAGGTCGTGACCATCTTCGACGCCGAGGACGACATCCACCCGAAGATATTCCGGCTCATCAACACCGTGATGGTGCGGGAGCGGGTCCGGGTGGTGCAGGCGGGCGTGCAGCTCATGAACTACCAGTCCAACTGGTATTCCACGCTGAACGTCCTGGAGTACTTCTTCTGGTTCAAGAGCCGGCTGCACTACCACGCCCACCACGGCTCCATCCCGCTCGGCGGCAACACCGTCTTCTTCTCCCGCGAGCTGCTGCTGCGGCTCGGCGGCTGGGACGACCGCAACCTCACCGAGGACGCCGACATGGGCCTGCGGATCTCGGCCATGGGCGAGCGGGTACGCGTGGTCTACGACGACCGGTACGTGACCAAGGAGGAGACCCCGCCCACCCTCGGCCACTTCATCCGGCAGCGCACCCGCTGGAGCCAGGGCTTCATGCAGACTCTGAAGAAGGGCACCTGGAAGAAGATGCCGACGCGCAAACAGCGCTGGCTGGCCTTCTACGTGCTGGTCTTCCCGCGCGGTCAGGCGCTGCTCGGCCTCTATCTGCCGATCTCGCTCGGCATGATCCTGATCCTCAAGGTGCCGGTGCTGATCGCGCTCTGCTCGTATCTGCCCGTACTGCTGCTTTTCGCGCACTTCCTGGTGCAGATGGTCGGCCTGTACGAGTTCACCGACGCCCATGGGCTGGAGGCCTCGCCGAAGGCCGTCCTCCGGATGGCGATCGCCTGGTTCCCGTTCCAGATGGTCCTGGCGTACGCGGCGCTGCGGGCCATGCGGCGGCAGCTGGCCGGCCGCCACGACTGGGAGAAGACACAGCACGTGGGCGCCCACCGGGGCCAGACCGAGGAGGCGGAGTCGCGTGTCGCATGACCCCGTGCCCAACCGGGCACCCTCGAACCCGGTCACCGTCGGCCAGAACGCCGACCAGAAGGCCGATCCGAACGCCGACCAGACCACCGGCCAGGGCAAGGGCGCCCCGCAGCGGCCGCCCGCCAGGCGCCGTCGCCGGTTCTCGGTGGAGCGCGGCTGGTTCCCGCCGCTGGGGAACGCCGGGAAGATCGCCCTGGCGGTCTCCCTCCTGACCGGCGCGCTCACCCACGGCTACCACCTGTTCCGCTACCCCCTCTACCTCACCGACGAGGGCATCTACATGCAGCGGGCCTGGTCACTGGTGCGCGAGACGAGCCTGTCGCCCTACACCTACGACTACGACCACGCCCCGGCGGGCTGGATCACGCTGGCCGGGTGGGTCTTCCCGCTGCCGCAGCAGTTCGAGACGTTCGGCAACGCGATCAACACCGGGCGCTTCCTGATGCTGCTGGTGCATGTCGCGAGCGTCTATCTGCTGTTCGAGATCACCCGGCGGCTGTCGGGGAGCGTGCTGGCCGCCACCATCGCCGCGTTCTTCTTCAACGTCTCGCCGATCGCGGTCTACTACCAGCGCCAGGTGCTGCTGGACAACCTGATGATGTTCTGGCTGCTGCTGAGCCTGTTCGCCCTGCTGCGCCGGGAGACCACCATCAGATCGGTGTTCGGCGGCGGGGTGGCCCTGGGGCTCGCGCTGATCACCAAGGAAAACGCGATCTTCTTCGTGCCGAGCTTCGTCTATCTGCTCTACCGGCGGATCAAGGGGTCGGCGAGCCACCGGTTCCTGCGGACGCTCTGGCCGTTCGCCGCGGCGGCCCCGATCGGCGCCTACGTGACGTACGCGCTGCTCAAGAACGAGCTGCTGCCGAGCAGTTTCGACTTCGACCTGAACAATCCGCCCGCCGACCACGTCTCGCTGCTCTACACCCTGTGGTGGCAGCTCAACCGCAGCCAGGGCAACCTGCTCAGCCACGACGGGCTGCTGTACACGAGCTGGCTGATGCGCGACTCGTTCATGCTGATCGCCGGATTCGCGGCGATGCTGCTGTGCCTGTGGTGGGGGCTGCGGGACCGGCAGCGGAACCTGGGCTACCTGATCACCGGAACCCTGGCCTTCGGCTACACCTTCTATCTGCTGCGCGGCAGCGTGGTGCTGGACTTCTACGTCACCCCGCTGATCCCCATGTTCGCGATGAGCATCGGGATGGCCGTGGACCGGCTGCTGAAGGCCTCGTTCAAAAACCGCTTCATGCGCGGAGCCCATTCCCTCGTCCGGGTCGGTGTGCCCTCGCTGGTCGCGGTCGTCCTGCTGATGTCACCGTCCTCCGGATATCTGGTGCACACCAACACCGAGGGCGTCGTGCAAATCGCGGACCAGTATCAGTCGCGGATAAATCTCACCAAAATGCAGCATGATCAGATCGCCTGGATCCGCAAACACGTACCACCCAATTCGCGCATCATCATGGACGACGATCTATGGGGAGATCTGCACGATGTGCGCCCATTCTATCCGTACGCGCATTCACACTGGAACGCCGCGTCCGACCCCGATGTGCGCGACAAGCTCTTCAAAAAGAGATGGCAGAACATCGACTACATCATCATGTCGAACAAGATGCGAAAGTCGATGGCCACCAACAACTCCGATGGCCGCGAGAACTGGATTCTCAAGGCTCTGCAGAATTCCGACCGAGTCTGGTCGAGAATCCAGGGCAACATCAAGCTCGAAATCTACCGGGTGCAATAGCCGCGGGAAGAGGAGGTGAAGGCCATGCCTGAATACGACGACTGGGATGATGTTCCGGAGGACAGGGATGTTCCCGAGTACGAGGAGAAATCCCCGGCCGGGGGCGACCCGGGCAACAAGAACAAGAAGAAGCTCACCTGGAAGACCGTCCTGCTTGCTCTCGTGGTCTTCGCGATCGTCGGATCGCTCGTGCAGGTGATCGCGCGCGGTGGCTTCGGTGGCGCCCTCGACACCACCGGCAACGGAGGCGGCGGCGCACCGAAGAAGGGGCATCCGCAGGAGCGGCAGGAGGTACGGCCGCCCAAGCAGCCCAAGACCATCAAGCTGGGCAACCAGCGCATCCCGCAGGCGTCCGGCCCGATCATCGTGCTCAACCCGGGCCTGGTGACCCCCGGCGGCAAGGCGACGGTCGAGGGCGGCGGCTTCGGCAAGAAGTCCACCGTGGACCTGCTGCTCAAGGCGCGGGCGTCGGACACCAAGGGCCGGACGATCGGCAGCGTCCGCACCGACCGCTACGGCTCGATCTACGCCCGGTTCACCGTGCCCGAGTCGAACAGCGGGCGGCCCGCCACCCTGGTCGCCCAGCAGCGCGGCAGCACCAACACGGCCGAGGCCAAGGTGATCACCGGCGGTGCGGTCGGCACCGCGCGGATCAACAAGATGGTCGGCCGGCCCGGCGATGTCGTCATGGTCAGCGCCCATGGCTTCCGGCCCGGCGAGTCGATCGACGTGTTCTGGGGACGGACCACCGGCACCCCCGTCACGACGCTGCACACCGACAGCGGCGGCAGCGTGGGCCGCGCGGACATCAAGGTCGGGGTGGCCCCGACCGGCAACAGCACGCTGGTCCTGGTGGGCAAGCGCAGCAAGACCACGGCCACCGCGCCCTTCCAGATGCTGGCCATGTACCCGTCGATGAAGTCCAAGCCGTACGCGCTCAAGGCCGGTCAGCGGATCACGCTGTCCGCCAACAAGTTCGCGCCCGGCGAGCGGGTGCTGGTCTACATCAACCGCAACAGCGGGCTGCCCGCCTTCACCGCCCAGGCGAACGACATGGGGCAGATCCGCGACGTCGCGTTCAACGTGCCGTTCGGGCTCAAGGGCCGCCAGACGCTGATGGCGGTCGGCGACCAGAGCCGGGCCGTGGTGCGCTCCGGGTTCACGGTGCTGCCGTACTCCCCGTCCGCCGAGCCCAGCGCCTTCGGCGGCCGGGCGGGCACCACGCTGAGCTTCTACGTCGCGGGCTTCGCCCCGGGCGAGACGGTGGTCGCGTACGCCGGGTCCGGCTCCACCGGGCAGCGGAAGATCGGGACCTTCCAGGTGGACGAGCGCGGCAAGGCCTCGGCGGTGGGCTCGTACCGGATCACCGCGGCCGACGAGAGCGGCGTCGCCTTCCAGCTCATCGGCCAGAAGAGCGGCGGCATCGCCAAGGCGAGCATCAACATGTCCTCGGGCCACGGACAGAACGATTAGGGACACCGGTGACGCCGGTGACGTGGGCGAAGACGCCCGAGCGGGAACGTGGGCCGGTCCGTCCGGCCGTCGCAGAGGCCGGGGCCCACGTTCGCGATAGTCCGGAGATGTACCATGCGTCCTGGAGTGTCCTATGAGTATTATTTTCGGCCCGAACTCGCGAAGAGTCCTCCAGTTCCTGACCCATATCGAGGACCTCTCCCCCGAAGAAATCGACCGGGTGGCCGATCTGTGGAAGCAGACCTCCAGCCAGACCCGGGCCGAGGGATGGGCGGAGGTCCACCGCACCACGACCGACGAGGAGCGGTACCGCATCCTCGTGGCCGCCGCCGTCGCGCGCCGGGCCGCCCTGGACGCGGCCCGGAACCACCGGCGTCACGACTGGGCCTTCTGGGCCGCGGTGTGGGACGCCGCGGCGGCGGTCGCCGTGTGCGATCGCATCGGAAGCCACTACAACGTGCTGGTCGCGCCGCTCGCCGCGGTCATGCCGTCGCTGTCGCACTGCCGGCGCGATGAACTCAGCACGCGCGAACTCCAGGGTGCCGTCCTCAAGGGAGGTGGGTAGCGATGGGTGACGACCGGATCGACGTTGTGGTGGCCGATGACGACCCGGCAGTCCGGGAAGCCCTCGCGGACCTCATCGACTCCCACCCCGACCTGGAACTCGTGGGGCTCGCCATCGACCACGAGCAGGCCGTGCACGAGGCGGTCCTCCACCACCCCCGCGTCGTGATCATGGACGTGCACATGCCCAAGGGCGACGCCCCGGGCAGCGTCCGCGCCATCCGTGACCAGGCCCCCGAGGCCCGCGTGGTCGCGCTGTCCGCCCACGGCGACCGCGAGACCGTGCTCAACATGCTCGCCGTCGGCGCCACCGGCTACCTGGTCAAGGGCACCCCCGCCGAGGAGATACTCGAGGCGATCAACCGGGCCGCCCGCGATCAGTTCTCCATGTCCGCCGATCTGCTCACCGACTGCGCCGAGCCGCTGCGCCGCGCCGACCGCGCCTCCTGGCACTTCGAGGACCTGGTGGGCGGGCGGCTGGAGGAGTCGTACGTGGACCTCCTCGGCCACGCCCCCTGCGGCGTGCTGGTCCTCGGCTCCCGCGGCCGGATCGAGTTCGCGAACGCACACGTACGGCACATGTTCGGCTACAGCTCGGCCGAGCTGCGCGACAAGCGGCTGCGGGACCTCGTCCCCGAGCGCTACCGCACCGCGTCCGAACAGCTCGTCGGCCGGGTGTTCAGCGCGCCCTCCGCGATGGCGGGCCGCCGCCGGGACGGCACCGAGTTCCCCGCCCAGTTCAGCGGCGGCCATCTGCAGGGCAAGCGGGCCCGCGGCGTCGTCTTCGTCGCCGACCTGAGCCAGCTGCGGGCCGCCGAGAGCCGGTTCCGCCAGCTCATCGAGTCCTCCCCGGACGCGATGATGATCGTCGACGCCGCCGGGCGCATCCAGGCCGCCAACAACCGCACCGAAGGCCTCTTCGGCTACGACCGCGACCATCTCATCGGCCGCGCCGTCGAGGCACTGCTGCCCGACCAGCCGCTGACCATCTCGCTGCGCGAATGGGACGAGGCCGAGGAGCCGCTCGGCCACAGCATGGAGCTGGTCGGCCGCCGCAGCGACGCCAAGCAGTTCCCGGCCGACGTCAGCGTCAGCCCGCTGCGCACCGAGGAGGGACTGCTGTCCGTCCTGACCGTCCGGGACATCACCGAGGTGCAGCGCGCCCAGTTCGTCCTGGAACGCAGCCTGGAGCTGCTGGAGGTCACCGACCGGGACCGGCAGGCCCTGCTCAGCCATCTCGTCCACGCCCAGGAGGCCGAGCGCGGGCGGATCGCCGCGGACATCCACGACGACACCATCCAGGTGATCACCGCGGCCAGCCTCCGGCTCCAGCAGCTGCGGCGGCGGCTGCGGGACCCGGAGGAGCAGCGGGTGATGGACAAGCTGGACGAGACCCTGAAGCTCTCGCTGAGCCGCCTGCGCCAGCTGATCTTCGACCTCCGGCCGTCCAGCCTGGAGCACGGCTGCCTGGCCGCCGCGCTGCGCGGACTGCTGGAGCAGATCCGTACCGAGACCGGGCTCACCTACCGGCTGGAGGACCGGCTCGCGGCCAAACCGCCCGCCGAGACCATGGCGCTGATCTACCGGACCGCGCAGGAAGCCCTGATGAACGTGCGCAAGCACGCCCGCGCGAAGACGGTGCACGTGCAGCTGCTCGGGCTCGACGAGGGCTGTCTCGTACGGATCGTCGACGACGGCAGGGGCTACAACCCCCTGGAGGTCGAGTCCCGCCCGGGCCACCTCGGGCTGTCCCTGATCCAGGAACGGGCCCAGATCGCGGGCGGCTGGTGCCGTATCGAGAGCGCGCCGGGCTCGGGCACCACCGTCGAGTTCTGGGTGCCGCTGGGCGAACCACCGGTCCCGGCCCTCGGCGCGCCGTCCATCGACGCACCGTCGCTCGGCTCCCCGGCCCTCGGCTCCCCGTCCCCGGAAGGGGAACCGGAGCCGTGACCGCCCCGGCGGAGCTGACCAAGGTCCTGATCGTCGAGGACCACCGGGTGGTCGCCGAGGGGCTGTGGGCGCTGCTGGCCGAGTACGGCGACCTGACCGTGGTCGGGTGGGCCGACTCGGTCGCCGAGACCGTGCCCATGGCCAAGGAGCTGTCCCCCGATGTGGCCCTGGTCGACTTCCGGCTGCCCGACGGCACCGGGGCCGACGCGGCCGCGGGCATCCGGGCCCACGATCCGTCCTGCGCGATCGTGATCCTCAGCGCCGACGCCAGCGACTCGGCGCTGCTGGCCGCGGTGGAGGCGGGCGCCTGCGGCTATCTGCTGAAGTCGGCGAGCGGCGACGAGATCGCCTCCGCCATCCGCTCCGCCGCCGAGGGCGAGACCCTGATCCCGGGCAGCACCCTGGTGGAGGTGCTGTCCCGGCACCGCGAGTCCGCGCGCTCGACCGCCGAGCAGACCGGGCGGCTGGAGAGCCTGACCCGGCGCGAGCAGGAGATCCTCACCCTGATGAGCCAGGGCCTGGACAACCGGGCGGTCGCGGAGCGGGTGAGCATCAGCTACGCGACCGTCCGCACCCATGTGCGCAAGATCCTGGAAAAGCTCGAAGTGCGGTCTCAGCTGGAGGCGGTGGCCAAGGCCACCGAGTGGGGCTTCCGGCCGGTAGAACCGGAGTGAGGCTTCTTCCTCCGTGCGCCCTTCCCCCGCGCGGCCCCTCCGCCAACCGGGGGCGGACGAATGGGGGAAGAAATCCCCCGACTGATGGAATTCCGGACACCGCTCACCGGGTTTCCCTCCCGTGCGCACCCCCTGCGCGCAGCTGGACGCTCCGTTCCGTTGTTCCCGTCGTTCTCCTTCTCGTGGGCAGGTGAGTCAACGTGGCGCTTCGCGTTCTGATCGCAGACGATCACGCGGTGGTCCGGCAGGGCCTGCGCATGATCCTGGGACTCGACAACGAGATCAAGGTGGTCGGCGAGACGACCAACGGCCGCGAGGCCGTACGGCTGGCCCGGGAGCTGTGCCCCGACGTCGTCCTCATGGACCTGCTGATGCCCGTGATGGACGGGGTGTCGGCCACGGCGGAGATCCGCCAGGACATCCCCGAGGTCGAGGTGGTGGCGCTGACCAGCTCCCTCGACGACGCGATGGTGATGGGCGCGGTACGGGCCGGGGCGATCGGCTTCCTGCTGAAGAACGCCGAGGCCGACGACCTGAGGAACGCGGTGAAGTCCGCGGCCGCCGGACAGATCCATGTCTCCCCCGCCGCCATCTCCCGGCTGATGGGCCAGGTCCGCGAGCCGAGCGGACCCGAACAGCTCACCGAGCGGGAGACCGAGGTGCTGACCATGCTGGCCCGCGGCAAGGCCAACAAGGAGATCGCCCGCGACCTGCGGATCGGCCAGCAGACCGTGAAGACGTACGTGAGCCACATCCTGACCAAACTCGGCGTCCACAGCCGGACCCAGGCGGCCGTGTACGCGGTGCAGTCGGGCCTGGTACCGGCCGGTGAGCTGACCCCGGCCGAGGCACTGGAGTCCACGACGAGGGAGCAGTGGTGGTCGGCGTGATCGCTTTTGAGATACACGGGCACGGATCCGGTGAGGGACGCGGACCCCGTATCGGCCCGTTCCGGTGGCGGCGGCGCCGCGCGGCGCTCGCCGAGGTCATCGAGCGGGCCCTGGCGGGCGACCCCGGCGACGAGGTGCTGCGGCTGATCGCCCACCGACTGAGGGAGCTGCTGGGCGCCGACCTGGCGCGGGTGATGGTGCTGGAGCCGGGCGACGTCCTCGCCGTACGCGCCCTCGACGGCACCCCGGACGCCATCCCCCGCGAGCTGCTGACCCCGGGCGGGTCCGCGCCCGCCCGCAAGGCGATCCGCGCCGGGCGGCCCACCGTCTCCGGCGGCGAGCGCCGGTCCCTCGTGCACCGCGTCCCCCACGACGCGGCCCTGGCCTCCGTACTGGACGCGCCGCTGCTGGTGCGCGGCCAGGCCGCGGGCGTGATCGAGGTGGCGACGCGGCGCGGCGGACGGCGGCTCACCCGGGCCGACGTGCGGACCGTCCGGATGTTCGCGGCGCCCGCCGGGCTCGCCGTGGCCCGGCTCCGCGGCCGCGAACAGCTGCGCCGGGTGGCCGCCACCACGGCCGGGGCCGCAGGGCCGGGTTCCGTACGGCGCACCCTGGACTCCCTGGCCGCGGGCGCGGTGGCCCGTACCACCGCCGCGAGCTGCACCGTCTACCTCCTGGAGCCCGGTCCGGGCGCCATCCTGCGGATGGCGGGCGGCGGCCACGGGCACACCCCGCCGTCCCGTAAACCCGCGCTGGAGGCGATCGCGGGCGCCACGCCCGTGATCCACGAGGGCGCGGCCGGGACCGGGGGCGCCCCGGCGCGGGGCGCCGTGGCCGCCTGGCCGCTGCTGCGCGAGACCACCGTGATCGGCGCGATGTGCTGCCACTTCCCGGCGGGCCGCCGCCCCGGCGAGACCGACATGACCGTCCTGGAGGTGATCGCGGGCCACGCGGCGTGCGCGGTGGAGCACGACCGGCAGCGCGCGGCCGCCCGGGAGACGGCCGTACGGGAGGAACGGCAGCGGGTCTCCCGGGAGCTGCACGACTCGGTCTCGCAGGCCCTGTACGGCATCGCCCTGGGCGCCCGTACCGCCCGTGAGCTGCTGGAACGCGATCTGGCCGAGCCGACCGGGGTGGCCGAGCTGGCCCAGCTCGCCGAGCCGATCGAGTACATCAGGCGGCTCGCGGACGTCGCGATCGCCGAGACCCGGACCCTGCTGTGCCAGCTGCGGCCCGAGTCGCTGGAGGCCGAGGGCCTGGTCGCCGCGCTCACCCAGCACGTGGAGACGCTGCGGGACCGGTACGGCATCACGGCCGAGGCGACGCTCGGGTCCGAGCCGGAGACCACGCCGGAGGCCAAGCACGCCCTGTACCGGATCGCGCAGGAGTCGCTGCACAACATCGCCAAGCACTCCCGGGCCCGGAACGTCACCCTCCACCTGCTCAGCGGCCCCGGTACGGTCACCCTGACCGTGGCCGACGACGGCGTGGGCTTCGACTCCCAGGGCACGTTCCCCGGCCATCTGGGCCTGCTCTCGATGCGCGAACGGGCCCGGGAGGTGGGCGGCACCCTGCTCGTGGACAGCTGCCCCGGACAGGGCAGCCGGATCCGGGCCACGGTCCCGGCCGAACCGTGAGCCGATCCGTGAGCCGATCCGTGAGCCGATCCGCACGCGAGCGACATATGAGACATTACTGACCTCCTACGAGAGGACCCCCGAGTGACCGTCGTCGAGAACCCCACGCGGGAACCGGACCTGCGGGCCGCGCTGGCGGCGGTCGAGGACGCCCTCGTGGAGGCGACGCGCAGCGACATGCCGTTCATCACCGAGGCCGCACGGCATCTGGCGCGCCCGGGCGGCCGCCGGTTACGGCCGCTGCTGGTGCTGCTGGCCGCCCGGTTCGGCGACCCGGACGCACCGGGTGTGGTGCCCGCGGCGGTCCTCGTCGAGCTGACCCATCTGGCGACGCACTACCACGACGACGTACGGCACGAGGCGAACGCCTCGGTCGCCGTACTCATCGGCGACTTCCTCTTCGCCCGTGCCTCGCGTCTCCTGGCCGGGCTGGGGCCGAGGGCCGTACGGCTCCAGGCCGACGCGTTCACCTGCCTGGTCACCGGCCAGATCCTGGAGACGACCGGCCCCGGCGACGGCCACGACCCCGTCGCCCACCACCTGCGCACCCTGGCCGCCCGCAGCGGCGCCCTCACCGCCGTCTCCGGCCGCCTCGGCGCGCTGACCGCCGGCGCCCCCGAGGAGATCGCGGACGCGCTCGCGGTGTACGGCGAGCGCCTGGGCGTGGCCCGCCACCTGGCCGCCGAACTGCGCTCCCCGGTCCACGGCGCCCCCACCCTCCCGGTCCTCCTCTCCGGCGACCCGACGGCCCCGGCCGTGGCGGAGGCCCGCCACGAGGTACACCGCCAATGCGCCGCAGCCCGCAAGGCCCTCGCTCCCCTCCCCAACGGCCCAGCCCGTACGGCCCTGACGGAACTGTGCGAAGCGGTGATCCGGGACGACCACTGACGGGGGTTTGTCCTCGCCCCACCCAGCCACCCCGCCCAGCCACCCCGCCCCGCCCCTTCCCGAACCGGGGGCTCCGCCCCTGACCTCGCGAGGGTCGCGCCCGAAGGCCCGCGACGCCCGGGCAGGCCAGCGGACCAACCGCGACGGCGACGCGGGGCAAGACCGCCCACGCCCAGGGCGGTTGACGCTCCCGACCACCGCGCCGGACAGCCGACGCTCACCATCGCGACGCACGGGACCGGCCACACCCGGGGCAGTGGGCGCTCCCGCCCCGCCACGGGGCAGCCGGCGCGCACGCCGACCGACGGCCAACGGCCGATGCCCGGGGCCCTCGACACCCGGACAGCCGACATCCCGGGACCGCCGAGCGCTGACGGCCGACCTCCGGGACAGCCCACGGCCAGGACGGCCGGTACTCCGCGCAGGCCGAGGCTCAGGGCGACTGATCACCGCGCGACAGCGCCTCCCCGAGGCGCCGCAACCGGGCCAACGCCCCGGGGTCCAGCGCCTCCCGCCGACGTACCATCGCCCGCGTCATGACCCGCCGCACCCCCGCACCCCAAGCCCGGCACTCCCCCGCCGCACAACGGCACGCGTCCACGCCACAGCACCGGCCCTCGCCCGCACGGTCACACGGCGGACCCCCGTCCGCACCCGCTCCGCCGCCCGGGCCCAGGCCCGTGCCACCGCACCGGCACCGGCACTCCCCCACGCCCGCGCCAGCCCCACCGCACCGGCAGGCCACCGCGCCCCCGCTCCGTCGTCCCCTGTGCGTCCTCACGCCACGGGAACCCCCACCCACCGCCGCCCGATTCCACCCCCGGGCGGCCGGGGCACCCCGCGACCCGGCATGCCTACGGGGGCCACCAGTTGTGGCTGGCCGTCAGCATCACCTGCAGCTGCACGCTCGCCGAGTAGTAGCGGCCCGGGTCCGGCAGTGACCCCGCCATCCACGCCCACAGCGCGTCCAGCCACTCCTGACCGCCGCCACCCACCATCGCCGCCACCGCGAACGGCGCGACGAACGCGCCCGTCGCGCCCTCTCCGTACGCCGCGCCGTCCAGCCGGTATCCGCACCGGATGCGGCTCGGGTCGCCGTGCGTCGCCGCGCGCATCCAGCACCCCATCCGCGTGGCCGCCGCCCGGGCCCGCGCGTCGCCGCTCACCGCCGCGTCCGTACCGAGCCGCCAGGGATCGCGGCAGGCGTTCCAGTGCAGGTCACCGTCGTGCTCGCTCTCCAGTACCCGCCCCGGCGCGGGCTTCGGATCGCTCGCCGTGTCCACCACGAAGTCCGGCAGCAGCCCCGTATCCGGCGCGTACCGCCGCTGCAGGTCCCCGGCCAGCGACAGATGCGTGTCCAGCACCTCGCGCCACCGGGGATCCCCCATGGCCGCGTGGAACGCCCTGAAGTGGCCGGGCATCCAGTCCGAGGTGCGGGAGACCTCGTCGAAGTGGCCCGAGGACCAGTCGCCCAGCTTGATCGGCCCGCCCGCCGCGGGCAGCCCCGCCTCCCGGATGGCGTCGATGCGCCGTATCGCCAGCGCCCGATAGCCGTCGCCTTCGCCGTCACCGTCGCCGTCGCCGTCACCCCACTGCCGGTCCGCGAGCAGCAGCCCGTACGCGATGTCCAGGTCACCGTCGGTCGCGGAATTGGCCCCTCCGACGTCCCGGCCCGCCCCGTCCTGCTGGGCGGCGTGCAGACCGGGATGACCGGCGGACGGATGGGCGAGGACGTACCGGAGGATCCCGTCGAAAACGTCCCGGGCCTCGGGGTCCGCGCCCGCCATCAGCGCGCTGATCACCATCCCGTACCCCTGCGCCTCGGCGACGTACGGATACGCGGCATCGGGGGCGTACACCGCGTACATGCCATCGTCACGCGGCCGTACAAAATACCGCTTCCACAGCCGGTAGTGCTCCAGGACCAGCCCATCGGCCCCCGCCGCGTCGCCCGACGGCCGCAGCGTGCCGGGGGCGTACGGGAACGCATGGCCGCCGAACGGAACGGCAGCCCGCCCCGCGCTCATCGCAGCGGCCTGCGCCGCGCCCGCCGCGCCCCGTGCACGGCCAGGAAGATCAGGTCGGCCACGAACACCGCCACCCCGATGACCAGCAGATACCCCAGCCCGTGCACCACCGTGCCGATGAGCCCGAGCACTATCGCCACGATCACGAAGAAGAGGAAGAGAGCCACCGCGCGACACCTCCCCGGCGCGTCGAGGCGATCGTCAGCGGCGAGCGAGCCGCCGCTGGCCGCCCGCGCCCGCCTGGTACGCCTTGCCGTAGTACTGGAAGATCGCGCCCTCCTCCTCGGCGGGCAGCACATCGTCCACACCGAGCGACGGAGCCTTCTTCACCAACGCCCGCGCGTACGCGACCTTGACGTAGCCCGGCCCCACGATCGCGTCGTCCACGGGGACGAACACCAGCCGGTGCCGAGTGGGCATCCCGGTACGGACCGTCGCCATCTGCGGCTCATCGGTGGCCGTGGACACATACACCGACTCCAGCGCACCGATCTTGCGGCCCTCGTCGTCCACGACATCGCGATCGCGCCACTCACGGATATCAGCCGACTGGATCATGACCATCACCCTCCGCCCTGGCCGCCAGCCTCTACCCCTCCAGGCTGCGCCTCGCGACGGCGTTCGACAACTGACCGAAATGATCAGGCGTGTACCCATAGGGGAGGGGTACTCGGGCGGCGGAGGTTGATAATCATGGTCCCCCTTCTCGTGGTACTGCTTCTCGCGCTCCTTCTCTTCGGTGCCGGGTTCGCCCTGAAGGCACTGTGGTGGATCGCCGTGATCGTTCTCGCGGTCTGGCTACTCGGCTTCATCGTCCGTCCCACGACGGGCGGCCGCCGTGGACGCTGGTATCGCTGGTAGCCAATAGCGCACCACACGGAAAGTAGGGCCCGACCGGATTCCCGGTCGGGCCCCACTCAGATACCGCTCATATGCCGCTAGGGCGAGCAGCCAGGACAAGCAGCGCCCCAGCCCTACCCCAGCCCTAGTCGGCCAACATCCCACGCCGCAGCCGCGTCAGCGACTTCGTGAGCAGCCGCGACACATGCATCTGCGAGACACCCAGCTCCGCGCCGATCTCGGACTGCGTCATCTCCTCGCCGAACCGCATCTGGAGGATGCGCCGGTCCCGTTCACCGAGCTGCTCCACCAACGGCTTGAGAGCGTGCAGGTTCTCCACGACCTCCATGGCCGGGTCGACCTCACCGATCCGGTCCGCGTACGTGGTGACGCGGGTCGTACCGGTCTCGGGATCGGCGGGCGCGTCCAGCGACGAGGTGCTGTAACCATTGCTGGCCACCAGCCCGTCGAGGACCTCCTCCTCGCTCAGCTCCAGATGCTCGGCCAACTCGGTCGTCGTCGGCGACCGGTCGAACCGCTGGAACAGCTCCTCGTTCGCCTTGGCCAGGTCGATCCGCAACTCCTGCAGCCGACGCGGCACATGCACCGCCCAGCTCGTGTCACGGAAGAACCGCTTGATCTCACCGACGATGTACGGAACGGCGAAGGTCGTGAACTCCACCTCGCGGCTCAGGTCGAACCGGTCGATCGCCTTGATCAGGCCGATCGTCCCGACCTGAACGACGTCTTCCATCTCCACCGAGCGATTCCGGAACCGCCGGGCGGCGTACCGCACCAGCGAGAGATTCAGCTCGATCAGGGTGTTGCGCACGTACTGATAGTCGTGCGTGCCCTCTTCCAACTCGGTCAGCCGGTCAAGGAAGACCTTGGTCAGCGCTCGAGCGTCCTGTGGCGTCACCTTGGTCGGGTCCGCTACGGCCGGCAGCCCTGCCACCTCGCACGTCCGCTCAGCCTCCCCTGCCGCCAGCTCCGACGAATCCACGGTAGCCGTGCCGTTCACTTCGCCCTCCCTGCCCTTCGGCTTGTTGCAGCTGAACGAGGACCCGCCTACCCGCCATTCACACCCCCATGCCCATTTTCCTGGAGCGATATAGAGACGCCGCAGACGACCTGCGCACTTCAACCCCCAACTGACGTAGAGGCCCGCCCCATTGGGCTACCCGCCCGAAGAGCACCACCCCACGGCGAACCACCGGCCTTCCCCAACTCGTCTACGACGGTGATCGGCTAAGGAAGGTGAGAGCCAGATGGGCCCCCTGTTCAGCGTGTTGATGATTGTCGCGACCTTCGTGGTGATCGTCGCATTCTTCGCCAAAGCGGCTAAATCCGAATCAAACGACACCCCCCTCAGCGGCAACCGACGCGGCCGCGGCTCCGGCAGCTGGTGGACCGGAGGAGGCGGAGGCTCGTCCTGCGGCGGCGGCTCCTCCTGCGGCGGAAGCTCGTCCTGCGGCGGAGGTGGCGGAGGAGGCGGCGGTGGCTGCGGCGGAGGCGGTGGCGGCGGAGGAGGCGGCTGAGCCGAACTCCGTCGCCCCGGAACCTCGTACGGAGCACCCCCCGAGACTGTGTAGACTTGGCGAAGCTGCTGCTGCCGATCAGGCACCAGCATGCCGCCTTAGCTCAGTCGGCCAGAGCGACGCACTCGTAATGCGTAGGTCAAGGGTTCGATTCCCTTAGGCGGCTCACCTGAAGCCCAGGTCACACACACCGTGTGACCTGGGCTTTTTGCGTGGGTTCCGCCGGGCGGTCAGGTGCAGCGGCGGTGGGTGGGGGTGGGGGTGCGGCCGGTGAGGAGGTAGGTGTTGATCGCGGTGTCGACGCAGTGGCTGCCCCGCGCGTAGGCGGTGTGGCCGTCGCCGTCGTAGGTGAGGAGGGTGGCGGAGGTGAGCTGGGAGGCGAGGGCGCGGGCCCAGCGGTACGGGGTGGCGGGGTCGCGGGTGGTGCCGACGACGACGATGGGGGCGGCGCCCTTGGCCCGCAGGGAGTGGGGGCGGCCGGTCGCGGGGACGGGCCAGTAGCCGCAGTTCAGGGCGGACCAGGCCAGGGACCTGCCGAAGACGGGGGACGCCTTCTCGAAGGCGGGGAGGGACGTGCGGACGTCGGCGGGGGTGCGGAAGGCCGGTGGCAGGTCGAGGCAGTTGACGGCGGGGTTGGCGTACATGAGGTTGGCGTACGAGCCGTCGGTGTCGCGCTCGTAGTAGAGGTCGGCGAGGTTCAGCAGGCCCTCGCCGTCGCCGCGCCGGGCCGCGCGGAGGGCGGTGCGCAGTTGGGGCCAGGCGCCCTCGTCGTACATCGCCGTGATCACGCCGATGGTGGCGAGGGATTCGGTCAGGGCGCGGGAGCCACCGGTGGGGACCGGGCGGGAGTCGATGCGGCGGAAGAGGGCGCTGAGCTGCTTGCGGGCGTCGGCCACGGTGCCGGTGCCGAGGGGGCAGCCGGAGCGCCGGAGACAGTCCCGGGCGAAGGCGGTGAACGCGGTTTCGAAACCGGCGGTCTGGTCGCGGTTCATGCGCCGGGAGGTCAGCGTGGGGTCGAGGGCGCCGTCGAGGACGAGGCGGCCGACGCGGGCCGGATAGAGGTCGGCGTAGGTCGCGCCGAGGAAGGTGCCGTAGGAGGCGCCGACGTAGGCGAGCCTGCGGTCGCCGAGGGCGGCGCGCAGCAGGTCCATGTCGCGCGCCGCCTCGACGGTCGAGACATGGCGGAGGAGGCGGCCGGAGCGGGCCGCGCAGCCGCGGGCGAACTTCTTGTACGCGGCGACGAGGCGGCGGGTTTCGGCGGCGTCGTCGGGGGTCTGGTCGGTCCGGGTGAAGGCGTCCATCTGCCGGTTGTTCAGGCAGGTGACGGGTTCGCTCCCGGCCACGCCGCGCGGGTCCATGGCGACCAGGTCGTACCGCGCGCGGACCGCCGCCGGGTAGCCGATCGCCGCGAAGCTCTGCAGGTAGCCGATCGCGGAGCCGCCGGGGCCGCCGGGGTTCACCTGGAGCGAGCCGATGCGACGGGCGGAGCGGGTGGCCTTCTTCCGGGAGACTTCCAGCTTCACGTCCTGGCCGGTGCCGGGCCGGGCGTAGTCGAGCGGGGCCTTGAGCGTGGCGCAGTCGAAGCCCGCGCCGCCGGGGCACTTGTGCCAGCTCAGGGTCTGTTCGTAGTAGGGCTTGAGGGCCGTGGGGACGGCTTTCGGCATGGACGCGGCGGCCTCCGGTGCCGAGGCTCCGGCGGAGCAGCCGGAGAACAGCAGGGCGGCGCCTGCGACGGCGACGCCGATGGTGGTGAGCGTGCTGCTACGGCTGGTGGCCATCGGCGGATCCCTCGGGTCGCGGGCACCGCCGAGGAGTCGGCGGCGATACGGAGGGTATCCGTCCGACTACGTTCCATGCCCCCGCGTCCTCACTCGTACGAGTGAGGGCACACGGGTGAGGACGCATGGATGAGGACGCGGGAATGAGGACGCGGGGATGAGGACGCGGGGATGAGGACGCGGGGGACGCACGGGTGAGGGCACGCGCGCCACGGCCCCGCCGGGCTCAGCCCGCCCGCAGCGCCATGGTCATCGCCTCCACCGCCAGCAGCGGCGCCACGTTACGGTCCAGCGCCTCGCGGCAGGCCGAGACCGCCTCGATCCTGCGCAGCGTCCGCTCCGGCTTCGAACCCGAGGCCACCCGCTCCAGGGCGTCCCGTACGTCGGTGTTGGCGAGCGCGACCTGGGAGCCGAGCTGGAGGGCCAGCACGTCGCGGTAGAAGCCCGTCAGCTCGGTGAGCGCCAGGTCGAGGCTGTCGCGCTGGGTGCGCGTCGCGCGGCGCTTCTGGCGGTCCTGCAGGTCCTTCATGGCCCCGGCCGTGCCGCGCGGCAGCCGCCCGCCCGTACCGGCGGCGGCGCCGAGCGCGGCGCGCAGCTCCTCCGTCTCCTTGGCGTCGACCTCCTCCGCGACCTGCTTGGCGTCCTCGGCCGCCGCGTCGACCAGCTCCTGCGCCCCCTTGAGACAGCCGCCCACGTCGTCGACGCGCAGCGGGAGCTTCAGCACCGCCTTGCGGCGCGTCCGGGCCCGCTCGTCGGTGGCCAGGCGGCGGGCGCGGCCGATGTGCCCCTGGGTGGCGCGGGCAGCGGAGGCGGCCAGCTCGGGGTCGATGCCGTCACGGCGGACGAGGATGTCCGCGACGGCGTCCACCGGGGGCGTACGGAGGGTGAGGAGACGGCAGCGGGAGCGGATGGTGGGCAGCACGTCCTCCAGGGAGGGCGCGCACAGCAGCCATACAGTGCGCGGCGCGGGCTCCTCGACGGCCTTCAGCAGCACGTTGCCCGCGCCCTCGGTGAGCCGGTCGGCGTCCTCCATGACGATCACCTGCCACCGGCCCCCCGCGGGGGAGAGCTGGGCGCGGCGGACCAGCTCGCGGGTCTCCTTGACGCCGATGGTGAGCATGTCCGTACGCACCACCTCCACATCGGCGTGCGTGCCGACCAGGGCCGTGTGGCAGCCGTCGCAGAAGCCACAGCCGGGGGCGGCGCCGAGCGCCCGGTCGGGGCTCACGCACTGCAGCGCGGCGGCGAAGGCGCGGGCGGCGGTGGCCCGGCCGGAGCCGGGCGGTCCGGTGAACAGCCAGGCGTGCGTCATCTTCGAGGACGCCATGGGCTCGGAGGCGGGCTCGGCCGACGCACCGGCCGTGACCAGCGCGTCCGCGTCGCTCGCGGCAGCGGTCAGCTGGGCCGCTACTCGGTCCTGCCCGACCAGGTCGTCCCATACCGCCATGGCTGCCTCCGCCGTTCGTGCCCAACGCGTCCCATTGTGGGACACCCCACCGACAACGCCGCCAGGCGGTCAGCGGCGACGCCGACCGCCGCCGCCCTCGTCGTCGCGGTCGCCGAGGAGTTCGTCGGCGAGCGTCGGGAGGTCGTCCAGCGGGGTCTCCTCCGCCCAGTCGGGACGCGGGCGCCGACGCCGCGGCTGGTCCTGGCCCTGCTGCTGGTGCTGGCCCTGGTGCGGGTCGTACTGCGGCAGCTCGCGCGTACGGTCGATCTCCTGGCCCTGGTCCTGGCCCTGCTCCTGCTGCTCCTGCCGCTCCTTACGGAACATCCACGGCGGAACCCGGTCGGCCGGATCGGCGGGCCGCTCCTCCCGTACGGGCGGCAGGACAGCCGTCTCGTCGGTCGCGGAGGACTCCGGAGCGGACGGCTCCGGCGCCTGCGGCTGGGGAAGGACCGTGGTCTCCTCGGCGTCCGGGTCCTGCCGGGGAGGCACGGGCGGGAGTACGGCCGTCTCGTCAGTACCGGGCCCGCCCGGACCGTCAGCGTCACGCTCACGGGGATCACGGGCCGTCCGCGGGTCGAAGCGCGGCGTCCGCACCGTCTCCGCCGCGTCAGCCGTCTCCGGCGCACCCGCCGACTCCCGCGTCTCCCGCGTCTCCGCCGTCTCCGGCGCCTCGGCCGACTCCGGCGCCGCAGGCAGCTCCGTCTCCACCGTCGGAGCGTCCGCCGCCATCCGCGCCTGCTCCGCCCGCAGCAGCGCCTCCTCCGTCCTGCGCTGCTCCTCCTGGCGGCGCGCCGCCGCCTCGGCCCGCTCCAGGGCCTGCGCCTCCGCCTTGCGGCGCAGCCGCTCCTGCTCGGCGGCGCGGGCACGGTCCTCGGCCTCGATGCGCTTGCGGTCCTCCTCGGCCCGGCGGCGCGCGTCCTCGGCCCGCTTACGGGCCTCCTCCGCCTGCCGCTCGGCCTCGCGCTGCCGCGCCTCCTCCAGCTCGCGGCGCTTGCGCTCCTCCTCCTCGGCGCGCGCCTTGGCCAGCGCCTCCTGGCGCTCGCGCTCCAGCCGCTCCTCCTCCGCCTTGCGGGCGGCCTCCTCCTCGGCCTTGCGGCGCGCCTCTTCCTCCGCCGCCTTCCGGGCCTCCTCCTGGGCCTTCAGCTCCGCCTCCGACAGCGGCAGCATCTGGTCCAGGCGGCGGCGTACGACCGTGGTGACCGCCTCCGGCACCTGTCCGGCGTCCACCACCAGGTAGCGGGCCGGGTCGGCGGCGGCGAGGGCGAGGAAGCCGGAGCGGACCCGCTGGTGGAACTCGGCGGGCTCGGACTCCAGCCGGTCCGGGGCCTCGGTGAAGCGCTCGCGCGCGGTCTCCGGGGAGACGTCCAGCAGCACCGTCAGATGCGGCACCAGGCCGTTGGTCGCCCAGCGGGAGATGCGGGCGATCTCGGTCGCGGCGAGGTCGCGGCCCGCGCCCTGGTAGGCGACGGACGAGTCGATGTAGCGGTCGGAGATGACGACCGCGCCGCGCTCCAGGGCGGGACGGACCACCGAGTCGACGTGTTCGGCGCGGTCCGCCGCGTACAGCAGCGCCTCCGCGCGGTGCGAGATCCCCGCCGACGAGACGTCGAGCAGGATCGAGCGCAGCCGCTTGCCGATGGCGGTCGCGCCCGGCTCGCGGGTGACCACCACCTCGTGGCCCTTGGCCCTGACCCATTCGGCCAGCGCCTCGACCTGCGTGGACTTGCCCGCGCCGTCACCGCCCTCGACGGCGATGAAGAAGCCGGTCTCGGCCGGAGCCTCGTCCGCGCCCCCGCCGCGCAGCAGCGCCTCGCGCAGATCGCGGCGCAGCGGGACGCCCTGCCGGTCGTCGGTGCGGCCGAGGACCAGCGCGGCGATGGGCAGCAGCAGCGCGCCGACGAGCATGAGCGTGAAGGCCGCGCCGCCGTGGGCGAACACGAAGTCGCCGCTGCCGAGCCGGTGCGGCCCGATCACGGCGGCGAGCAGCGGGGCGACGACCGCGCCGAGCCCGACGGCGATGCGCACGATGGCGTGCAGGTGCTCGGTCATCCGGTGACGGCGCGACTCCTCCAGTTCCTGGTCCAGGAGGGAGTGGCCGGTGTTCGCCGCGACACCGGCCGACAGACCGGCGAGCAGCGCGATCATCAGGACGGTCGTCGCGTCGTGCACCAGGCCCGCCGCGAGCAGCGCGAGGCCGGTCAGCGCGACCGAGAGGGCGAGCAGGCGGCGGCGCGAGAGCCCCGGGAGAACCTTGGGCGCCGAGCGGATGCCGATCGCGGGGCCGCCGCTGAGAACGAGGACGAGCAGCGAGAAGCCGACCGGGCCGCCGCCGAGATCGACGGCCTGCAGCGCGGCGACGCCGACGGCCGCGGCGATCGCGGCCGCCACTCCGGCGCAGGCGAGGATCAGCAGCGGTGCGGCGCCGGTGCGGCCCTTGTCGGCACCGGTGCCGGAGGCGGCGCGCGGACGGCGCAGTCCTTCGAGCGGGGAGCGCGTACGGGGCGTCTGCGCGCCGGGCAGCTCCACGAAGTAGAGGACCGAGATGGACGCGGCGAACAGCCCGGCGCCGACGTACGAGCCGAGCGCCGCCTGATGGGCGTGGAACCAGCTGACGCCCGTCCCCAGCAGCCTGCCGATGAGCATGACAACGAGAAGTCCGGCGGCGGCCAGCGGCACGCTGAGGAAGTTCGTCCGCAGCGAGAGCCGCCGCAGCGCGTCCATGTGGTCCGGCAGCGGCCGTACGGCGGCGCCCTCGACGGGCGGCGCGGGGAGCAGCGCGGGGGCCGCGTCGTCCTTGGCGATGGTCCAGAAGCGCTCGGCGACGCCCACGACAAAGGTCGTGATGAGCAGCCAGGCGACGGCGTCGTCGGGCGTCCAGTCGATCCACAGCGGTGCGATGAGCAGCAGGACGAGCCGCAGCCCATCCGCGCCGATCATGGTCCAGCGGCGGTCCAGCGGGCCGGACGGACCGATGAGCGCGGAGAGCGGGCCGAGGAGGACCGCGCCGAACAGCAGGGTCGCCAGGAGCCGCATGCCCAGTACGGCCGCGACCGCCAGCGCCGCGCCGCGATAGCCCCCGCCGAAGGAGCCGGCGGCTACCGCGGCCTGCAGCGACAGCAGCACGAGCACCAGCACGGCCAGCGCGTCGGCGGCGCCGCCGACGAGTTGGGCGCTCCAGAGCCGTCGTAGCGGTGGATAGCGCAGGAGGGCTCGGACGGCACGCTCGCGGGAGTCCGCGGCAAGGGCGCCGGAAGTGGGGGGCACGTCCGTAGGCTGCTCTCGCGTCATCCCGCCAGCCTATCCGGATCACGTGAATCCACGTCCCCCCGGCCGAACAAACGGGCGGGGGCACGCGGATGACGTGGTGGCGACCTCGGTCGTTACTCGGCCTTGGCCGCCGTCTTCTCGGCCGCGGCGGTCTTGGTGGCCGCCGTCTTGGACGCCGTGGTCTTCGCGGCCGTCTTCTTGGCCGGGGCCTTCTTCGCCGCGGTCGTCGTCTTCTTCGCCGCGGTCTTCTTGGCGGCCGTCTTGGTGGCCGTCTTCTTCGCGGTGGTGGTCTTCTTCGCCGCCGTCTTCTTGGCCGGGGCCTTCTTCGCCGCCGCCTTCTTGGCGGTCTTCTTGGCCGGGCCCTTGGCACGCTTCTCCGCCAGCAGCTCATAGCCGCGCTCGGCGGTGATCGTCTCGACGTCGTCGTCCCGGCGCAGCGTCGCGTTCGTCTCGCCGTCCGTGACGTACGGGCCGAAGCGGCCGTCCTTGACCACGACCGGCTTCTCGCTGACCGGGTCGGTGCCCAGCTCCTTCAGCGGTGGCTTGGCCGCGGCCCGGCCGCGCTGCTTGGGCTGCGCGTAGATCGCCAGCGCCTCGTCCACCGTGATGGTGAAGAGCTGCTCCTCGCTCTCCAGCGAGCGCGAGTCGGTGCCCTTCTTCAGATACGGGCCGTAGCGGCCGTTCTGCGCGGTGATCTCGGTGCCCTCGGGGTCGGTACCGACCACGCGCGGCAGCGACATCAGCTTGAGCGCGTCCGCGAGGGTCACCGTGTCCAGGGACATCGACTTGAAGAGCGAGGCGGTGCGCGGCTTGACCGCGTTCTTGCCGGTCTTCGGGGTGTCGTCGGGCAGCACCTCGGTGACGTACGGACCGTAGCGGCCGTCCTTGGCGACGATCGGGCGCCCGGTCTCCGGGTCGGTGCCCAGCTCGAAGTCGCCGCTCGGCTTGGCGAGCAGCTCCTCCGCGAACGCCACGGTCAGCTCGTCCGGCGGCAGGTCGTCGGGGACGTCGGCGCGGTGGCCGGTCTCGCCCTCGGTCTGGGACGGGCGCTCGACGTACGGGCCGTAGCGGCCGACGCGCAGCATGATCCCGTCGCCCACCGGGAAGGACGAGATCTCCCGGGCGTCGATCGCGCCCAGGTCGGTGACCAGCTCTTTCAGGCCGCCGAGGTGGTCGCCGTCGCCGTTCCCGGCCTCGGCCGCGACGCTCTCGCCCGCGTCACCGCCGTCGACGCCCTCCGCGCTCTCACCGAAGTAGAACCGCTTGAGCCACGGCACGGCCTGGGCCTCGCCGCGGGCGATGCGGTCGAGGTCGTCCTCCATCTTCGCCGTGAAGTCGTAGTCGACCAGTCGTCCGAAGTGCTTCTCCAGCAGGTTGACCACGGCGAAGCTCAGGAAGGACGGCACCAGCGCGGTGCCCTTCTTGAACACGTAGCCGCGGTCGAGGATGGTGCCGAGGATCGTGGCGTACGTGGACGGACGGCCGATCTCGCGCTCTTCCAGCTCCTTGACCAGCGACGCCTCGGTGTAGCGGGCCGGGGCCTTGGTGGCGTGGCCGTCGGCGGTGATCTCCTCCGCGGTGAGCCGGTCGCCCTCGGTGACCTGCGGCAGACGGCGCTCGCGGTCGTCCAGCTCGGCGTTGGGGTCGTCGGCGCCCTCCACGTAGGCCTTCATGAAGCCGTGGAAGGTGATCGTCTTACCGGAGGCGGAGAATTCCGCGTCCCGGCCGTCGCTCGCCCGGCCGCCGATCTTGACGGTGACGGAGTTGCCGACCGCGTCCTTCATCTGGGAGGCGACGGTCCGCTTCCAGATCAGCTCGTAGAGCCGGAACTGGTCACCGGTGAGACCGGTCTCCGCCGGGGTGCGGAAACGATCACCCGACGGGCGGATGGCCTCGTGCGCCTCCTGCGCGTTCTTCACCTTGCCCGCGTACGACCGCGGCTTGTCCGGCAGGTAGTCGGCGCCGTACAGCTGCGTGACCTGCGCCCGGGCCGCCGCCACCGCCGTGTCCGAGAGGATGGTGGAGTCGGTGCGCATATAGGTGATGTAGCCGTTCTCATACAGCTTCTGCGCGACCTGCATGGTGGCCTTGGCGCCGAAGCCGAGCTTGCGGCTGGCCTCCTGCTGCAGCGTCGTCGTACGGAACGGGGCGTACGGCGAGCGGCGGTACGGCTTGGACTCGACGGACCGCACCGAGAAGGCGGTGTCCGCGAGGGCGGCGGCCAGGGCGCGGGCGTCCGCCTCGTCCAGGTGCAGGACGCTCGACCCGTCCTTGAGGACACCGAGCGAGGTGAAGTCGCGGCCCTGGGCGACCCGGCGGCCGTCCACGGCGGACAGCCGGGCGCCGAAGGTGCCCGGATCGCTGACGTCACCGGCCCGGCCGGTGGCGAAGGTGCCGGTCAGGTCCCAGTACTCGGCGGAGCGGAAGGCGATGCGCTCGCGCTCGCGCTCGACGACGAGCCGGGTGGCCACCGACTGGACGCGGCCCGCGGACAGCCCCCGCATGACCTTCTTCCACAGGACCGGCGACACCTCGTAGCCGTAGAGGCGGTCCAGGATGCGGCGGGTCTCCTGGGCGTCGACCAGGCGCTTGTTCAGCTCGCGCGGATTGGCGACGGCCTCGCGGATCGCGTCCTTGGTGATCTCGTGGAAGACCATCCGGCGGACCGGCACCTTGGGCTTGAGGACCTCCTGGAGGTGCCAGGCGATGGCCTCGCCCTCCCGGTCCTCATCGGTGGCGAGGAAGAGTTCGTCGGACTCGGCGAGCAGCTCCTTGAGCTTCTTGACCTGGCTCTTCTTGTCCGCGTTCACCACATAGATGGGCTGGAAGTCCCGCTCGACGTCCACACCGAGCCGACGGACCTCGCCGGTGTACTTGTCGGGGACCTCGGCCGCACCGTTCGGCAGGTCCCGGATGTGCCCGACGCTCGCCTCGACCACGTAGCCCGGGCCCAGGTAGCCCTTGATCGTCTTCGCCTTGGCAGGCGACTCGACGATGACGAGTCGGCGGCCGCCCTGTGCGGTCTCGCTGGTGGTCGGGGACAACTTCGCTCTTCTCTCCGGTCGACGCTCGGTGAACGGGCGCTGCAGCGCGGGTAACGCGTACACGGCCCTCTACGGTGACGCTGCGGAGTGTGACGGTACATCCCGCCCCCGTGTCAAACGGAAAAAGCCCGCAACGCCACTCGAACGGTAACCCGACAAGCGTCCTGTCTGCCGCCCGGACCGGCACAAGCCTCACGGAAGGCGCCCTGTCAGGCGTAACCGAGGCACCAGATCCCGCCGCCCAGAGAGGCGGCGGCGAAGAGAAGAGAAAGGGTCGCGGAAGCGACGGGACTCACACCGTCGGCGACCGGCGCGCGCAGCCGCAGCCGCACCGCTGTCCACAGCAGCAGGGCCGCGCCGAACAACACGAATGCCGTTCCGGCGAAGATCGCAGGTCCGCTCTCCATGACCGGAGCGTGACACGCGCCGGAGGCGTACGCGCGAACCCCGGGTGAACGGCGCGCGACCGCCCTTTTCGGACGCGTTCACCACCCGGGAGGCGGCTTCCCGCCAGGCGGGGGCAAGGGGGCGCGCGTCCCGCGCCCCGGCGTACGCCCCGCGTGCGCTACGGGACCTCGTCGGACACCGGCTGCAGAAAGCCCTGTTCGACCAGGAGCCGGATGGACTCCGGGGTGCGGTCGCGCAGCACCACCGGGTCCTCCCCGAGCAGCTGGGCGATCGCGTCCAGGATCCGGCCCGCGCTCAGCGTGCCGTCGCACACGCCCGCGAACCCCGCGCTCACCGTGTCGACCTTGGTCGCGCGCCGCATGCCCCGGTTCTGCCGGAGCACCACATGCTCGGGGTCCTCCATGCCGGGCAGCCCGACCTGCTCCTGGACGACCTCGTCGGCGAGCCGGAAGCGGGCCGTCAGCAGCGCCGCGTCATCGTGCGCGCGCAGGAAGTCCTGCCGGTCGAAGTGGGCCGCCACGGCCTCCCCCAGCGGCTGCTCCACCGGATGCGGCCACTCCTCCACCGTCACCGACGGCCGGTCGGCGCCGGATTTGCGCAGCGTGATCCAGCCGAACCCGACGGCCGTGGTCCCGCTCGCCTCGAACTCGTCCAGCCAGGCGTCGTAGCGCGCCGCGTACGCCTCGGGCCCGGCGAGGTGCTCGCCCGCGTCCCGCAGCCACAGCTCGGCGTACTGCGCGACGTCCTGCACCTCGCGCTGCACGATCCAGGCGTCGCAGCCGGGCGGCACCCAGGAGGCCAGCCGCTCGCGCCAGTCCTCCCCCTGGACGTGCTGCCAGTTCGCGAGCAGCTGGCACCAGCCGCCGTCGCCGAGGTGCTCCGCCGACTGCTGGACGAGGGTGCGGCACAGATCGTCCCCGGCCATGCCGCCGTCCCGGTAGACCAGCCGGTCGCCCCCGGCCGAGCGGGGCGAGATCACGAACGGCGGGTTCGACACGATCAGGTCGTACGTCTCGCCGCCGACCGGCTCGAAGAGCGACCCCTCGCGCAGATCCGGCTCCGGCGCCCCGGACAGGGCGAGGGTGAGCCGGGCCATGTCCAAGGCGCGCGGATTGGGGTCGGTGGCGGTGACGCGGGCGGCGTGCCGGCTCGCGTGCAGCGCCTGGATGCCGGAGCCGGTGCCGAGGTCGAGGGCGCGCTTGACGGGCGTACGGATGGTGAGCCCGGCCAGCGTGGTGGACGCGCCGCCGACGCCGAGGACGAGCCGCGCGCGGTCCTCGGCCCCGCGGGCGCCGCCGGGTCCGCCGATGCCTCCGGCGCCGCCGACCGCGCAGCCGAGGTCGGAGACGATCCACCAGTCCTGGCCCTCGGGGCCGCCGTAGGGGCGCACATCCACGCTCGCGCGCACCTCGGAGCCGTCCGGCACGAGCCAGCCGTCGGTGAGGCAGTCGGGCACCGGCAGGGCCTCGGCCGCCCGTTCGTGGGGGACCGGGCGCTGCAGCAGAAAGAGCCGCACCAGGATCTCCAGCGGGCTGCCGCCCCGGGCGGCGCGCAGCGCGGGGACGGTCTCGCCGCGGGCCAGGGCGGCGTAGGCGGACGCGCCGAGCAGATCCAGCAGGCCGTCAGCGGTGAACGAGGCGGCCAGCAGCGCTTCGCGCAGGCGGCCGGTGCGCTCGGGGTCGGGGATCGGGAGGCGGGACGAGGGCTGGTGCGTACTCACGCCCCCATTGTCGGGGCAACCACCGGCCGTCGGCGACGACGGGCGGTGGCCTGTGGACAAGCCACCCTGTGGATAACTCGGCAACTCGACAACAGGGGCGTGCGGCCAAGCCTTCGCGCCCTCCGTGGGCTGGCCTACGCGGCTGGCCTACGTGGGGCTGGTGGCCTACGCGGGGCTGGCCTACGTGGGGCTCGTGGCGCCGGTCTTCGGCTTCTGGCAGCCGGGCTGCTTCGACATCGCGGTGCCGACCTTGCCCTCCTGGAGCTGCTGCAGGGCCTTGTCACCCGACTTGCTGAGCTTGTCGAGCTCGTCGGCGACGCCCTTGAGGCCTTCGGCGAACTTGGACTTGTCCGAGGTTTCGAGTTTGTCGACGGTCGTCTTCAGGTCGTTGTACGCCCCGGACGTGGCGTTCAGTTCCTTGACGGCCTGCTTCTGGGTCTGCTCGCCGTTGTCGACGGGCGGGGCGCCCGCCTTCTGCACCGCCTTGGCGAGCGCCGCGTAGGACTCGGAGATCTGCTGGAACGCCTTGGAGTCCGTCTGCTGGAGCTTCTTGGTGTCCTGCTCGTCGGACGCCGCCTGGATGGAGGCGTTGGCGCCCTGGATCTTCTTCAGCTGCGGCTGCACCTCGTCACAGACCGACTTGGCCCAGTCGTTGACCTTCTTGTCACCATCATCGCCGCCGCCGCAGCCGCTCAGCGCCAGTACGAGTGCCGCACCGCCGGACAGTGCCACAAGCTTCTTGTTCACCGGATTGGTCCCTTCCATGGCTCTCGGCCCCGGAACATACACGGCCAAGCCGCTCCGACCGTCTGCCGAGCATCCTGTATGGATACTTTTAAAGCCATTTGAACCAAGCTCGGTGTGCCATCCGCCTCATCGCGTTCTCCGCGGCAACCAGGAGAAAGACCGGCGGACGCCGGGCACGGCTGCGGGCGGTCGGCGTGCCCTCGCACGCCGACCGCCCGCATGCCGCGGGGGCTCATACGGCCCCGTGACCGCTCCCGGGTCAGGACACCACCGCCGCGTCGGCCGACTTCGCGACGCGTTCGGAGTTGCCTTCGTCACCCACGGCGATTCCGCGCCGCTTGGAGACGTAGACGGCGCCGACGATGATCGCGACGGCCAGCGCGGCGATCACCGCTCGGACCCCCGTGCTCGCGTTGTCGCCGTAACTGAACTTCACGACCGCCGGGGCGATCAGCAGCGCCACCAGGTTCATGACCTTCAGCAGCGGGTTGATCGCGGGGCCCGCGGTGTCCTTGAACGGGTCGCCGACCGTGTCGCCGATCACTGTCGCGGCGTGGGCCTCGCTGCCCTTGCCACCGTGGTGCCCGTCCTCCACCAGCTTCTTCGCGTTGTCCCAGGCGCCTCCGGAATTCGCGAGGAAGACCGCCATCAGGGTGCCGGTGCCGATCGCCCCGGCCAGGAACGAGCCGAGCGCGCCGACTCCGAAGGCGAAGCCGACCGCGATCGGCGCCAGGACCGCCAGCAGACCGGGGGTGGCCAGCTCGCGCAGCGCGTCCTTGGTGCAGATGTCGACGACGCGCCCGTACTCCGGCTTCTCGCTGTAATTCATGATCCCGGGCTTCTCCCGGAACTGCCGCCGCACCTCGAAGACCACCGCGCCGGCCGACCGCGACACCGCGTTGATCGCCAGCCCCGAGAAGAGGAAGACGACGGCGGCGCCGAGGACGAGACCGACCAGGTTGTTGGGCTGCGAGATGTCCAGGCTGAGGTTCATCTGCCCGGTCGCGGAGATGTGTACATCGGAGACGGCCTCCGCGATGGCGTCGCGGTACGAGCCGAAGAGCGCCGCCGCGGCGAGCACCGCCGTCGCGATGGCGATGCCCTTGGTGATCGCCTTGGTGGTGTTGCCGACCGCGTCGAGGTCGGTGAGCACCTGGGCACCCGCGCCCTCGACATCGCCGGACATCTCGGCGATGCCCTGCGCGTTGTCGGAGACCGGGCCGAAGGTGTCCATCGCGACGATGACGCCGACGGTGGTGAGCAGGCCGGTCCCGGCGAGCGCGACGGCGAACAGCGCCAGCATGATCGAAGTGCCGCCGAGCAGGAACGCGCCGTAGACGCTGAGCCCGATCAGCACCGCCGAGTAGACGGCGGACTCCAGCCCCACCGAGATACCGGAGAGCACCACGGTGGCCGGACCGGTCAGCGAGGTCTTGCCGATGTCCCGCACGGGACGCCGGGTGGTCTCGGTGAAGTAGCCCGTGAGCTGCTGGATGAGCGCGGCGAGCACGATGCCGATGGCGACGGCGACCAGCGCGAGCACGCGCGGATCACCGCTGTGGCCGAGGATCTCGCGGTTGGTGACACCGTCGAGGTCGGCGTAGCTGGACGGCAGATAGGCGAAGACCGCGGCCGCCACCAGCGCCATCGAGATCACCGCGGAGATGAAGAAGCCGCGGTTGATGGCCGTCATCCCGCTGCGGTCGGCGCGGCGCGGGGCCACGGCGAAGATCCCGATCATGGCCGTGATCACGCCGATGGCCGGGACGAGCAGGGGGAAGGCGAGGCCCGCGTCCCCGAAGGCCGCCTTGCCGAGGATCAGCGCGGCGACCAGGGTCACGGCGTACGACTCGAACAGGTCGGCGGCCATGCCCGCGCAGTCCCCGACGTTGTCGCCCACGTTGTCCGCGATGGTCGCGGCGTTGCGCGGGTCGTCCTCGGGGATTCCCTGCTCGACCTTGCCGACCAGGTCGGCACCGACGTCGGCGGCCTTGGTGAAGATGCCGCCGCCGACCCTCATGAACATCGCGATCAGCGCGGCACCGAGGCCGAAGCCCTCCAGCACCTTGGGCGCGTCGGCCGCGTACACGAGCACCACGCAGGAGGCGCCCAGCAGGCCGAGGCCCACGGTGAACATGCCGACCACACCGCCGGTGCGGAATGCGATCTTCATCGCCTTGTGCGAGACCGCGGTCAGATCCACTCCCGGCTTCCCGGGAGCGGACGCGGCGGAATCCCCGTTGACCGGGGTGGCGGGGGCCTCGGGGGTCGCCTCCCGGGCCGCGGCGGCGACGCGCACATTGCTGCGCACCGCGAGCCACATCCCGATATAGCCGGTGGCCGCCGAGAATCCCGCGCCGATCAGAAAGAACACCGACCGCCCGATGCGCTGCGACCAGTCATCCGCCGGCAACAACAGGAGCAGGAAGAACACGACCACGGCGAATCCGCCGAGGGTCCGCAGCTGCCGGGCCAGATAGGCATTCGCGCCTTCCTGAACTGCCTCGGCGATCTTCTTCATACTGTCCGTGCCCTCGCCGGCCGCGAGCACTTGTCGTACCAGCACCACGGCGACAGCGAGCGCCGCGATCGCGACCGCGGCGATCACCATCACGATCACACGGTTGCCGTCGGTCAGTTCTGCGGCGGCCAGGGTCGTGGTGAGATCCAGCTGATGAGGGGTGAGAGGCCCCGCCATTCGTCCTCCTTGACGTTTGGCACATGGGCGCGCAGCAGTTCTGCGACCGCAGAAGAGCCGCCACGCTCAGGCGTCCTGAGCTCAAGATGTGGACGGATTGTAAGTAGCGTCACACGATCAAAACAGGGCGCCGGAATGGGAATTCGCCTGCACCAGCGAAGATCAATAGGTTTGGGCCAGGGAATTCCACCGGAAGGACGAAGGTCAACAATTCCCTGACGGGCGTGGAATGATCTCCATAAACGATCTCAGTGCACTATGAAAAGTGCTGTTCAGAGCGGTTTTCCGGCCACTCGGAAGGATGAACGGAACGAGGGCGGGAGCGACGGCCCGCAACGACGACCGGGCCGGCCGTCACGAAGACGGCCGGCCCGGAGGTCACGGCAGATTGAGCGGAATGGCGGCGGATCGTTACGGCACGAGGGACTGGGGCGAGGCCGGCCAGCTCATGCGGATCACACCGCCGGTCTCGCTGGTCGTCACCTCGACGTCGTCGACGAGCCCGCTGATGACCGCGAGGCCCATCTCGTCCTCGCTCTCGGCCTCGGCCGCGCCGTCGTCGTCCACGTCCGGGTGGGAGCCGGGGGTGTGCCCCGCCGAGATCGGGGACTCATCGCCGACCTCGATGGAGAACTTCTTCTCCTCCTCGGTGAGCGCCACCCGCACCGGGGCGTCCACCCCGTTGCTCAGGTGCAGCCCCACCGCACGGGTGCAGGCCTCGCCGACCGCGAGCCGCACCTCGTCGAGCACGGCCTCGTCCACCCCCGCCCGGCGCGCCACGGCAGCCGCGACCAGCCGGGCGGTCCTGACGTGCTCGGGAAGCGCGCTGAAGCGGAGTTCGACGGTGGCCATGCCATCCCCCTCGGGCGTATGGGCGTGCAGATCAGGGGGCCGGGCGAAATCGCCCGGAACCCCCTTGGTTGTCTTCCCGCGGTGACTGGTCAGTCAGTCGCCGCGACAGCGTCCTCGACCGAGGTGTGAATCGGGAACACCTTGGTCAGGCCGGTGATACGGAAGATCTTGAGAATGCGCTCCTGGTTGCACACCAGACGCAGTGAGCCCTCATGGGCACGTACGCGCTTGAGCCCGCCGACGAGCACGCCGAGCCCGGTGGAGTCGAGAAAGTCGACGCCCTCCATGTCGACGACCAGGTGGTAGCTACCGTCGTTGACAAGCTCGACCAGCTGCTCGCGCAGCTTGGGCGCGGTATATACATCAATCTCGCCACCGACCTCGACGACCGTGCGGTCGCCAACGGTCCGAGTCGACAGGGACAGGTCCACGGATCCTCCAGCACCTTGCATCGAGCGGTCGCCCCCCATGGATCGGCAGCCGCGATGGCATTCAATCACTTACCAGCAGGCGTGCACGACGCCTTGAGCCCATTGTCCGTCAGACCAGTGACACACTCGGTGTCGATGGCCCACAACCAACTCCCGCGGCAGGCGGGCATACGCCCCTCGCCCCGGGCCGTTCTCGACCGGCTCGGCACCGGAGCGGGCCGAGGCGCGCGCATCACTCATACGGAGCACTTGCCCCCGCGTCTCGGCAGCCATGCCGACTGGCCGTCGCCGATCCGGCCGGAAGTGATCGACGCTGTCCGGGCCGCCGGAATCGAGCGTCCGTGGGCCCACCAGGCGCGCACGGCCGCCCACGCCCTGCGCGGGGAATCGGTGGTCGTTGCCACCGGCACCGCCTCCGGCAAGTCCCTGGCCTACCTCGCCCCCGTGCTCAGCACCCTGCTGGACGGCTCGGAGGAGCCCAGTGGGCGGGGCACGACCGCCCTCTACCTCTCGCCCACCAAGGCGCTCGCCGCCGACCAGCGCCGTGCGGTGGCCGACCTCACCGCCCCGCTGGGCACCGGGGTGCGGGCGGCGGTGTACGACGGCGACACGCCGGTGGAGGAGCGCGAGTGGGTCCGCCAGTACGCGAACTACGTGCTCACCAACCCCGACATGCTCCACCGGGGCATCCTGCCGGGCCACCCCAGATGGTCCTCCTTCCTGCGCGCGCTGCGCTATGTCGTCATCGACGAGTGCCACACCTACCGCGGCGTCTTCGGCTCCCATGTCGCCCAGGTGCTGCGCAGGCTCCGGCGGGTCTGCGCCCGCTACGGCTCCTCGCCCGTCTTCCTGCTCGCCTCCGCCACCTCCGCCGACCCGGCCGTGGCGGCGACCCGGCTGACCGGGGTGCCGGTCGCGGCGATCACCGAGGACTCCTCGCCCCGCGGCGAGGTGGTCTTCGCCCTGTGGGAGCCGCCGCTGACCGAGCTGCACGGCGAGCAGGGCGCCCCCGTCCGCCGCACGGCCACCGCCGAGTCGGCGGACCTGCTCACCGATCTGGCCGTCCAGGGCGTCCGCACCGTCACCTTCGTGCGCTCCCGGCGCGGCGCCGAGCTGATCGCCCTGATCGCCCAGGAGCGGCTGGCGGACGTCGACCGGTCCCTGCCCGACCGGGTGGCCGCCTACCGCGGTGGATATCTCCCCGAGGAGCGCCGCGCCCTGGAGCGGGCCCTGCACTCCGGTGACCTCCTCGGCCTCGCCGCCACCACCGCCCTCGAACTCGGCATGGACATCGCCGGTCTGGACGCCGTCGTCCTGGCCGGCTATCCCGGCACCCGCGCCTCCCTGTGGCAGCAGGCGGGGCGGGCCGGACGGACGGGCCAGGGAGCCCTCGCGATCCTGGTCGCCCGGGACGACCCGCTGGACACCTATCTCGTCCACCACCCGGACGCCCTCTTCCGGCAGCCCGTCGAGTCCACCGTCCTGGACCCCGACAACCCGTACGTGCTCGCGCCGCACCTGTGCGCGGCCGCCGCCGAGCTGCCGCTCACCGAGGCGGACCTGGACCTCTTCGGCCCGGCCACCGAGGAGCTGCTGCCGCAGCTGGAGCAGCGCAAGCTGCTGCGCCGCCGCGCGACCGCCTGGCACTGGACCCGCCGCGAGCGCGCCGCCGACCTCACCGACATCCGCGGGGAGGGCGGCAGCCCGGTCCAGGTCGTGGAGGCGGCGACCGGACGGCTGCTGGGCACCGTGGACGCCTCGGCCGCCCACACCGCCGTCCACGAGGGCGCCGTCCACCTCCACCAGGGCCGGAGCTATCTCGTCCGGCAGCTCGACCTGGAGGACTCGGTCGCGCTGGTGGAGGAGGCCAGTCCGCCGTACTCGACCACCGCCCGCGACACCACCGCGATCTCCATCCTGGAGACCACCACCGAGATCCCGTGGGGGGACGCGCGGCTGTGCTTCGGCTCCGTCGAGGTCACCAACCAGGTCGTCTCCTTCCTGCGCCGCAAGCTGATCACCGGTGAGGTGCTGGGCGAGACCAAGCTCGACCTCCCGCCCCGCACGCTGCGCACCCGGGCCGTGTGGTGGACGGTGACCGAGGACCAGCTGGAGGACGCCCGGGTCCACCCCCAGGCCCTCGGCGGCGCCCTGCACGCCGCCGAGCACGCCTCCATCGGCATGCTGCCGCTCTTCGCGACCTGCGACCGCTGGGACATCGGCGGGGTGTCGGTCCCCCTGCACCCCGACACGCTGCTGCCGACGGTCTTCGTGTACGACGGCCACCCCGGCGGGGCGGGCTTCGCGGAGCGCGCCTTCCACACGGCCGCCCGCTGGCTGACCGCCACCCGCGAGGCGATCGCGGCCTGCGAGTGCGAGGCGGGCTGCCCGTCCTGCATCCAGTCCCCGAAGTGCGGCAACGGGAACGATCCGCTCGACAAGAGGGCCGCCATCCGCCTGCTGACGACGCTCCTGGCCAAGGCCCCGGACCAGCCGCCCGAAACCGACTGACCGGGCCCCGCCACCCGCCACCGGGGCCAGCGCGGCCCGCTCGGCCGGATGCCCGCCGCGGCCGGACACGGGCGTGCCGGCGGGACCCGCCCGCGACCGGACCCGGAGGGCGAACGGCCCGGCCCGCACCTCCGCCGTGAGATCCGCGATCTCACCGCTCACGGCGCACCGCACCACATGCGCGCCCTGGGCGGATGCCACCCGCCGGGCGAGGCGGCACGCCGCACCGGGCCCCTCCAGGCCGTGGTCCGCCGCTGCGAGCGCCGCCAGGTCAGCGGCCCCACCGGCCCGGTGGCGCGCCACCATGACCTGCCCTGCCGTCAGCACGACCGCGAACACCGCGCACAGCGCCGTCGCGGCGAGCGCCGCCCACACCGTCGCCGACCCGCGATCGCCCGCCCCGCGCACCGATCGCCCCGCGGAACCTCCCCCGTACCGCGCGGGCTCCGCCTCACAGGGCCGTCTACCGCCCCGCCCACGGACCTCATCGCGCCGCCCCCTGCCCCGCACGCCCATCCCCACGGGACGGTCCTCCACCCGGCGCCGCGAACGCCTCAGAGGGCCATCTCCCGCCCCGCGCCGGTCGCCCCTCACCAGGACGTCCCCCGCCCCGCGCCGCGAACGCCTCGTGGGGCCCTGTGCCGCCCCGCGCCTCGAACGCCCCAGGAGGCCCCCCAGAGGGCCCACGGAACGCCTCACGGGGCCCTCAGCCGCCATGCACACGGATCGCCTCACCGGACCGCCCCCCGACCCGTGTCGGCCGCGCCTACCGAGTCCTCGGCGAGGGCGGCCGCTTCCGCGTGCAACCGGAGCGCCAGCGGGCCGGGGCCGACCGCATGGGTCCGGACCCGCACCCGCACCAGGTCTCCGTCCCGCCACAGCTCGACCCGCGCGCCGCGCGGCGCGGCCGCCCGGGCCGCGTCCATCGCGGCGTCCCGCGGCTCCGACCGGGCCGCCGCCCGGGCACCGGCCCGGGCGGCGTCCACGCAACTCAGCTGCGCGGACGCGGCCATCAGGCCCCAGATCAGCATCAGGCCGAACAGGACCAGCACCGGCAGCGTGACGGCCGTCTCCGCGGTAACGAAGCCCCGGTCAGACCCGGTGCGGACCGCTCGCGCACGGGCCGCTCCCGGCACGCTCCGCGCGCGAAACCCGGCCCGCCCGTCCGGCCGCCCCGTCGTGGACGATGCCTCAGAACGGCCCATCGAGAGCCCGTCCGATCACCGATTGCAGCGCACCGCTGACGGTGCCGCTCGTCACCACCTTGTACAGAACCGCCGCGAAGGCACACGCCGCCAGCGTCCCCATCGCGTACTCGACGGTGGCCATACCTGCCTCGGCCCGCATACGCGCCGCCGCCCGCCGCCGGGCCCACCACTGCTTCATCATTTCGGTCCCCCTCGTAGTCGTCAGATGTCGTGCGGAAAACAGGCACCTCGGGCCGCACCGGGCCAGAGGCGCCCGCGCTCAGGGGTGGCCCGCCAGACCGCCCGCCAGACCGGTCATCACCGGGACCACCCCGATCAGCAGATACGCGGGCAGGAAGCAGGCCCCGAGCGGGGCGGTGGCCAGCACGCTCGCCCGGTCGGCGCGTCGGCCCGCCTCCCTCCCCTGCTCGGCGCGGCAGTCGGCGGCGAGCCGGGATACCGGTTCCACGGCGGGGGCGCCGGTGGTCCCGGCGTGCTCCAGAGCGCGCGCCAGCCCGCCCGCGCCGGGCAACGCGCCAAGCCGCCCCCAGGCGTCGGCAGGCTCTCCTCCGAGCCGCAGCTCCGCAGCGGTCCGGACGAGCCGCTCGCCGACCGGGCCACCGAGCGATTTACCCACCGCGTCCGCCGCCGTGCGCGGGTCCGCCCCGGCGGCCAGACAGGCCGCCAGCAGGTCGGCGGCCAGCGGGATCTGCCGCACCGCTTCGGCCGCCCCGTCCCCGGCGCCGCCGGCCCGCCCGCCGGTCCGCCCGGCGGCGGCCTGCCGCCGCTGCCACCGCCGGACGCCATAGGCGGCCGCCAGCCCCAGCGCGCACCCCAGCGGCCCTCCCACGAGGACGACACCAGTCAGCAGGACGCCGAGCGAGGCCGCCCAGGCCAGCGCCGCGCCCTCGTCCGCCCGGGCGCGCCATCGCTCCCAGGCCCGGGCCCGCTTCCGGGCCGCACCGGAGTCCGCGTACGGTCCCCCGCCGGGCAGCAGTGCCGTCAGACGCCGCCCGGCGGCGCGCTCCCGCCGGGCCTCCACCACCGCCATCGCCACAAACGCGACGGCGGCCATGAGGGGCAGCACGATCCCCAGCCTGTGGACAAGCGCCGCGCTCATCGGACGGCTGCCTTTCCAGGAGCGAGCGCCGCCCGCATGGACCGTCTGAGCCAGGCGAAGCCCGCCCACTCCAGCAGACAGCCGACCGCGAGACAGCCCAGCCCGACCCGGGTGTGCAGGAGCTGATGCAGCGGCTCGGTGCCCAGCGTGGCCCCCATCAGCAGCCCGAAGACCGGCAGCACGGCCAGCACCACGATGGTGGCCTTGGGCCCCGCCAGCCTGGCGCGCAGAATCTCCCGCTGCTCGCGCTCGGCGCGCAGCGCCGACGCCACCCGGTCGAGCCCGGCGGCTAGCCCCGCGCCCTCGTCGACGGCCACCTGCCAGCAGGCCGCGACCCCGGTCAGCCCCTCCGCGCCCGGCTGCCGGGCCGCCCTGCGCAGCGCCTCGGGCACATCCCCGCCGAACCGGGCGGCGGCGGACACCAGCCCCCAGCGCTCCCCCAGGTCGCCCGAGGGCACGGACAGCAGCGCCTCGCCGGGCTGGCGCCCGGCCCGCAACTCGCCCGCCACGGTGCCGCACAGCTCGATCACCCCCGCGGCACGCCGGTCGTGTGCCCGGACGCGCTCCCGGGTCCGCAGCCACCGGCCGACGAGCGGCACGGCCGCCACCGCGACGAACAGCGGCAGGACCGACGCGCCGAGCACCGCGAGCAGACAGCCGAGCGGCAGGCACAGCAGCTCACGCCCCATCCGCCCGCCGTATCTGACCCGCCAGCGCTCCTTGAGCCAGGCGACCGTCTCGGACAGCCGCCGCACCGGGTCCGGCCCAGTGGGCACGACGGGCCCGCCGCCCGCGAACAGCAGTCTGGCCCGGCGCAGCTCCCGGTCCCGCCCGGAGAGCAGCCACGCGGCCACTCCCGCGCACAGCAGCGCCGCCCCGAGGGTCAACAGCCCGGGGTTGCCTCCGGTGCCGGTCATGACGCGCCTCCACCCCGGGTGCACAGCTCCTGGAGCCGCTGCCAGCCCGACGCCCGCTCGAAGCCCCGCGGGCTCCATACGGCGGCGGGCACGGTGGTGACGAAGCCCGCGCGGTCCCGGTCCAGCACATGCAGCTCGGCGATCCTGCGCCGCCCACCGCGGTCCCGCACCAGATGGACCACGACCGACAAGGCAGCCGCCAGCTGGCTGTGTAACGCGGCCCGGTCCAGGCCCGCGGTCGAGCCGAGCGCCTCCAGCCGGGCCGGTACGTCCCCCGCCGTATTGGCGTGGACCGTGCCGCAGCCGCCCTCATGTCCGGTGTTCAGGGCGCCCAGGAGATCGGTGACCTCGGGGCCCCGCACCTCACCGACCACGAGCCGGTCGGGCCGCATCCGCAGCGCCTGGCGCACCAGGTCCCGCAGGGTGACCTGGCCCCGGCCCTCCTGGTTGGCGGGGCGGCTCTCCAGCCGGACCACATGGGGGTGGTCGGGCCGCAGCTCCGCCGAGTCCTCGGCGAGGACGATCCGCTCCTCCCGGCCGACCAGCCCCAGCAAAGTGCTCAGCAACGTCGTCTTGCCGGACCCGGTGCCGCCGCTCACCACGAACGAGAGCCGGGCGTCCAGCATGGCCCGCAGCAGCTCCGCGCCGCCGGGCGGCACGGTCCCCGCGGCCACCAGCTCGGAGAGGGAGAACGCCCGGGGACGCACCACCCGCAGCGACAGGCAGGTGGATCCGACGGCCACCGGCGGGAGCACCGCGTGCAGCCGTGTCCCGCCCGGCAGCCGGGCGTCCACCCAGGGCCGGGCGTCGTCCAGCCGCCGTCCGGCCACCGCGGCGAGCCGCTGGGCGAGCCTGCGCACAGCGGCCGCGTCGGCGAAGGTGACGGCCGTCCGCTCGAGCCCCGCGCCGCGGTCCACCCACACCTCGTCGGGGGCGGTGACCAGCACGTCCGTGACATCGGGCGAGGCGAGGAGCGGCTCCAGGGGGCCGGTGCCGACCAGTTCGGAGCGCAGGGCGGTGACCACACCGAGCACTTCGGTGTCGCCCAGCAGCCGCCCCTCCTCGCGCAGGGCAGCCGCCACCTGGGCGGGAGTCGGCTCCGCACCGCTCTCCGCCAGCCGCAGCCGCACCGCGTCCAGCAGGTCCGGGGTTTCGACGCTCATGCGGTAACACCCCCTGCGCCGGGCAGGGCCCGGGCCCAGAACTCGGCACAGAACCTGCCGAGCGGACCGCGCGCGCTGCCGCCCGGAGGCTCGCCGCCGTCAAGTGCGTCCAGCAGCCCCGGCTCCGGCGGCAGTTGACCCGCCAGCGGCAGCCCGAGCAGCCGGGCGATCTCCTCGTCGTCCAGCTCGGGCCCGCACGGGCCGCGCACCACCGCGCGCAGATCGCTCAGCACCATGCCCACCATGGATGCCACCCGGTGGGCGGCCGCGACGGCGCGCAGCTCGGCCGGGACGACCAGCAGACCGAGGTCCACCTGCGCGAGGGCCTCGGCCGCCGACTCGTCCACCCGGCGCGGCAGGTCCACCACCACGACCCCGCCGCGCCGTCGGGCCGCGGCCAGCACCGCGCGCATCGCCGAGGGCGGGATGACCACCGAATCGCCCCTGTCCCAGCTCAGCACCCGCAGGGAATGCAGCTCGGGCAGCGACTCCTCCAGCGCGCTCCCGGCGACCCGGCCGCGCGATTCGGCGAACGCGGGCCATCGCAGCCCCTCCGACCCCTCGCCGCCGAGCAGCACATCGAGGCCGCCGCCCAGCGGATCGCCGTCGATGAGCATGGTGCGGCGGCCCGAGCGGGCCGCCGTGACCGCCAGGGCGCAGGCGAGGGTGGAGGCTCCGGCCCCACCGCGGCCTCCGATGACGCCGATGGTCAGGGCCTGCTGGCCAACTCCCTCCGCGACATCGGCGATCCGGTCCACAAGCCAGGTCTCGGCATCGGGCAGGAACGCCACGTTGTCGGCACCGAGATCCACGGCCCGGCGCCAGATGCCGTGGTCGTCGAGATCCCGCCCGATGAGCAGCACGCCCGCTCTGCGGACCCGGCCCCGGAGCCTGGCCGCCGCGTCGTCCCCGACGAGGATCAGCGGCGCGCCCTCCCAGCTGCCCCGGCGCGTGGGTGCGCCATGGGCCACTTCCACCTCTGCCCCGGCGGCCGCGCACAGCCTCAGCAGATCGTCGAGAAGCTCTTCGTCCTCGGTGATGATCAGCGGTCTGCCGCGCTGTCCTTCTGGCGGTGATGACCGTTCCGGTGTGATGGATGCAGTCACGATCCCCTCCCCATTTCGTTACGCGCTCTCACTCACGCGAACGGCGAGTGCAAACAACGCGGAGAATCACCGTGTCGCGATCCTGAAAATCTTGGGGATCTTGGTTCAAAACCGTGGACAACTCATCAGTTGTGAATATCCCAGTCACCTAAACCAGTGACTTCCGGAGCGCAGCCTAGCGATTACGCACGGTAACCGTTCAGGCTGTTGGGGAGCAGGAGTCACCCGGACCCGGATGAGGGGAGCAAGATCTCGTGGAAGTGCCGAAAAAGCGTCCGGACATGCGACGACCCCCGCCGGGGGGGAGAGCGGGGGTCGTCCCCACGGCCGACTCGGGGGGGGAGGAGTCGGGCCGGGTTAGCACGGTCGCGAACGATCCGTGACTTCCATGGTGTACCCGAGAGCCTTCTCAGGCAAACCCACGCGCCTCAGCTTACGCCGAATGGTGGGCCCTATGCTCAGCGTCGTGGAAAACCACTCCTTGCCCCGGACAGCCGCCTTCTTTGACCTGGACAAGACGGTCATTGCGAAGTCAAGCACGCTCACCTTCAGCAAGTCCTTCTACCGGGGTGGGCTGATCAACCGTCGGGCCGTACTGCGTACTGCTTATGCCCAGTTCGTCTTCCTCGCCGGCCGCGCCGATCACGACCAGATGGAGCGGTTGCGCAAGTACCTCTCGGCACTCTGCCGTGGCTGGAATGTGCAGCAGGTGAAGGAGATCGTCGCGGAGACTCTGCACGATCTGATCGACCCCATCATCTACGACGAGGCGGCTTCCCTCATCGAGGAACACCACACCGCCGGACGCGATGTGGTGATTGTCAGCACCTCGGGAGCGGAAGTCGTGGAGCCGATCGGCGAGCTGCTGGGCGCGGACCGGGTGGTGGCCACCCGTATGGTCGTCGAGGACGGGGTCTTCACCGGAGAAGTCGAGTACTACGCCTACGGCCCGACGAAGGCGGAGGCGATCGCCGAGCTGGCCGAGTCCGAGGGATACGACTTGTCGCGCTGCTACGCCTACAGCGACTCGGGGACCGACCTGCCGATGCTGGAGTCGGTCGGCCACCCGCACGCCGTGAATCCGGACCGGGCCCTGCGCCACGAAGCGGTCGCCCGCGGCTGGCCGGTCCTCTCCTTCGACCGCCCCGTGCGGCTGAAGCAGCGACTGCCCTCGCTGTCCATGCCGCCGCGTCCGGTGCTGGCCGCGGTCGCGGCGGTGGGCGCGGCCGCCGCCACCGCCGGGTTGGTGTGGTACGCCAGCCGGCGACGCACCCCTTACGCCCGCCTTTGGCCCCACCGCAAAGATCTGCGTGGAGGGGTTCCACTTGGCTCCGCGCAGGAGTAGAAAGGAATCGACGGCCCGCGAGACCAGGGGTATCCGGGAGGATCTCCCCAGACACACGAAGGCCCCACGGACCGAGCACGGATGCCGGGCACCCACGCGACGCCGACCCGTCGATTACGGGCCAGCCGCACCAGGTGACGGGCGAAGATCCCGGCCTGATGGGCGAATTCTGTGCACGCACTGGTAACCCGGCGGACGTGCCAGCGGCGGCACCCTCGTGGTGCCGCCGCAACTCTGTCCGGACCCGGAGCACTCCCGACCCGGAGCAGAGCCGGACGGCCTCAGGCAGCTCCCCGCTGCATCGCCTCGCACACGGCCGTGCTCTCCCGCACACCCAGCTCAACCGCCCGCCCGCAGTGCGCGATCCAGGCCGCCATGCCCTCGGGCGTCCCGGACACATAGCTCTCCAGCCCGGCCACACACGCGGCGGCGCCCTGCTCCGCGTGGCCCACCTCCGCCGGGCAGATGGATTTCGGGTCGAGCCCGCTGCCGACCAGCACGATCCGCTCGGCCGCGCGCGCCACCAGGCCGTTATAGGAGGAGAAGGGCCGCAGCGCGAGCAGTTCACCGTGCACCACCGCCGCCGTCACCAGCGCCGGGGCCTCGCTGCCCGCGAGCAGCAGCCGCGCCAGGCCGTCAAGCCGCGCCGCCACCTCGTCGGCATCCGGCGGCTCAGGCCCGACCAGCCGCTCCCGCACCGGTTCGCCCGCCAGCCGGGGCCGTCCGACCCTGTCGTCCTCGACCGCCCCTCCGGCCGCGACCAGATGCAGCCGGGCCAGCACCCGCAGCGGCGACTGCCGCCAGACGCTCAGCAACTGGCCGGCCTCGGCGGTCACCCGCAGCGCCGCGCCCACCGTGTGCGGCTCCCCCTCGCCCCCGAAATCGGTGCGGCGGCGGACCTCTTCGAGCGCCCAGTCGGCACCGGCCAGCGCCGCGGAGCCCCGCGCTCCGCGCAGCGCCGCCTCGGAGGTGACCTCATTGCTGCGACGGCGCATCACCCGGTGGCCGTAGACCCGGTCCACTGCCGTCCGTACGGCCTCCACGGACTCGGCCACACCGGGCAGCGCCGCCAGGGTGGCGAGCGGATCTGCTGACGTACTCATGAGTACGACCCTACGCACCCATGGCCCGGCGCCCCTCGTTGGAGTGGTTTTCTTCACGTAAATCCCTCATGGGAGAGGATCACTCACCTACGCTTCCTGAACATGAAGATCGCTTTCGTAGGCAAGGGCGGCAGCGGCAAGACGACGCTGTCGTCGCTGTTCATCCGCCATCTCGCCGCCACCCGCGTCCCGGTCGTCGCGGTCGACGCCGACATCAACCAGCACTTGGGCGCGGCGCTCGGACTCGACGAGGCGGAGGCCGCCGCGCTGCCCGCCATGGGCGCCCATCTCCCCCTGATCAAGGACTACTTGCGCGGGACGAACCCGCGGATCGCCTCTGCCGAGACCATGATCAAGACAACGCCGCCGGGCGAGGGGTCGCGGCTTCTGCGGATCAGCGAGGACAACCCCGTCTACGCGGCGTGCGCCCGGCCCGTCCCGCTCGGTGACGGGGAGGTGCGGCTGATGGCGACCGGGCCCTTCACCGAATCCGATCTGGGCGTCGCCTGCTACCACTCCAAGGTCGGCGCGGTCGAGCTGTGCCTCAACCATCTGGTCGACGGACGCGGGGAGTTCGTGGTCGTCGACATGACGGCGGGCAGCGACTCCTTCGCCTCCGGGCTCTTCACCCGCTTCGACATGACGTTCCTGGTCGCCGAGCCCACCCGCAAGGGCATCGCGGTCTACCGCCAGTACAAGGAGTACGCCCGCGACTTCGACGTGGCGCTGCGCGTGGTCGGCAACAAGGTGCAGGGCCCGGACGACCTCGCCTTTCTGCGCGCCGAGGTGGGCGACGACCTGCTGGTCACCATCGGCCACTCCGACTGGGTCCGGGCGATGGAGAAGGGCCGCGCACCGCGCTTCGCGGAGCTGGAGGAGCCCAACCGCGAGGCGCTGCGCACGCTGCACGACGCGGCGGACGCCTCCTACGAGCGGCGGGACTGGCAGCGCTACACCCGCCAGATGGTGCACTTCCACCTGAAGAACGCACAGAGCTGGGGGAACGCGAAGACGGGTGCCGACCTGGCGGCACAGGTCGATCCGGCCTTCGCACTCGACGATTCCGCCCTGACCGCGCGGGCGGCGGCCGCCCCCGCGCCCGCCTAGCCATCAGCCCCGGGGTGGTCATCTCCCCTGACTATTCACCCCATAGAAGGAACAACGACCCGCTCCCGCCCAAAAGGCTTCCCACTGACTTTACCCGGCATTACCATTCATTTACCAATGCTTGGGAGTCAGCACCGCAGTACGCCGTGACCCACGGCCGCGCCCCTGCCGCGACCGCGAAGCCCCGGAGGAGACGGGAATGTTGAAGCTCTTGGACCAGATCACGGTCGCCGCGATCGCGCTCGCCGGGATCGCGCTCGCTGCCCTCGTCTTGCTACGCCGCTTCCACCGGCCGCAGCGCTCGGCCGCCGAACCGGCCGCCCCACCCGCCTGCCGTCCGTGGACGCCCTGGCGCAACCACCATTGCACCCGCCCCGCCCCGGCGGCCGGGGACGGGCACGGACACGCACCAGGACACGGCCACGGAGGCGGCGCGGGGCAGCTGCTGGGCGGGGTGACCGCCTTCCAGCGCAACACCGCGCCGCTGGTGCGCGACGAGCTGGCGCGGCTCGCCCGGGAGGGACAGCGACCCACCCAGCTGTTCCTCACCTGCGCCGACTCCCGGCTGGTGACCAGCATGATCACCTCCAGCGGCCCCGGCGATCTGTTCACCGTTCGCAACGTGGGCAATTTGGTGCCGCCTCCCGGCACGGACGCCGCCTGTGACTCGGTGGGCGCGGCCATCGAGTACGCGGTGGAGGTGCTGAGGGTCAGCAGCATCACGGTATGCGGGCACTCCGGATGCGGGGCGATGCAGGCGCTGCTCGGCTCGGCGGCCGCGCCACCCGGGGCGCAGACGCCGCTGGCGCGCTGGCTGCGTCACGGCAGGCCCGGGCTGGCGCGGATGGAGCGGATCGGGCGGCTGGGGCGCGGCGAGGTCGCGCTGGCCGACCGCCCGGTGGCCGACGACGTGGAGCGGCTGGCGCTGATCAATGTGATGCAGCAACTGGAGCATCTGATGGCGCACGCCTGCGTCGCGCGACGGGTGGCGGAGGGAGGGCTGGTGCTGCACGGGATGTACTTCCATGTGGCGGAGGCTCAGGCGTACGTCCTGGAGCCCGGATCGGCCAGATTCCTGGCCATCCGGCCGGAGGACGGCACCCCTGTGGCCGTCTGCGCAGCGGGCCCGGCCGCCGCCCTGGAGCCCGGGAAAGGGGAGGCCGCGGAAGCGCTGGAGGCGATCTGAGCACGGGCCTGAGCGCAGTCCCGGTTACAGGTCTAAACCAATTTACGGTGACAGCGCCTTGTCAGGGCCTACCCGGGGCTGATGAGCTATGGCCGGGACACAACGGACACCCTGGGAATGGGAGATGTCGTGAGCAACGAAAGCCTGGCCAGCCTTCTTCGGGAGGAGCGCCGCTTCGCGCCGCCGGCCGACCTGGCCGCGAACGCCAATGTGACGGCTGAGGCGTACGAGCGTGCGAAGGCGGACCGCCTGGGCTTCTGGGCCGAGCAGGCCCGTCGGCTGACCTGGGCGACCGAGCCGACAGAGACGCTCGACTGGTCGAACCCGCCCTTCGCGAAGTGGTTCGCCGACGGCAAGCTCAACGTGGCGTACAACTGCGTCGACCGCCATGTGGAGAACGGGCTCGGTGACCGGGTCGCCCTCCACTTCGAGGGGGAGCCGGGCGACACCCGTTCCCTGACCTACGCCGAGCTGCAGCGGGAGGTCTCCCAGGCGGCGCACGCACTGACCGAGCTGGGGGTCCAGGCGGGCGACCGGGTCGCCATCTACCTGCCGATGATCACCGAGACGGTCGTCGCGATGCTGGCCTGCGCCCGCATCGGCGCCCCGCACTCCGTGGTCTTCGGCGGCTTCTCGGCCGACGCCCTCGCCACCCGTATCAACGACGCCGACGCCCGCGTGATCATCACCGCCGACGGCGGCTACCGCCGCGGCAAGCCGTCCGCGCTCAAGCCCGCCGTCGACGAGGCCCTGACCCGTCCCGGCACCGAGAGCGTGCGCAGCGTGCTGGTCGTCCGCCGCACCGGCCAGGACGTGGCCTGGACCGAGGGCCGCGACGTCTGGTGGCACGAGATCGTGGGCCGCCAGCCCGAGCAGCACACGCCCGAGGCGTTCGACGCCGAGCACCCGCTGTTCATCCTCTACACCTCCGGCACCACCGGGAAGCCCAAGGGCATCCTGCACACCACCGGCGGCTACCTCACCCAGGTGTCGTACACCCACCACGCCGTCTTCGACCTCAAGCCGGAGTCGGACGTGTTCTGGTGCACGGCCGACGTCGGCTGGGTCACCGGCCACTCGTACATCGTCTACGGGCCGCTCTCCAACGGAGCGACCGAAGTGCTCTACGAGGGCACGCCGGACACCCCGCACCAGGGCCGCTGGTGGGAGATCGTCCAGAAGTACGGGGTCACCATCCTGTACACCGCCCCGACCGCGATCCGCGCGTGCATGAAGTGGGGCGACGACATCCCGGCCAAGTTCGACCTGTCCTCGCTGCGCGTCCTCGGCTCGGTCGGTGAGCCGATCAACCCCGAGGCGTGGGTCTGGTACCGCAAGAACATCGGCGCGGACACGACGCCGATCGTCGACACCTGGTGGCAGACCGAGACCGGTGGCATCATGATCAGCCCGCTGCCGGGCGTCACCGCGACGAAGCCCGGTTCGGCCCAGGTGGCGCTTCCCGGCATCGCCGCCACCGTCGTCGATGACGAGGCGAACGAGGTGCCGAACGGTGCGGGCGGCTACCTGGTCCTCACCGAGCCGTGGCCGTCGATGCTCCGCACCATCTGGGGCGACGACCAGCGCTACCTCGACACCTACTGGTCCCGCTTCGAGGACCGCTACTTCGCGGGCGACGGCGCCAAGAAGGACGACGACGGCGACATCTGGCTGCTCGGCCGGGTCGACGACGTGATGCTGGTGTCCGGCCACAACATCTCGACGACCGAGGTCGAGTCGTCCCTCGTCTCGCACCCCAAGGTCGCCGAGGCTGCCGTCGTCGGGGCCACCGACCCGCAGACCACCCAGGCGATCTGCGCGTTCGTCATCCTGCGCGGCAGCGCGGCCGAGGAAGAGGGCCTGGTCGAGGAGTTGCGGGCGCATGTCGCCAAGCAGCTCGGCCCGATCGCCAAGCCCAAGCGGATCATGCCGGTGGCCGAGCTGCCCAAGACCCGGTCCGGCAAGATCATGCGCCGCCTGCTGCGCGATGTCGCCGAGAACCGCGCGCTGGGTGATGTCAGCACGCTCACCGACTCCTCCGTCATGCAGCTGATCCAGAGCAAGCTGCCGTCCGCGGCCAGCGAAGACTGATCACCGAAGACTGATCACCCAAGACTGACCAGCGGAGCCGAAGCAACGGCCCGAGCAGCGGTCTTATGACCGAGGGGCGCTCCCGCCACGCGGGGGCGCCCCCCGGCCGTTCCGGTTAAGGTGAGTACCTGCCGCGTTAAGAACGCGACAACAAGGGCGCGCCGGGAAGTCTGGTCGGCACACGGCACACGTGTGTCCGCACCCGCCCGACGACCCAGGAGGCCCCGCCCGTGGCCGCGCCCACCAGCCGCAAGTTCCTCGGCCGCCTCTCGCTCCCCGAGCGGACGTTCATCACCGACGCGCTGCGCACCGAGACCGTCGGGGGCATCATCCTTCTCGTCGCCGCGATCGCCGCGCTGATCCTGGCGAACACCCCGCTCAGCGGCGTCTACGGCGACATCAAGGACTTCTCCTTCGGCCCCCAGGCGCTGCATCTGCGTCTGTCCGTCGAGTCCTGGGCCACGGACGGCCTGCTCACCGTCTTCTTCTTCGTCGCCGGAATCGAGCTGAAGCGCGAGCTGGTCGCGGGCGAGCTGCGCGATCCGAAGGCCGCCGCGCTGCCCGTGGTCGCCGCGCTGTGCGGCATGGCCGCGCCCGCCCTCGTCTATGTCGTCGTCAACGCGACCGGCGGAGGCAGCCTGAAGGGCTGGGCCGTACCGACCGCCACCGATATCGCCTTCGCGCTCGCCGTCCTCGCCGTCATCGGCACCGCGCTGCCCGCCGCCCTGCGCGCGTTCCTGCTCACCCTCGCGGTCGTCGACGACCTCGGCGCGATCCTGATCATCGCGATCTTCTTCACCAAGGACATCAACTTCATCGCCCTCGGCCTGGCCGTCGCCGGGCTCGCCGTCTTCCGGCTACTGCACCACAAGGGCGTACACGGCGCGTACATCTACCTCCCGCTCGCCCTGGTGATCTGGGCGCTGATGCACGCGAGCGGGGTGCACGCCACCGTCGCGGGCGTCGCGATGGGGCTGATGATGCGCTGCACCGTCCGGGAGGGCGAGGACCGTTCCCCCGCCGAGCGCGTCGAGCACCGGATGCGCCCGCTGTCGGCCGGGCTCGCCGTGCCGGTGTTCGCCCTCTTCGCCGCCGGTGTCCCGATCTCCGGCGACGCCGTCGCGGACGTCTTCACCCGTCCCGAGACGCTCGGCGTCGTCCTCGGCCTGGTGGTGGGCAAGGCCGTGGGTGTCTTCGGCGGTTCGTGGTGCGCCGCCCGGTTCACCAGGGCCGAGCTGAACGAGGATCTGGCCTGGGCGGATGTGTTCGCCGTCGCGACCCTCGCCGGAATCGGCTTCACCGTTTCCCTCCTCATCGGCGAACTGGCCTTCCCCGGCGCCCCGGCGCTCGCCGAGGAGGTGAAGTCGGCGGTCCTCATCGGCTCGCTCTGCGCCGCGCTGCTCGCGGGCATCCTCCTCAAGCTGCGCAACAACCGCTACCAGCGGCTGTACAGGGACGAGGAGCGGGACGAGGACATGGACGGCATCCCCGACGTCTACGAACTCGACACCCCCGAATACCACCTCCGCATGGCCGCCATCCATGAGGCAAAGGCCGCGGAGCACCGGCGGCTTGCCGAAGTGGCCGCCGGGGAGCACTCCGGTGACGATGGTCCGGCATGATCTGAGACGCCATGATCTGAGAGGCTTGAAAGCCGCGGAACGGCGCAGAAGACCTGCACGCGCGAAAGACGCGGCACGCACCGAAGACGACCGGAAGACGTACAAGAGCAGAGGGAGATGGCGATGAGCGCAGCCGACGACGGCGGCAACCGCAGCCTCGGCCAGCTGGTGGCGACGGCGACCACCGAGCTGTCCGCGCTGGTGCACGACGAGATCGCGCTGGCCAAGGCCGAACTCCGGGTGGGCGCCAAGAAGGCGGCGGTCGGCAGCGGCGCCGGTGTGGCGGCCGGGGTGCTGATCCTGTTCTCGCTTCCGGTGCTGAGTTTCGCCCTCGCCTACGGAATGCGTTCCTGGACCGGCCTCGGCCTCGCCTGGTGCTTCCTGATCGTGGGCGGCATCTACTGGCTGATCGCCGGAATCCTGGGCCTGCTCGCGCTGATGAAGTTCAAGAAGGTCAAGGCGCCGAAGCGGTCCATGGCCTCGTCCAAGGAGACGGCGGCCGTCCTCGGGAACGTCAAGCCGCATCCGCGGGCAGCGGGGAACGGCGGCCGCTCCGTACGGGATGTGACACGCTCGTCGGCATGAGCGTCCCTGATATCTCCGCGTCGGTCGTTCGGCTGGACGGCCCCTGGACCCACCGGGACGTCGCGGCCAACGGCGCGCGCTTCCACATCGCCGAGCTGGGCGACGGCCCGCTGGTGCTGCTGCTCCACGGGTTTCCGCAGTTCTGGTGGACCTGGCGGCACCAGCTGACCGCGCTCGCCGACGCGGGCTACCGGGCGGTCGCGATGGACCTGCGCGGAGTGGGCGGCAGCGACCGTACGCCGCGGGGGTACGACCCGGCCAACCTCGCCCTCGACATCACCGGGGTGATCCGCTCACTCGGTGAGCCGGACGCCGCCCTGGTCGGCCATGACCTGGGCGGATACCTGGCGTGGACGGCCGCGGTGATGCGGCCGAAGCTGCTGCGGCGGCTCGCGGTGTCCTCCATGCCGCATCCGCGGCGCTGGCGCTCGGCGATGCTCGGGGACGTCAGGCAGAGCGCCGCAGGCTCCCACATCTGGGGCTTCCAGCGGCCGTGGCTGCCCGAGCGCCAGCTCGTCGCGGACGACGGGGCGGCCGTGGGGCGGCTCATCCGGGACTGGTCCGGGCCGCGACTGCCCGAGGACGAGACGGTGGACGTCTACCAGCGGGCGATGATCATCCCCTCGACGGCCCACTGCTCGATCGAGCCGTACCGCTGGATGGTGCGGTCACTGGGGCGGCCGGACGGTTTTCAGTTCAACCGCCGGATGAAGCGTCCGGTACGGGTGCCGACCCTGCATCTGCACGGGTCACTCGACCCGGTGATGCGCACCCGCAGCGCGGCGGGGTCGGGGCAGTACGTGGAGGCGCCGTACCGCTGGCGGCTCTTCGACGGTCTCGGCCACTTCCCGCACGAGGAGGACCCGAACGCCTTCTCCACGGAGCTGATCAACTGGCTCAAGGACCCGGAACCGGACCGCTGAGCCGACACCGCGGCGGCCCGCTCAGCCGGTCGCGTGCGAACAGATGTTTTTCGAACAGTCACGTGCCTTGCGCATAGGCCAATTGCCGCAGTCACCGGCGATTACCGACCTTGGGCCACGGGCAAAGTGCGGAGTATGGGCTGGACGCACGACTACCGTGACGCACCAAGCGGCCGCGGCCCCGAAGCCGCCGCTGCTGCCAATGCCGCACTGAGCGTTTCCGAGCGCGGCGGCTCCGGGCCTATCCAAGGCCAAGACCCCAATGTCGTCGGGATTCCCCGCATCATCCGGCGCCGGGCCCGCTGGGTCTCGGCGCGGCTGCGCCATCCACGCAGCCGGTAGGCGAGCACCTGCGCGCTTACCGGCATCGCGGAAGAACAAGGGGCGAAGAAAGAGGGCCGGAGGGCCGCTAGAGAGCGCATCCCTGGCTGTCCACCGGCTGGTCGGCCGTACGCCCCTGCTCGGCGTCCTTGCGCACCTCGTCCGCCGTCAGGGCGTAGCCCGTGTCCGCGTCGTCGAGCGACTTGGCGAAGACCACGCCGGACACCCGGCCCTCCGGGGTGAGCAGCGGGCCGCCGGAGTTGCCCTGGCGGACGGTCGCGTACAGCGAGTACACATCGCGCTGCACGGTGCCCCGGTGGTAGATGTCCGGGCCGTTGGCCGTGATGCGGCCGCGCACGCGGGCGGCGCGCACATCGAACGCGCCGTTCTCCGGGAACCCGGCCACGATCGCGTCGTCGCCGGTGCTCTCGTCGCCCTGCGTGAACTGGAGCGCGGGGGCCTGCAGCGAGGGCACGTCGAGGACCGCGATGTCGCGCTTCCAGTCGTAGAGCACGACCTTCGCGTCGTACAGCCGGCCCTCGCCGCCTATCTGCACGGTCGGGTCGTCGACCCCGCCGACCACATGGGCGTTGGTCATGACCCGGTTCTGTGCGTAGACGAAGCCGGTGCCCTCCAGGACCTTGCCGCAGCTCGGGGCGGTGCCGACGACCTTCACGATGCTCTTCTGGGCCTGGGTGGCCACCGGGGACTGCGCGAGCGCCGGGTCGGGCTGCGGCACCGAGGTGATCGGCTCGTTCGAGAACGGCGAGAAGACCTGCGGGAAGCCGCCCTGCGCGAGCACCGTGGAGAAGTCGGAGAACCAGGTGTTGGCCTGCTCCGGGACCACACGCGAGACCCCGAACATCACCTTGGACTCGCGGACCTCCTTGCTCACGGTGGGGAGCGAGGTCCCCGCCACGAGGGAGCCGAGCAGCCAGGCGACCAGCAGCATGGCCAGGACGTTCACCATCGCGCCGCCGGTCGCGTCCAGGGCGCGCGCTGGTGACCAGGTGATGTACCGGCGCAGCTTGTTTCCCAGGTGGGTGGTGGCCGCCTGACCGACCGAAGCGCACACGATCACCAGGACGATCGCCACGATGGCACCGAAGGTGCCGGGCGATGCCCGGTCGGTGGTGCCGTCCCAGATGACCGGCAGCAGATAGACCGCGACCAAGCCACCACCGATGAATCCGATCACCGACAGCACGCCGACGACGAAGCCCTGGCGATAGCCGATGATCGCGAACCATACGGCGGCGAGCAGCAGCAGGATGTCCAGCACATTCACCGGGACACCGTCTCACGCGCGCCAGTCGAGTGGGACGTGGTTCGCGCGGTCCCATGGTCGTTCCCAGCCCGAGTAGTGCAGTATGCGATCGATCACTCCGGCCGTGAAACCCCAGACCAGAGCCCCTCCGACCAGGAACGCGGGCCCCTGGTGACCACTGGGGTGGACCGTCGTCGCCCGATTCGCCGGATCCGTGAGATCCGCCACGGGAACCGTGAAGACCCGGGCCGTCTCGGCAGGGTCCACCGGCCCGACCGGGCTCGGCCGCCGCCACCAGCCCAGGACGGGCGTCACCACGAAGCCGCTCACCGGGATGTACAGGCGCGGCAGGACGGCGAAGACCTGGACGCCCGAGGGGTCGAGCCCCGTCTCCTCCTCGGCCTCGCGCAGCGCCGCACGCAGCGGACCCTCCCCGTCCGGATCGCCGTCCTCGGGGTCGAGCGCGCCGCCGGGGAAGGAGGGCTGGCCCGCGTGCGAGCGCAGCGACCCGGACCGCTCCATCAGCAGCAGCTCGGGGCCGCCGGGGCCCTCCCCGAAGAGCACCAGCACGGCGGAGGGGCGGCCTCCGCCCTGCGGCGGCGGCAGGAACCGGCTCAGCTGGTGCGGCTCGATCGTCTCGGCCGCCCGCGCCACGGGGAGCAGCCACTCGGGCAGCCCCTGGGAGCTGACCCCCACGCCTCCGCCGTACGTGCTCGTCATCCGGCCGCCCCCAGCGGGGCGGCCGGAGGCCCCGGGTAGTCGGCGGGCGGGCGCAGCCGCTGCCCCGGCTGGCCGCCCATCTCGTACTTCAGCAGCTTCTTCGCCTTGTCCGGGTCGGTCTCGCCCTCCCCGTACGCCGGGCAGAGCGGGGCTATCGGGCAGGCGCCGCAGGCGGGCTTGCGGGCGTGGCAGACGCGGCGGCCGTGGAAGATGATGCGGTGCGAGAGCATCGTCCACTCGCTCTTCGGGAAGAGCGCGGCGATCTCCGCCTCGACCTTCTCCGGATCCTCCTGCTCGGTCCACTTCCAGCGCCGCACCAGCCGCCCGAAGTGGGTGTCCACGGTGAGCCCCGGCACCCCGAACGCGTTACCGAGGACCACATTGGCCGTCTTGCGGCCGACGCCGGGCAGCGTGACCAGGTCTTTCAGACGGCCGGGCACCTCGCCGTCGAAGCGGTCGCGCAGCGCGGCGGAGAGGCCCAGCAGGGACTTGGCCTTGGCGCGGAAGAAGCCGGTGGGCCGGATCAGCTGCTCCAGCGCCTCGGGGTCGGCGGCCGCCATGTCCTCGGGGGTCGGATAGGCGGCGAAGAGCGCGGGGGTGGTCTGGTTGACCCGCAGGTCGGTGGTCTGGGCGGACAGGACCGTGGCGACCAGGAGCTGGAACGAGTTCTCGAAGTCCAGCTCGGGATGGGCATACGGGTAGACATCGGCCAGCTCGCGGTTGATGCGCCGGGCGCGGCGCACGAGCGCGAGCTGGGATTCCGGCCGGGAGGGCTTCGCGGGCTTCGCTGATTTAGCGGACTTCGCGGGCTTCACGGGCTTCGCGGGCTTCACGGGTTTCGCGGATCTGGCCGATGTGGCGGGAGTGGCCGAGTTGGCGACTTTGGGTGCCTTCGCCGCTTTCGTCGGCTCGACAGGCCCCTGTTCGCCCACAGCGGAATTACGAGATGTGGTCACCCGTTCAGCCCCCTTGCCCCGTGCTCTCACCGGCGTATTGGACACCCGGCCAGCCTAAGCCCAGCCACCGACATCCGGCCGGGCTACCGATCAGACCCCGCCCAATCGGACCCCTGCCGCACGGTCCGGCAGGCCAGTGCGTCAAACTTGTGATTGATCGCACTGTTTTACCGTCCGGCATCATGGGGACGACGGTCCCCTGTGCATGTCGACAAGGAGAGACTCGTGGACGACGTTCTGCGGCGCGCCCCGCTCTTCGCGGCGCTCGATGACGAGCAGGCCGCTGAGCTGCGCGCCTCCATGGGAGAGGCCACCCTCGCGCGGGGTGACGCCCTCTTCCACGAAGGGGACCCGGGCGACCGCCTGTACGTGGTCACCGAGGGCAAGGTGAAGCTCCACCGCACCTCTCCCGACGGCCGCGAGAACATGCTGGCCGTGCTCGGCCCAGGCGAGCTGATCGGCGAGCTGTCGCTCTTCGACCCCGGCCCGCGCACAGCCACCGCCACCGCACTCACCGAGGTCAAGCTGCTCGGCCTCGGCCACGGCGACCTCCAGCCGTGGCTCAATGCCCGCCCCGAGGTCGCCTCCGCGCTGCTGCGCGCCGTGGCCCGGCGCCTGCGCAAGACCAACGACCAGATGTCCGACCTCGTCTTCTCCGACGTGCCAGGCCGGGTCGCCCGCGCCCTGCTCGACCTGTCGCGCCGCTTCGGCGTGCAGTCCGAGGAGGGCATCCACGTCGTCCACGACCTGACCCAGGAGGAGCTGGCCCAGCTGGTCGGCGCCTCCCGCGAGACCGTCAACAAGGCGCTCGCCGACTTCGCGGGCCGCGGCTGGCTGCGGCTGGAGGCGCGCGCCGTGATCCTGCTGGACGTCGAGCGGCTGGCCAAGCGGTCCCGCTGACGCACAGCACGAGCAGCACGCACAGCGCGAGCAGCCCGTAAGACACCCGAAGGGCCCCTGCCGGAATCCCCGGCAGGGGCCCTTCGGGCGTTCTCGGATCAGCCGTGCTCAGATCAGCCCGTGCTCGCGCAGATAGTCCAGCTGGGCGCGCACCGACAGCTCGGCCGCGGGCCACAGCGACCGGTCCACGTCCGCGTACACCTGCGCCACGACCTCCGCTGGCGTCCGGTGACCGCTCTCGACCGCCGTCTCCACCTGCGCCAGGCGGTTGGCCCGGTGCGCCAGGTAGTACTCCACCGCGCCCCGGGCGTCGTTCAGCACCGGCCCGTGGCCCGGCAGCACCGTGTCGACGCCGTCGTCCACCGCGAGCGACCGCAGCCGCCGCAGCGAGTCCAGGTAGTCGCCGAGCCGCCCGTCCGGATGCGCGACGACCGTCGTACCGCGCCCGAGCACCGTGTCGCCCGTCAGGACGGCGGCGTCGGCCGGGAGGTGGAAGGACAGCGAGTCGGCGGTGTGGCCGGGCGTGGGCACCACCCGCAGCTCCAGCCCGCCGGTGGTTATGACGTCGCCCCGCTCCAGCCCCTCGTCGCCCAGCCGCAGCTCCGGGTCCAGCGCCCGGACCCGCGTCCGGGTCAGCTCGGCGAAGCGGGCCGCGCCCTCCGCGTGGTCCGGGTGGCCGTGGGTCAGCAGCGTCAGCCCGATCCGCTTCCCGGCCCGCTCGGCCGTCGCGATGACGTTCCTCAGATGGCCGTCGTCCAGCGGGCCGGGGTCGATGACCACGGCGAGGTCGGAGTCCGGCTCGGCGACGATCCAGGTGTTCGTGCCGTCCAGCGTCATGGGCGACGGATTCGGCGCGAGGACGCACACGGCGCGGTCGGTCGCCGGGCCGTCGATCGCGCCGCCGCGCGGCTGACCGGGCAGGGATGCCGCGTGCGTCATGACTCGGACTCCCCCGTAGTGCCCGGGATGTGCTTGGTGAACTCGTCGTGGCCCGGCCAGCTCAGCACCAGCTCGTCGCCATCCAGCCGGGCCTGGGCGAGCACCGGGGTGAGGTCCTGGTCCGGGGCGGCCACCAGCGCGTCGTGGACCGTTCCGTGCGGCCGCAGCTGCCGCAGCGTCGCGATGGTCGGGGGCATCATCAACAGCTCGCCCCGGTCGTAGCCGTCGGCCGCGTCCCCGGGGCGGATCCAGACGGTACGGTCCGCCTCCGTGGAGGCGTTGCGCGTACGCTGCCCCCGCGGCAGCGCAGCCACAAAGAACCAGGTGTCGTAGCGGCGCGGCTCGAACTCCGGGGTGATCCAGCGCGCCCAGCCGCCGAGCAGGTCCGAGCGGAGCACCAGGCCGCGCCGGTCGAGGAATTCGGCGAACGACAGGTCCCGGGCGACCAGCGACAGCCGGTCCGCCTCCCAGTCGTCGCCCGTGGTGTCCGCGACGACCGTGTGGGGGGTCGGGCCTGCGAGGAGCACGCCGGCCTCCTCGAAGGTCTCCCGGACCGCCGCGCACACGATGGCCTGCGCCTGCGTCGCGTCGCTTTCGTCGAGGCCCAGCCGCCGCGCCCACTGGGGGCGCGAGGGCCCGGCCCAGGCGACCATCCGCTCATCGCGCGGGTCCACCGAGCCACCCGGATAGGCGTACGCGCCTCCGGCGAAGGCCATGGAGGCGCGTCTGCGCAGCATGTACACGGCGAGCCCGGCGGCCTGGCCGCCCCACTCGCCGTCCGTCGCGCCCTGTTCCCCGTTCGCCCCGTGCTCCCCCTCCTGCCCGCCCGGCACGCCGTCCGGTCCGTCCCGGAGCAGCAGCACGGTGGCGGCCCGGCGCGGCGTCACCGGCGTCAGCTCACCGGCCGACAACAACCGGATGCGCTCTGGCCACTCGGGTGGATACCACTGGCCATTCGTAGTGGACATGGCCGGATGCTATGCGTTTGCGGGCGGATGTTCGAGGGGCCCTGGCCGGGGCCCGGACCGCGCAAGGCCCCATGACGGGCTGCACAAGGGCCGGACCGCGGCCGGGCCCTGACATCGGAACGGGCGGGCCCTGACGTCGGAACGGCCGGGCCCTGGCCCCGAAGCGGTCGGGCCCACCACGAAGCGGGCGGCCCCCACCACGGATGGGCTACTCCGCGACCTCGACCTGGATCTCCACCTCGACCGGCGCGTCCAGCGGCAGCACCGCCACGCCGACCGCGCTGCGCGCGTGCACGCCCGCGTCGCCCAGCGCCTCGCCCAGCAGTTCGCTGGCGCCGTTGACGACGCCCGGCTGCCCGGTGAAGTCCGGGGCCGAGGCGACGAAGCCGACGACCTTCACGACCCGCACGACCTTGTCCAGGTCGCCGACCACCGACTTCACGGCGGCCAGCGCGTTCAGCGCACAGGTGCGCGCCAGCTCCTTGGCCTCCTCCGGGGTCACCTCCGCGCCGACCTTGCCGGTCACGCCCAGCTTCCCGCCGACCAGCGGCAGCTGGCCCGCGGTGTAGACGTACGGCCCGGTACGGATCGCCGGGACGTAACTGGCGAGCGGCGCCGCGACCTCGGGCAGCGTCAGGCCGAGCCCGGCGAGCTTGTCCTCGACGGCGCTCACGCCTTCTCCCGCTTCAGGTAGGCCACCAGCTGCTCGGAGTTGTTCGGCCCCGGAACGACCTGGACCAGTTCCCAGCCGTCCTCGCCCCAGGTGTCCAGAATCTGCTTCGTGGCGTGTACGAGCAGCGGCACGGTCGCGTATTCCCACTTCGTCATGCAGCCGACTGTAATGCCTCACTCCTGGGGCCTGGTGCGTAGCCCGTGGGGGGACTGGTTAGGCTCCCAATGTGAGCAGGCTCCATGTCGTCAGTGGCAAGGGCGGAACCGGCAAGACCACGGTCGCCGCCGCACTCGCGCTGGCCCTCGCGGCCGATGGCAAGCGCACGCTGCTGGTCGAGGTCGAAGGCCGCCAGGGCATCGCACAGCTCTTCGAAACGGAACCGCTTCCCTATGAGGAACGCAAAATCGCGACCGCGCCGGGCGGCGGCGAAGTCCACGCCCTCGCGATCGATCCGGAGTTCGCGCTCCTGGACTATCTCCACATGTTCTACAAGCTGGGATCGGCGGGGCGCGCCCTGAAGAAGCTCGGCGCGATCGACTTCGCGACCACGATCGCGCCGGGGCTGCGGGACGTCCTGCTGACCGGGAAGGCGTGCGAGGCGGTGCGCCGCAAGGGCAAGGACGGCCGCTTCGTCTACGACTCCGTGATCATGGACGCCCCGCCGACCGGCCGGATCACCCGCTTCCTGAACGTCAACCACGAGGTGGCGGGGCTGGCCCGGACCGGCCCGATACACAACCAGGCCCAGGCCGTGATGCGCGTCCTGAAGTCGCCGCAGACGGCCGTCCACATGGTGACGCTGCTGGAGGAGATGCCGGTCCAGGAGACCGCGGACGGCATCACGGAGCTGCGCTCGGACGGCCTTCCGACGGGTGCGGTCATCGTCAACATGGTGCGGCCCGCGGTCCTCGACCACGAGGCCGTCGACGACGCCGCCAACGGCCGTCGCGCGGCCGTCGCCAAGGCGCTCTCGCAAGCCGGGCTGGGCGGCGCGCGCCGCGGCGGCCTCGCCGAGCGGCTGGTCGACCCGCTGCTGGAGCAGGCGCGCGAGCACGCGGAGCGCGTCGCCCTGGAGCGGGCGCAGCGGTCCGAGCTGGGCGGTCTTGACCTGCCGCTGCACGAGCTGGAGCTGCTGACGGACGGCGTCGACCTGGCCGGGCTGTACCGGCTGGCGGCGGATCTGCGCAAGCAGTGGCCGTCGTGAGCGGCACGGGCACGGCGCGCGTCCCCGTCCGCGCGCGCCGTACGGCCGTCCCCGGCGGCGCGCCCCGTACGGGCGGCACCCACAGCACGAGCCGTACGAACAGCACGAGCCGCACACGCCGCACGAACGACACAAGCAACCCAAGCGGCACAAGCGGCACACGCCGTACGCAGGAGGCGGCATGAGCATGGACGTGGCACCCCGGCTGGAGACCGACGCGCTGCTGGACGACCCGCAGACCCGCATCGTGGTGTGCTGCGGCTCCGGCGGCGTGGGCAAGACCACCACGGCCGCCGCGCTGGGCGTACGGGCCGCCGAGCGCGGCCGGAAGGTCGTCGTCCTCACGATCGACCCGGCCCGCCGGCTCGCGCAGTCCATGGGCATCGACGCGCTCGACAACGTCCCACGGCGGGTGGCGGGCGTCGGGGACGAGGCGGGCGGCGAACTGCACGCCATGATGCTGGACATGAAGCGGACCTTCGACGAGTTCGTCGAGGCGCACGCCGACCCCGAGCGCGCCCGCGCGATCCTGGCGAACCCCTTCTACCAGTCGCTGTCGGCCGGTTTCGCGGGCACGCAGGAGTACATGGCCATGGAGAAGCTCGGCCAGCTGCGGGCCCGCGAGGAGTGGGACCTCATCATCGTCGACACGCCGCCGAGCCGGTCGGCGCTGGACTTCCTGGATGCCCCGAAGCGGCTCGGTTCGTTCCTGGACGGGAAGTTCATCCGGGTGCTGATGGCCCCGGCGAAGGTCGGCGGCCGGGCCGGGATGAAGTTCCTCAACGTGGGCGTATCCATGATGACGGGCACGGTCAGCAAGGTCCTCGGCGGGCAGCTGATGCGCGATGTGCAAACGTTCGCGGCTGCGATGGACACCATGTTCGGCGGGTTCCGCACCCGCGCCGAGGCCACCTACCGGCTGCTGCAGGCGCCCGGTACGGCCTTCCTGGTGGTGGCCGCCCCGGAGCGGGACGCGCTGCGGGAGGCCGCCTACTTCGTCGAGCGGCTGGCCGCGGATCAGATGCCGCTGGCCGGTCTCGTACTCAACCGGGTGCACGGCAGCGGCGCCGAACAGCTGTCGGCGGAACGGGCCCTGGCTGCGGCGGAGACGCTGATCCTGAAGAGCGCCGCCGCTGCGGATCCGCCGGGAGAAGGAAGCGTTCCGGCCAACCCCGGCGAAGGCGCGGAAAATCTTGGTGCCGACGGATTTGTCGATCCCGACTCAGGGAATGCTCAAGCCCGGAACGCCTCAGCGGCGGACAATTCCTCGGCAGCGGACCCCGACGTCTCCCCCACGTCGGCGGAGCGGCTGGCCGCGGGACTGCTCCGGTTGCACGCGGAGCGTATGCAGGTGCTCGGACGCGAGCAGCGCACACACGACCGCTTCACGGCGTTGCACCCCGAAGTTCCCGTGGCCCAAGTGGCCGCGCTCCCTGGAGACGTACATGACCTGACAGGACTGCGGGCGATCGGCGACCGCCTCGCGGCGGCCCCGGCGGACCAGTCCGAGCGCACGGCAGGCTGACGCCCAGCCCTGGTGGCGGCCCGGGGACCGTGCGGTGGTGATGACGGCGACACGCGAGCCGTCAGGGCAGGCTGGCGCCTACCCAAGTGCCCGCCTACCCAAGTACCCCTGGGGCGCGTACACATGGGCGCCGCGTACCGCGATGTACGCGTACGCGCGTGCCCCAAGCCGCGGCGTACCCACCTCACAGGTGCGCGCCCGGCACGGCTACGCCGCGCGGCTGACACGGCCGTCATGCCGCGTACGCACACGCATGGCGCGCACGCCGCGCAAGCCCATGGCGGGCCGACGTCACGGCCGGGACGGGCCAGGACGGTACAGCGTCACAGCGCCCGCCGCGGATCCCCAATCGTCCGCACCGTCGCGCTCTGCCCTATCCGTCCATGCACGTCATCGTCCGTAGCGTGGCGGGCTGCCCCAAGGTCCGCAGGCCCCCAGCCCGTGAACCACCTCGCCCGGCCACGACCGGCCGCGACCACAGTCGCGGCCGTACTCGTGTCGTGCACCCTTCCTCGTCCCGTCGTAGATGAGAGAACAAGCCCGTGACGAGGGGTGGGTGATGATGAAGTTGTGATGCGATGCGGCCTCGTCGCGTACCGGCCTGTCGGCCGACCGCTATCCGACGCGCTATCCGACGGCAGCGAAGCGCTCGTACTCTTCGTCGTCGAAGGGCAGAATGCCCGCGCTGCGCTCGTACTCGGTGCGTGCCGTCTCCAGCAGCCTTCGCCAGGAGGTCACCGTCGGGCGGCGGCGCAGCAACGCCCGCCGCTCCCGCTCGGTCATCCCTCCCCACACACCGAACTCGACACGGTTGTCCAAGGCATCCGCAAGGCACTCGGTGCGCACCGGACATCCGGTGCAGACCGCTTTGGCCCTGTTCTGTGCCGCGCCCTGGACGAACAGTTCATCTGGATCAGTAGTGCGGCAGGCGGCCTGCGCACTCCAGTCGGTTACCCAGCCCATGCTGGCGCCGTCCTCTCCCGAATCGGAGCTCCCCCACGGCGACAAACGGCATATTCACCGTCGCCAGTTGAGGACGTTACGGAAGGCGAGCAAGCCGCAACACCCCCTGCAGGCCCAATCTTGGATGGCCCGAACGGACTATGGGTACGCGGCAGATCACCCAACGGAGTGACCTGACGACATTTGCGATTACTGGTGCAAACCAGGGCAGTTCACACAGCGAACACCGGGCAGCTCAGGACACGGGGGCACAATCCGGGCACGCCTCAACACTCACTCGAGTGGGGCTGGGGATGTGGTGCGATCTCGTGCGATGTGGCACAGCAGCACATGCGTGGCTGGCGTGAAACAGCGTATGCGAACACGCGGTCCCCTGTCCGGCGATTCGCCACGTAGGCTGCCTCTTATGGGTTACACGCGCTCGGGCGGAGGGCTGTCCACCGCTCAACAGGCCGCCAAGTTCCTCGGCGTCAGTGCGCTGGCCGGCGCCGTGATGGCCGGGCTCGCGCTGCCCGCTGTCGGGGCGTTCGGCCTCACCGCCAAGGAAACGGTCCAGGAATTCGACGATATTCCGGCCAATCTCAAGACGCCCCCGCTCAGCGAGCGGACCACCATCCTGGACGCGAAGGGCGGCGAGATCGCGAAGGTCTACTCGCGTGACCGCACCATCGTGAAGCTGGGCGACATCTCCCCGTACATGCGCAAGGCGATCGTCGCGATCGAGGACGCGCGCTTCTACCAGCACGGGGCGGTCGACCTCAAGGGCATCCTGCGCGCGGCCAACAGGAACGCGCAGAGCGGCGGTGTCTCACAGGGCGCTTCCACCCTCACCCAGCAGTACGTGAAGAACGTCTTCGTCGAGGAGGCGGGCAACAGCAAGGAGAAGTTCGCCGAGGCCACCCAGCAGTCCATAGGCCGCAAGATCAAGGAACTGAAGTACGCGATCCAGGTCGAGAAGGAACTGGGCAAGCGCCGGATCCTGGAGAACTACCTCAACATCACGTACTTCGGGCAGCAGGCCTACGGCATCGAGGCCGCCTCCCAGCGCTACTTCAGCACGTCCGCCAAGAACCTGAAGGTGGAGCAGGCCGCGCTGCTCGCCGGTCTCGTCCAGTCGCCGAGCCGCTACGACCCGGTCACCAACCCGGAGACCGCGAAGACCCGCCGCGACACCGTGCTGCAGCGCATGGCCGACATGAAGGACATCACCTCGGCCCAGGCCGCCGCGGCCAAGAAGAAGCCGCTCGGCCTCGACGTCAGCATGCCCCGCAGCGGCTGCATCACGGCCGTCAAGGGCGCCGGGTTCTACTGCGACTACGTCCGCCAGATCTTCCTCAACGACCCGGTCTTCGGGAAGACGTCGGCGGCGCGCGCCAAGCGCTGGAACCAGGGCGGCCTGACGATCCGTACGACACTGGACCCGCAGGCGCAGGAATCGGTCCAGAAGTCGATCAAGTCCCACGTCTACCAGTCCGACAAGGCGGCCACCGCCGTCTCGCTCGTCGAGCCGGGCACCGGCAAGGTCCTGGGCATGGGCCAGTCCAAACCGTACGGCTTCGGCAAGGACCAGACCCAGATCAACCTCTCCGTGGACCACAACATGGGTGGCTCGAACTACGGCTTCCAGGTGGGGTCCACGTTCAAGCCGATCACCGCCGCGGCCGCCCTGGAGCGGGGCACGAAGCCGTACAAGAGCTACTCCTCGCCGTACAAGATGGAGTACCCGAGCCCGGTCAGCACCTGCAAGGGCCCCTGGACCAACGGCGAGGGCGCGACCGTCGAGAACGAGAACGAGTCGGAGCGCGGCCCGTACGGGATGAAGGAGGCGACCGCGAAGTCGGTCAACACCTACTTCGTCCAGCTGATCAGCGACATCGGCGTCTGCCCGGTCACCGAGCTGGCCGACAAGATGGGCGTGGAGCGGGCCGACGGCAAGGAGCACCACCAGGTGCCCTCGCTCACCCTCGGCACCGAGGGCTTCTCCCCGCTGACCATGGCCAACGCGTACGCGACCTTCGCCAACCGCGGCGTCTACTGCTCCCCGGTCTTCATCGACTCGATCACCGGCCCCGGCGGCAAGAAGCTGAAGGTGCCGCAGTCGAAGTGCTCGCGCGCGATGTCCGAGAAGACCGCGGACACGATCAACACCCTGCTGCGCGGTGTGGTCGAGGACGGCACCGGCAAGCAGGCCGGTCTGCAGAGCCGCCCGAGCGCCGGTAAGACGGGTACGACGGACGAGCGGAAGGCCGCGTGGTTCGTCGGCTACACCCCGAACCTGGCGGGCGCGGTGTGGGTGGGCGGCGGCCCCGGCGCCAGCGGCCTCAAGATGGAGAACATCACCATCGGCGGTGTCCCCCACGCCAAGGTGTACGGCGGTGACACCCCCGGCCCCATCTGGAAGGCCGCGATGAGCGGGGCGCTGAACGGGAAGCCCGCGCCGAACTTCGTCAGCGTGCCGATCAAGGACCCCAACGCGCACCGGCCCAAGCCGGGCAAGAAGCCGGGCAACGACCGCGACAAGCCGGGCCGCGAGAAGCCGGGGAACGGCGGCGGGGACAACCCGTGGCCGGACATCTCCCTCCCGCCGGGCGTGATCGGCGGCAACGGGAACGGCGGCAATGGGAACGGCGGCTTCGAGTGGCCGCGGTAGCGGTGCCTGCGGAAGCGGTGCCTGCGGCTGGCTGAGCGGCTGGCCGAGCACGGGAGGGGCCCGGACGAGGGATGATCGTCCGGGCCCCTTTCCACGTATTCCCTACCCGCCCGCGAGCTGGGGCTTCACCCGCCCGCGAGCTGGCGCTTCACCGCGGCGGCGACCCGGCCGCCCTCGGCCCGGCCCGCGATCTTCGGGTTCACGATCTTCATCACCGCGCCCATCGCCCGCGGCCCCTCGGCGCCGCCCGCGACGGCCTCCCGCACCGCCTCCGCGACCAGCGCGTTCAGCTCGTCGTCCGTCAGCGGCTGCGGCAGATACCCGGCGAGCACCTCGCCCTCGGCCCGCTCCCGCTCCGCCTGCTCCGCCCGGCCGCCCTTGTCGAACGCCTCGGCCGCCTCGCGGCGCTTCTTCGCCTCGCGCGCGATGATCTTCTCCACGTCGGCGTCGGACAGCTCCCGGGCGCTCTCGCCCGCGACCTCTTCCTTCGAGATCGCGGTGATGGTGAGCCGGAGCGTGGACGAGCGCAGCTCATCGCGCGCCTTGATCGCTGCGGTGAGATCGTCGTGCAGCCTGGACTTGAGCGTGGTGGTCATGGCGTCGAGTCTGCCAGCACTGGCCGGGAATCACCCGAAGATTTCTCCCCCGGCGGCGTTCTGCGACCATGGAGACCATGCGCGCGCGATACGGAGTACCTCTGGGAATCACGGCGGTCGGCGCAGCCGGTCTCGCCTACGCCGTCGGCTTCGAAGTGCGGTCCTTCAGGCTCCGCCGCATCACCGTGCCCGTGCTGCCGCGCGGTATGCGGCCGCTGCGCGTCCTGCAGGTCTCCGACATCCACATGGTGAGCGGGCAGCGCAAGAAGCAGCGCTGGCTCCAGTCGCTCGCCGGTCTGCGCCCCGACTTCGTCGTGAACACCGGCGACAACCTCTCCGACCCGGAAGGTATCCCGGAGGTCCTCGACGCGCTCGGCCCGCTGATGGAGTTCCCCGGCGCGTACGTCTTCGGCTCCAACGACTACTACGGACCGAAGCTGCGCAACCCCGCCCGCTATCTGCTGGAACACGCCACCGGCCGCCACGGTCTGAACGGCAACGCCCCGGCCGTCGGCGTTGTCCACAACCCGTGGACGGAGCTGCGCGACGCCTTCGACGCGGCCGGCTGGGTCGGCCTGTCCAACACCCGCGGCCGGCTCAAGCTGGACGATGTGGAGATCGCCCTCACCGGCCTCGACGACCCCCACATCAAGCGCGACCGCTACGCCGAGGTCACCGGCGGCCCGGAAACCGGCGCGGACCTCTCCCTCGCCGTGGTCCACGCCCCGTACCTCCGCGTCCTCGACGCCTTCACGGCCGACCGCTACCCCCTGATCCTCGCGGGCCACACCCACGGCGGCCAGCTGTGCATCCCCTTCTACGGCGCCCTGGTCACCAACTGCGACCTGGACACCCGCCGGGTCAAGGGCCTCTCCACCCACGAGGCCGGGGGCCACTCCTCCTACCTCCACGTCTCCGCGGGCTGCGGCACCAACCGCTACACCCCCGTCCGCTTCGCCTGCCCCCCGGAAGCCACCCTCCTCACCCTCACCCCCCAGTCCCCCTGATCCCCCTCCGGGGCCCCGACCTGCGAGGCCCCCGGAACCGGATTTCGTGTCTGGCCACAGGTCCGCTAAAGTAGAGCTCGTTGCTTCGGGGTGTAGCGCAGCTTGGCAGCGCGCTTCGTTCGGGACGAAGAGGTCGTGGGTTCAAATCCCGCCACCCCGACTGAAGGAACACCAGGTCAGGGGCCTGATCCGCCAAAGCGGGTCGGGCCCCTGACGCGTTTCCGGGGCGTCTTGGGAGCCGATTGGGAGCCGACCCCGAAATCCGGCTCCCGGACCGCTCCCACTCCACTCCCGGGGAGGTGGGGCCGGGCCCATCAAGGGGAAACCGCTGAGCACACGCGCGAGTGAGGTGCGCCACTGCTCAGGTGGCCGTCGGCACTGACAGCCAGTGCATGAGCCTCCCGGACAGCCTCCCTCTCGACCAGGAGTTGGGCAGCTACGGTGGCCCGCGCACTCGGCCAACTGCCAACCGTTCCTTCGCACCACCGGAACCGCCAGTACGCAGCCGTCGACAACTCAGTTGCCGACGCATGCCGAGGGATTCAGCCTCGGCGAGATGGACGGCTTCAGCGGAGACCGCCCGTGGAGCAGCGTTTCCACCACGCTGGCACCGCTACTCGACCATCCGGACGACGACGCCCCCGACCTCACGCCCACTCAATGCGCGGCCATGCTGCCCCGGCTGGAAGCAATCATTGAGCAGCGGCAACACGATGCCAGCGATCCCGTTCTCCAACGGCACCTCGATGACGCCCGCCAGTTGGTCACCGTCATGAGGTTCTGCCTGAACAAGGATGTCGAGCTCATCTTCGGATGACCACCAGGCCGCAGCGCGTCCACGCCGTTCATCGCCGAGGCGGGCCCTCACACCCGCGATGGCGCAGGGAAGCCAGGCCCCGGCAAAGCAGGCGACGGGGCACAACTACGCCGACTGACACACCTCTCACCGTCGGAGAGCCATCTGCGGAGCCGTCCGACTGCAACGGCACGGCCTGTCCAAGCAGACCGCTGTCTGCGACGGCGCACGCAGAGGTGACAGGAGTCGAACCTGCGACATCCGGTTTTGGAGACCGGCGCTCTGACCTCTGAGCTACACCCCTTCGACGCCTCCCAGGCTGGCACGGCCGAGCACGTGATTCCACGGATTTTCACAGTGAGCGCTTCTGCTGCCGCCACCGACAGCAGGGGCCGCAGAGATGATCGATAGACGCACACCCTCTCCGTGTGTCACCGTTCGATCGCGCTATGAAGCCGCACCCACCCTTGTGAGGAGCACGATGTCCGCACCTACCGCCGAGCAGAGTACGGCCGTCGATACCTTCAAGCGCGGGGACCACATGGTCCTGCAGGCCGGAGCCGGGACCGGTAAGACGACGACGCTGGCAATGCTCGCAGCCAGCACGGCGAAGCCCGGCCGGTACATAGCGTTCAACAAGTCGATCGCGAACGACGCCGCCCACAAGTTTCCCGGCAATGTGCGGTGCAAGACCGCGCACTCGCTCGCCTTCGCAGCCGTGGGCCACAAGTACGGAGCCCGGATGAACGCGCCCCGGGTGCCTGGCTGGAAGACCGGCGCCTCCCTGGGCATCGGCATCAACATGCGGATCCGGATCGGCGAACGCAACGTCACCAACAAGGCCCTCTCCTACACCGTCCTGCGGACCGTCACCCGCTTCTGCCAGTCCGCCGACCGCACCATCAAGCGCCACCACGTGCCCCGCCTGCGAGGCGTCGAGGCCGAGGACCTGCACGCCCAGCTCGTGGACATCGTCCTGCCGTACGCCGCCAAGGCATGGGACGACCTCCAGAACCCGCAGGAAGGCGTTGTCCGCTTCGATCACGACCACTACCTGAAGATCTGGGCATTGACCGAGCCGAGGATCGAAGCGGATTTCCTGCTGCTGGACGAGGCCCAGGACACCAACCCGGTGATCGAGCAGGTCTTCAACGCCCAGCGGGACCACTCCCAGCTGGTGATGGTCGGCGACTCCGCCCAGGCCATCTACGGCTGGCGGGGAGCGCGAGACGTGATGAGCGACTTCGACGGCACCCAACTGGCCCTGTCCCAGTCGTTCCGCTTCGGTGCCGCCCTGGCCGAAGAAGCCAACCGGTGGCTGGGCATCGTCGACTCTCCGATCCGCCTGACCGGCACTCCGACCATCAACACCCGGCTCCAACGGCTGGAGGAGCCGGACGCGATCTTGTGCCGGTCCAATGTCGGCGCGATGCTCGAAGTCATGCGCCAGCTGGAAGCCGGCCGCCGCGTCGCACTGGTCGGCGGCGGCGACGCACTGCGAGCCCTGGCCCGGGCCGCCCGCGACCTGAAGGCCGGCAAACGCAGCGCCCACCCCGAACTCATCCTCTTCGAGAACTGGGGCGAGCTCCAGGAGTACGCCGAGTACGACCCGTCCGGACGTGACCTGCTGCCTCTGGTCGACCTGGTCGACGAGCACGGGGTGGACGTCATCCTGCAAGCGGTCGACCGGCTCGCAGCCGAGCAAGGGGCCGAGATCGTCGTCTCCACCGCCCACAAGTCCAAGGGGCGCGAATGGGCCTCGGTACGCATCGGCGAGGACTTCGAGGAACCCGTCGATCAGGAAGAGACCGACGAGAACGGCGATCCGTTGCCCGGCGACATCGACGACGCCGAGGCACGCCTCGCCTACGTCGCCGTCACCCGCGCCCGGCACAACCTCGACCTGGGCGGCCTGTCCTGGATCAACCAGCACCCGGACGGCAGCCCCGGCGGCAAACGCCCGCCCCAGGTCCCCGTAGCGCCCTCCGGATGGGACGCGCTGGGGCCTGCGCCGCACTGAACCTGACAGAGGTGGCCCGAGCAACGATGTCAGTGCCCTCTGCCACCGTGGAGGCTGGCACGAAGGATCTGCTCGGAGAGGGGTACCAGGTGCCGATGACGGCGATGCACCCAGAGCGTGGTCGGATCGATGCCACGGCCGAGGGCCTCGGCTGCGACTGGTCTTGGTCTGCCGTCCACCGCGTGCGGCCCCGAGCCCCGCTGACCTGCCCGGAATGCGGCCATGGGCTGCGGGCCAAAGTCTCCCGCCGCGGTCTGCGATTCTTCGCTCACGACCCTGGTTCGCCCACATGCTCCCTGACCGGGGAGACGATGGAGCACCGCCTACTCAAGCTGGAACTCGTCCTCGCCGCGAGAGAAGCAGGCTGGCACGCGGAGCTGGAGGTGCCCGCCGCCAGCGGGCGGTGGCGGGCCGATGTCCTGGCTACCTCGCCCGACGGCTCCCGACGGATGGCCTGGGAACCTCAGTTGTCCCCGATAACCACAGGCGACATCAGCCAACGCACCGAACGCTACGCCGCCGATGGCGTCGCGGTCTGCTGGGTGACTACCCACCGACGTCCCTGGCTCGGCGAGGTCCCTGCCGTCCGCGCCAAGCCGCCCAGCGAGCAGCCTGGGTCGCAGTGGCAGGTCGCCGAAGGGCTCGCCCGATTCACCGTCGAACCGTGCGAAGACGAACGTGTGTGCCCTGGCGACGGTCACGGTGCCTGGAGCGAAGTCCAAACACTTTTACGGGAGTTTGTGGCTTGGTCGCAGTCCCACCGGGTCATTCCGCACCGCCTGTCCCGCCCGGCGTACCTCGCGGGCAATCAGTGGGATCAGGTGTGGACGGCCCCGCAGTACGCTGCCGCGGCCGAAGAGTTCTCCCGTGCCGCAGAGCGTGACCGGTGGCTGAGCTCTCCCCGCGGCTCGGCCCGTGTCATGGCCCCACAGCAAGGAGACACCGAGAATTTCGCACGGCAGGCCGCTCGCCTGCTGACCGGCACCCAGCCCACTGCACGCCGCCGCCCACCCTCGCCTCGGACACCGAGCACAACGGACCGCCCCCGTATCCCGGCAAATCCAGCCCTGGAAATCGGACCTGATGCGAGTATTCCCGCACTGCACGCCGCCGTGAGCGCCTGGGTGCAGGCTGCGACCGGATCGACGCCCCAGATACGCCACAGCTCGCGTATTGCCAACGGGGCACCGATCTACCTCGACGACAAGCCCTACGGTGTTCTGCGGCCGGACCCCGAGCAGATGGATTGGCAGCAGTGGCGAGGCTTGAAGGATCTCGTGGTCTTCGCCGCGACCCGCGACGAGCGCAACCGCATCGCCGTCGCGGCCCCGAATGGCGTCCGCATTGTCGTCCTCGGACAGCCAGGTTCTTGAACGCCGCAGGGCCGACAAGCACGGCGCAAGAGCCCCTTGTACGCGGTCCAACAGGCCCTTAGGCTCGCGCCCTTGGGTTGACGGCTATGGGGGGCTGGGCGTGGCGGTATTGATGGTGGCCGCGACGGTGTACGGCGTGGTGCAGCTGCTGGTGTTGTCATCGCCGACGCGTTCGGTGCGGGTCTCCACCGTCCTGCTGGCGATCGCAGTGGGCGTCTACGGCTGCGGCATCGTGACCGTGCTGCTGGAGTACGCGTATACACGCGCCGTCTCCGACCAGCCTCATGGTGGGGCACTGCTCAACACCGTGAAGACGGCCAGTTACACCGTCGACCCGGCCATCGAAGAGCTGATCAAGATCACACCGCTGCTGCTGGCGGCGTGGAACGTCAAGATCCGCCGCCAGTGGGGCCTGACCGACTACGTGGTCATCGGCGCGGCGCTGGGTGCGGGATTCGGGCTGCTCGAAGCGGTGGCCAGGTTCGGGCTGGACGCGGCCCGGGCCGTCAGCCTCCCGACCGGTGGCTGGATGATCCCCGACAGCCTGCAAGCGCCTTGGATCCCCGGCGCCGGTCAGGTCTTCGCTGCCTGGTTCCCCGCCCCCTTCACCACCCTGGACTTCGGCGAGGCCCACCCGGCCGCTAACACCAGCCCCCACCTTGTCTACACCGCCGCCGCGGCCCTGGGGGTTGGCATCCTCATCCGCGAGGAACAGGTCATATCGGTGCGGATTGTAGCCGTCGACCTTGAGCGGGCTTGTGTTCTCCTGTCGGCTGAAGGCATCGCCGACGGCCTGTCCGCCCGGGAGGAGATGGGCTGAGAACGGGGCTGCCTACAGCGGTTCGCCGGGGATGGCCAGGTAGGTGTCTCGCAGGCTGGCGAGCAGGGGGTGTTCCGTGGCCATCGGTGTCTCGTCGATGGCGGCGAGGGCGCGCACGCCGATACTTGTGTTCGTGGCGAAGGCCGCGTGCAGGTGCTGGGTGTCGGCGGGCGTGACCGGGGCCGTGGTGTAGTCGGTGTGCTGCTGGAGCAGGGCCATGGTGACGCCGGGCAGGACGTCCGCCTCGGGCCAGATCACGCCCTCGTCGCCGATGAAGCCGACGTTCCACGTTCCGCCCTCGGAGATCCGGCCGTCCGGGCCGGTGAACAGGGCGTCGTCGTAGCCGTCGAGCTGTGCGGCGCGGCGGGAGTGGAGGGAGCCGAACAGCCCTGTGTGCTTGATGGCCGGGGCGTCGCGTTCGTAGCGGAGGGTTTTGACCCGCAGGGGAGGCAGCGGCAGGGCTGGGGCGGGGCGCGCGGTGACGAGGATGTTCGGCGTGTTCGCCTTCGCCGGGTGGCCCAGGTCGATGCCGGGGTCGAAGATCGTGACGCGGACGACGAACGCGCCGCCGCGCTCGCCCGCCGCCCGCCTGACGTAGCGCCGGACCACGCCGGGATCGAGGTCGGCGCCGAAGACCGCCTCGCAGTCCCGCGCCAAGCGCTCAAGGTGACGGCCGAGACCGCGTACGCGCTGGTCATCGACGCGCATGCTGGTGAAGTGCCCGTAATTGGTGAGCGCCAACGTCGCCACGGCATCAGGGTCGACAGGCTGTCCGTTCAGTTCCGCCATGCGTTCAGGATGGCAGCAGGATGGCAGGGAGACGTGCGGGAACGGGGTCGGCCAACGTCCGGCGGGTGCCGAGTGAGAAGGCGATCACCTGTCGGGAAGGACACGCCCGGACCGACCCAGGCGCGGGTCTCGAAAGGTAGTCGGGCCGACCCCGTACCGTTTCAGCTTGCTGCATAGTGATAGCTATTGCAAGACATTCGCAATAGAGGGGGCGGGGACGGCGGCGTGCGCCGGGGGTTGGGGTGGGGAGTAGAAAGGGCCTTATGCCGCGCCGTTACTTAGGCTCCCAGCCCGACACCGAGGCCTCCGAGCCCGACCTCTCCGAGTCCGACGCCGAGGCGATGGTCACCGCCGTGCTGACCGCGTCCCGGCTGCTCATCGCCGTCTCCGCCCGGTCCTTGGCCTCGGTGGAGGAATCCCTGACGCTGCCGCAGTTCCGGATGCTGGTCGTCCTGGACGCCGGAGGGCCGCTGAGCCTGTCCGGGCTGGCCGGGGAGCTGGGGGTCCAGCCGTCGACCGCCATGCGCATGATCGACCGCCTGGTCACGACGGGTGTGGTCGCGCGCGGCGTCTCCGCCGAGGACCGGCGCACCAGCATGATCTCGCTCACCCCGGACGGCCGCCGGGTCGTGGCCGAGGTCACCGATCGGCGCCGCCAGGAGATAGCGGGCATCGTCGATGTCATGCCCGCCGGACAGCGCCGTCATCTGATCGAGGCGCTGCAGGCGTTCGCCGAGGCGGGCGGCGAGCCGTCCGTCGAGGGCGGGCGGCAGGCGCACGCCGCCTGGTGACCTGTCTCCTCTGAACGGCATCCCGGCAGCGGGTCCGCGTGACCCTGCGAGAATGATCAACTGCTCTGGGAGACCGTAAGACCGGTGGGTGGCCGGGGGGATGAGGACGTGCGATGAGGCTGCGGGACCGGCTGCGGTATTGGTTCGACGGCACGATGGACCGCGGGACGCCCGCACTGATCGGCTGGCTCGGCCTCGCCTCGCTCGCGTTGATCGCTTTCGTCTCCACGCTCGTCGTCGCGTTCAGCCACGAGGACACCCGGAAGAGCGGCGGCTGGTCGGGCGTGGTGTGGATGAGTCTGCTGCGTACGCTCGATCCGGGCACCATGGGCGGGGACGAGGGCAGACCGCTGTTCCTGGTGCTGATGCTCACGGTCACGATCGGCGGCATCTTCATCGTCAGCGCGCTCATCGGTGTGCTCACCACGGGCCTGGAAAACCGGATCCAGATGCTCCGTAAGGGCCGGTCGCAGCTGGTCGAGCGCGGCCACACGATCGTGCTGGGCTGGTCGGACCAGGTCTTCACGGTGATCGCGGAGCTGGTGGAGGCCAACCAGAGCGCCCGGCGCTCCTGTGTGGTGATCCTCGCCGACCACGACAAGGTCGACATGGAGGACCAGATCCGCCACCGGATCCCGGCGACCGGCCGCACCCGGGTGGTCTGCCGCTCCGGAAGTCCGCTGGAGCGGGGCGATCTGGAGCTGGTGAGCCCCGACACCGCCAAGTCGATCATGGTGTTGCCGCCGGTCGGGGAGGACACCGACACGGACGTCATCAAGGTGCTTCTGCTGCTCAACAGCCGGAAGTGGAAGGGCGCGCGGCCAAACGTCGTGGCGGCCGTGGAGAGTTCGGACAACCTGCCCGCGGCCCGGCTCGCGGCCGGGTCGAGCGCCCTGATCGTCGACGCCGACGACATCGCCGTACGGCTCATCGCCCAGGCGCACCGGCAGTCGGGGCTGTCCAGCGTCTTCAACGAGCTGCTCAGCTTCGAAGGCAACGAGTTCTACTTCCACGACGAGCCCGCGCTGGCGGGTTCGACGTACGCGGACGCCCTGGACCACTACGGGCTGGGCATGGCCGCCGGGCTGCGCGGGAGCGACGGTGAGGTGCTGGTCAACCCGCCGCTGGACACGGTCATCCGGGCCGATGACCAGCTGCTGGTGATGGCCGAGGACGATCTGCTGATACGGCGCGCCGAGACCCGGCCCGAGATCGTCCCGTCGGCGATCACCACCGCGCCCGGACGGCCGCCGGTGCCGGACCGCACCCTGCTGATCGGCTGGAACTCCCGGGCGTCGAAGCTCATCACACTGCTGGACAGCTTCGTCGAACCCGGCTCGGCGGTGGACATCGCGGCACCGCGGCGGCCGCGCAAGGGGGTGCCGGAGGGGCTGAAGAACCTGACGGTCGGCCACCGGCGGTGCGAACCGACCCGCAGGTCGTCCCTGGAGGCCCTCGACCTCGGCAGCTACCAGCACATCGTGGTCCTGTCCGACGACACCATCGCCCCCAAGCGCGCCGATGACCGGACACTGGTGACGCTGCTGCACCTGCGCGACATCGAGGTGCGGCTCGGCGATCCGTACTCGATCGTCACGGAGATGAACGACGACAGCAACCGGGAGATCGCCCAGGTCACCAAGGCCGACGACTTCATCGTCAGCACCAAGGTCATCAGCCTGCTGCTGACCCAGCTGACCGAGAACCGCGACCTCTACACGGTGTTCATCGACCTCTTCGACCCGGACGGATCGGAGATCTACCTCAAACCGGCCGCCAACTACCTGGTGCCCGGGGCCGAGGCCAACTTCGCGACGGTCATCGAGGCGGCACGGCGGCGCGGCGAGACCGCCCTCGGCTACCGGCTGGCGCGCCACGCCGACGTGCCGCCCGCCTACGGGGTCTTCCTCAACCCCGACAAGGCCGCGCCGCTGGTCCTGGACGAGGGCGACGCGATCGTGGTGCTCGCCGAGGAGTAACGCTCCTGCGGGCCCGGTTACTGGCGGCTCAGGGAGCGGCTGACGCCCGCCGCCGTGGTGGTGGCCAGGATCCAGCCGGTCACGATCAGCAGGTACGAGAGCCACTGGTACCCGCCCCGCGGGGCGAAGGCGCCCTCCTGCCCGAAGCCGATGATGGGGAGGAGCAGGTCGAGGGTGTAGAAGACCGGGTTGAAGTCGGGGGCCTCGCCCGCTTTCAGGGGCCGCGGGTGGTGGAGGGCGAAGGCGAGGGTGCCGGTGAGGAGCAGGGCGCCGAGCCAGCCCGCGGCGCGCAGGGGGCGGAAGCCGTAGCCGACGGTGACGTCCTGGAGGTGGCCCCAGGCGCGGGCGTAGCGCGGGAGGGTGCGGCGGTGGCGGCGGAGCTTGGCGAGCTGGACGGTGCGGGCGGCGGCCTCGTCGCCCGCGGCGCGGTAAGCGGTGGTCAACTGCTCGTAGGAGGCAGGGAGGTAGCCTTCCGCCTCGCGTTCCAGGAGCGGTAGCCGCTCTTCGGCGGGGAGGTGCGGGGCGAGGCTGCGGTAGCCGAGGCCGTCGATCCTGACGCGGTCGGGCCAGACCTCGGGACGGATGTGCAGCAGGTCGATCTGGGAGCGGCGCAGGTTCACCTCGCCCTCGAGGGCGGCCTCGTGGAGCCGCAGCTCGCCGATGACACAGCTGCTGGCGCGCAGGGCCTGGCCGCCCGGGTGGGACAGCCGGGCGTAGGCGAGGTTGAGGTGGCGGGGCAACCGGGCCCCGCTGAGGTTGACGCGACCGCGGGCGCGCAGCCGCATGGCGTGCAGGTCGTTGCCGACGGACAGGTTCTCGGCGTGCAGGGCGGTGCCGCCGGGGGCGTGGAGCGCGCTGTCGTCGAGGTTGACCTGGCCGGCGACGGTGGCCTCGTTGAGCCGTATCCGGCCATGGGCGACGAGGCCCCTGGCCTGGACGTCGGCCCCGATGGCCGCGTGGTTGAGCTGGAGCAACGGCTGTTCGCAGCGGGTGTCCGGAGTGCCCAGACGTGCTCCGTCGAGGAAGAGCCCTCCGGTGATCTGCGCCCCCGCGAGCCGCACCGGGCCCGTCGTGCGGCACCTGCTCATCCGCAGGACGCCCTCGGTGTGCAGGGCCCCTGCCGTCAGCTCGGGAAGGGTGGAGTCGCTGAGCACCAGGACGCGCAGCCGTGCCCCGTACAGCTGCGGGGTGCGCTCGAAGTGGCAGGACCGCAGCCGTACGGCGTGCTCGACCACCCCGTACTTCAGGCGCAGCTCCCCGGTGATGCGCGCGCCGATCAGCTTCAGGCCCGCCACCTCGCCGTCGCGCGTGGGCCCGTCGAGCAACAGCGCGCGCAGCACATCGGCGCGTACGGTCCGCTCGGGCCCCCAGGAGCCGCCGTTTCCGGGATCGTCGTCGGCGCCCTCACGGAAATCGACGCCCTCATCGAGCGGGAAGGCCCGCCAGACGCGCCGCTCCGCCGGTGTCAGGTCCGTGATCTCCACCGGCGGGATCGTGTCGTGGCGGTGTTCGGGCTGTCAACCGCGTTGTGTTTCGCGGGGCTTGGACTCGGTGGCGGCGGTTTCGGATGCTGATTCGGTCGCGGTGTCGGCGGCGGGGGCCGCGGCGGGCTTGGGACGGATGAGGCGGCGCGCCAGGGGCTCGGTGTAGCGGGCGGTGAGCGGGCCGATGATGACCAGGATCAGGACGTACGCCGTGGCCATGGGGCCCAGCGACGGTTCGATGCCCGCGGTGACGGCGAGTCCGGCGATGACGATGGAGAACTCGCCGCGCGCCACCAGGGTGCCGCCCGCGCGCCAGCGGCCCTTGACGGAGATCCCGGCGCGCCGTGCGGCCCAGTAGCCGCTGGCGATCTTGGTGCAGGTGGTGACGATGGCCAGGGCCAGGGCGGGCAGCAGGACCGGCGGGATGCTGGCGGGGTCGGTGTGCAGGCCGAAGAAGACGAAGAAGACGGCGGCGAACAGGTCGCGCAGCGGGCTGAGCAGGTTGTGGGTGCCCTCGGCGACCGAGCCGGTGAGGGCGATGCCCACCAGGAAGGCGCCCACGGCGGCGGAGACCTGGAGCTGCTGGGCGATCCCGGCGACCAGCAGGGTCAGGCCCAGCACCACCAGCAGCAGCTTCTCGGGGTCGTCGCTGGAGACGAAGCGCGAGATGTGGCGGCCGAAGCGGACGGCGACGAAGAGGACGAGGCCCGCGACGCCGAGCGCGATGGCCAGGGTGACGCTGCCCGCGGCCAGCCCGACACCGGCCAGCAGGGCGGTGACGATCGGCAGGTAGACGGCCATCGCCAGGTCTTCGAGGACCAGGATGGACAGGATCACCGGCGTTTCGCGGTTGCCGAGCCGGCCGAGGTCGCGGAGGACCTTGGCGATGACGCCGGACGAGGAGATCCAGGTGACTCCGGCCAGCACGACGGCGGCCACCGGGCCCCAGCCCAGCAGCAGCGCCATGGCGGCGCCGGGCAGGGCGTTGAGCGTGGCGTCGACCAGCCCGGCCGGGTACTGGGTCTTGAGGTTGCTGACCAGATCGCTCGCGGTGTACTCGAGCCCGAGCATCAACAGCAGCAGGACGACGCCGATTTCGGCGCCGATCGCGACGAACTCCTCACTGGCCCCGAGCGGCAGCAGCCCGCCCTCGCCGAAGGCCAGCCCGGCGAGCAGATAGAGGGGGATGGGCGAGAACTGGAAGCGTCCGGCGAGTCGGCCGAGCAGCCCCAGCCCGAGGATGACCGCACCGAACTCGATCAGGAAGACGGCAGAAGAGTGCATCCGTCTGTCACTCCCGCCCCAATATCGCCGCGGCGGCTTCCACGCCCTCGCGCGTGCCGATCACGATCAGGATGTCGCCGCCCGCCAGCCGGAAGTCCGGGGCCGGGGAGGGGATCGCGTCCGCCCGGCGCAGCACGGCCACGATGGAGGTGCCGGTGTCGGTGCGGGTCCGCGTCTCGCCCAGCACCCGCCCGTTCCAGTACGAGTACGGGGACAGCTCGATCCGCTCGGCGACCAGACCCAGCTCGGTGGTGGACAGCAGCGTGGGGCTGTGGTGCGCGGGCATCAGCGCGCTGATGAGCGCCTCCGCCTCGCCCGGGGTGAGCCGGGTGGACAGCGCGCATTCGTCGGGATCCTCACGGCGGTACGCGCTCAGCGTCCGCCCGCCGTCGCGGTGCGCGACCACCGACAGGCGGCCCTTGTCCCGCGTCGTCAGGTCGTAACGGACTCCAATGCCCGGCAACGGCGTACTGCTCAACCGCGGAACACCCACAGCCATCCCCTCGTTCGTGCGCGCCTTCGCGCAGGTCGCGCAGGTCGAAGTGTCGTCCCGCCACCGTAACAAATGGTAAAGAGTAAGTAATGGGGGGAAGTGCTCTGGGGCCCGGTGGAACAATCCGCGTTCGGGTGTCCATACCCCCGGAGACGCGCGAGAAAGACGGTGATCATGATCGAGTGGCGGCAGCTCAGCGTCGGCATGAGGCCCGTTCCCGAGCCCGTCGCCACCCCGGTCATCTGGTCCGCGGCGTTCGCCGGGGCGCTCCTGCTGGTGGCCGTCCTCAACTCGCTGGGCGGGCACGGGCGGCCGACGCTCGCCCTGGTCGCGCTGTCGCTGTTCGCCGCGGTGCTCGGGCTGTGCGCGCGGTTCGTGGCGGCGCCGGGGACGGCCGTGCTGTGCTGGCTGTTCCTCAACGCCTTCGCCATCCCGCCCACCGGGGAGCTGACCTGGGCGGGCGGCCGCGACAGCACCTGGCTCGCGTGTCTGCTCGGCGCGACCGTCGTCGGTACGGCCTGCGCCCGCGTCGTCAACGCCCGGGCGGGCTACCGGCGGATCACGCCGCACGACCGCTGACGGACCGGGACCAACGGGCCGGAGCGCAGGGCCCCGGCCGCGCCGGGCCGTCCCTTAGGAGGGCTGTCCCTAGGAGGGCTGTCCCTAGGAGGGCTGTCCCTAGGAGGGCTGTCCCTTAGGAGGGCTCGTTGCCGTAAGGCTGGGTGATGATCTCCATGCCATGACCGGCCGGGTCCATGAAGTACAGCCCGCGGCCGCCGTAGTGGTGGTTGATCTCGCCCGGCTGCTTACCGTGCGGATCGGCGTAATACGTGATGCCCTGCTCCCGTATCCGCTGGAACGCCGCGTCGAATTCCTCGTCGGAGATGAGGAACGCGTAATGCTGCATGGTGATCGACTCGGCCGGGATACTGGCGAAGTCCAGGGTGACCCCATTGCTGGTGGACACCGGTATGAACGGTCCCATGGCGTCCCCCACCTCCAGGCCCAGTATGTTGGCCAGGAATTCGGCGGATTCCCGGTTGTCCCGGGAATGGACGATGGTGTGATTCAGCTCGACTGACACTGTGGAATGCCTCCCATTAAGGCAATCTCACGGGCACCTCCATGCCTCACCCAGCCGGTGACCGACACGCGATGCCGTATCTCCGATCCTAGGCGCCGTCCCGCTCACCCGTCGAGCCTCGCTGAACCGCCGCCACACTGAAGATTCCGCCCTCGGCGTCGCGGAGCGCCGCGATGCGGCCGTAGGGGGTGTCGACCGGCGGGGACACGACGCTTCCGCCCAGTTCCACGGTGCGTTCGGCGACCCGGTCGGCGTCCTCGACCCGGAAATAGGCATGCCAGCGGGGCCGCACATTCGGATCGGGGGCGGCCTCCAGGGCGCCGCCGCGCAGCCCGGCCACCGCCTTCCCGTCGATGTGCAGGACCACCCGGTCATGCTCGAAGCGGACGTCGCACCGCTCGCGCGACTGGGCGTCCCAGCCGAAGACCTGGCCGTAGAAGAGCGCCGCGTCGAACGCGTCACGCGTACGCAATTCCAGCCACACGGGAGCGCCCGGTCGGCGCTCACCCCACCAGGCGGAGGTGAGGTCCCCCTCCCAGATGCCGAAGACGGCACCCTCCGGATCGGACGCCCAGGCGACCCGGCCGTTGCCGAATTCCAGCGGCCCGACCGCGACGGTGCCGCCGCGCTCCCGGACGCGCCAGGCCACCTCGTCCGCGCTGTCCGCCGCGAAGTACGTCGTCCAGGTGACGGGCAGCGTGACATCCGCCGACGGGGCGGACGCGCCGATGCCGACCGTCGCTACGCCATCGTCGGTGCAGGCGATGGTGTAGCGGCCGTGCCCGTACCGCGTGGGCCGGAACGTCCAGCCGAAGAGATCTCCGTAGAAGGCGTGCGCGCGGTCCAGATCGGCTGCCATCAGGCTCACCCAGCACGGTGCTCCCTGGACAGCACGGAACCTCTCCCGCAAGCCGCTCACCTCACTCCGCTCCCTCTCCGCTCACTCTGCTCACTTCGCCGGGCGCAGCACGCGCACACCCTTCGCGCAGCCCTCACACAGCGCTCGCGCAGCCCTCATCGCCCGCGCGTCACGCCCGATATCTTCACTTTCCTCCGATCTCCCGGTCCGCGCCACCGCACTGATCGCGAAGCGGCGGGGAGGGCGGGCGCGGCAGGGTCGCGGCACGGCTGTGGTACATCACACCGGGACGCGTCTGCCAACGTGTGACGGACGACCCGCCGCGGCAGGGCAGTATTGCGCCCATGTCGAATCTCCGCTCGAACATCGTCACGTGGCTGGGCCGCAAGTACTTCACGAAGATTCAGAAGAACGGGTTCGATCTGTCCAAGATGTCGTTTCTTCCGGATGCCACGCTGGCACCGCTGAAGCGTGACGGACTCGACCCCGTGGCAGATCTCTCCACAACCCGGGCAAAGGAACCCATCAGCAAGATTTGGCTCCCTTTCGGGATCAATGGCTGGCTCGTCACCGGATATGACGAGACCAAGGCGGTACTGGGAAAGGCGAAGGGGTTCAGCTCCGACTTCACCAACCTCGCAGAGAAGAACATCGGCGTCGCCCACCAGCAGAATCCCGGCGGCCTGGGCTTCAGTGATCCACCGACACATACGAGACTGCGGCGGCTGCTGACGCCCGAATTCACCATGCGGCGGCTCAGCAGGCTCACCCCGCGCATCCACGCCATCGTGGAGGAGCGGCTGGACGAGATGGCCGCGGCCGAGGGCCCGGTCGACCTGGTGGAGATGTTCGCGCTCCCCATTCCGGCCCTCGTCATCTGTGAACTGCTCGGCGTTCCCTACGAGGACCGCGAGGACTTCCAGCGGCACAGCACGGCGCGATTCGATCTGGGCAGCGGGGCGAACGCGTCCCTCGGCGCCATGTCGGACTCGCTCGCGTATCTGCACGGAATCGTCCGCAAGCAGCGCGAATCACCGGGTGACGGGCTGCTCGGCATGCTGGTGAAGGAGCACGGCGACGAAATCGACGACCAAGAGCTGGCGGGGCTGGCCGACGGGGTGCTGACCGGCGGTCTGGAAACCACCGCGAGCATGCTGGCGCTCGGCACGCTCGTACTGCTCCAGGCCCCCGAACAGTTCGCGGCGATACGCGATCAGGAAGACGTCGTCGACCGTTTCGTGGACGAGCTGCTGCGTTATCTCTCCGTCGTCCAGGTGGCGTTCCCGCGCTTCGCGCGCGAGGACATGGAGATAGCGGGCACGAAGATATCCGCCGGGGATCTGGTGCTGTGCTCGCTGAGCGGCGCGAATCGCGACGAGAAGCTGGGCCCGGACATGGATCGGGTCGATCCGCACCGGCAGGCGTCCTCTCACCTGGCATTCGGCCACGGCATTCACCGCTGCATCGGGGCCGAACTCGCCAAGATGGAACTCCGCGCGGCCTACCCGGCGCTGATCCGGCGATTCCCGGAGATGCGGCTGGCCGTCGACGCCGACAAGCTCAAGTACCGGAAGCTGTCCATCGTCTACGGCGTCGACACGCTGCCGGTGAAGCTGCGCTAGACGAGCGCCGAGAGGGGTGGAGGGGGACGGGGAAGGGACGGGGAGAGAAGGGGGCGAGGGCGGGGTATCGCGGGGTGGGCACGGGGAATTGGGAGCCTGTCAGATGGGGATCTGACAGGTGGGGACCCTGGCAGGTGGGGACCTGGCAGGTGCGGATCTGGCGGGTGGGGATCCGTCAGAAGCGCTCGGTCAGTTGGTCACGCCCGGCCGGAGGCTCGTACGCGGCCGGCCGGAAATCGGTGATCGTCTGGATCCTGCCGTCCGGCGCGGAGGTGAAGAAGCTGATGCCCTGCGTCTCCTCCTCATCGTCGCTGAACCGGACCCAGGAGACCGCCTGGGTGGCGTCGGCGACCACGCGCTCGACCTCCAGGCTCCACTCGCCGAGCTGCTCGGCGTTGAAGCGGACCACGCCGTCCCGGCCGACCACCCGCTCCCGGGTCTGCGGAAGCTCGTAGCGAACGTCGTCGGCGAGGGTCGCGCCGAACGCCCTCCAGTCCCTGGCCTGGGCCGTTGCCCAATATGTCTCCACGGTCGCGGCTATGTCGCCCATCATCTCCCCCTCCGTTGCGGCCCCGTCTGTCCATGCCCGCCGCGAACGTTATCCACAGGCGCGAGGGGACGCCAGCGCGGATGTCGGGGTGCGGCGCAGAATGGGGTCATGACTGAGAGCACGGAGTCCATGCCGGACTGGGAAAAGCGGTTTCGGGCACCGCGAGTGGGGTTGCCGGAGTGGGCGGAGGACGCCCCCGACCGGTCGCTGTTCGTCTCGAACGCCACGGGCACGTATGAGCTGTACGCATGGGACCGGGCCACCGGCGCGCAGCGCCAGGTGACGGACCGGCCGAACGGGACGACGGACGGGGTGCTGACCCCGGACGGGCGGTGGATCTGGTGGTTCTCGGATACCGACGGCGATGAGTTCGGGGTGTGGCGGCGCCAGCCCTTCGAGGGCGGCGCGGTCCGCGAGGGCGGCGAGGCCGGGGGCGCGGAGGCGGACGAGCCCGCGGCGCCCGGTCTCGAACCCTCCTACCCGGCGGGTCTCGCGCTCGGCCGGGACGGCACGGCGGTCGTCGGCCGGTCCACGGACGAGGAGGGCTCGACGATCCATGTGGTGCCGCCGGAGGGCGAGCCCCGGGAGATCTACCGGCACCGGGAGTCGGCCGGGGTGGGCGACCTGTCGTACGACGGGACGCTGATCGCGGTCGAGCACACCGAGCACGGCGACGCCATGCACGCGGCGATCCGGGTCGTCCGGCTCGACGGGACGGCGGTCGCGGAGCTGGACGACACCAAGGGCGGCACCGAGGAGCTGGGCCTGTCCGTCATGGGCTTCGCGCCGGTCGCCGGGGACAGCCGGCTGCTGATCGGGCACCAGCGGCGGGGCCGGTGGGAGCCGATGGTGTGGGATCCGCTGACCGGGGTGGAGACGGCCCTGGCCATCGACCTGCCGGGCGATGTCGGCGCGGACTGGTTCCCGGACGGCTCGGCGCTGCTGGTCTCCCACGACCACCAGGCGCGCGGCGAGCTGTGGCGGTATGAGCTGGCCTCGGGTGAGCTGACCCGCGTCGAGACCCCGGCCGGGTCGATCGGGGGCGCCTCCGCGCGGCCGGACGGCGCGGTCGAGTTCCTGTGGTCCTCGGCCGAGCAGCCGCCGCAGGTGCGGTCGACGACCGGGCGGACCGTGCTCGACCCGCCGGGGTTCAAGGCCCCCGTATCGGTGCCGGTCACCGACGCCTGGGTGGACGGACCGGGCGGGCGGGTGCACGCGCTGGTGCAGAAGCCCGCGGGCGAGGGCCCCTTCCCCACCGTCTTCGACATCCACGGCGGACCGACCTGGCACGACAGCGACTCGTTCGCGGCAGGCACGGCGGCCTGGGTCGACCACGGTTTCGCCGTCGTCCGGGTCAACTACCGCGGCTCGACCGGGTACGGGCGGGCCTGGACGGACGCGCTCAAGCACCGGGTCGGGCTGATCGAGCTGGAGGACATCGCGGCGGTCCGGGAGTGGGCGGTGGCCTCAGGGCTGGCCGATCCCGGGCGGCTGGTGCTGTCGGGCGGCTCCTGGGGCGGCTATCTGACGCTCCTGGGCCTGGGCACTCAGCCCGAGGCCTGGGCGCTGGGCCTGGCGGCGGTCCCGGTCGCGGACTACGTGACGGCCTACCACGACGAGATGGAGGCCCTGAAGGCGATGGACCGCACGCTCCTCGGGGGTACCCCGGAGGAGGTGCCGGAGCGCTTCGAGGCGTCCTCCCCGCTGACCTACGTGGACGAAGTGCGGGCGCCGGTCTACATCTCGGCCGGGGTGAACGACCCGCGCTGTCCGATACGGCAGATCGACAACTACGTGGAGCGGCTGGTGCGCCGCGGCGCCCCGCACGAGGTCTACCGCTACGACGCGGGGCACGGCTCGCTCGTGGTCGAGGAGCGGATCAAGCAGTTGCGCTTGGAGATCGATTTCGCTCAGCGTCACCTGAGTCCGAGTCCGAACCCGAGCCTTCCGGGTCCGGGGAGCGGTCCGGCCGCGGACCGGACGAAGGCGCCGCAGGCCCGTCCGGAGTGAGGCCCAGCGCGAGGTCGCGGGCGGCCTCGACCTCGCGCCGGAAGAGCCGGAACCACATGAAGACCACGAAGCCCGCGAAGACGAACCACTCACCGGTGTAGCCGAGGTTCTGGAACGCCTTGAGGTCCAGCCCGGTGCCCTCCGCCACCACGGGGGGCACCGGCCGCAGGGCCCCGGGCGCCTGGGAGGAGGTGATCCACGCGTCGTACACCGTGTACGGCACCAGATTGACCAGCGAGGCGTCGCTGATCATGCCCAGCTGACCGCGCGGCAGAGCGCCGCTCGCGGACGACCCGCCGCTGCCCTCGTGCTCGGTCGCCTGGAGCGCTCCGGTGACCGTCACCCGGCCGGACGGCGGCGCGGGCACCTTGGCGGTGTCGGCCTTGGAGTCGGCGTCGCCGGGCAGCCAGCCGCGGACGACGGGCAGCGCCTTGCCCCCGTCGGTGCGCAGCAGCGTCAGCACATAGAAGCCGGTACGGCCGCCGAGCCGCCGGTCAGGGACGAGGAGTTGGTGTTCGGTGTCATACCGGCCGGAGGCGGTCGCCCGCCGCCCTGAGGTCTCCGTGGTGACCGGCAGCAGGTCGTGCAGCGGCTTCACCGCGGCCTTCTCGGCACCGGCCGCATCGTCCTGCTGCTGCTCGTGGGTGTCGATGCGCGTCTCGAAGCGGCCGAGCTGCCAGCTGCCCATGAAGAGGCAGAACGGGATCGCCACCACGGTGAACACGTTGATCACCCACCAGCGGGGTGTCAGCAGAAACCGATACACACCCCCACGGTACGGGCCCCGCGCCGGGCCCCCGGCGGCGGGCCCCGGCTTCACGCCGCCGGGAGGGCCGGGACCGCGGCGGGTAGAGGCCTCGGGTGAGAGCCCGGGTGAGGGCCCGGGTGAGGGCCCGGGAGGAAGCCCGGGACGACGCTCAGGAGGAGGCCAGCAGACCGGTGCCGTAGACCGTCCCCGCGCAGGCGCCGCTCAGGGTCACGCTGCCGACCGCGGGCTCGCCCGCCTCCGGCGTATAGCTGACCTGGACACTCGCGGCAGGCTGCTCGCCACCGCCGCCCGGGGCGCCGCTCGGCTCCCCCGAGCCGGGCTGGTCCGCAGGGCCGCCCGCGGCATCCGGGGAGGGGCTTTCGGTCGGCGTATCGCCGCCGGACGTGGGGCATCCGCTGGTGCCGCCGCCAGACGCCGGTATCCAGGCGAAGCGCACGTCGTACCCCTGGCCCGGCTGCAGGATCAGGGTGCCCGGACCGGTGGCCGGGTCGGGCAGCCCGCTGGCCGCGTCGCCCGCCGTGTGATCGACGAAGAAGACCTTCGCCGGGTCCGCCGCGCCCTGCGCGGTCACCCCGTAGGTGCCGCCGCCCTCGACCATGCAGGCCTGACCGGAGGTGTTCACGACGCGGAACGAGCCATAGATCCGGCCCTCGGCGTCCGGCGCTCCGGCCGACCCGCCGCTCCCGCCGAGCTGGGTGCGCGAGCAGGTGGGCGAGGTGGCGTTCAGCGTGCTGGTGGGGTCGGGGGCGGTGCCGCCCGAGTCGCCGCCCTGGTCGCCCTTGGACGGCTTGTCCTCGCCCTTCTTGCCGTCCTTGTCCTTGGGGTCGCGGTGCTCCGTCCGGGCCTTGTCGGAGGGCCCGTCGGGGTCCTTGCCGCCGCTGCCTTCGCCGCGCCCGCCGTCGTCGCCCCCCTGCGGGGTGCGGTGGCTGCTGGCCGCGTTGGCCGGGCGGCCGTTCGAGGCGTTGCTGGCGGACGTGACGTGCACCAGGGCGGGCAGTGCGGCGCCGCCGAGCACCACCGCCGCCACGGCCCCGACCAAGGCCTGGCGCCGCCGCACCCGGCGGGCCGGCACGGCGCGCCGCAGATGCTCCAGGGAGTGCGGGGTCGGCTCCAGGTCGTCCACCGCGTGGCGCAGCATCCGCCGTAGCGCCTGCTCGTCCATGCCACCCGCGCCGTCTGCGCCGGTGCTGTCCGAACCAGCGCCGTGAGTACCCGTGCCCTCAGGACCCGTGCCGCCGGGACCCGCGCCGTCCCTCCGGTCGGGGTCCTCCGGGCCCGGCGTGTCGTTCTCGTGGTTCATGCGGGAGCCTCCATGGCGACGCGGAGCGCCGCGATGCCGCGCGAGCCGTACGCCTTGACCGAGCCGAGCGATATGCCCAGCGTCTCAGCCACCTGGGCCTCGGTCATATCGGCGAAGTAGCGCAGCACAAGGACCTCGCGCTGGCGGCGCTGCAGCCCTTTCATCGCCTTGATCAATTGGTCGCGCTCCAGCTGGTCGTACGCGCCTTCCTCGGCACTGGCCATGTCGGGCATCGGCTTGGAGAGCAGCTTCAGCCCGAGGATGCGGCGACGCAGCGCGGAGCGGGAGAGGTTGACGACCGTCTGCCGCAGATAGGCGAGCGTTTTTTCGGGGTCGCGGACTCTTTTGCGCGCCGAGTGCACGCGGATGAACGCCTCCTGCACCACGTCCTCGCAGGACGCGGTGTCGTCGAGGAGGAGCGCGGCGAGACCGAGCAGCGACCGGTAGTGGGCGCGGTAGGTCTCGGTGAGGTGATCGACTGTGGTCCCCGCTGCCATCGCCATCGCGTCGTCAGCGTCCTCGCGCCCTGTCGCGAGGGGCGCAGGGCGGGCGGTCGACCATGGCGCGATCACCGGCATACCGCCTGATGTGCGCGGACGCGGGGGCCGCACTGCCGTGCCGCCGCGCCCTGGAACCGTTGCGATGCCGAATGCCTCTGCCACGTATGTTGGACACGCTGTCCCCCGTCAGGGTTGTACGCGCGAGGCACCGCTTTTGACGCTGCACCAGATCCCCCCATGCGCCCCAACTCTCCCCTATGCCCAGTTTTCACAGCGCCCACTGGTGGGCGACCAGAAAGACGCTCCCCGCTCGCTGCCGGTTGCAGCAAGCGGGGAGCGGTTCGTCTGACAGGCCACCTGGCCCGGATCAACTGGTCCAGGCCATTGCCCAGATCACAGGATATTCACATTGTCCGGGGTGTGCACCTCGTGCGGCGCACTCTCCGCGGGGCGCTACGCGGCGGTCAGTTCCGCCGCGACGACCTCCCCGATCTGCGCGGTGTTCAGCGCCGCGCCCTTGCGGAGGTTGTCGCCGCACACGAAGAGTTCGAGCGCCTTCGGGTCGTCCAGCGAGCGCCGCACCCGGCCGACCCACGTCGGGTCGGTGCCCACGACATCGGCAGGCGTCGGGAACTCGCCCTCCGCCGGGTTGTCGCACAGCACCACTCCCGGCGCACCGGCCAGGATCTCGTGCGCCGCCTCCACCGTGACCTCGTTCTCGAACCGCGCGTGCACGGCCAGCGAGTGGGTGGTGATCACGGGCACGCGCACACAGGTCGCGGTGACCCGCAGACCGGGCAGCCCCAGGATCTTGCGGGACTCGTTCCGGACCTTCAGCTCCTCCGAGGACCAGCCGTCCTCCTTGAGCGAGCCCGCGAACGGCACCACGTTGAGCGCCATCGGCGCCGGGAACGGCCCGGTCTCGCCGACCGCCCGCCGTACGTCGCCCGGGTGGGTACCCAGTTCCGTACCGGCCACCAGCGCGATCTGCTCGCGCAGGGCGTCGATGCCCTCCTTGCCCGCGCCGGAGACGGCCTGGTACGAGGAGACGATCAGCTCGCTTAGCCCGAACTCGGCGTGCAGCGCGCCCATCGCGACGATCATCGACAGGGTGGTGCAGTTCGGGTTGGCGATGATGCCGCGCGGCCGGACGCGCGCCGCGTGCGCGTTCACCTCGGGCACGACCAGCGGCACATCCGGATCCATCCGGAAGGCGCCGGAGTTGTCCACGACGACCGCGCCCTTGCTCACCGCGACCGGCGCCCACTGGGCCGAGACCTCGTCGGGGACGTCGAACATCGCGACGTCGACGCCGTCGAAGGCCTCCTCGCCCAGCGCGATCACCTCGACCTGCTCGCCCCGGACGGTCAGCTTCCGGCCGGCCGAGCGCGGCGAGGCGATCAGCCGGATCTCACCCCAGACGTCGGCCCGCTCGGACAGGATCGAGAGCATGACTGTGCCGACGGCACCGGTCGCACCGACGACGGCGAGCGTCGGCTTCCGGCCACCGGCGCCGCCGGCCCGGGTCATCGGCCGGTACCTCCGTACACGACGGCCTCGACGCTGTCGCTGTCCAGGCCGAACGCGCTGTGCACGGCGCGGACCGCGTCCTTCACGTCGTCGGCGCGGGTGACGACCGAGATGCGGATCTCGGAGGTCGAGATCAGCTCGATGTTGACCCCGGCGTTCGACAGCGCCTCGAAGAAGGTCGCGGTCACGCCCGGGTTGGTCCGCATCCCGGCGCCGATCAGCGAGATCTTGGCGATCTGGTCGTCGTAGCGCAGCGAGTCGAAGCCGATCTGCGGCTTCGCCTTGGTCAGCGCCTCCATCGCCCGGTGGCCGTCCGTCTTGGGCAGCGTGACCGAAATATCGGTCAGTCCGGTCGACGCGGCGGAGACGTTCTGCACCACCATGTCGATGTTGATCTCGGCGTCCGAGATCGTGCGGAAGATGGCCGCGGCCTCACCCGGCTTGTCCGGCACCCCGACGACCGTGACCTTGGCCTCGGACGTGTCGTGCGCGACCCCGGAGATGATCGCCTGCTCCATGCCTTCTTCTCCTTCTCCCGCTTCCTGCCGATTGCGCACCCAGGTGCCCTGATGGCCGGAGAACGACGACCGTACGTGGATGGGGATGTTGTAGCGGCGCGCGTACTCCACGCAGCGCAGATGCAGCACCTTGGAGCCGCTCGCGGCCAGCTCCAGCATGTCCTCGTACGGGATTTCGTTGATCTTGCGAGCCTTCGTCACCACGCGCGGATCGGAGGTGAACACTCCGTCCACGTCGGTGTAGATCTCGCACACCTCGGCGTCCAGAGCCGCCGCGAGGGCCACCGCCGTGGTGTCCGAGCCGCCCCGGCCGAGGGTGGTGATGTCCTTGCTCTCCTGGGACACGCCCTGGAAGCCCGCGACGATCGCGACCGCGCCCAGCTCGAGCGCGTCGCGGATGCGCCCCGGCGTGACATCGATGATCCGTGCTTTGTTGTGGACCGCGTCGGTGATGACTCCTGCCTGGCTGCCGGTGAACGACAGCGCCTCGTGACCGAGGTCTTTGATCGCCATGGCGAGCAATGCCATGGAGATTCGCTCTCCCGCGGTCAGCAGCATGTCGAACTCGCGCCCAGTAGGAATCGGGGATACCTGCTCGGCGAGATCGATCAGCTCGTCCGTCGTGTCGCCCATCGCGGAAACCACGACGACCACCTGGTGGCCGTTCTTCTTGGCTTCGACGATTCGCTTGGCGACCCGCTTGATGCCCTCGGCATCGGCAACGGAGGAGCCTCCGTACTTCTGCACGACAAGGCCCACGTGCGCTCCTCGCAGATCTCAATGTTGCGGTCGGCTCAGTCTAACGAGCGGCCGGAAAGTGCCCTCCCAATATCAGATAGCGAGACACACGCCTCACTACCCGACCAGGACGGACCAGACGGACCCGGGCGGACCAGGGGGATCATGCGGCACAACGTCCCCGTACCGCGGATACTCCTGGCATCCCGCACCACTCGTTCAGCGACGAACCCTGCCCGCTTCCGGGCGAAGCACACGGGAACGTAACCCAGCTCACAGGGCGCGCGGGGCCGCGGCGGCGCCCGCGCGGGGCTCCGTACTGCCCGAGGGCGCCCCACGGCCGCCCTCGCGCCGGAGCCCGCGCGGGGCGCTCAGTGGCGTTTCAGGAGGAGCCTCAGGGGAGTCTCAGGGGAGTCTCAGGGGCACCTCACGGACGCCTCACGGACGCCTCAGGGCCGCAGGGAGCGCAGCCCCAGCGGCTCCGCGATCTCCGCCGCCATGACCCGGCCGGCCTCCTCCGCCAGCGCCTCGTCCCCGCCCGCGCTACTGTCCGTGTCCAGTCCGTCCAGCTCGTCCAGCGGGCTGTCCAGCCGGACGTGCGCGACGAGCGACTGGAGCGCGCGCAGCGCGGCGGAAGCGGTCGTACCCCAGTTGGAGAGGTACGAGAACTGCCACCACCACAGCGCCTCGCTGATCCGGCCCTCGCGGTAGTGCGCCATGCCGTGCCGCAGATCCGTGATGATCAGGGCGAGGTCGTCGGAGATGCGGCAGGGGACGGGCTCACTGCGCGGTACGTACGGGTCGAACACCTCCGAGTAGATGTCCACCGGCTCCAGCAGCCGGGCGAACCGCTCCCGCAGCTCGTCCACGTCCGGCTCCGGACCGGCGTCCGGCTCGTACCGCTCGTCCGGTACGAAGTCCTCGTGCGCGCCGAGCCTGCCGCCGGCGAGGATCAGCTGGGAGAGCTCGAGCAGCAGGAACGGCACAGCGCTGTCCGGTTCGTCGCCCTTGGCGACCTCGGTGACCGCGACGATGAAACTCTCGATCTGATCGGCGATCTGGACCGCGAAGTCGTCCGGGTCCGGGTGTGCGTCGTGCAACGTTGCGTCAGACATCGAGAAGTCTTCTCCCTTCGAAGGCACGACCCAGCGTGACCTCGTCGGCATACTCCAGGTCTCCCCCGACGGGAAGACCGCTGGCCAAGCGCGTGACCTTCAGCCCCATGGGCTTGATCATGCGCGCGAGGTACGTGGCGGTGGCTTCACCCTCCAGATTCGGATCGGTGGCCAGGATCAGCTCGGTGACCGTTCCGTCCGCGAGCCGGGCCAGCAGCTCCCTGATCCGCAGATCGTCCGGGCCCACGCCCTCGATGGGGCTGATCGCCCCGCCGAGCACGTGATAGCGGCCGCGGAACTCGCGGGTCCGCTCGATCGCGACAACATCCTTCGGCTCCTCGACCACGCAGATGACCGCGGGGTCGCGGCGCGGATCCTGGCAGACCCGGCACTGCTCGGCCTCGGCGACGTTCCCGCACACCGCGCAGAACCGCACCTTCTCCTTGACCTCGGTCAGCGCGTGAGCGAGGCGTCGGACGTCGGTGGGCTCGGACTGGAGGATGTGGAAGGCGATCCGCTGCGCGCTCTTGGGACCGACGCCGGGCAGCCTGCCCAACTCGTCGATAAGGTCCTGGACCACGCCCTCGTACACGCCTGCATCCAATCTCGCGCCGCCGCGCGGTGGCTGTACCGCATATGAATATTCGGTTGCGCCGGTCGAAACGGGGCACAGCACCCGTCGAACCGTCGGTCGGCCCCGTTCGCACGGCCCCCGGAACGGACCGCAAAACGGGCCCTCGGCCTGGGACTTTCCGTCTCAGCCCCATCGGACTCAGGCTTTCCGCCCCAGCCCGTCGGACTCAGACTGTCAGTCCCAGACCCTCAGTCTCAGGCCTTTGGCCTCAGAAGGGCAGCCCCGGCATCCCGCCCAGTCCCTGCGCCAGCGGGCCGAGCTTCGTCTGCTGGAGCTCCTGCGCCACATGGTTCGCGTCGCGGACGGCCGCGACGACGAGGTCCGCGAGGGTCTCGGTGTCCTCCGGGTCCACCGCCTTCGGGTCGATCACCAGACCCTGCAGCTCACCGGCACCGGTCACGGTCGCCTTCACCAGCCCACCGCCCGAGGACCCCTCGACAGGCGTACGGGCCAGCTCCTCCTGGGCCGCGGCGAGGTCCTGCTGCATCTTCTGCGCCTGCTGCAGCAGCTGCTGCATGTCAGGCTGGCCACCACCGGGAATCACGAGTTCGCTCCTGGCTGTCGACTGCGGTTCTCTTCGATAGCCCGAGCCTACGTGCTCCTACGGCGCCTTGCCCTACGCCGTACGGAGGAGACGACCACGGCCCGCCCCTCCCCTACGGGGCCTACTCGTTCGCGATCTCCTCGATCACGGTGGCGCCCAGCTCGCGCACGATGAGGTCATGCCCGCTCAGCGCGGTCTCGTCGAGATCCGGGTCGTCCTCGGCGGGCATGTCCTCCTCCGGCGAGATGGGCGGAGGCTCGGGCTCCCGGTACTCCCGGTACGCGGACGCCTCGGCGGGCGGCCCCGCGTCGGCGGGCGCGGGAGCCGGGGCCGGGGCCGACGGTGCGGCGGAGGCGGACGGAGGCGCGGGCGCGGACTGGCGCGGCGGCGGGGCGGGCTGACCGCCGCCGCCTGCGCCGCCGCTTCCGCCTGCGCCGCCGCTTCCGCCTGCGCCACCTCCGCCGAAGAAGCTGGTGCCGCCGCTGCCACCTCCGGCTCCGGCTCCGCCTCCGCTTCCGCCGAAGCCGCCGGGGCCGCCCGACGCTCCCGGCCCGGGCCCGCCCGGACCGCCCTGCCCTCCAGAAGGATCGACGATCGCCTCGATGCGCCACTGCACGCCGATCGCGTCGTTGAGGGCCTGCCGCAGGATGTCCTCACTGCCGCCGTTGGCGAAGCTGTCACGGGCGCCCGCGTTGGGGAACCCGATCTGGAGGGTGGTGCCGTCGAAACCGGAGACCGTCGCGTTCTGGCTCAGCAGGATCCAGGTGAAGCGGCGCCGGTTCTTGACCGCCTCCAGGATGTCCGGCCACATCTGCCGCACCTGCTGGGCGCCCTGCGCCATGCCCGGCGTCGGCTGAGGCTGGCCGGGCCCACCGGCCGGACGCCCCTGCCCGGCCGCTGCCGGGCCGGCCCCGGTCCCTCCCGGGGCGGGCGCAGCGGCCCCCGACCCCGGCGCTGAAGCCGAGGGCCAGGCCCCCGGCCGCTGTCCCCCGCCCGCCGCGGGCGGACCGCCGGGCTGCTGCCCGCCGCCGCCCGCACCGGGCTGTGTGCTCGTAGGCCAGGCCCCGGGCCGCTGCCCGCCGCCCGGCGCCGCCGTCTGCCCGGCCGCGCCGCCGCCTCCGCCTCCGCCCGCCGCAGGCCAGGCGCCGGGCCGCCGCGCCCCACTGTCCGCGCCGCCGTCGTCACCAGCCGGACCGCCGCCCACCGCAGGCTCCGCGGCCGCGCCGGAAGCGTCGTACCCAGGCGCCGCGGCACCACCGCCGCCACCGGCGGGCGGCCCCTCGTCCGGCGCGCTGGGCTGCGCCCCGGGGGCACCCGCGTCCGGCCCACGACCGCCGGACATCGCCGCACGGGCGGCCGCCGGTCCGGAGGGCCCGGCCGGGACGTGGGCGTCGGGCCCCGGTACGTACCCCACTGCGGGCCCGGCCCCACCGCCGACGCCACCGCCACCGCCGCCAACCGCACCGCCCAGGCCGCCCGCCAGGGCACCCCGCTCCAGCCGCTCCAGCCGCGACTGGACGGACCGCTCGTCGTCGAAAGCGGCGGGCAGCAGCACCCGCGCGCAGATCAGCTCCAGCTGCAGCCGCGGCGAGGTCGCGCCGCGCATCTCCGTCAGCCCCGTGTTGACGAGATCGGCCGCCCGGCTCAGCTCGGCCCCGCCGAAGACCGACGCCTGCGCCTGCATCCGCTCGACCACGTCGGCCGGGGCGTCGATGAGCCCCTTGTCCGCCGCGTCCGGCACGGCGGCGAGGATCACGAGGTCACGCAGCCGCTCCAGCAGGTCGGCGACGAAGCGCCGGGGGTCGTTGCCGCCCTCGATCACCCGGTTCACGACCTCGAAGGCCGCCGCGCCGTCGGTCGCCGCGAACGCTTCCACGATCGCGTCGAGCAGCGAGCCGTCCGTATAACCGAGCAGCGAGGTGGCCATGGCGTACGTCACGCCGTCCTCGGTCGCGCCCGCGAGCAGCTGGTCCATGACCGACATCGAGTCCCGGACGGACCCGGCGCCCGCCCGCACCACCAGCGGCAGCACCCCGTCCTCGACCGGAATGTCCTCGCGCCCGCAGACCTCACCCAGATAGTCGCGGAGCGTCCCCGGGGGCACCAGCCGGAACGGATAGTGGTGCGTACGCGACCGGATGGTGCCGATGACCTTCTCCGGCTCGGTGGTCGCGAAGATGAACTTCAGATGCTCCGGCGGCTCTTCGACCACCTTCAGCAGGGCGTTGAACCCCGCCGAGGTGACCATGTGGGCCTCGTCGATGATGTAGATCTTGTAACGGCTCGACGCGGGCCCGAAGAAGGCCTTCTCCCTCAGCTCCCGCGCGTCGTCCACGCCACCGTGCGAGGCGGCGTCGATCTCGATGACATCGATCGACCCGGGCCCGTTCCGCGCGAGGTCCTGGCAGGACTGGCACTCCCCGCACGGCGCCGGGGTGGGGCCCTTCTCACAGTTCAGACAGCGGGCCAGGATGCGCGCACTGGTCGTCTTGCCACAGCCGCGCGGACCACTGAACAGATACGCGTGGTTGACCCGGTTGTTGCGCAGCGCCTGCTGCAGGGGATCGGTGACATGCTCCTGCCCGATGACCTCCGCGAAGGTCTCGGGGCGGTAGCGGCGGTACAGCGCGAGGGACGACACGCTTACGACGATATCGGGGCCCACCGACATCCGGACGCCGCCCGGGTCCCCGCCCCACAACGCCCCCACCAACGAAAGGGCCCCCCACGCACCCGCCAGAGCCCACTTACCCTTGCTGCCTTCCGGCCCTGGGGGAGTTCGGTGAGATAGCGCCACGTGAGGGGCTGGCCCCCACCCTAGCGGATAGAACGGGGTGGGAACGAGTTCGCGAGCACTCCCGATCGTCTTGTAGAGTCTCCAGCGGAGGATTCGCCTAGAGGCCTAGGGCGCACGCTTGGAAAGCGTGTTGGGGGCAACCCCTCACGAGTTCGAATCTCGTATCCTCCGCCATTGCCTTCACCGGGCAATACGTCGAAGGGCCCCACCGCTCGCGGTGGGGCCCTTCGGCGTTCGTGGTCTCACTTTTGGTCTCGGTCGGGACCTGCGGAGGCCGGCTGCGCGTCGCGGCGCATCATGGCCGTCCCCGCGAAGGGGTCGCGCTGTCGCGGGAAGGTGGGTGCGCAATCGGGGCAGGCGTAGACCGTGCCGCCGCCAGCGCTCGCGCCGTGCCCGATCGCCACCACGACCGGCTGCCTGGTGGTCGTTTGGCAGCGGGCACACACCTGGACGTTCATCGGGCCGTCACCCCCTCGGCAAACTCAGCGGCGATCGCCCGCACCAGGGCCTCGCGGAGCCGGGTCGCGTCGGTCAGGTACCGGTCCGGCCCCACCGGAATACGCCAGTGCAAGCGCGGACCATCCGTCCAGCCCGCAGGCGGTACGCCGACGTACGTAACCTCGGCGCCCTGCGCACTCAGGGCGTGGATCCCCTTCTGGAGACGTTGCCAGTCCTGGGCGTGACCGCTCGGGATGAGCCAGTACATCAGGCCGTAGTCGGCGATGACGGCGCCGGACGCGTCGGCGAGCAGCTGCAGCGCGCACTCGCCGATGTCCGCAGAGGCTCGTACCGCGTCCCAGTACAGCCCGACTTGAACCAGCTCTACGTCGTCGCCGTTCGGCGGCATCCATGACAAGGCTTTGGTGGTCATGCGTCCCCTTCCCCATTACGGGTAGTGAGGAGACAGAACCGTGCGTCATCCTGAACCGGCCAGCGCCGACCCGCACCGCGCATGGCCGCATGCGGCCGACGCATACAGATAACGGATGAACAGCGAGACCCAGGTACCAAACAGGGGTGGGCATGAACTGGTCTGCGCAGGCGATCCGCGACGCCTCCCACCAAGGTGACTACGGCCGGGTGGTGAACCTGGCTCGCCGTGCCACCGGCGTCTCCCAACGCCAGCTCGGTGATGCCTGTGGGGTCAGCCAGTCCGCCGTCTCACGCCTCGAAGGCCGCGGCACGGCCTCCTACGACATGACCATCCTGGCGAGAGCCGCCACGCATCTGCACATTCCCCCGCGTCTGGTCGGCCTCGCTGACCACGCGGCGGCGCATGCCGCCGAGAATGGACAGCACGACGTGCACCGGCGCAACTTCCTCGCGGGAACGGCAGCGATAGCCGCGACGCCCGCTCTCCCCACTCGTCGCCCTCGCCCCACAGACGCTGGGCAGGCCGCGACACTCCGCATGGCCACCACAGCCTTCCGCCGCTTGGACGCCACCACCCCCTCCCGCCATCTGTCCGAACCGGTCCTGGCGCACCTGCGGCTCACCCAGACCATCACGGCCGAGGCCGAAGCCCCGGAGCAGCGTGCACGCCTGGCGGCCGTGGGCAGCGAAGCGGCGTCGCTCGCGGGGTGGCTGGCCTGGGACATGAACGACATCGGTTCGGCCCGTACGTGGTACGGCGCGGCCATCAAGGCCGCGCGCACCTCCGGCGACCGACTGCTCCTCGCATACCAACTCGGCAGCCTGGCCGGGTTCGAGGCAGACGCCGGCAATGCCGCCGAGGCGCTGTCCCTCGTCCACCGAGCCCATCGACATCTGGGAGAGGACACACCGGCCATTGCCTCAGCGTGGCTCAGCATGGTGGAAGCCCAGGCGCACGCGGCATCTGGAAATGCGACCGCGGCGGACACCGCGCTGCTCCAAGCCGCCCGCAGCACGGACACCATCCAGGACGACCAACAGCCCCCGTGGCCTTGGGTGTTCACCTTCACCCACAGCAAGGTCGCAGCGGCCAGGCTGACCTGTGGCGCGCGCCTCGGCCTCCCCCAATGGGTGAACGCCTCCCAGGACGCAGCGGCTGCCGCGCTTACTTCGAGCCACGAAAAACAACGCGCACTGCTGACCCTCGACCTCGCCGCCGCACACCTCACAAGCGGTCGGCTGGACGGCGCGTTCGCCCTGGCCACCCGCGCGCTGGAGACCGGTCTGCGATACCGATCCGGCCGGATCATCGAACGCGCCCGTGGCCTCCGGCGGTCCTACGCCTCACCGACTCCCCCCAAGGTCGTCCGCGACTTCGACGACCGACTGCACGGCATCTACCTGTAATCGCGAAAGGACACTTCATGCGACTGGGCATCACCGGCCACCGAGGCCTGCCCCCGAAGACGGAGCACTTGGTCCGCCTGGCCCTTGAAGACGAGGTAGCCCGCCACGCGCCCGACGACCTGGCCGGGGTCTCGTGCATCGCCGATGGCCCGGACGCCTGGTTCGCCGAGCTGGTGCTGAAGGCCGGTGGCCGCCTTGAGGTCGTCGTACCTGCGGAGAAGTACCGCGAGGGCCTGCCGGAGGAGCACCACGAGACCTACGACCGCCTCCTCAAGCAGGCGACCGAAGTCCACCGCACGGGCCTGATCGACTCCAACTCGCAAGCCCACATGACCGGAAGCGAAATTCTGGTCGGCCTCGCGGACGAACTGATCGCCGTCTGGGACGGCCAACCGGCCCGCGGCTATGGCGGCACCGCCGATGTCGTGACCTACGCCGAACGCACCGGCGTCCCCACCCAGGTGATATGGCCGAAGGGCGCCACCCGCGACTGACCACACCGCACCCGAGCGTCCTTCCCGCGCACTTCCATCAGGCGCACGCAGAAAGGCCGATCACGGCCACTGTCAACCATCAGCTGGGACCGAAGTGTCAAGCATCTACCAGGACCGGACAGCCTCGCGCACGCGATCGCGTTTCTGTTACTCGGCACGTTTCCGGACTAACCGATTCCTGATGCGATTTTGGCGCCCATGGATGATCATCTGCCTACCTGAAGCTCGAACACGGAGGCATAGATTCATGAGGCCGACGCGTTCCGCTCTGCTCATCGTGGCCACCGCCCTGACCCCAGTCCTCCTCTTCACCGCCCCGGCGTTTGCCAGCGGATCGGCGGCCGATGACATGCGCGCCGTCTTGAAGACCGGCTACCGGCTGGCCCAAGCCGAGGACGACGAGGTGGCCGGTTAGGCAAAGCGGGGATGGGCCCTGCCCGACGTGTCCGGCGGCAATCCGGATCAACGGCCCGGATCAACGAGTCGGTGGCGACCGCCGGCGCGGCCGTCAGCCGCCGTCACGGTGCCGACGCCGGGGCCGACGCTCGGGCCACGTCGACGCTGCCCACCGCACGGCTGCCGAGCCATCGGCCACGCGAACAAGCCGCCCAAGCTGTCGCGGTTGGCCGCCTTCTATCCTCGCCAGGTGAGAACCACCATTCGCACCCGCCAGCTCGGGAACACGCTGCGCAGTTGGGCACTCCTGCCCTCAGGCGACGGGGACACAGCGCAGAGCTTGGCGAAGCGGCCCGTACCGCGCTCGCCCCTCCCGCCGGGGCGCGCCGCGGACCTGGTGCTGACGGTCGTCGCGTTGCTGCCCGCGGTGTGGACCAGTCTCCAGAACCCCTACCTGGGACCGGCCGCTCCCTGGGCGAATCTGCTGATCGCCGCGGTGAGCGCACTGCCACTGCTCGCACGGCGTCGAACCCCCGAACTGGTACTCGCCGTCGCACTGCTTGCCAAGGTCCTCCAGGTCTCGGCTTTCGCAACGCCCCTCGCCTACTACGCGGAGGGCGCCTATCGCGGCCCGCACAGCCGCCGGATCGCCTGGGCCTCGGCCGGTGTCGGGCTGGTGGCCCTCGCGCCCTGGAACGCGGCAGTATGGTCCAGCTTTCGGACCGTGGTGACCTGGTTCACGGTGAACTTCGTCTTCTCCTGCCTGGTGCCGCTGCTGCTGGGGCTCTACGTGGGCCAACGGCGCGTCGTCGTCGCCGGTCTCGTCGAACGGGCGGAGCGCGCCGAGCGGGAACAGCGGCTCGTCGCCGAGGCCGCGAGGGAAGAGGAACGGCGGCGCATCGCGGGCGAGATGCACGACGTGGTCTCCCACCAGGTGAGTCTGATCGTCGTACACGCCAACGCGCTCAGCGTTGCCACGCACGACCCGGAGGTGGCGGGCGAGACCGCGCAGATCATCCAGACGGCCGGTCGGCGCGCGCTCACCGAACTCCGCGAGATGCTGGGGCTCCTCAGAAACGGCCCGGCCGCCGGGGCCGGGGAGCCACCGACACCCGCGGGAAGCGGCGCTGCGAAGGGTGAGGCAGCGGTCGCGGCACACGATGGTGTCGCGTCGGCCGAGCGGCGGCCCGTCGCCGACGCGGCCGTCGACAGGATCGCCGAGCTGGCCGACGGCTCCCGGACCGCCGGGCTGCCCGTCACCATGCTCGTCGAGGGCGCGCCGCAGCCGCTGGCAGAGCCGGTCGAGCGTGCCGCACACCGGGTCGTGCAGGAGGCTCTGACCAACGTGCACAAGCACGCCCCAGGCGCCACGACGCGGATTCACCTCACCTTCGGCCCGCGAACCGTGCGGGTACGGATCGTCAACGGGCCGCCTGAGAGGCCCGCCGAGCCGGCTGCCAATGGCGAACCTCTGCTGCCCAGCGGGGGACACGGGCTGATCGGGCTGACGGAGCGGGTCCGCCTGGCCGGAGGCACCATCGGGTCCGGGCCCACCGGTGACGGCGGCTTCCGGATCGAGGCCGCGCTGCCCACCTCGGTGCCCGGAGCGCCCACAACCGGAGCTTGACCCTGCCGGGGATCGTGGCGTGCCGCCGTGCACCCGCCTCTCCTGTCCGCCACACGTCGTGTTCGACAGGCGCGGCCCCCGCAGCACTCGGTGATCGAGCCGACCTCGTGCGCCCGTGCTGAACCCGTTCGGCGACGTCGCCGATGAGTCAGGCGCTCAGGTCAGTCCCGCGTCGTGGGTGATGAGCGCGACCTGGGTGCGGTTGGCGGCGTCGAGCTTGGTCATGATCCGGCTGAGGTGGACCTTGACCGTGGACTGGCTCACGGACAAGTCGGTGGCGATCCGGGAGTTGCTGTGGCCCTGGGCGACTGCCACGGCGACCTCGCGCTCGCGGGCGGTCAGCTCCGCCATCCGCGACCGCGCTCGCGGGGCGACCGCGCCGGTGGCGAAGGCGGCCAGCAGCTTGGTGGTGATGCGCGGTGAGAGCATCGCCTCGCCGCGCGCGAGGACCCGTACCGCGTCGGCCAGTTCGCGCGGCGAGGTGTCTTTGAGCAGGAAGCCCGCCGCGCCGTGCTGGAGTGCGGCGTAGACGTACTCGTCGACGTCGAAGGTGGTGAGCGCCGCGACGGCGGGAGCATCGGGCAGCGCGGCGAGCTGCCGGGCGACCTCCAGGCCGCCGACGCGGGGCATCTGGATGTCCGTGAGCACCACGTCCGGGCGGTGCTTGGCCACCAGGTCCACTGCCACCGAGCCGTCATCGCCTTCGCCGACCACCTCGATGTCCGGCTCGGCGTGGAGGACCATCCGGATGCCCTTGCGCACCAACTCCTCGTCGTCGAGGAGGACTACCTTGACGGTCACTCACGCCACCACCTCGTCCGCGTCGGGCAACATCGCCTGCAACGGTATCCGCCGTCCCCGGTACGCCCGGTACGCCCGGCACGCAGCGGATCCGGGGCGGTGTCCTCGGCTGCGGTGTCGTCGGCGACTTCCCCGTCACCTCGCGGTCGTCCCGCAGCACGATCCAGCCGGAGTGCCGTACGACTTTCGGTCAAGCCCACCCGAGCGGAAAGGGTGACGCGCCGAGAGTGCCGACCGGGACAGCATGGACGCGCTGGTCAACGAGACACAGGAGGACAGATGACCAAACGCGGCAAGGCGGCACTGTGCGCGGTGGCGGGGGCGATCACGCTCACCATGGCAGTGACACCGTCGGCATCAGCGATCATCGGGGGACACGAAGCCACCTCGCCGTACCCGTTCATGGCGAGCGTGCAGAAGGACGGCCACCACTACTGCGGAGCCTCCCTGATCAAGCCGGACTGGATCGTGACCGCCGGGCACTGCACGGTGAACGTCAAGCCCCAGCAGCTTTCCGTCCAGGTCGGCGACCTCGATCGCACGAAGGGTGCCAAAGCGAAGGTCACCAAGGTCGTCGCGCACCCGAACTTCTCCTACGAGCCGTTCCGCGACGACGTGGCTGTCATGAAACTGGACCACCCCGTGGACGCGAAGCCCATCAAGCTGGCCGCGGAATCGGCGCCGACGGGTACCGGCACTCGGATCCTCGGCTGGGGAATGACCTGCGAGGACGGCAGCGAGTGCCCGGACCCCCCGATCCGTCTGCAGGAACTGGACACCAAGATCGTCCCGGACGACCGGTGCAGCGAGAACTACGACGCGGACAACGAGCTGTGCACCGACAGCCCCACCAAGAACGCGCAGGCGTGCATCCTCGACTCCGGCGGGCCGCAGATCAAGGGCCGTCCCGGGCGGTGGGAACTGATCGGGGCGACCAGCCGCGACGGCGACGCCGATCCCAAGTGTGCCACCGGCCCCGGCATCTACACGGACCTGACGGCCCACCGCGAATGGATCGAGCGGGCCACCGCGAAGTGACCGACGCCGCACAGGTCGATCAGACGCCACGGGCAAGTTGGTATCGATAGCGATCGCATCTCTCCCGAGACTATCGCCACCGGGAGGCTTGCCGTGCGTCGTTTCATCGGGCGGGACCGCGAGCTGAACGTGCTCCAGATCGAGCGGATGCGGGGAGATCTCACGCTGAGCCGGATCAAGGAGCAGTGGACGAGCTGGCGTGGCCGCGCGATCGAGCCCCTGGTCCGGGAATCCCTGGCCCGCCTCCTGCCGGACGGGACCCTGCCCGCCGCCCCGGCGATCGGCGGCTGCTGGACCCGCGGCAACGACATCGAAATCGACCTGGTGGGCGCCGACCGCCAGCCGGTGGCCAAACAGTTGCTTTTCCTCGGCTCGGTCAAGTGGCTGGAGAACTCCGCGTTCGACAGCCACGACCTGGCCGCACCGCAGAAGCGCCGGGCAGCGCTCACCGACGAGCCGGTACCGCTCGTGGCGGTCTCCCGCAACGGGGTCGGGTGTTCCGGCCTTCAGGCGGTGTACGGCCCTGAGGAACTGCTCGGCGCTTGGCGCAGAGTGTGAGCAGCGGTTCGGTCGTGGCATCGGGGCGGTGCGGCCAAACCTCACTCTCTTCCAGTTGACCTGCGTCAGGTCAGGCCCTGGGCCTGATGCGGTGGGCCGTCGCGGCGGCTGTGACGGCCAGGGCCAGGGTCAGGGCGAAGGTGGCCGTCAGGGCGGTGGCGGTGGGGGCCTCGTGGGCGTGGGCCAGGGCTATGGACGCGCCGCCGAGGCCGCTGAGGACGGCGGTGGCCAGGGTCTGGGCGAGTTGCATCGCCCCGCTCGCCTCGCCCTGCCGGTCGGCGGGCGCCTGCTCCATGGCGTCGGTGGTCGCCGCGTTGAACGCGATGCCCATGCCGACGCCGCCGACGGACCAGCCGGCCACGGCGACCAGGGCGGGGACCGAGGGGAGAAGGATCCCGGCGGCGATGATCGCGACGCCCGCGGCCAGGACCGCGCAGCCGATGGCGATCGGCAGCGCCCGGGAGCGCCCGCTCCAGCGGTCGTCCGCCCGGCCCTGCCAGGCCGCGCCGAGCACCCAGGCGATCGCCCCGGCGGACAGGCCGAGGCCCGCCTCCGTGGTGCTCAGGCCGCGCAGCTCGGTGAGGCCGAGCGGCAGGAACGCCTCGCTGCCGAAGTACGCGCCGCACAGCAGGAACCGGATCAGCACGCCGGTCGGTACGCCGCGCCCGCCGCGCAACGTACCCGTCGGCAGCACGGTGCGCAGGCCCAGCACCGCGGCCACGGTGCCGACCAGCGCGAGCGGCACCAGCAGGGCGAGGTTGGTGAACTGCAGGCCGCCGAGCAGGACCGCGGTGCCCGCGCTGACCAGGATTCCGCGGGCCACCGGGCCGCGCCACCAAGCTCCGTGAGCTGAGGGGGCGCCGGGCGGGTGCGGGTGTCCGCGGCGTGCCAGCGGGGGGACCGCCATGGCCCAGGCGAGTCCGATCAGTGGCAGGAGCAGGACGAACACGCCGCGCCAGTGAAGGTGTTCGGCGATCAGCCCGGCGACGGCCGGACCGGCGAGCGAGGGGACCGTCCAGGCGCCGGAGACCAGCGCGAACATCCGGGCCCTGAGGTGTTCCGCGTAGTGCAGCCCGATGACGGTGTACGCCAGGGCCATCACGGCTCCGACGCCGAGGCCCTGTACGAAGCGCCCGGCGAGGAAGACCGGCCAGTTCGGCGCGGCCCCGGCCAGGGCGCAGCCGACCGCGAAGACGGCCAGGCCGATGCCGAGCGGCCTGGCCGGGCCACGGCGGTCGGCGGAGCGGCCCGCGGCGACGGTGCCGATCAGGTTGGCGAGCATCAGCGCGGAGAAGCCCCAGCCGTAGGCGTTGAGGCCGCCCAGCTTGCCCGCGATCTCCGGGAGCACCGTGGCCACGCCCATCGACTCGAAGGCCACCAGGCCGACCGAGAGGACGATTCCCCAGGTCATGGCCGTGTACGGGGACTGGAAAACGCTCTGCGCCTGGGCCGGTCCCAGTGGCGCCGGTGGCTCCGGTGGTTCCGCGGCCGCGTTGACGGCTCCATCTTCGGCCAGTTCCCGCCGTGGCATGAGGACCTCCACTCATTTCATTACGATCCGGATCGGAACGAAAATACACGCTACCTATACTGGGCGCCATGGCAAACCCCGGCAGCACCTCCGCCCGCACCGAGCCCAGGGCGGCAGGGCGGCCGCGGGACGCGCGGCTCGACACCGCGATCCTGACCGCCACCCGGGAGGTGCTCGCGGAGGTCGGCTACCCCGGCCTCACCCTGGAGGGGGTAGCCGCCCGGGCCGGGACCACCAAACCGGCCATCCGGCGCCGCTGGGCGTCACGGCAACTGCTGGTCATCACGGCCCTGGGCGAGATCATGGGCACCGCCCCCACCCCCGACACGGGGTGCACCCACTGCGACCTGATCCTGGGCATCGAGACCATCGGCCAGGCCTTCGGGGGTGCCTTCGGCCGCCGGACGCTGCCCGCGCTGATCGCGGATCTGGCCGGTGACCCCGAGCTGGACCGGGTCTTCGCCGAGACGATCTTCCACCCCCGGCGGGCCACCACCAAGGCGGCGCTGCTCCGCGGCATCGAACGCGGTGACCTCCGCGCGGACGCCGACCTCGACCTGCTGCTCGACCTGCTGGCCGCCACCACGTACCACCGGGTGCTGTTCGGCCACATGCCGATCGACGACCGGTTGGCGCACGACGTGGTGATGACCGTCCTCGACGGCGCCGCGACGCCGCGCTGGCGCGAGCACTACCGGCAGCGCCACGACGGGTGACGGCAGGCGACGAGAGGTGACGACGGCTAGAGCCAGCCGTTGCGGCGGAAGCCCCGGTGGATGGCGAAACACACGGCGACGATCACGATCAGGACCAACGGGTAGCCGAAGCGCCACCGCAGCTCGGGCATGTGGTCGAAGTTCATCCCGTACACCCCGCACACCATGGTGGGCACGGCGATGATCGCCGCCCATGCGGTGATCTTGCGCATGTCCTCGTTCTGGGCGACGGTCACCTGGGCGAGATGGGCCTGGAGTATGGAGTTCAGCAGGTCGTCGAAGGCCGCGATCTGGTCGGTGACCCGGTCCAGGTGGTCGGCGACGTCCCGGAAGTACTTCTGGATGTCGACGTCGACCGCGGGGAGGCGCTGCGTGGAGAGCCGTTCCATCGGACGGTCCAAGGGCGCCACGGCGCGCTTCAGCTCCAGCAGCTCGCGCTTGAGCTGGTAGATCCGGCCCGGGTCGGCCCGGTACGCGGGCTCAGGGGCGAAGACATCGGTCTCGACCTGGTCGATGTCGTCCTGCACCGCGTCGGCGACCGCGAGGTAGTCCTCGACCACGTGGTCGGCGATGGCGTGCAGCACCGCGGACGGGCCCTTGGCCAGCTGGGCCGGGTCGGCCTCCAGCTCCTCGCGCAGCGGGCCGAGCGATCCGTGGCGGCCGTGCCGTACGGTGACGACGAAATCGGGCCCGGTGAAGATCATGACCTCGCCGGTGTCCACGACCTCACTCGTCGTGGTCAGCTCGTCGTGATCGACGTAGCGGACCGTCTTGAAGACGGTGAACAGCGTGTCGCCGTAGGTGTCCAGTTTCGGCCGCTGGTGCGCCTGGACGGTGTCCTCGACGGCCAGCGGGTGGAGGGCGAACAGCTCGGCGATCCCGGAGAACTCCCGCTCGGTGGGTTCGTGCAGCCCGATCCACACGAAGCCGCGCCCCGCGCGCCGCACCCGCTCGATCGCCTCGTCGGCCGGACAGTCGCCGGGCTGGCGCTTGCCGTCGACGTACGCCACGCAGTTGACGACCGACGTACCGAGCGGCGAGCGGGCGGGGTGGTTGAGATCGACGCGGCGGCGCCGACGGGCCAGGCGCGCCACTTTCCGGAGGTTGCCGACCATCGACATGCGTACTCCTTCGGCTGAGCTGCGGTCGGCCTCCTCCCTCGTCAAGCATCGTCAGGCCTCGTCAGGCCTCGTCAAGGGATCGCGCCGACCGCGCCCACAGCGTACGTGCCGCCTCCCGTTTCGCCATGGGCCCCTGCCGATGAGTTTGCGCGGGCTCCGCGGTCTGAGGGGAGGAAGGGTCATCCGTACCGCTCGTGGAGGGGCATCATGAGGAAGATCATCGCCAGCCTGTTCATCTCGCTCGACGGCGTCGTGGAAGCGCCCGATCAGTGGCACTTCCCGTACTTCAACGACGAAATGGGTGCCGCCGTCGACGCGACCTTCAGCGCGGCCGACACCCTCCTCCTGGGGCGCGAGACCTACGACAGCTTCGCCGGGGCCTGGCCGGAGCGGGAGGCGGCCGGGGGTGAGGACGCCGACTTCGCGAAGAAGCTCGGTGACGCCCGCAAGATCGTCGTGTCGCGTCAGGATCTGTCGTTCACCTGGCGGAACACGGAGCGGCTGGGGGGCGAGCTGGTCGACGCCGTCACCGCGCTGAAGAGCGAACCGGGCAAGGACATCGCGATGAGCGGCTCGGTCTCCGTCGTCCGGGAGCTGCTGGCGCACGGGCTACTGGACGAGTTGCACCTGCTGGTGCACCCGATCGCCGTCCGCAAGGGCATGCGGCTGTTCGACGAGAGCGAGACCACGATGCCGCTGAGGCTGCTCTCGTCCAAGACCTTCAGCACCGGGGTGCTGCACCTGGTCTACGCCCTGGCCGAGGCGGCCGGCGACGCGACGTACGACGACGCCAAGGCGCATCTGCCCCAGGGCGAGCGGTAGCAGCCGGGTTCCGGTCTCAAAGGGGGTGGATTCGGCCCCATACGTCCGTGGTCGGTGTCGGCCGTGCCCCTGCTTGGTGAGGCTTCATCCGAGACGGCATCGACCGGGCGAGGGGGACGGACCACATGGGCAAGCAGGTGAAGTGCGGATCGACCAAAACGGCGACCGGGAGGCCATGCCAGAATCCCGCGATGATCGGCTACTCCCGCTGTCAGAAGCACCGGGGCGAGTGGAGCAAGCCGCAGAAGAGGCGGGGCAAGGGGAAGCGCTGACCCATGCCGGTGGATCCTCCACCAGTCGGGTCGGCGCGACGTCGCATCACGCGGGGGCGGCCCACCTCGTGCAGGTGAAGGGCTCGTCCAGCCAGTAGGTGTCGTGCTGCTGGTCGTAGACGACGGGGTACGCGGTGTTCGGGTCGCAGAGTGCGTCGATCTGGGCCCGATCAGCGGAGCTGATGGTGAACCAGTACTTGTTGGTGTCCCAGGCGACCCGCTCGCATCGGTAGAAGAACCCCTTCACGCCGGGGCCGAACACATCACTGCGGAAGTTGGCGGCCAGCTTCTTGTTGAGGTTGATGTTCTCGCAGTCGGCCCTCATCCCCTCGACGTCGATGGTCCGCGCCGCCTCGGTCGTATATCCCTTGGCGGTGTGGGTGCCCCACGCCGTCCAGGTCCGCGCCGGCAAGGCGATCTGTTCGGCGACCTCGGCGAGCAAGGGGCTGCGCGGTGCGGGGTCCGCGGACCGCGGGGTGGCACGGACCTCCGCGACGCCCCCGTCGACGACCGCCATGCCCAGAGCCACCAGCAGCAGGAGGGAGGCCCGGGGTCCGTTCCGGGTCGCGGACGACGTGGTCATGGTGCGCTCGATTCCGGTTCGGCCCGGCGGACCGACTGGCGTCTGACGACCGGATCGCACGCTAACCGCTCGGGCGGGGGATCGATCGGATCGACAGGGCTGGCCGAAGCTCTTCCCCCACCACGGTCGACCGGACGGACGAACGGCGCGTGCCGTGGCTCGCGGTCATGGGCCATTCGCGGCTGAACGAGCCGGGTCACAGACGGACGGGCAGCCGCAGCAGGTGGAAGCCGTCGCCCGGCCAGTGGCCGAACTCCAGCTCGGCGCGGTCCACGGCGAGCCGCAGGTCGTCCCGGCGGACGAAGAGCCGGTCGAGGACGACGCTCGTGACGAGACGGCCGAGCGCCGCGCCGATGCAGTAGTGGGCCCCGTGCCCGAAGGCGAGGTGGCCGTCCCCGCGCCCGAACTCCCGCCCCACATCGAGCCGTTCGGCACCGTCGCCGAACTCCGCGGGGTCGTGGTCGGCGGCGAGCAGGGCGACCGTCACGGCTTCGCCCCCGCGCAGCGCGGTCCCGGCGAAGTCGAAGTCCTCGGTGGCGTAGACGGTGGCGCCGACGCGGACGATGGAGACGTACCGGAGGAGTTCGGGGACGGCACGCGGGAGCAACTCCGGGTCGGCGTGCAGCCTGGCCGCCTGTTCGGGGTGGTCGAGCAGGGCGAGGGTGGCGTGGGCCAGGAAGAGCGCGGGCGGGGTGATCCCGGTGTTGATGAGCAGGAAGACGATGCCGATCAGGTCGTCCTCGGTGAGCGGGTCCTCGTCGTCGCGGGCACCTTGGAGGAGGGCGGAGATCAGGTCCTCGGTGGGCTCGGCCCGGCGGCGGGCGATGAGTTCCTTGGTGTACTCGACAAGCGCGACGAGCGCCTCACCGGCCCGGCTGCCGTCGCCGAAGGCGAAGTCCCGCATCCAGGAGCACACCTGGTCGCGGTCGCCCGCGTCGACGCCGATCAGCTCGCAGATCACGTGGGTGGCCAGGGGGTAGGCGAAGGCGCCGAGGAGGTCCGTACCGCCGTGCTCCCCGGCCTCGGCGATCAGGCCGTCCGCGGTCCGCTCGACGAAGGCGCGCAGCGCCGCGATGCGGCGGGCGGTGAACGCGCGGGTCAGCGGGGCGCGGCGGCGGGCGTGCTCCTCGCCGTCGAAGAGGGCGAGGTGTCCGGCGAAGTACTTCACGTACTCGGCGGGGAGCCCGGCCGAGGCCGCCTCCATCAACTCGTCCTGCGCGTCGGCGGATTCGGCGCCGTTCGGAATGTGCGTGCGGTCCCGGACCAGCCTCGGCTCGGTGAGCGCGGCCTTGACGTCGGCGTACCGGGTGACGAGCCGTACGGGGGTCCTGAGGCCGGGGAGGACGACGTGCGGGAGTTCGTCGTGGGTACGGAGGTCGGCGTAGCCGCGTACGGGGTCCTCGACCTGCTCGGGGGTGAGGTGGACACCGCGCTTCGTTCCGTCTTGTGAGGTCATGCGCCAGAGACTGCGGGCGGTCGGCTTCAGCGCGGCTTCAGTCCGGTTGCGGCGCCTGAAACCGCGCGTCGAACCCGCTCTGCGCAGGCTGTGCGTTCACCATGAATGCCGCGAAAATTGTTGACGATATTGCGGACGATCCATACGTTCACACACCGACGGGGGCCACGGACGAGCGGCAGGAGAACTCAGTGAAGCGCAGGACCATGGTCGTGGGACTCGCCGCGGCCACCGCGGTGTCGACGGCGGGAGTCGGCCTCGCCGCCGCCCGCTCGCGGAAGCCCTCGGACGCGCTGGTCTTCGACAAGGACGCCTACACGGTCCTGACGACGACCATCGCCACGGCCGACGGCGACAAGAGCGTGACGTACCACTTCTACAAGGCCATCACCTATGTCGCGCGGCCGGTGGACGCGAAGTACCAGTGCCTGAACGTCAGCGTTCCCGTCGCCATCGACGGCAAGGCGGTCGACGCCACCCGCGCGCCGATCCTCTTCGCCAACTCGGTGGGCGGCTACATGCCGTCGTCCGTGGCGGACGCCACCGGGGTCGGCGGCTCTCCGATGACGCCGCCCGGCGGCGGGGGCGGTGGCGGTGGCCAGGCCGCCATGGTCAGCAACGCCAAGCTGGCCGTGGCCGCCGGCTACGTCGTCGTCGAGCCGGGCGCCCGCGGCCGGACCCTCGTCGACGCGGACGGTACGTACTACGGCACGGCGCCCACCGCCATCGTCGACCTGAAGGCCGCGGTGCGGTACGTACGCTTCAACAAGGGCCGCATCCCCGGGAACACCGACCGCATCGTCTCCTCCGGAACCAGCGCCGGAGGCGCCCTGTCCGCCCTGCTCGGCGCGTCCGGCGACAGCCCCCTGTACGAGGCCGACCTCAGGGAACTGGGCGCGGCCCCCGCGAGCGACGCCATCTTCGCGGGCGGCGCCTGGTGCCCCATCGCCGACCTCGAACACGCCGACATGGCGTACGAGTGGAACTGGGGCGGCAACACGCTGAGTTCCGGCGACACCGTCGACCAGGCCGTCTCCGGGGAGCTGCGCTCCGCGTTCGCCGAATACCAGGCCTCCCTGAAGCTGAGGGGCCCGCACGGCTCCAGCCCCATCACGGCCCGCAACTACGACGAACACCTCGTGCAGACCTACCTCGAACCGGCCGCCACCGCCTATCTCAAGGCCCTCCCGGCATCCGACCGTTCGAGCTATCTGGCCAAGAACCCCTGGCTCACCTGGTCCGGCGGCCGGGCCACCTTCGCGTGGGCCGACTTCCTCACCCACGTCGGGGCCCGGAAGAAGGACACGCCGGCGTTCGACCCCTTCGACCTCTCCTCGCCGGAGAACAACCTGTTCGGCACGGGAACCACCAAGGCCCGCCACTTCACCCTGTACAGCCTGCGCCACGCCACCGGCAACCCGAGCGCACGGCTCGACGGCGACCTGCCGCGCAAACTCGACCTGATGAACCCCATGTTCTTCATCCAGCACCGGAACCCCGGCCGGGCGAAGCACTGGTGGATCCGCGTCGGCACGAAGGACACCGACACCTCCCTCACCGTCGTCGGCAACCTCGCCGCCGGTCTGGAGAACCTGGGCGACGACGTCAACGCCCTCATGTACTGGGACGCCGGACATGGCGCCAACCAGGACGCGGCGGACTTCATGACGTGGATCGGCCGGGTGACGGGCCACGCCGGGTGACGGGCCACGCCGGGTGACGGGGCGCCAGAACCCACCTGACGGAGAGAGCCCCGTGGAGGTACGTTGCTCGCATGACCGACAACCGAAAGGGCAATGCCGCGTAGGCGCCCCTCAGCCCTGCGGGGCGACATCCCGGTACGGGTCCACCGCCGCCCGCGGCATCCACCGATCGACCGTCTCTCCGGCTCCTGTGCCGCCGCTCTGCGCCGTCTCGAACGAACGCGCTTCTGGCCTGAGGCGATCGGGGAAGCCTATGCGCACTGGAAGGCACTCGCGCACGGTCCTCTCCGACGGCTGACGGAGCCATCCGTGACGCCGCTGTGCAGCATCCCCGAATGCGGCTGCGACCCCGGATACTTCCGTGACCGCCTCGAAACGGTGATCCACGCTCTGCCCAGGAGAAGCGCGCGCGAGCTGCGCGTGCTGGTGTGGTCCCTCGACGCCAGGATCCTGGAACGGGCCAGGATCATCCGCGCCGACGCCCCGGACAGTCCATGGTGGCGCGACCTCGGCTGGTAGTCGGCACGCACCGTGGTCACCCGCCCCCTCGGGGACCGAACAGCGGGGTCCAGGGGCGGATGGCGGTGATGTCGACGCCGGGGGTGCGGAAGTACGGATCGGCGGCGAGGATACGGTCCAGTTCCTCCCGCTCGACGTCGAAGATCAGCAGCGCGCCCGTGTCGTCCGCCCAGGGGCCCGCGGCCACGAGACGGCGGTCCGCGTAGAGGTCGCCCAGGAGGGCGCGGTGGGCCGGGCGGGCGGCGAGGCGTTCGGGCGTCGGCGTGAAGGCCAGTTCCACGATCAGCATGCGGCGACGGTAGGCGGGTGAGGATGGGCGGGTCTGTATCGGCCGATACACCGGCGGCGGGCTGGCGGCTGCTGGGCGAGGTGCCGCTGCTGGCCGGGCTGCCGGAGGAACGGCTGCGCGCGCTGTGGGCCGCTTCGGCGCGGCGCACCTGCCCGGCCGGGCAGGTGCTGGCCGCCGCGGGCGAACCGGCCGGGTACCTCCCGTTGCTGCTGCGGGGGTCGGTGGCCGCCACCGGCACGACGGCCTCCGGGCGGGTCGTCCGGTTCGGCCAGTGGTCCGGTCCGTGCGCCCTCGACAAGATCGCGGTGATCGACGGCCGGGGGCACACCGCGACGTTCACCGCGCTCACCCCGTGCACCGTGCGCAGGCTGCGCCGGGACCGCTTTCTGGCGCTGGTCGAGGACGCCGCGCCGGACGCGGCCCCGGTACGCGCTCACGTCCTGCGCGTCCTGGCCGGGCAGGCCCGGCGGCAGCAGGAGCGGTTCATGGCCACCGCCACCGGGTCCGCCGAGGCGCGGCTGGCGGCCTGGCTGCTGGAGGAGGCCGCGACGGACGCCGGGGGGCGGGTCCCGCTGCCGGGTACCCAGCAGGACCTGGGGGACCTGCTGGGCGTCACCCGGGTCACGGTCAACCGCGCCCTCGCCCGGCTGCGCCGCGACGGCCTGATCGAGGTGGGGCCGCGGTCGGTGACGGTGCTCGCCCCGGAGCTGCTGGGGCGGCGCGCCGCGGGCTGATCCGCCGGGGGCGGGGCCTCAATCGTGTTTTCAGGTGCGGCGTGCCGCGCGTAGCTGGGCGGCGGTCGAGCTGGGACGGTACGGGGCGGTGCCCGCGTACGTGGCGCGGTAGCCGTGCTGGCGCAGGTCGTCGTAGCGGGCCCGCGAACCGGTGCGGAGAGTGGCGTCGCACCGTGCCCTGCCCCGGGTGTTCGTCACCGCGGCGCACAGCTTGCGGGCGCCGGTGGAGTCGGTGAACCGGACCGTCTGGCCGGGCAGCGCGGCGCCGTCGGCCGTGGTCAGGGTGGCGGACAGCCCCTTGACCCGCAGGGACGCGGGCGAGGTATGCCGTTCCACGGTGGCCGCGCTCGCCTTGAGGCGGGTGGGCGCGGGGTGGGACGGCGGGATGGCCAGTCCGACCGGGCTGCTCAGCCCGGCGATGGGCACGGTGGACTGCTCGCCGCCGTCCGCGGGGACCTCCACGACCCGGTCGTTGCCGAAGTCGGCGACGAACAGGTTGCCGTACGCGTCGACCGCGAGTCCCTGCGGGGTGTTGAGCCCGGTCGCGGGGACGGTCCGCTGCGGGCCGCCGTTCGCCGGGATCTTCACCACGCGGTCGTTGCCCGAGTCGGCCACGTAGAGGTTCCCGGCCCGGTCGAACGCGAGCCCGGTGGGCTCGGAGAGCCCCGCCGTGGGGACGGTGAACTGCGGCCCGCCGTTCGCGGGCGCCACCACGACGCGGTCGTTGACGAAGTCGGCGATGTAGAGGTTGCCGCGCGCGTCGAGCGCCAGGCCGTCCGGGTGGCGGAGGCCGGTGGTGGACACGGTGGTCTGTTCGCCGGTGTCCAGGGAGACCTCGACCACCCGGTCGTTGAAGCTGTCGGCGATGAACAGGTTCTCGTCGGCGTCATCGGCATCGTGGGCGTGCTCGCTCTCGACGGCGAGACCGATCGGGCGGGAGAGACCGGTGGCCGGGACCGTTTCCTGCCCGCTGCCGTCCGCGGGCACCGTCACCACCCGGTTGTTGCCGGTGTCGGAGATGTAGAGGTCGCCGTCGCCGTCGAGGGCGAGCCCGGTGGGGCGGGCGAGGCCGCTGGTGGGGACGGTGGACTGGCCGCTGCCGTCGGTGGCCACCTTCAGCACCGTGTTGTCGGCGTACTCGGAGACGTACAGCTGCGCGGGGGACGGGGCCGATGGCGCGGCGGTGGCCGCGGTGGCGAGGCCGGAGACGAGCCCGTACGCACACAGCGTCAGGATTCCCGCCAGCGCGGTCAGTCGGTGCCGTACGGAGAAGCGGCTCATTCCACACCCACCTGTGATTTCCGGACGATCGGCCCATTGCCGTGACCCCGACATTAGGAACCCAACGCCCGCCCCGGCCCGCACCACGCCACCGGGCCCCCGGAAACCACCCGGGCGGCAGGCACCGGAATGGCCGTATTCGATTTGCGGGGTCCGAGTGGCGGGGTCAGAACACCGGCATCGCCATGAAGCTGCCGCCTCGCAGCAGGAAGACGCGATTGCCCGCACCTGTCATCAAGCATTCGCCGGTTTGGCCTCGCCCACAGATCCAGACCCTTTCACCCGAATCCTTGTTCAGGACGGCGACGCCCTTCTCACCGATGACGTCCTGGCTGGCCCAGAGGGACGTGCCCTGCACCACCGGGGGGACGAGCTGCGGCCGAACGTCACCCTGCGTGTGCCGCGCCCAGTCGGTCTTTCCGTCCCGTTTGTCACGGCGGCTGATCTCGGTGCCGTCCTGCGCGTACAGGGCATCGCCGTCGATCACCGGAGGGCCCCAGCCACCCGAGCTCTTCGAGCGTTCGCTCTTCGCAGGCAGGGACCACACCTCCTTCCCGTCGCTGACCTTACGAGCCGTCAGGGTCGGCCCGCCCAGGTAGACGACCCCCTCGGAGACGGCGGGAGCGCTCGGGGCGATCACCGTGGTACGCCGGGACAGCTTCCAGGCCACTTTCCCAGTGCGGGTGTCGAGCGTGACCACCTTGCCGTTCTCCCCAGAGACCACCAGGCGTCCACTGCCAGTGGCGATCAGGGGCGGGGCGACGGGCGAGCACTCCACCGGCATGGGCACGGTCCAGCGGACGCTGCGATCCGCGATGTCCAGGGCACCCAGGCGGTCGACCCGCGTGCTTTTCTCCGTACTCGATGTCGTGAAGTAGACGGTCTCCGCATCCGCTCCGGTGATCATGATGGCATTGGCGGGCGCGGTCCATTTTTTCTCGCCGGTCGCGCTGTCGAGCGCGAGCAGCGTTCCCTCGGGGTCGTCCCAATCAGAACTGACCGTCACGACAAGCCCGTCCGACGGCGCGGCACAGCGGGCACGCGCGTCGCATTCCACCGTCCACTTGCGGCTGCCGTCAGCCACGTCGTATCCGCCCAGGCTGTTGGCCGTCACCTCCAACACCACACGATTGCCCGCGACCACGGGACGGAAGGTCGAGAGACGCGCCCCCTGCGGGCCCCACAGGCTGGGCGGCGCCGTGCCCTTCTGGTACTGCGAGGGCTTCAACCGCTTGGCGTCCCACGGCTTGCGCGCCACCACGGCCTCCTTCTCGTCCGCGATGGCGTTCCGGACGGCGTCGTCGTCCTTGGACAGCAGCCACCAGGCGGCGCCGCCGCCCGCCGCCAGCACGGCGCCGCCCGTCGCGAGCGCGGTGATGAGCCTGCGGCGGGAGGGCGCGGCCGGGTCGGCGGGGGTGGGTATCTCCGGGAAGGTGGTCAGCTGCTTGGCCGCCGCCTCGCGCCGCTTGATCTCCGCGGCCAGGGAACCCAGCTGCCACACCCGCTTGGCCTTGGCCTTGCTCCCCGGCGGCGAGGCGAACGCGGCCGCGATCTGCTGCGGCAGCGGACGCTGCGCCGGATCCTTGACGAGGCAGGGGCCGATGAGCCCGCGGATCGAGTCCGGCACCTCCGACAGGTCCGGCTGGCCGTGCACCACCGCGTACTGCACCGCCGCCACATGCCCGCCCTGGTACGCGCGCTCCCCGCTCGCCGCGTACGCCAGCACCGCGCCCAGCGAGAAGACGTCACCGGACGGGCCGACGCGCTGCCCCATCACCTGCTCCGGCGCGCCGTAGCCCGGCGTGACCGGGATCTGGCCGGTGGAGGTGAGGGTGAGGCCGTGTTCGGGGCGGGCGATGCCGAAGTCGATGATGCGCGGGCCCGAAGACGTCATCACGATGTTGGACGGCTTGAGGTCGCGGTGGACCAGCCCGGCGGCGTGGATGTCCTGGAGGGTACGGGCGAGTTCGTGGGCCAGTTCCGCCACGCCCTGCTCGTCGAAGGGCCCCTGCTCCTCGATGGTGTCGTCCAGCGTGGGCCCGGCCAGGAACTCGGTCGCGATCCACGGCCGACCGCCCTCGGTCCACGCCCCGAGGACACGGGCCACCCCGGTGCTGGTGACCGCCTGCGCGGCCTGGGCCTCGCGGACGAAGCGCTGGGACATGTGCGCGTCGTGCGCCATCTCCGGTCGGAGCACCTTGACCGCGGCCGACCGGCCGGAGCTGTCCCGCCCGAGGTACACCTTGCCCATGCCGCCCTCCCCCAGCACGCCGAGGAGACGGTAGGGGCCGAGGCGGAGGGGGTCGCCGGATCCGAGGAGGTTCATGAGACGGGTGTCTTCCTGCCGGTGATCCGGCTGCCGTTGACGGAAGTGGGCTTATTCGAAGCGGATGGCGCAGACGAATTCGCCGCTGGTCCACGCCAGGGTCCCGGCCCGTTCATGAGCCACGAAGCCGCTGTCGAAGTTTCCCGGGACGCGGAGGGTCCAGGCGACCTTGTGCGTCCGCAGATCGACGGCGCCGATCTTCGCGTTGCCGTCGAGGGCGACGTACGCGTACTTCCTGCCGATGACCGGCGTGATGTGGAGATTGGGCACCGCGTCCCCGAATCCCGTCTCCCACAGCGGCTTTCCGGTGTCCGCCGCCACGGCGACGAGCCCGCGGGTGCCCTCGGCGACGTACACCACGCCGTCCTTCACCGCCGGCCTGCCGTACGGCCGGTCGCCGTCCTCGACATCGCCCTTGTCGCGCCCCTTGCCGAACTCCCAGGCCTTGTCCCCGTCGGAGACGCGGAACGCCATGAGCAGATCGGTGCCGAAGTAGACACGCTCCTCGTCCGCGACCAACTGTCCCGGGCCGAGGTAAGAGTCGTCGCCCGGTTCCCTGCGGAATGTCCAGTACCAGAGCGACTCGCCGGTACGGGTGTGGCGGGCGGCAAGACCGTCCTTATAGGGGAGACCGTTGACTCGACGGCTCAGCACAAGCCGATCGCCAACGACATCGGCGACGGTGTCGGTGTCGTATGCCCGGGGGCTGTAGGAGCCCGAGAAGGGCTGACGCCATAGCTCCTTACCGGTGCCGAGACTGACGGCGATGGTGCGCCAGCCTTCGTCGTCCTCGGTACCGGTGTCGGCATCGGTATCGGCATCGGAAGAGCTCAGGAACTTTCTGGCGATGAGGTACATCACGCCGTCCGCGACGAGCAACGGATGCGCCTCCTTCGGGTAGGACACGTCGAATTCCCGGAACGGGCCCGCCACACGCCGTGGCTCGCCGTTTCCGGGATCGATGGAGTGGACCGAGAGCCCTCTCTGGGGCCCCTGCTCGGGTATGAAGGCGTAGGCCCGCTTCCCGTCCGAGACCACCCGCCACCGGCCCTTCCCCCCGTGGGGGAAAGCCTCCCACTCACGGGTCCAGCGCTCCTCGCCGCTCTTCGCGTCCAGCGCCACCAGTGCGTTCTCGCACAGCACCAGGACGAGATCACCGGCGGGTATCGGCAGGAAGGACTGGTCCGCCCGGTCGACCTTCGCCCACCACACCGCGCGCGAGGGCACATTGGGCGGGCGGGGTCCGGGTCCCTTGTCCCGGGTGGACCACGCCCACGCACCCGTCCCCGCGGCCGCCACCCCGAGGGTCGACCCGCCCGTGAGGGTCAGGAACTTCCGCCGGGACATACGGGCCTTCGGCGCCGCGCCCGGGAGCACCGTGCCGGGCGGGGCGGGCAGGCGCTCGGGCTGGATCCGCCATACGTCCGTGGCCCGCCGGGCGATCTCCGCGAGCGCGGTGTCGGGCAGCAGCTCCCGGAAGCCCTCCGGGTCGTCGGGGAGGCGGGCGTCCAGCTCGCGGGCCAGTTCGGCGGTGCCGGGGCGCTGCGCGGGGTCCTTGCTGAGGCAGCGGGTCAGCAGCGGCAGCAGGGCGGCGGGTACGCCGGTGAGGTCGGGCTCCGCGTAGCGCACCCGGTACAGCAGGTCGGCGGCCTGGCCGCCGCCGAAGGGGCCGTGTCCGGTGGCGGCGAACAGCAGCACCCCCGCCAGGGCGAACACATCGCCCGCCGCGGTGTGTTCCATCCCGGTCGCCTGCTCCGGCGACATGAAGGCCGGGGTGCCCGCGGTGGCCCCCACCCGGGTCAGCCGGTCGTCGCCGAGGGCCCGCGCGATGCCGAAGTCGATGACCTTGGGCCCGAGGTCGGTGAGCAGGATGTTGGACGGCTTGAGGTCCCGGTGGACGACGTCCGAGCCGTGCAACTGGCCGAGCGCGGCGCACAGGGCCGCGCCCAGCGCCCGTACGGTCCGCTCCGGAAGCGGACCGCACACCGCCACCGCCTCGTCGAGCGGCGGGCCGAGCACATACTCGGTGGCCAGCCAGGGGATGTCGGCGAACGGGTCGGCGTCCACGACCGCCGCGCCGTGCCGCCCTCCGATGACGCGGGCGGCGTCGATCTCCAGCCGGAAGCGGGTGCGGAACTCCGCCTCGGTGGCGATGCGTTCGTGCATGGTCTTGAGCGCGACCGTACGGCCCTTCGGCGAGCGACCGAGGTACACGTTGCCCATACCGCCGCCGGCGAGCCGGGAGATCAGCCGGAACGCGCCGAGCTGCTCGGGGTCGTCGTGGTTCAGGGGATGGGCCATCAGATCCGTCCCAGGGCCGTCGGCTCGTACGACGGGCCGCCCGGCGCCGCGCCGCCCGCCACGTCCGTCTCCGCGGCCAGCAGCTCGGCGGACTGCCGGACGAGCGCCCCGATGACCGCGCCGGGCAGCCAGCCGGGCCCGAGGGCCGCGACCGCCCCGCTTCCGCCCGGCGCCTCCTCCGTACGCGTCAGCTCCTCCAGCAGCCGGGCGGCTTGCGGGCGGGACGCCGGGTCGCGGGCCAGGCACCGCGCGATCGTCGTCCGCAGCGCCTCGGGCAGTTCGCGGCGTTCCGGGACGGTGTGCCCGGTCGCGGCGTACGCCAGGACCGAGCCCAGCGCGTAGATGTCGCCCGGCGGCAGCGTCTGCCCACCCGCGACCTGCTCCGGCGGGAGGCTGCCCGCGCCCGACCCCGGTGGCCCGGACCGGTGTGCGCCGAAGCACGTCAGCCGCGGTCCGTCGGTGGTGAGCAGCACCGCGCGGGGTGAGATGCCGCCGTGCGTCACGCCCCACGCGTGCGCGGCGGCCAGCGCCTCCGCGAGCGCGGCCCCCACGGCGCGGACGGTGCGATCCGGCAACGGACCGCCGTGCGCGGCGAGCGCGTCCGGGAGCGGCAGCGCGGGCAGGTACGGCGAGGCGTACCAGAGCGCCTCGCCCGTCCCGCCGAGGTCGGTCACCGGGGAGATCCAGTCCCCGGACAACCGCCGCCGCGCGGCCTCCGCCTCCACCGCGAACCGCGCCGCGTCGGCGCCGGGCAGCGGCGTGCTGATCACGACCGTGCGGTTCCCGCCCGGCAGCCGCCCGATGAAGCGCCGCTCCGGAACGCGGCCGCCGTCACCGACACCCTCCGTACCGAACTCCGTGTCGAACCGGGCCACCACGTCATACGGGCCGATCCGCCGCGGATCGTCCGGGCGCAGGTCTTCCATGGCGACGACTCCCCCACTCACGACACACAGGCCCGCCAACCCTACTCACGCCCCACGGACAGCCCCAGGGCCGCCCTCACGGGTTCGGCATCGGCCTGGCGCAGCTCATGTACAGGACGAAGACCGAGGTCGGGGAGTCGATGCCGGGGTCAGTCGATGACCAGGCCCTTGGCCTTCAGGACCGGTTCGAGGCCGCAGACCTCCATGACGCTCTTACCGGAGCGGTAGGCGGCGATGAAGGCGTCCTCGGCCTCGACGCGGGCCTGGCATTTGTCGATGACGTCCGCCAGGTCCTCGTGGCGGACGATCACGACGCCGTCGGCGTCGGCGCGGACCACGTCGCCGGGGCGGATGATCTCGCCGCCGATCAGGACGGGTTCGGCCATCGGGCCGACGGTTTCCTTGACCGTGCCCTTCATGCAGACGCTGTACGAGAAGACCGGGAAGCCGAGTTCGCGCAGCTCGCGGGTGTCGCGGACGCCGGTGTCGGTGACCAGGCCGCCCAGGCCCTTGGCGACGCAGGCGTTGGCCAGGACATCGCCGAAGGAGCCCGCCTCGGCGTAGGCGCCCGCGGAGACGGTGATGACGTCGCCGGGGCGGGCGTGGGCGATGGCGACCTGGAGCATGATGTTGTCGCGGGGCGCGCACACCACGGGGAAGGCCGGGCCGCACAGGGACATCGCGGGGTCGACCGGCTTGATGGTCGAGTCGAGGGCGCCGAGGCGGCCCTGCGCTTCGTGGATGGTGGCGGCGGAGTAGCGGCTCAGCTGCTTCACCAGGTCCGGATCGGGGCGGGTGAAGGCGGTGTTGACGCGGATCATGTGTCCCCTTCGGGAGAGTCAGGAGAGGTCGGCGCGGGCGCGGGCGATGGCCTCGCAGGCCGCGGTGAGGACGTCGTTCGAGGTGGCGAAGGAGATACGGAAGTAGCCCGGCGAGCCGTACGCGGCGCCGTGGATCACCGCGACGGACCGCGACTCCAGCAGATGGGCGGCGACGTCCTCGTCGGTGCGGACCTCCTGGCCGGAGGGGGTGCGGGTGCCGAGGAGGCCGGTGCAGTTGACGAAGGCGTAGAAGCCGCCGTCCGGCGGGGTGCAGGACAGTCCGGGGATGTCGTTGATCAGCTTGACGACGGTGTCCCGGCGGGCGCGGTAGACGGCGACGCTGTCGCGGACGAAGGACTGGTCGCCGCTGAGCGCGGCGGTGGCGGCGGCCTGGCTGATGGAGGAGGGGCAGGAGGAGATCTGGGACTGGAGGGTGTTGATCGCCCGGATCAGCTCGGCGTTGCCCGCGCCGTAGCCGATGCGCCAGCCGGTCATCGCGTACGTCTTGGAGACGCCGTTGGTGTAGAAGACCCGGTCGGCCAGGCGCGGTTCGACCGCGGCGAGGCTGTGGACCTGGCCCGGCTCGTAGAAGATCTCGTCGTAGATCTCGTCGGTGAGCACGTGGACGTGGGGGTGGGCGAGCAGCACCTCGGCGAGGGCGCGCAGCTCGTCCGCCGTGTAGACGGCGCCGGTCGGGTTGGACGGGGAGTTGAGGACGACCCAGCGGGTGCGGTCCGTGAGGGCGGAGGCCAGCCGGTCGGGGGTCAGCTTGAAGCCGTCGGCCTCCGGGCAGGGGACGACCACCGGGGTGCCGTCGTTGGCCAGCACCATGTCCGGGTACGACACCCAGTACGGCGCCGGGATGACGACCTCGTCGCCCGCGTCCAGGGTGGCCATCAGGGCGAGGAAGATGATCTGCTTCCCGCCGCCGCCCACCGCGATCCGGTCGCCGGGGTAGTCCAGACCGTGGCGTCGCAGGAGCCGGTCGGCGATGGCGGTCCGCAGCTGCGGGGTGCCGTTGACCGGGGTGTATTTGGTGGCGCCGTGCCGGATCGCCTCGATGGCGGCGTCCTTCACATGGTCCGGGGTGTCGAAATCGGGCTCGCCCACGGTGAGGTCGAGGATGTCCCGGCCCTGGGCCTTCAGTTCGCGGACCCGCTGGGCGGCCGCGGTGCTCGGGGAGGGTTTGATGCGGCCGACGCGCTGTGCGGTGCCGCGCTGCTCAGTGCCGCGCTGTGCGGTGCTCATCTCAGTCGGCCCTCCGCTCGAAGTTGAGCCCGCCCGGCACCTGGAAGGTGGGCAGGATCTCGATGTGGCCGATGTTGACGTGGCGCGGCGAGGAGACGGCGAATTCGATGGCGTCCGCGATGTCCTCCGGCTTGAGCGATTCGTAGCCGTCGTAGAACCGGCGCTGGGCCTCTTCCATGTCGCCGAGCAGCCGTCCGAAGATTTCCGTCTCGACCCGCCCGGGGCAGATTTCGGTGACCCGGATCCGGCGCCCGTAGCCGTCCACCCGCAGCTGGCGGGAGAGGGTGTGCACGGCCGATTTGGTGGCGTGGTAGATGGTGTTTCCGCCGAAGTTGTAGACACCGGCGATGGAGCTGATGTTGACGATATGACCGAGGTCGCGTTCCACCATTCCCGGCATGACCAGCCGCACCAGATGCAGCACCGCCTGAATGTTGACGGCGATCTGCTCGTCCACGGCGAACTCGTCGGCGGTGAGGATGTTTCCGGTGCGTGATACCCCGGCGTTGTTGACGAGGATGTCGACCCGGAGGTCCCGCAGTTCCGCGGTGAGCGCGGCGGTGTCGGTGATGTCGACGGCGTGCGGGACGCAGCCGGTGCGCCGGGCCAGGTCGTCGAGCCGGTCGGCGTTGCGGGCGACGGCGTGGACCTCCAGGCCCTGCTTGACCAGCCGCTCGACGACCACCGCGCCGATTCCGGTGGAGGCACCGGTCACCAGTGCGGTCTTGTAGTCGGAAAAGGGCATCGTGACTGCGCTCCTCTGTCGGAAACGGGAGTGGGGGTGAAGGCGGGGGAATTACGCGTCGCGCAGCGGCAGGTGGGCCCTGTCCCGTACCCGGGACACGGCGATGAGCGTGCCGAGCGCGGTGACGACCGCGTAGAAGGCGGGCATGTTGACGTTTCCGGTGAGGGAGATGAGATACGTCATCAGCAGGGGCGCGGTCCCGCCGAAGAGCGCCGAGGAGACGTTGTAGCCGAGGCCGTAGGCGGAATAGCGGACCCGGGTCGGGAAGAGTTCGACCAGCAGGATGTGGATGACGCCGGTGTGGCCCGCGAAGACGACGGCCATGACGCAGGCGCCGAGGATGGCCAGCGCCACATTGCCGGTGCCGATGAGCAGGTAACAGGGAATGCCCAGGGCGGCCATGGCGATCGCGGCCCCCGACAAGACCTTCTTCCGCCCTATGCGGTCGGACAGGGAGCCCATGTACGGAATGGCGAGGGAGATGGCCACCAGGCTGGCCGAGGTGACGAGCAGCCCCTGCACCTTGCTGAAGTGCAGCTCAGTGCTCATGAACGTGGGCATGTAGCCGAACAGCACGTAGTAGCCGGAGCCGTTCATCAGCGGGATGAACAGGGCGAGCAGCATCGCGCGACGGTGCTCGGAGGAGGCGAACGCCTCCTTGAGCGGGTTCTTCGACAGCCCGCCCGATTCCTTCAGCCGGTTGAAGTTCGGGGTGTCGCTGATGCGCTTGCGGATGTAGAGGCCCGCGAGCCCCAGCGGGACGGCGAGCAGGAACGGAATGCGCCAGCCCCACGACTCCATCGCGTCCGACCCGAGGCCGCTGGTCATGCCCGCGGCGACCAGCGTGCCGGTGAGCAGCGAGAGGAACGAGGCGATCTGGGCGTAGCTGGTGTACAGGCCGCGCTTGCCCTCGGGGGCGTGCTCGGCGAGGAAGCTCATCGCGCCCGACGCCTCACCGCCGACGGAGAAGCCCTGGAGCACCCGGAGCAGGATGAGGAGGGCGGGGGCCGCGATGCCGATACTCGCGTACGTCGGCAGCATGCCGATCGCCGCGGTCGCCACGCTGATCAGCATGATCACGAAGACGAGCATGCGCTGGCGCCCGATGCGGTCGCCGAGGTGACCGCAGATGATGCCGCCGAGCGGGCGGAAGAAGAACGAGACGGCGTAGCCGAGGAAGACGAGCTGCACCTGCACCGCGTTGGACGCGTCGGGGAAGAAGACGACACCCAGGGTGCCCGCCATGAAACCGAAGATGCCGTTGTCGTAAAGCTCGGCGAAGATCCCCACGCATCCGGCGAGGGTCACCTTCCGCGCGGTTCTCGGATCGACGACGTTGGGGGTTGGCTGAGCGGCGGCGACGGCGGTCATGATGTCTCTTTTCTGCAGGCGGGGTCAGCCAGGTGGGGACGGGTCACTCACAACGGGGGAAGGGGACGGGGAAGGGGACGGGAACGCGGAGGGGCAGTCAGACGGTGGACGGGACGGGCCGGGTGGCCGAGGGGACGGGGACGCGCAGCTCGTCGAAGACGGTGCGGACGCGGGCGGCCAGCGCCCGTACGGCATGGCGCTGGGTCCGGTGCGCGGCCACCGCCTCCTCCACCGTCCGGTGCCGGAACCGGACCGACTGGCCGGGCCGGGCCTGTCCGAGCGCGGACAGACCGGTCGCTGTGACCACGGCGAGCACCGGATATCCGGCGGTGACGCCGCGGCCCCGGTGCAGGACGAGCAGTTCGTCGCCCGCGGGCACCTCGACCGCGCCGACCGGCACACCGCGCGAGAGCACCTCACCGGTCGCCACCCGCCGCGGTACGTCGCCGCTCATCCGCAGACCGATGTGGTTGCTCCGCGGGGTCACGGTGAACGGCGAACGGAACAGCCGCTCGGCGGTGTCGCCGAACTCGGCGAGGTCCGGCCCGTCCGTCACGTCGACCGTCCACGTTTCACCATCGGGCCCGGGCTCGGCGAAGCGCGCCACCGGGGCGTGCACCCGGAACAGCGGAATGCCGAACACCGGGTGGTCGACCGGCGGGCAGGTGGCCCGCAGGGCCAGTTCGTCGCCGTCGCGCAGCGTGCGCCCGAAGCCGAGGATCGTGTCGGGGGCGCAGCTGCCCAGCAGGGACGGGGTGTCCACCGAGCCGAGGACGGCCAGGTAGACGCGCAGCCCGATCCGGATGCCGGAGACGGTGATGGTCTCACCGGCCCGTACCGGCAGCGGTTCCCACTGCGGCCTGGGCACACCGCCCACGGTGACGTCGGCGGGCGCGCCGGTGACGGCGATGAGGATGTCGGTGGACGGGGTGCAGCCGAAGTCCAGGGCGGTGATCTCCAGCAGCGGCGCGCCCTCGTCGTTTCCCGCCAGCACGTTGGCGACGCGGGCGGAGTGCTGGTCGAGCGCGCCGTTGACCGGCAGGCCGTAGCGGGAGTGCCCGAAGCGGCCGAGGTCCTGCACGGTCGTCAGGCCCGCCCGGTGCACGGTGAGGGCGCCGGTCGCGGCGAAGGCCTCGCGCGCGGTGAGGGTGTCAGTCATGGCAGGCCGCCAGGGGTGCGCCCGCGTGCTCGTCCCACTGCTCGGGGGCGATCGGTACGAACTGGAACGTGTCCCCGGGCCGGTACGGGGTCAGCGGCCGCGCGTCGAGGTCGAGCACCCGCAGCGGGGTGCGGCCCAGCAGCGGCCAGCCGCCGGGGGACGGCATCGGCGAGATGACGGCCTGCCGCCCGGCCACCGCGACCGAGCCGGGGACGACGCTGGTCCGCGGCGAGGCGAGCCGCGGCACCGGCCGGGGGAACGCCGGGCCGTCCATCATCGGGGCCGCGGCCGGGGCGCCGAAGCAGCGGACGGTGAGCGGAGCGCGCGAGTGCAGCGCCACCACCTCGGCCTCGGTCAGCCCGAGCTGACCTGCGACGACGGGCAGATCGGGGCCGTACTCGCCGCCGTACACGACCGGCACGACGAAGCGCCGCGGCGCGGGTCCCGGGCGCGGGCCGTCGGCGAGCCGTCCGCTCTCGTAGCGCAGCAGCCGCCGGAGCGTGGTGTGGTCCGTGGTGGCGCAGTCGAACTCGACGAGCAGCGTGTCGTACGTGGGCACGATGCCGTACACCCCGCCGGGGCCGGCGGCCTCGACCGCGTCGGCCAGGGCGTGGACGGTCTCCCAGGCCCGGTCGGGCGCGAGGCCGGTGGCCTTGACGACGACGGCCGAGTCGCCGCAGTCCGCGATGGTGACCTCGCCCGCCATGTCAGGCGCTCCCGTCGGTCTTGAGGTCCAGCACGTCGGTGAGCGGCGCGATCTTCACCCCGGCGGTGAGCAGTTCCTCGCGGACGCGGCGGGCGAGGGCGATGGCGCCGGGGGTGTCGCCGTGCAGCAGGACGGTGTCGCACGCGACCGGGAGGTCGCGGCCGCCGACGGTGCGGATCACGCCCTCGGTGACCATCCGGACGGTCCGCTCGGCGATCTCCCCCGCGTCGTGCAGTACCGCTCCGGGCTCGCTCCGGGGCACCAGGGTGCCGTCGTCGCGGTACGCCCGGTCGGCGATGCCGACGATGCCGACCCGCAGGCCCAGCGCGCGGGCGGCGTCGGCGAGTTCGCCGTCCTGGGCCAGGACGATCAGCGACCGGTCGTAGGACGCCACGGCCCCGGCCACCGCCTCCGCGTAGTCGGGGCGGGTCGCGACCAGGTTGCCGAGCCTGCCGTGCGGCGCGATGTGCCGTACCGGGGTGCCGTACGCGGTCGCGAAGGCGTGCAGGGCGCCCAGCTGGTACAGCGTGTCGGTGCGGACCTCGTCCGGGGTCAGATCCATCGCGCGGCGGCCGAATCCGACGAGATCGGGAAAGCTGTGATGCGCGCCCACTGAGACACCGATTTCGGCGCAGCGGCGGACGGTCGCGTCCATGATTCTCGGATCGCCCGCGTGGAATCCGCACGCGATATTGGCCGATGTCAGCACGTCCAGCAGCGCCTCGTCGTCGCCCATGGTGTAGGCACCGAACCCCTCGCCGAGGTCGGCCACGAGATCGACGGCATGCTGCATGACGTGCCTCCGGAAAAAGAAGAAAACGGCGTGGTCGCCAATTGGCGAGAAGGAGCTGCGTGAGAGGGATCTTCGCGAGGAGAGAAATTCGCGTTCCGGTGAACGTAATCCGCACGAGAGAAGGCGGCAAATATGCGTTGGGTGTGACGTAATCGCCGCTGGTTATGACCTGGCCCACACTCGCCGCCGTCGGACGGCGGTACGGCGCCTACCATGAGGGCCCCCCGAGGCTGGAGGACCGTGCATGGACACCAGGCGTCTGTACTCGTTCGTGAAGATCGTCGACGCCGGGAGCATCACGCGCGCGGCCGACATCCTGCACATCGCGCAGCCCGCCCTCAGCCAGCAGCTCTCCCTGCTGGAGTCCCACTTCAAGCAGCAGCTGCTGATCCGCAGCAAGCGCGGCGTCGCGCCGACCGAGGCGGGCCGGGCGCTGTACCGGCACGCCCAGCTCATCCTGCGCCAGGTCGAGCTGGCGCAGGCCGCGGTCGATGTGTCCGGGCGGGCGCCCGCGGGCAGCGTCTCGGTGGGCCTGGCCCCGTACAGCATGGGCGCGGCGCTCGCGCTGCCGCTGCTCACCAGCGTGCGCGAGCGCTATCCGGACATCGTGCTGCACATCAACGAGAACTTCGGCGGGGTGATCAGCGAGGCGATCATGACCGGGCGGATGGACATGGCGTTCATCTACGGGGCGGGGCCGCTGCGGGGCGTGCAGTTCGAGCCGCTGCGCACCGAGGACCTGTTCCTGATCGCGGCGCCGGGCCGGACGATGGAGCCGGGCGGGGGCGCGGACGTCCCGCTGGAGGAGCTGGCGGACGTGGAGCTGCTGCTGCCCAGCCGCATCCACACCATCCGCCAGGTCGTGGACGCCGCGTTCCAGCACGCCTCACTGCAGCCGCGGGTGGTCGGCGAGATCGAGTCCGTCCTGACGCTGGTCAGCGCGGTCGGCGCGGACATGGGGGCGACGGTGCTGCCGTGGTCGGCGGCGCGCGCGATCCTCGACGTACAGAAGCTGGTGGTGCGCCGGATCGTGAACCCGGCCATCCCGGTCAAGCTCAGCCTCTGTACGTCCGACAGCCAGCCGCTGTCGGAACCCGCCCACGCCGTGCACGATCTCTTCCATGAGCTGATCGCCGACTTCGGCTGAAGGATCGGCCTTATACGCCCGTCGTGTCGGCCACGCCCGTCGTGTCGGCCGTCGCCTCGACCGCCCGGCCGTCCACCCGGCCCGTGGCGGGCTTGCGCAGCAGCAACAGCGCCGCGTCGTCGTGCAGCCGCCCGCCCACGTGGGCCAGCAGTTCGTCGTGCAGCCCGGCCAGGGTCCGGGACGGCTCGTCGCAGACATGCCCGGGCACCCGCTCGACCAGCGGGAAGTACGCCCGGCTGCCGTCCCGCGCCTCGATGACCCCGTCGGTGTACAGCAGCATCTGGTCGCCGTCGGCGAAGGGCACCACCTGGAGGCTCGGCGCCTCGCCGCCCAGCGAGGCCAGGCCCAGCGGCGGCGCCGGGCGCACCGGCTCGACGGGCACGACCGCACCGGCCGGGCCGATCAGCAGCGGCGGCGCGTGGCCGCAGTTGACGATCTCCATGCGCCCGTCGGCGGGGTATCCGGCGACGACGGCGGTGACGAAGTCGTCGGCGGCGAGGTTACGGGCGAGGCTGCGCTCGATCCGGCCGACGACGTCCAGCAGGTCCGGTTCGTCGTACGCGGCCTCCCGGAACACGCCGAGCACCAGCGCGGCGGTGGACACGGCGGGCAGCCCCTTGCCGCGCACATCGCCGACGATCAGCCGGATCCCGTACGGGGTGGACACCAGCGCGTACAGGTCACCGCCCACCCGGGCCTCCGCCGCGGCGGCGCTGTAGCGGACCGCCACCTGGAACTGGCCGACCCGCGCGGGCACCGGCCGCAGCAGCGCGTTCTGCGCGGCCTCGGCGACCGAGCGGACCGCGGCCAGCACCCGTTCCCGGCGCCTGCGCAACACGCTGGCCAGGCAGCTGGCCAGGGTCACGGCCACGAGCGTCGACAGCACGACCGCCTGCCCGTGGACCGGCGCCGCCAGCCACGAGCCGAGCACTGCGCCCAGCGCGACGGCGAGGAAGCCGATCCGCAGCACCGCCCACGGGCGGCACGCGGCGGCGGCCAGCGCGGGACCGACGGCGAGCAGCGGCAGCCAGCTCGTTCCGTCTCCGGTGACGAAGGCGATGACGGCGACCACGCCCAGGATGAATACGGGGACTCCGGCCGCGAACGGCGCGGGGGGATAGGGCTGGTCCAGATGGGTGCGGGCCTGGATCATGTCCGGGTCGACTGCTCTCTCTCGCTCGCTGGGCTACACGGCGTGATGTCCGTTATCTCCAGAGAACCAGCGGTTCATGGCGAGCGACAAGGGCCGGAATTTCAGATAGTGAGCGAAAGGCCCCTGGTCACGCGGTCGGCCGTCGGCAGCAGCCGCTCCCGTATCTCCTCCAGCCGCGCGGCCCGGTCCGCCTGACCGGCCTGGATCGAAACCCCGAGCGAGCCGAGCTGATCCCCGCTGTAGACGGGCACCGCGAAGCAGACCGTCCCCAGCGCGTACTCCTCCAGGTCGGTGACCGGCGCGCCCGTGGCCAGGGTGTCCAGCCGCCGCAGCAGCTCGGCGGGGCGGGTGACGGTGCGGGGCGTGAGATCGGCGAGCGGATGCCGGGACAGATAGTCGTCGCGGGCCTCGTCGTCCAGTTCGCGCAGGACGCACTTGCCGAGCGCGGTGGCGTGCCCGGCTTCCTCGAACCCCACCCACAGATCCACCCGCGGCGCCCGCGGGCTGTCGACGATCTCCGCGACCCGGATCTCGCCGTCCTCGTAGAAGGTCAGGTACGCGGCCGCCGACAGCGCGTCCCGCAGCCCGGCCAGCGTCGGCCGCACCCGGTTGAGCAGCGCCTGCCCGCGGCTGCCGACCTGGAGCGTGTGCAGCTTGTCGCCGACGACGAAGCCGCCGTCGGGCAGCCGGTGCGCATAGCCGTCGTGGACGAGGGTCCGCAGCAGGTGGTACGTGGTGGCCAGCGGCAGCCCCGCCTCCCGTGCCAGCTGCTTCGCGGGCGCGCCGCCCTCGTGCGCGCCCACGGCCTCCATCAGGCGGAAGGCTCGCTGCACGGAGGTGATGAGCGTAGGGCCTCCTGGAGTACCCATATGACCAGCTTGCGCCTGGTACGGCGACCGGGCAAGGGCGTATCCGCCGCAGGGCCGGACTGCTAGGTTCACCGCATGCTGCGGCGATTATCGGGGGTTTTCATCGGCTCCGGCTTCGGAGTCGTCTTCGTCCTGGCCAACGCGCACGCCCCACTGGCCCCGGCGGCCGGGACGGCGCTGCGGGTGCTGGCCCTGGCCGCCTTTGCCGCGCTCGTGCTGACCGCGGTGCTGGCGGGGCGCCGGGAACGGGCGGGGAGCGGCCCGGCGCTCGTCCACCGTGCGGACCGGTTCGACCGCGGCTTCCGGATGGTGGTCGCGGGCGAGGCCGCCTTGCTGGTGATCGGCAACGTGACACTGCGCGTGTGCGGCGCGCCGACCCAGACGTACGTGGCCTGGATCGCCCTGGTGGTGGGAGTGCACTTCCTGGTGCTGGAGCGGGTGTGGAAGGAGCGCGCCATCGCCGTGCCGGGAGCGGCGCTGACCGTGCTGGGCGCGGCCGGGCTGGCCATGGCGGCGACCCCGGCGGTGGACTGGGTGCCGTTCGTCAGCGGTGTGCTCTCCGGTGTGGTCCTGCTGAGCGGCGGCGCGTACACCGTGACCCGGGTGTACCGGTCGACGGCGGAGCCGCTACCCCGCCGGGAACCGGCGGGGTAGCGGCGTACGCGCGTCCGCGGCCGGTCCGTGAGGGCGCCCGCCGCGGCGTACGCGTCCGGAGCGTGCGCGAGGGCGCCGGCCGACCCGGATAGTCGGCCGACGCCCTCGGACCGGGGCGAAGGCGGTCAGCCGGGGCTGATGCGACCCCGCCAGCCGCCCTCTTCCTGGCCCCGGTGCTCGATGAAGTCCTTGAACCGGTGCAGGTCGCCCTTGATCCGGCGATCGAGCGTCCCGGTCATGTCCGCGGCCTTCTCCGCCATTCCGGTCGGCTCGAAGACCATGGCCAGGTTGACCTCGGTGTGGGTGGAGTCAAGGGACCGGAAGGTCACCAGGCCCTGCTGCTGTACATCACCCGAGGTCGTCCGCCAGGCGATGCGCTCGTCGGGAAGCTGGTCGACGATCTCGGTGTCGAACTCGCGGTGCACACCGGCGATGGAAGTCGACCAGTGGTTGTGACGGTCGTCCACCTGGGTCACCTGGTCCACGCCTTCCATGAACCGCGGGAACTCGGTGAACTGCGTCCACTGGTTGTAAGCCGTGTGCAGCGGAACCTCAACCTCGACGGTCTCCCGCACGGTGCTCATCAGTGACTCCTTTCGACGCTGTCACCGCATCGGGTAACCGGGCCCGCGCCCCTAAAACGTCACCGGCGGAACGTCACCGGAGCGGATGCAGCGCGGCCAGTTCGGCGGGCGCGGTGCCGGTCGCGATGGCGTCGGCCAGCAGCCGCCCGGTGAGGGGGCCGAGGGCCACGCCCCACATGCCGTGGCCGCCGTTCACGTACACCCGCGGCGAGCCGGTCGGGCCGACCAGGGGCAGACCGTCGGCGGTGCAGGGGCGCGAGCCGACCCATTCGTCCCGGCGGGCGTCCCAGTCGACGTCCCGCAGCAGCGGGCGGGCCGCGCCGATGATCGCCTGTATGCGGCGCGGGTCGACCGGCCGCTCCGGGGGCGCCAGCTCCATCATCCCGGCGACCCGCACCCGGCCGTCGCCCAGCGGGGTGCAGACCACCTTCTGCCCGGCCAGATACGTCGGGCGCGCCGGTGCGCCCTCGGCGGGGACGCTGAAGCTGTAGCCGCGCCCGGACTGCACCGGCACCCGCACCCCGAACGGCCGGACCAGCCGGTTCAGCCAGGCCCCGGTCGCGACGACGGCGACGTCCGCGCGCAGGTCGCCCTGGGACGTGCCGACCGCGACGCCCGTGCCGAAGTCGCGGATCGACGTCACCTCGGCCCGCTCCACGATCTTCCCGCCGCGCTCCCGCACGGAGTCCGCCAGCGCGCGCACGAAGTTCCCGGGATTCAGCCGCCGCTGGCCGTGCAGCGCGAGGCCCGCGCCGACCGCCTCGCTGAGCACCGGCTCCAGGGACCGCGCCCGGTCGCCGTCGAGGACGTCGTACGGGATCTCGTACCCCGCCGCCCGGGCGTGCTCCAGCTCCTCGATCATCCCGGCGCGCTCGGCCGCCGTCCCGAAGGCGAGCAGCATCGGGTCCACGGGCACGGTCGGCTCCTCGACGCCACCCGCCGCCAGCTCGTCGTACGCCGCGAGCGCGTTCCGGTTCAGCGCGGCGAACGTGGTGGCCAGCACCCGCCAGCGGCGTGGGGTGCAGTGCCGCGTGAACGACAGCAGAAACCGCGCCAGCCGCGGATCCGCCCGCGGCGGGATGTAGACGGGCGAGGTCGGCGTGACCAGACTCCGCACCCCGTACCGCAGTGCGGCGGGCTCGGGCAGCGGCAACGCCAGCGCGGGCGTCAGCCACCCCGCGTTCCCCCACGAAGCCCCAGCCGCCGGCCGCCGCCGCTCGGCGACGGTGACCTCGACCCCACGCCCCTGCAACGCCCAGGCGGTAGCAAGCCCGACGATCCCGGCCCCGACGACGACGGCACTGCGCGGTGTGGACACGGTGGCGTTCCCCTTCCCCTGGCTTCCCCTGCGGTGTGCGTGCGTGCTGCGTACGCATCATGGGCGCGCGGTGTCGCCCACCGCACTGTCCGAGAGGCCGATGCCGCGAGCCCGGGTGTTGTAGCCCGGCACAAAGGGGGACCGGGGCTCCCGAGCCACTACCCGGGCCACCGGGGCGAAGGCCCGGAGCGCGCACCCGGTCCGCCGGGGGCAGGGCCTGGGTGCGGCGGGGCCGGGTGCGGACGTAGGCCCGTCAGCCGGGCCGGGCCGGGGGCTACGGCAGGCGCAGGGCTCGTAGGCGGAGGCGGAGTTGGATGTCGAACTTGGCGGCTGGGTCGGCCAGGTCCAGCCCGGCGATCTCGTGTGCGCGGCGCAGGCGGTACCGGAGGGTGTTGGGGTGGATGTGGAGCTGGCGGGCGGCCAGGCGGGCGTCCTCGCCGGACGCGAGGTAGCGGGCCAGGCTGTCGAGGAGGTCCGTGCCGCGCTCGCGGTCGTAACGCTCCAGGTCGGCGATCGCGCCCAGCGGGTCGTGTCCGGCCTCGTCGGCCAGGTCCACCGTCTGCATGAGCAGCGCGTCCAGGTGGACATCGCGGATGTGCGCGGCGCCGCCCGCGCCGGAGCCCAGCCGGGTGAGCAGCCGGACGACCAGGTCGGCGTCGGCTCGTGAGCGGTCCAGCAGGTCCGGGCCGGGGACGGTACGGCCCACCCCGGCCAGCAGCCCGGCCCGGCCCGGGAGTTCGCGGACCACGCGGGCCAGCCGCTGTTCGTCGCGCACCGGCAGCACCGCGTAGCCCGCGCCGTCGGCCTCCGCGTGGACCCCGCCGTCCGCGAGACCGGCGAGCCCGCCGAGCCCCGCGAGCGCCCGCCGCAGCGGCTCGCCCGACGGAGCCGGGGCCATCGGGCGCAGGGCGACGACGGCCAGCGGCCCGGTCGCCAACGGCAGTTCGGCGGCGGCCTCCGCCGCCTCCGGCCCGCCGCCCAGGAGGGTCCGTACCGCCGCGGTCCGCCGCGCCTCCTCCCCGCGCCGCCGCGCGATCTGCCGGGCCAGCACCGGCGCGGCCAGCGCGGCCGACTCCTCCAGCGCCGCCCGCTGCTCGCGGGAGGGCGCGGTGGGCACGATCGCCCAGATGGAACCCACCGACAGGTCGTCCACCCGGATCGGCATGATCGCCCTCGGCAGCAGCCCGGACGCGCGGAAGTCCGCGTACAGCGGGGCGGACGCGCCCGCCAGCCGCACGTCCAGCCGCTCGTGGCGCAGCAGCGGCCGGTACCGGTCGGGCACCCGGCGGCTGAGGATGGTCGCGACGCGGGCGTCGTCCGAGTACTCCTGGCCGGGCGAGTAGGTGATCAGCTCGGACGCGTCGTCCTCGATGGTGACCGGCGCGCCGACCAGCCCGGCGATGCTGTCGGCCAGGGCGAGGAGGCCGTCCGGGGAGTCGTCGTACATGGCTCCTCCGCTCATGAGCGCGCGCCGCCGGTTCCGGGGTCAGCTACCCGGGCCGGACCGCATCGATGCGCTTGGGCGGAGAGTATCCATCCGCGGTCACCCTCAGCCAGGGGTGTCTTGCCCCTTGAGCCGCGGGCGCCGCCGCCCGTACCCGGTGGCCTGCTCGAAGGCGTGGCCGATCTGCAGGACGGCGAAGTCCGCCCGGTGCGGTCCGACGATCTGCACCCCCACCGGCAGCCCGCCGGGGGTGAACCCGGCCGGAACGGACAGCGCGGGGCTGCCCGTCGCCGTGACCAGGTACGCGGAACGCATCCACTCCAGGTAGTCCCGCATCGCCACCCCCGCCACCTCGGCCGGGTACTCGACGCCGATGTCGAACGGCGGCACCTGGCTGACCGGGAGCAGCAGCACGTCGTAAGCCTCGAAGAAGGCGCGGACGCGGTGGAAGAGCGCGGTGTGCAGCACCTCGGCGCGGGCCACCTCAGGGCCGGTGAGGCGGCGCCCCGCCTCCGCGTTCTCCCGGATCGTCCGCTTCAGCTCCTCCGGGTGGCGGTCCATGAGCGGGCCGAACGCCACCTCGAACAGCGCGGCCCGCTGCGTGCGGAACACCTCCTCGCCCTCCGACAGGTCCGGGCACGCCCGCTCCACCCGGCACCCGAGGTCCTCGAAGACCCCCGCCGCGGCCTCCACGACCGCCGCCACCTCGGGCTCCACCGGCACCAGCCCGCCCAGATCCGGCGACCAGGCCACCCGCAGCCCGGCCAGGTCCCGGTCCAGCGGCCGGGCGAACCGTTCCCCCGGCTCCTCCAGCGCGATCGGCGACCGGGCGTCGGGGCCCGCCATCGCGGACAGCAGGAGGGCGGTGTCCGCGACCGTACGGGCCATCGGGCCCTTGACCGAGAGCGTGGTCCACGCGTTCGCCGCGGGCCAGGTCGGTACGCGGCCGGGGGACGGGCGCAGCCCGACCACGTTGTTGAACGAGGCCGGGTTGCGCAGCGATCCGCCCGTGTCGCTGCCGTCCGCGATCGGGATCATGCCGCTGGCCAGCGCGGCGGCCGCGCCCCCGCTGCTGCCGCCCGCGCTGCGGTCGGGGGCGTACGGGTTGTGGGTGGCGCCGAAGATCGGGTTGAACGTGTGCGACCCGGCGGCGAACTCGGGCACGTTGGTCTTGCCCAGGGTGATCGCCCCGGCGTCCCGGATCCGTTCGATGATCAGATCGTCCTGGTCCGGTATGCCGTCGGCGAGCGGCGAACCGTGGCTGGTGCGGATGCCCGCCGTGTTGTGGGTGTCCTTGTGCGCGATGGGCAGCCCGTGCAGCACCCCCACCCCGTCGGCTCCCTTGGCCCCTTCCGCCACGATCCGCTCGTCGGCCGCCGCGGCGGCGGCGAGGGCGCGGTCCGCGACGAGGGTGACGATCGCGTTGACGTCCGGGTTGACCCGCTCGATCCGGTCCAGATGCGCCCGCACCACCTCCCGCGCCGACAGCTCACGGCGCCGCAGGAGGGCGCTCAGCTCCAGGGCGGTCTTGTAGCAGAGGTCGTCGTCGTGATCCGTCACGGTTGCCCACTCTCGTAGCTCGTCGGATTGTCCCCACCCCGCCCCTTCCCGAACCCAGGGGCTCCGCCCCGGCCCCGGGACGTGGTGCACGCGCGGGCGGCGGGCGACCTTTCCGGCGGCAGGTGGACGTCATCGCGGCACGGCGGGCGGCTATCCGCGGGGGGAATCGTCGGCGGGCCGTGCGGCGGAGGCGGCGGCAGTGCGCGGGCCCGGGGCGGCGGAGGTCTGGTGGGCGTCGGAAGGCCCCTGGGGTCCAGGGGCGGGGCGGGGGAACAGCAGGTGCACCAGCGCCGCCACCGACAGGTTCACCGCCAGCCCCACCAGCCCGGCGTTCACGTGCCGCACGTCCACCTCGGCCAGCGTCAGCCACACCACCACGGCCTCGCCCGCCGCCAGCCCGGCCAGCGCGGCCCGGGCCGTGAGCAGGCGGCGGGCGCCGAGGACCGCGAGCAGGCCCGGGACCAGCTGGATGAAGCCGCTCACGGTGAGCAGCTGCAGGTCGGCCAGCAGCCCGGGCCGCAGGATGCCGAGGGTGAGGGCCAGGCCGATGGCCAGGACGACGACGCTGTGGTTGACCCGCATCCGGGCCGACTCCCGCCCCGGGGGCAGCAGGTTCTGGGCGACCAGGGTGGAGATGCCGATGCACATCGCCCCGGCCGGAACCATCGCCGAGGCCGCGGCGGCGACCACGACGAGCCCGGTGGCCCAGTCCGGCAGCGCGCCCTGGGCCAGGGTGAGCAGCACCCCGTCGCCGTCCCCGCCGACCCGCACCCGCGCGACCACACCGGTCAGCCCGACCATGATCGGGATCATCAGCGCGACCTGGTACAGCGGCATGAAGACGTTGTTCGTACGGATCGCCCGCGGCCCGGCCGCCGCCATCAGCGGCGGCCAGTGGTGCGGCGTCGCCATCAGCCCGCCCGCGATCGCCGAGACCAGCACGCTCGTCGTCCACCACACCTGGTCCTGCGCCCCGCCGTGCACGGTCAGCAGCTGCGGCTGCGCCTCGTGCACCCGCCGGAACACCTCGCCCACACCACCGCCGCCGACGTAGTGCAGCGGAATGACGACGGCGAGCACCGCGATGACGCCGACCGTCAGGACATCCTTGAAATAGGCGCTGTTCTTCAGCCCGCGGATGCCGGACCACAGCACGAAGGCCGCCGTCAGCACGGAGGCCAGCACCATGCTCAGCCGCCCCGACGCCGTACTGCCCGTCACCAGCCCGACGACCATGCCGAGCCCGGTGAGCTGGAGCTGGATGTAGGGGAGCAGGAACACCAGCCCGATGACGGCGACGACCTTGCCGAACAGCGGGCTGCCGTAGCGGTCGGTGAAGTAGTCGGCCTGGGTGAGGTAGCCGCGTTCCTTGCCCAGCCGCCACAGCCTCGGCTGCACGAAGTAGAGCAGCAGGAAGGCGAGCGCCAGATAGACGACGGCGTACGTGGCGGCGTTGCCGCCGGTGTACGCGACCCCCGCGACCCCGAGGAAGCTGAAGGTGGTGAACACCTCGCCCGCCTGCAGGAACCACATGGCGGCGGTGCCGAAGTTACGCCGCCCGACGGCCCATTCGGCGAGGTCGGCGGAGCGCCCGGTCCGGCCGAGGAAGCCGCACAGGGCGAGGGCGCACATGCCCAGCAGCGATACGGCGAGGACGACGCTCACGGTGCCTCACCCGCCGCCACCCGCTCACGGTGCCGGAACAGCCCCCACTCGACGGCGGCCAGCGCCGGGGTGAGCGAGAGCACCCAGCCCCCGACCCATACGTACAGCGAGGGCATCCCGAACCACAGCCGCTCGGCGTTGACGAACGGCAGCCACACCGACGCGAGCAGCGCCAGCGCCGGGACGACGGGCAGCAGGACGAGCAGATTGCGCCGCGACACGGTACCTCCAGGGCGCGAGGGGATTGCGCGGAATTCAACAGCCCCCTCCCCCCACCCGGCTTCGTTCCGGGCGGCCAACATGCGACGGCCCCGCCTTGTCCGCGGGGACAAGACGGGGCCGTACCCGAAGCCCCGTCGCTACCGGCCCGCGGCCACCGGAAGCCGCGCGGCCGACGTGCCGAGTCCCGTAGGACCGAGCAGCTGCGGCGGCAACCGCACCGCCCCCGCCTCGTACCGCAGCTCCTCCTCCCGGTACCGGGCCACCTCCCGGTGCCAGGTCATGATCCCGGTCAGCCAGTCCTGGAGGTCGCGCACATACGTCTCCAGGGCCGCCCGGTCCTCCGCCGACAGCTTGAAGTCCTCGTACAGGACCGGGAACTCGTGGGCCGCGACGTGCTGGAACTGCCGCATCCGCGAGTCCATCAGGTCATGGACGATGGCCACCCCGGTCGGATAGTCGCAGTCGAAGAAGTTCTGCACGACCAGGACCCCGTTGTGGACCTCGCCCTCGAACTCGATCTCCTTCTGGTACGAGAAGACGTCGTTGAGCAGCGTGGCGTAGTCCATGGCGGCGCTCTCCAGCGAACGGACCGGCCCGCTGTGGTAGATCTCGGGCGGGACGCGCTTCCCGTGGACCATCCGGCGCAGGCTCATGGTGAGGTGGGAGCCGAAGGTGTGGCGGCGCATCTCGATGTAGTCGACCGGGTCGGGGATCCGGTTCTGCGCCTGGTTCGCCAGCTCCCACAGCCAGCTGTCCAGCATGTCGTCCACGGTCGTGCGGAACTCGCGGCGCGCGCCCTCCTCCATCGGCCCCGCCGTACGCGACCACAGATCGGCGAGGGCACGCTCCAGCGCACTGGCCGGGGCGGGGACGGGGCCCGCGTCGACCGGCATGAAGGTCCGCAGCCGTTCGTTGCACAGCTTCGCGCCCGCGAGGTCCCGCTTCCGGCCGAAGACCTGCGGATAGTAGTCGTCCGCGTACGTCCCCCAGGCGAGCCAGCCCGACGTCAGGTCCAGATCATCGGGGGACGCGTCCGGGTGGATGCCCGCCGCGCACAGCGGAAGGTCGGCGGCGAGCAGCTTGCGCTCGTCCCAGACGTACGCGTCGGGGACGCCGGACCGCGGCCCGAGGAGGCCCATCCGGTGCGACCACGCGACCAGGTTCCGGCGCGCCCGGTCCAGATGCGGGCTGAGCCGGGCGGTGAACGGCAGGTCGAAGTCCGGCAGCCGGGACGGCCCGACCCGCGCGTACGGCACATGGCTGAAACCGCGCGCCCTGGCCCGCTCCGCCCGGCCGGTGGTGAGCCGTATGTCAGCAGCCGAAGTGCCCAGGCCGCTCACGCCGAGACCGCTCACGGAGAACGGCGACCAGGCGGCGGCCCCGCTCCCGGCCCCACCGCCGTTCATGTAGCGGCTGGACCGCAGGTGCCACTCGTGGCCGCCCGACTGCCAGTCCTGGAGCCCCCTGACGTACGTCATGACGTCCGCGCACGCCGCCGCGCCGAGGCCGTGCTCGGCGAAGAGCGGGGCCAGCTCGGTGAACGTGGTGTTCTCGAACTGCTGGAGCCGCGAGGTGAGCAGATCGTTGACCGCGTCGGCCGCCTGCTGGGTGGTGCAGCCGAGGAACGTCTCCAGGACCAGCACGCCGTTGCTCCGCTCGCCCTCCTCCTCGATCTCCCGCTGGTACGAGAACAGGTCATTGCGCAGATGCACCGCGTCCGCGAACGCGTCCCGCAGCACGCGCAGCGGCCGCGACTCCGCGATCGCCGCCGGGACCTCGGCCCCCACCGCGTGCTCCACGAGCCCCGCCGACCAGGGGGCGCCGCCGACCTTGCGGCGCATCTCGATGTACTCCACCGGATTGGGTGTCCGGCCCGCGTTGATGTTGGACAGCTCCCACAGCGACTCGTTGAGCAGGTTCTCCGTGGACTCCCGGAACCGGGCCCGCCAGTCCGGCGACATCGCGGGCACCGTCCGCACCCAGAGGTCCTTCAGGCCCGCCTCGACCGGATTGACCGGCTCCGGCATCCCGGCCGCCGGGTCCATCGGCATGAACAGCGGCAGCCGGTCCAGATACGCCTTCCCGCCCTCGCGGTCCTGCGAGCGCTTGAACCGCTCCAGGAAGTGGTCGTCGAAGAAGAACACCCACACGTACCAGTCCGTGATCAGCGCCAGCTCCGGGCCGGAACACTCGGGGTGGGTGTAGGCGCACAGCAGGGCGTAGTCGTGGGCGTCGAGGTCGTCCTGCTCCCAGATCCCGGAGCCTTCGAGCATGCCCATCTCGCGGGCCCACCGGGTGGAGTGCTCCCGCGCCTCCTGGACATGGGGGTTCAGCCGCGCCGGGTACGGCATGTAGAAGTCGGGGAGTTGAAAGGGCTGTGTCACTGGCGGGCCGGGACCTCTCCGTACGACGGTTGCCCGCGGCCCCCAACAGGCCCTCCGGGCTGGTCGGCTCGGCTCTACCCAGGGTCCTGACGGCCTATCCGACAGCCCGATAAGTCACATGAATGTGCGATCGTTTCCGGCCCCGCCGCGACGGTACGGCCACGGCGGGGCCGGTCAACGCGGCTAGCGCGGCGGTCTCGTGGTGGCCTGTGCCGGCACGGACGCCCGCGGCGCCGTCGCGGCGGCCCCGGAGACGAGGGCCCGCGGACTGGCCCCGGCGGCCCCGGGCCCAGCTCCGGCCCCGGCCCCGGCCTTCGCCGTGGCAGACCCGGACGCGGCCTTCGCCGTGGCGGTCCCGGGCCCGGCCTTCGCCGTGGCGGAACCAGGCGCGGGCGCGGACCCAGCCGCCGCCGACCGGAACGCCCACTCCATCCGCGGCTCCATCGCGAACCGGAGCATCCTCCGCACGAGCGGTGAGCACAGCGCCGTCACCACCACCGCGGCGATGACCGTGACCGCGATCGCGCCCGCCGGGGTGTGCAGCCAGGACGGTTCGTACCAGCCCGCGAAGTGGGAGCCCTTTATGAGCAGGCCGTGCAGCAGGTACCCGTAGAGCGTTCCGGCGCCGAGCGCGGTGAACCACATCGTCCGCCCGGGCACCCAGGCGAAGAAGCACGCGGTGAGCACCATGGAGCAGCCGAAGAGGGCGAACGTCATCACCATGCCGCTCCACCACGGCGCCCCCAGCTCCTGGGCGCTGTCCCGGTGGTAGAACCACCCGGCGTTCATGCGCGGCACCGCCCAGTAGGCGAAGACCAGCGCGGCGGCCATCACCGGCAGGGCCAGCAGCCGCACCTCGCGCCGCCGCACCATCCGGAAGTGCTCCGGCCGCATGTGCAGCCCCGCCACGAAGAAGGGCAGGAACTGCAGCACCCGCTGGAGGTCGAGATCGTCGCCGATGTCGGGCGAGCACGAGGCGAGCGCGGCGATCGCGAGCGCGAGCGGCACCGGATGGCGCGCGATCCGCCACACCGGGGTGGTGACCCGCCACACGAAGAGCGCGATCAGGAACCAGGTCAGGTACCAGGGGTCGAGCAGGCTCACCGGGTACGAGAGGTCGCCGCCCGCCCAGCCCTTGAGGAGGCTGTAGACGGTCTCGAAGATCACGTACGGGACGACGACCCCGGTGAGCAGGCGCTTCAGCCGGTCCGGCCGGAGGTCGAAGTTCCGCGAGAAGTAGCCGGAGACGAGGATGAACGCCGGCATGTGGAACGCGTAGACGAACATGTAGAGGGCGGACGCCGCCCTGCTGCCGTCCCGCAGCGGTTCCCAGGAGTGCCCCATCGCGACCAGCACGATGGCCAGGTACTTGGCATTGTCGAAGAACGCGTCGCGCTGCTTGGGAGCGGTGGGGGGTGGGGCAGCGGAGGGCGGGGGGACGGGGGCGGGCGGAGAGGCGGGGGCGGGGGCGCGCTGTGCGCGACGTAAGGACGAGATGTTCATCACATACGCCGCCCCGTGGAACCGACAGCGGCGATCCCGCCTCTTTGTGGGGTTGAGGAGAGGGCTGCGGAGTGGAACATTCCCCGCACAGTAGTGGGGGGTACGGGCCCACGGGCGGAATGGCTCAGCTCTTGCGCACGACGGTTCACGCCCCCGCCGCCACTGGCACACTGCGCCCCCGCACCGCGCCCCGCGCCACCGGAAGCGGAACCGGATCGCGAACCGGACCGTGAAGGAGAATCACCCCCTTCGCCCCTTTGGCCCGGCTGTGCGCGCGGGCCCCGGCCGCCTCGCCCATGCTGGCCGTGAGGAGGGGGTGACCCGGCGACCCGAGCGTGGCGAAGGGCAGGGCCCCGATGAGGCTTGTCGTCGATCTCAACCGCTGTCAGGGGTACGCGCAGTGCGCGTTCCTCGCCCCCGACGTCTTCACCCTCCACGGTGAGGAGGCGCTGCTCTACACCCCGCACGCGGACGAGGCCCAGCGGGAGAACGTGGCGCGCGCGGCCGCCGCCTGCCCGGTCCAGGCCATCCTGGTCGACGACGAGGACCTCTCCGGTGTCCGCTGACGGCGCGACGCACACCCTGCGGCGCGACGGGCGCATCGTGATCGTGGGCGCCTCGCTGGCCGGGCTGCGGGCCGCCGAGACGCTGCGCGACGAGGGGTTCGCCGGGTCGCTCACGATGATCGGCGACGAGCCCCACGAGCCGTACGACCGGCCACCGCTGTCCAAACAGGTGCTGCTGGGCAGGTCCCCCGCCGACCACACCGCGCTGCCCCGGCGCCGCGCGGTGGACGCGACATGGCGGCTCGGCGTCGCCGCCACCGGGCTGGACATGACGACCCAGCGGGTGCGGCTGGCCGACGGCGACGAGGTCGGCTACGACCGGCTCATGATCACCACCGGGGTGCGCGCCCGCCCCTGGCCGCACCCCCTGGAAGCCGAGCTGGACGGCGTCTTCGTGCTCCGGAGCCGGGAGGACGCGGCCGCGCTGCACCGCAGGCTGTCGGCCGGCCCGCGCCGGGTGCTGGTCATCGGCGCGGGCTTCACGGGCTCGGAGATCGCCTCCGCCTGCCGGGAGCGGGGGCTCGCGGTCACCGTCGCCGAACGCGGACCCACCCCCCTGGTCGGCGCCCTCGGCGGGGTGCTCGGCCAGGTCGCCGCCGACCTGCACCGCGCCCACGGCGTGGACCTGCGCTGCGGCGTCATGGTCACCGGTCTTGAGGGCGACGCCGCCGGGCGGCTGCGGCGGGCCCATCTGTCCGACGGCACCGCCCTCGACGCCGACGTGGCGGTGGTCTCCCTCGGCATCACCCGCAACACCGAATGGCTGGCCGGTTCCGGGCTCGGCGCCGGGCCGCGCGGCATCGCCTGCGACGCGGGCTGCCGCGCGTTCGACGTACGCGGCATCGTCACCGACGACATCTTCACGGCCGGGGACGTGGCCCGCTCCCCGCATCCGCTCTTCGGCTACCAGTTCCTGTCGCTGGAGCACTGGGGCAACGCGGTCGCCCAAGCCGAGACCGCCGCCCACAACATGATCAGCGCGAGCGCCGACCGCCGACCGCATCTGTGGGTCCCGGCCTTCTGGTCCTCCCAGTTCGGGGTGAACATCAAGTCGGTCGGGGTGCCGTCGCTGGGCGAGGAGGTCCTGATCGCGCAGGGGTCGCTCGCCGAGCGCCGCTTCACCGTGGTCTACGGCTACCAGGGGCGCGTCATCGCCGCCGTCACCTTCGACCAGAGCAAGTGGCTGGCGTTCTACCAGCGGCTGATCGAGACCGCCGCGCCCTTCCCGCCGCCGTTCACCACCGTCGACCGCCGCGCCGAAGGGCTGCGGCCGGTCCCGGCCGACTTCCCGGACCCCACGCTGCCCACCCACGGCCCGACCGTCACCCTCAGCGGCTACTCGCCCGCCGACCGGCGCATCACCTTCACCCCCGCGCGCCACTGAAGCCACTGATCCCCGGCCCGGAAGGACTCCGCCATGGCCCACGGCCCCCTCCTGCGGAAGATCACCGACTACGCGAACCGCGCCGACCCGTACCCGATCTACGCGGAACTGCGGAAGACCCCCGTGGCGCACGAGGAGGACGGCCCGTACATCGTCAGCACGTACTGGGAGATCCACGCCCTGCTGCACGATCCGCGCATCAGCTCCGACGCGCGCAACCTCGACCCCGGCCTCGCGGGCGAACCGGACGGCGCGGACACCGAGGCCGAGGAGGACGACCCCGGGCTGCCGCCCGCCTTCCTGAAGCTCGACCCGCCCGAACACGACCGGCTGCGGCGCCTCGCCATGACCCCCTTCGGCCCGCCGCACACCCCCCGGCGGATCCACGCCATGCGCGGCGAGCTGTCCCGCATCGTCGGCGAACTGATCGACGGCTTCGGGGACCGGGACCACATCGACCTCGTCGACGACTTCTCGTACCCCTTCCCGGTCACCGTCATCTGCCGACTGCTGGGCGTGCCGCGCGAGGACGAGCCCCGCTTCCACACCTGGGCCGACACCCTCGCCGCGAGTCTCGACCCGGACCCCGAGCAGGACGCCGCGATGCGCCGCCGCGTCACCCACCAGGCGCGCGCCGAACTCGGCCGCTACCTCTCCGAACTGATCGAGGAACGCCGCCGCTCCCCCGGCGACGACATGCTCTCCGCCCTGGTCGCCGGGCACGGCCCGGACGGCCGGATGAACCATACGGAGCTGCTGAGCACCGCCGCGCTGCTGCTGGTCGCGGGCCATGAGACGACCGTCAATCTGATCACCAACGGCATGCTCGCCCTGCTCCGCAACCCCGATGTCCTGGCCCGGCTGCGCGCCAAGCCCCATCTGGCCGTCCCCCTGGTCGAGGAGCTGCTGCGCTACGACCCGCCCGTCCAGCTGCTCCCCCAGCGCACTCCGCTCTCGGACATCGACATCGCCGGGGTGACGATCCCCAAGGGCGCCCCCGTCTGGCTGGTCCTGGCCTCCGGCAACCGCGACCCGCAGCGCTTCCTCGACCCCGACCGCTTCGACCCCCAGCGCCGCGACAACCAGCACCTCGGCTTCGGCAGCGGCATCCACAGCTGCTTCGGCGCCCCGCTGGCCCGCCTGGAGGCCCAGCTGGCCCTGATCGCGCTGGCCCAGCGCCTGGAGAACCCCCGCCTGCTCGAAGACCCGCCCCCCTACCGCCGCAACGCCGTCCTCCGAGGCCCCCGCCACCTCCCCATCGCCCTCGACGGCCTGCGCTAGCCGCGCGCGGCCTCGCAGGTCAACCGCGCACAGACGACTCCGCCTTGGCGGCGATCTTGCGGGTCATCCCGCCGAACACCAGCGCGTGGAACGGCGAGACGCCCCACCAGTAGACGTGCCCGGCCAGCCCGTGCGGGTGGAAGACGGCGCGCTGGCGGAAGACCGTACGGCCCTCCGCGTCGCGGTCCACCCGCATCTCCAGCCACGCCAGCCCCGGCAGCCGCATCTCGGCCCGCAGCCGCAGCAGACGGGGTGGCAGGACCTCCTCGACCCGCCAGAAGTCGAGGCTGTCCCCCACCCGCAGCCGGGCCGCGTCGCGGCGCCCACGGCGCAGGCCGACGCCGCCCATCAGGGTGTCGATCCAGCCGCGCAACGCCCATGCCAGAGGAAACGCGTACCAGCCGTTCTCGCCGCCGATGCCCTCCACGACCCTCCAGACGTCCTGCGGGGAGGCGTTCACGGCGCGGCGGCGGTGGTCGGTGTAGAGGGTGCCGCCCGCCCAGTCGGGGTCGGTGGGCAGCGGGTCGCTGGGGGCGCCGGGGGTGGCGGCCGAGGACCAGCGGGTGGCCACTTCGGCCTCGCGGATCCGCCGCAGGGCCAGTTCCAGGGCCCGGTCCACGCCGAGCGGGCCGCCCGGCGGATCGGGCACGTAACTCCCGATGTCCCGCTCGGCGCAGACCACCTCGTGCCGCAGGGACTCCACGAGGGGCCGCGCGAGGGCGCCCGGCACGGGGGTGATCAGGCCGACCCAGAGGCTGGAGAGCCGCGGGCTGAGCACCGGCACCGGCAGGATGCCGCGCCGGGGCAGCCCGGCGACGGCCGCGTACCGCCGCATCATGTCCCGGTAGGTGAGGACGTCGGGGCCGCCGATGTCGAAGGCCCGGCTCACCTCGTGCGGCAGTGCGGCGCAGCCGACGAGCAGCCGCAGCACATCGCGGACGGCGATCGGCTGGGTGCGGGTGCGGACCCAGCGCGGGGTGACCATGAGCGGTAGCCGTTCGGTCAGGTAGCGCAGCATTTCGAACGACGCCGAGCCCGACCCGATGATCACCCCGGCCCTCAGCACCGCGGTCGGCACCCCGGAGTCCAGGAGCACCCGGCCCACTTCGGCGCGGGAGCGCAGATGGGGGGAGAGGTCGCGGTCCGGGACCCCGGCCGGGGTCAGCCCGCCGAGGTAGACGATCCGCCGGACCCCGGCGGCCCGCGCCCGCTCGCCGAAGAGCCGGGCGGAGCGCCGGTCGGTCTCCTCGAAGCCGGGCCCGCAACCCAGCGCGTGCACCAGGTAGTACGCGACCTCCACGTCCTCCATGGCCGCCCGGACGGACTCCTCGTCGGTCACGTCGCCGCGCACGATCTCGACCCGTCCCGCCCAGGGGTGATCGCGCAGCTTCCCGGGGGAACGGACCACGCAGCGCACCGCGTGCCCGGCGCTCAGCAGCTCGGGCACGAGCCTGCCGCCGATGTAACCGGTGGCCCCGGTGACCAGACAGCGCATGCGGCCATGCTTGAACGCGGAAGAGCCCACCGCAACCGGGCCGCACCCAGGCAGCACAAAACCTGCGAGGTGGGCTCCCTTCGCCGGCATTGTCCGGATCAGGTTGTGGAGGTCGCCTTCCGGTCTCCCCGACCTTCCGGCCTCTCAGCCCGGCCATCAGCGAGACGCTCCGGAGAACCAAAGTCCTCTGTCCTGAACGCCTCTCCGGTCGAGCTCCCTCGCTCGCCCCGCAGGCTGTTTTTCAGGTTACTCCTGACCCCCTTGGGGGACTAGTCCCCTTCCAAGAAATTTTCACCCTTTTGTCCACTCGCCCCCGAGACCCTTCCCCGGCCCCCGGCCTGGCACTCCCGCGCCTTGGCTGCGCCGGAAGCCGCTTGCCCGGTAGGCTTTCCGTGTGATCTTCAAGCGCATCGGAAACGGTCGGCCCTATCCCGACCACGGACGGGAAAGCACCCGCCAGTGGGCGGATGTCGCCCCACGCCCGGTACGTCTTGACCAACTGGTCACGACGAAGCAGCAGCTCGACCTGGAGACGCTGCTCGCGGAGGACTCGACGTTCTACGGCGACCTCTTCGCCCACGTCGTGAAGTGGGACGGCGACCTCTACCTGGAGGACGGGCTCCACCGCGCCGTGCGCGCCGCGCTCCAGCAGCGCCAAGTGCTGCACGCACGCGTGCTGGAACTCGACTGACGCCGTCCGCCGACGTCCCCGGCCGGGCCTTCGCATTGGCCCTTTCGGGTTGGACTGCAGACGAACCATTGATCATTTAGTAGGCATCGCCACCAGGCCGCACTACGCTGCGCACATGAGCATGCTGACCCCTCCTGGCATGGGCGGTAAGTACCGCATCACGGGCGACCGCTACCCGCGCATGCGCAGGCCCCGGAGCCGTCGCCGCCTGGTGTTCGCGGCCCTCGGCTCGGTCGTGGCGCTCGGCCTGGTCGGCTGGGGGACGCTTCAGCTCATCGACGTCTTCTCCGGAGGCGGCGGCAAGGGCGGCGACACGGTGCGCGCGGCGCGCGGCAGCACGGACTGCAAGCGCGAGCCGGGCAGCGGCCACGACCGGGGCACCGGGTCGTCGACGCGTACGGCGGCGAAGAAGCTGCCGAAGCCGTCCGACATCACCGTCAACGTCTACAACGCGACCAAGCGCTCGGGGCTCGCGAAGGACACCGCCAAGGAGCTGGAGAAGCGCGGCTTCACGATCGGCGACGTGGGCAACGCCCCGAAGGCGTACGACGAGAAGGTCAAGGCCGCGGGGATACTCCTGGGCGCGCCGGCCTCCGCCGACGGGGCCTCCCGGGTGCTCGGCACCCAGCTCGCCGGGGCCCAGACCAAGAACGACGGCCGCCACGGCAAGGACGTCGATCTGATCATCGGCTCGGGGTTCAAGGACCTGGTCAAGCAGAAGGACGCCGACAAGGCGCTCACCGCGCTGACCAAGCCCTCACCCAAGCCGTCCGGCTCGCCCTGCTGAGCCGGAGGCCCCAGCGGCCGACCTAGCCCGCGGTCCCGTACATCCGGTCGCCCGCGTCGCCGAGCCCCGGGACGATGTACCCGTGCTCGTTGAGCCGCTCGTCGACGGAGGCTGTGACCACCGTCACGGGCGTGCCCGCCAGCTCGCGCTCCATCACCTCGACGCCCTCGGGCGCCGCCAGCAGGCACAGCGCGGTGACGTCGTCGGCGCCCCGCGCTATCAGCTCGCGAATGGCCGCGACGAGCGTCCCGCCGGTCGCCAGCATCGGGTCCAGCACGTACACCTGACGGCCGGAAAGGTCTTCGGGCATCCGCGTGGCGTACGTGGACGCCTGCAGCGTCTCCTCGTCGCGGATCATGCCGAGGAAGCCCACCTCGGCCGTCGGCAGCAGCCGCACCATGCCGTCGAGCATCCCGAGCCCCGCCCGCAGGATCGGCACCACCATGGGGCGCGGGTGCGAGAGCCGCACGCCGGTCGTCGGCGTCACCGGGGTCTCGATGTCGACCTGCTCGGTCCGCACATCGCGGGTGGCCTCGTACGCGAGCAGGGTCACCAGCTCGTCGGCGAGCCGCCGGAAGGTGGGGGAGTCGGTGCGCTTGTCGCGCAGCGTGGTGAGTTTGTGCGCCACCAGCGGGTGGTCGACGACATGGATCCGCATGGCATCGACACTAACCGAGCCCCCCGCCCGCGGCTCCCGCCGGTAACCCCCGGAGCCCCCGGCACGCGCCGACAGTCTGCCGCTGTACTGGCATCAAACCGCTGTTTCGGGGGAAAGTGGGCAGGAGCGCCCGGACCCCACGTCCGGGCGGACACCTCGGCCCGAGGGGTGAGGCCATGGCCGACACCGACATGCCCACCGGCAGGACGATGGGTGCCGTGTCCGCAGGCGAGAGCGCTGCGGACCGCCTCCGCCGTCGCGAACGCTTCCTGCGCGCGCTGAACCAGGCACGGCAGGTGCGCGACGCCGTGCGGCCACGGCTGACCCGCGCCGCCCGGATGCGCGAGGCGATACTGCTGCGTACGTTCCGCTAATGAACCCGAAGCTGGCGCACCGCCGAGGGAGCGATCAGGTCGGTCCGTTTCGTTTCACGTGAGCCACATCTCTTTGGACTGGTGCACGACGCAGCGCGGAAGACCTCTCGCGAAGCGACGGTTTCTGCCACGATTCCGATTGGGGCGGGACACTGTCCCGCCCGCCCCGGCACGCCTATGACCAGTGGGAGAGTCACGGTGTACTTCGCCGCATTGCTCGCGCGCACCGCAGAAGGGTGGGAAGCGAGCGACACAGAGCTCGATGACGTGGAGACTCTGACCGATTTGATCGATCTGGCTCGTGGGGCCGCCAAGGACGACGACACGGTTCTGGCCTTCATCGAGCACGAAGACGCGTGGTTCGGCGTCGTCCGCGTGGACGGCGAGGAGGACCCGCACATCTACGTATCGGACGCGGCCGCGGCCGCCCGCACCTCATACGGGTCGATGCTCACCGATGAGCTGCTCGGCCGGGATCCCGAGGACGACCTGGACAGCCTCGTCGACCTGGACGGCACCGAGGACGGCGAGCCCGACGAGGACGACGAAGCCGACCCCGACGCACCGGTCCCGGTGGGCCCGCTCGGCGACGGCGACATCCTGACCGACCTGGGCATGGAGGAAAAGGAACTGAAGTCCCTCGACGGGGACGCGCTCGAATCGATCGCGGACATGCTGGGCTGCTCCATGGAGGGCCTGGAGGCGGTGCGCTGACCGCCGCCACACTGGTGTCATGACCGATCCGCTGACCGGTATCTTCCCCGGACCCGACCCCGACCCCCTGCGTGACCCCTGGCGCGCCCCGATGCGCCTCGCGCTGGAGGAGGCCGTACGGGCACCCGAGACGGGAGACGTCCCGGTCGGCGCCGTCGTGCTGGGCCCGGACGGCACGGTGCTCGGCCGCGGCCGCAACGAACGCGAGGCCCACGGCGACCCCACGGCCCACGCCGAGGTCCTCGCCCTGCGCGCCGCGGCCCGCCGCCTCGGCGGCTGGCGGCTGACCGGGTGCACCTTGGTGGTGACCCTGGAGCCGTGCGCCATGTGCGCGGGCGCCATCGTGCTGTCCCGGCTCGACCGCGTGGTCTACGGCGCGGTCGACGAGAAGGCGGGCGCCGTCGGCTCCCTCTGGGACATCGTCCGCGACCGCCGCCTCAACCACCGCCCCGAGGTCATCCACGACGTCCTCCCCGAAGAGTGCGCGGCCCCTCTCACCGCCTTCTTCCGCACCCCCTGACCGCCCCTTGATCCACCCCCGCCCGGAACCGATTTCGGATCTCGGCCCTTCGTCCGCTAGGCTCTGCCTCGGTAGCGTGTCCGAGCGGCCGAAGGAGCGCGCCTCGAAAGCGCGTGAGGGGGCAACTCCTCCGTGGGTTCAAATCCCACCGCTACCGCTCGAATCACCCCCCTGACCTGCGGAAACGCAGGGCAGGGGGGTGTTCTGCGTGTGGACACGCCCCGGCACGCGAGCCCCGCACAACCCCAACTGGCCTGCTTACAGCCGTCGATGACAGAAGGCACCGTGGGACCCGGGCCCCGCGGATCCCACAGCTTCTGGGAACGGCAAAGCAGCCGAAGTGTCTGCGAAGCCAACGTCGCCGCCTCAGGCAGGCGACACGACCAACGCGCACAGGCCGGCGCCGACGGTACGTCCGTTTTCCCAGTCACCGAGGAAGGAGTACAGGCTCAGTCGATGCCATTTGATGACCCAGCTGGGGACGAGCTGTTCTCACTGTCCGCGGTCGACCAGCCCGGCTTCGTACTGACGGCTGGGGCATTAGCCGAGCACCTCTACTCAGCCGCCGGGAAGGGCGGAGGGGTGGTTGCCGGACAGCCCAGCAGGACGTAGGCAGGCGGGTGACGCGGGGCGCGCCGCAGCGCACCGTCGGCTTCCCCGCCAACAGGCACGCACCGCCGCGGCAGGTGGCCGATGTGTGTACCGGGGGTACGGACCGCCTACTCGTTGTGCAGCACCTTGGCGATCGTCAGCCGCGCCGCCGAGCGGGCCGGGATCAGCGCGCCGAGGACGGCGATCACGACCCCCACCAACGCCAGTACGACCAACTGCGGCGCGCGCCAGACGCCCTTCACGGACTCCGGGAACGCGACCACTCCCAGGTGGTCCACGAGCAATCGGTGCGCGGCGATACCGAGGGGCATCCCCAGCAGCCCGCCGACCGCGCCCACCGCCACGGAGGTCACGGTCATCACTGTGACCTGGCGCGGCCTCGTGCCGATCGACGTGAGCATGCAACCTGCGCCGACCAGGTCTCACGGCCTTGCCTGGTCGGCGACTCGTAGCGCGGACAGTATGTCGGGCATGCAGAGCATGTCGGATACGCCCCCGTCAAGAAAGCGCTTTCGGTCGAAGTCTTCGAACGATCTAGCGAATAATCCGGATCCCCTGATTGGGTACCTCCAGTGACACCAATGGCACCAATGGCACCAATCGTGAGGAGACGTCTCGTGCGCACATCCCGCACCAGGAACACCGTCGCGGCCGTTCTGGCCGGAGCACTGATGGCGATCGCCAGCCCGGCGATCGCTTCCGCCCAGTCGCCGAGCGAGGACTGGAAGCCCAACCCTCTGCAGTTATCAACCCTCAAGGATCGGGCAGCAGCCGCCCCGATCGTTGGGCTCAGAAACGCGAAGTCCGGGAAGTTCCTGCAGCCGACGGGCAACAGCACCGCCAATGGCGCCAAGGTCGTCCAGCAGCCGGGAAACGACCAGAACTCCTCGCAGTACTGGGACATGATCCAGGACGGCAACTACTTCAGCTTCGAGAACGGCCGCTCGGGTAGAAACCTGGGGATCGACGGAGCCAGCACCGCGTCCGGCGCGGCGGCCATCATCGCAAACGGATCCGGCGACGCCAACCAGGACTGGGTGATCATTCCCTACCAGGACGGGACGGACATCGCCTATCTGAAGAACCGCAAGAGCGGGCTGTGCCTGGGTATTTCGGGCGCCAGTACCGCGAACGGCGCACAGGCCGCCCAGTTCTCCTGCGACGGGTCGACCAACCAGCGCTGGGCCCTCGACCTCCTCTGATCGAGTGATGGAACAGTCGTCGAGGGTTTCAGCCCACGCCCCCTGTCGCGCGCGGTCCGGATTCCCGGGCTAGCCTGACCGAAACGCCCGTACAGGATCTGCCGTCAGGACGCCTCGGACCTTGTCGGTCCGGGGCGTCCCGCGCTACAGGCGGGAATTCAGCACGCTTATGGCACAAGCCCTCGTCACGGCGGCTGAACGCGGCGTGCCAGCTTTCGTCCCCACGCCTGCCCCGGCGCTTCGATGTAACGGTAGGTCAGCACGCACAGCGGCAGCAGGACACCATAGAATGCCGTTGTGAGAAGAAGACTGTCACGTGGCCACCGCCCGATCGTGCCGTCGCTCACCGCCAGCAACACCGGATGCACCAGATAGACCGAGTAGCTGATCGTCCCCAGTCCGACCAGCCAGCGCGGAATCCGCCGACGGCGCACTGCCAGTCCTGCGCCGAAGGTGAACACTGCCAGGACAAACGCCACGATCCAGCCGCGCCGTGTGAAATAGTCCCCGTCCCCGTACCAGTACGCGCTCCCCACCGCGCAGGCCACCACCACGACGGCTGCGCCCGCCGCGTACGACCATGCGCTCTGACCCTGCTCAGCGCGATAGACGGCGGTACCCAGGAACATCACGGCGAGGATCACCAGCCCCTCCCACTGCGGAACCGTGCCGTTGAAGGCAACCAGGACGAGCGCCAGCACTCCGCCCAGCACACCCCCGAAAACCCGGAGCACGGGTGACCTGGCACTCGCACAGCAGATCGCAACCACCATGGCGACCACAGTGAGCGCGACCAGCGAGCCGGCCCCGACCCTGCCGGAGAGGGCAGAGGCCGGCAGCACGACCCCTGCCGTCACACTCACGGCGGCGAGCACGGCCAGGCTGACGGCGACCGCCGCCGACCGCTGGTGGAGGCGGACCGTGAACAGAGCGACGACCAGCAGATAGAAGGCCATCTCATACGCGAGCGTCCACAGAACCAGAAGAAGATTGGGCGTCCCCAGCAGTTCTTGGAACAAGGTGACATGTGCGGCTGCAACAGTGACAGCGCTCTGTCCACCGAAGTCGCGCATGCGCGCTATGCCCAACGCATCGGCGGTGAGGGCCGCGACGACGACAGCCACCCACAGTGGGTAGATGCGGAACCCCCGCCCGATCCAGAAAGTTCGGATGCAGCCCCGGCGCTCCAGTGAGGCGGGGATGATGTAGCCGCTCACCAGGAAGAACACCATGATGCCGTAGCGGCTGGTATTGAACTCCGGCATCAACTCCCGTCTGAACTCGGCCATGAAGGAGTACGAAGAGTGGTCGAACACCACGACGAGTGCCGCTATGCCGCGCAAGGCGTCTAACCAGCCCAACCGAGACGAGTCGGACAATGTTCCGGCTGAGGGTAATCGGTGCGGCGCGGAGGATAATCGCCCCAGCGTCGAAGGAGGCGGGGCGAGGCGTGAGGGGTCCATACTCGTCTTCACGTGTCGTTGCTGATCGATGTTCAACTACACTCCGCCCATATTTGAGTACGACTTGGAGTTACGCCAGCGCCTGGTCCGCCCGCTCTTCGGCGACCCGCGGGAGAGGCCCGAACGAAACAACCCCGGTGCCGCGCCACCGTGTGTGGGCCAGGCACGGGGGCCAGGAGCCGGGGGCCTTATGCGGCAACCCTTCGCCGCCGCGTCGGCCACCATGGCCGTGAGGTAGACATGGGCGAGCCTCGGCGATGTAACTGACGCCCATCGGTAGAGCCACAGCCCTCTCCGGCACCGCACGAGATCACCACCCATGCCTCCACGGGAGCCTGAGCGGATGGATGGTCAATGCGCGGGCCGAAGACCTGCTGTGACTTGGGCACCGCTAGAACCTAGCCGATACCGCACCATCCCTACGTGGCGAAGCCGCGCTCGTCGGGGACCTTCACCGCCTGGCAGCACTCACGGTTGTCCGTACAGGGCCTGGGCAGGTGCAGCTTCCGGTTCATCAACTCGCGTGCATGCCGGCGGAGTAGGCGGCAAAGACACCGATCTGACAGCCATCAGTGCGGTTGGCAGTTCCGGAATACTGACGCTACGCCCCGGCCGAGGTGATGCCCTTCTTGAATGAAGCCGATGTCGGCGATGACGAACACCCCGCCGTCATTGCGGTGCTTGGCGACATATGACTGGAGGTCACCGCGGACGTCATCGGCTTTCCAGATCACTCCGTTCAGCAACCACTGGAGGCCGTCGGGGCGCGATGCCCGGCAAATTCGGCCGACTATCGACCACCCTGGTGACCAACGGGGCAAGCAGGCCCCACGCATACTCCCGCATCCGGCGCCGCAGACCAGCATGGTCAAACCGGTTGCCAGTAGAGGGGAAGGCCCGTCGAGCTCTCGCATCCAGGCCGCATCCGCATTCGACAAGGCCGACCGTGACACACCACCGGCCAACTACGCCCCCGACCAGCACAGATACGTTGCTCAAGTACTAGCCCGAGCCCATCTTGACAAGACGCCAGCGCGTCCCTCGCCGAGGGCACACGGACTTTCGTACTTCGGCTCGCCAGAAGCGGATTGCCCGTACAAGTGAACCAAAGAGGCGTCAAGTAAGCGCTTTCAGACCATCTTGAAAAGTGATCTAGCGGGGAAGTCCTCCCATCTGGTTCAGTACATGACGTAATCGCTGCATGACCCAAAGAGGGGATATGTCATGTGTATTACGCGAAGGAGTGTCAACGCACTACTCGGCCCGGGGCCCTGACGGCGTCGGTCAGTCCCGTGTTCACCGAGGCGATATCGGCTGCTGTCATCCAGGACTTACGGCCCGACCAAGGCATGGACCAACCAAGGTTTGGGGCCGACCCCTGACCGAGCTGACCGCCGAGCGCGGAACGCGCGTCCCTGAAAGGAGTACACGTCATGCGCGCAGCACATATTAAGGGCGCCGTCGCGGCGATGCTGGCCGGAGCGATGCTGGCGGCCGCCAGCCCTGCGATTGCCCACTCTGAATCGCCACAGGGCGGTGACCCGACGCCGTCCAGACAGTTCGAAGCTAGCAGGTTCAAGAACCTCAAGTCCGGAAAGTACCTGCACGCAGTGAGCACTGCCAACGGCGCCAAGGTTGTCCAGCAGCCCTACGACGGAACCGGCTTACAGACGTGGGAGACCGTCCTCGACGGCAACTATTACTCCTTCGAGAACTACGACGCGCGTCGGAATCTCGGAATTAACGGTGCCAGCACCTCGGTCGGTGCGGCGGCCATCATCGCAAACGGATCCAGCGACCTCAATCAGGACTGGAAGATTGATTATACCGACTACAGCGGAGACTACTTCGCGCTCAAGAATCGCAAGAGCGGCCTATGCCTGGGCATCTCGGGCGCCAGCACCGCCAACGGCGCGCAGGCCGCCCAGTTCGCGTGTGACGGATCGGCCAACCAGGGCTGGAAATGGTCGTGAACGAACCGACCGTTTCGGGCTCGAGATCGCCCCTTGTCGGCGAAATCCCGCGGCCTTGATTCGGATGAGTACGTCCGAAGGCATGGTCAACGGTCACAGGTGATCAGTGATCGTGCAATGAACCGACCTGTATTGCGGTTACGCCGGACCACAGCAGCCATGGCCGTGATCCATTGTCCGGCACGGGCGAGAACGCCGACGGGGGTTCTCGCCCCGTACCGCTCAAGGTCGAGTTGGTCTTGAGGATGTCGTTCACTCATTCGACGAGCTAGCGGACGGGCCTAAGCAAGTGCCCCCGAGGGTGCGTCGCACCCACCGAAATAGCGAAAAGGCACCAACTATAAGGAGAAGCGTCATGCGTGCAACACAGCTTTTCGCCGCGGCCCTGACCGGAGCGCTGCTGGCAGTAGCCAGCCCGGCAATCACTCATGCCCAGTCGCCACAGAGTAGCGACCCGACGCCGTCCAGTAGCGCCACCAGCACCAGCCGGATCAAGAACGTCAAGTCCGGAAAATATCTGCAGGCCGTAAGCTCCGCAAACGGTGCCAGAGTTGTCCAGCAGTCCCGAAACGACAATTTCCTGCAGTTTTGGACCACCGTGCTGACCGAAGACGGCACCATCTTCAGCTGGGAAAACTGGCAGTCCAAGTTAAACCTCGGAATTGACGGCGCCAGCACCTCGGCCGGCGCGGCAGCCATCACAGCGAGACCGTCCGGCGACCTCAACCAGGACTGGCTGAAGATTTGGAAGGGAAACAACTTCACGCTGAAGAATCGCAAGAGCGGCCTATGTCTGGGCATCTCAGGTGCCAGTACCGCCAACGGCGCACAGGCCGCCCAGTTCACGTGTGACGGATCGGCCAACCAGACCTGGACAGAGATTGACGTATGACCGAGCGGTCATCGACGGTTCGCCCGTCCCCCGGCGGCGGGCCCGAGTCCCCTGTCGCGTGCGGTCACGATCCTCGGGCTAGTGCTGGAACCGCGTAGATTCGCCGGGTTGGTGGTTGCGGCGGTTGGATGTGCGCCGACCCGTCCGATCCGACCGCTGGATGGGCGGTGGCTGAGCCTGTCCGTGTCCGCAGGCTGACCGATGTGAGCGATCCACCGCTTAACCGTCGTTCGAGCCCGCAGGTGAAACGGGTCACGTGGAGGGGTTCAAATCCCACCGCTACCGCTCGAATCACCCCCCTGACCTGCGGAAACGCAGGTCAGGGGGGTGTTTTGCGTGTGGACGTGTCCGCCAGCTGTGTGGACGTATCCCGGCACGTGACCCCGCCTGACCCCAACTGACCTGCTGAAACGGCTGTAGCGGAGGATCTTCCAGGTCTTCATGCGGGCGAAGACGGGCTGGCCGACCGCGACGGCCAGACAGGCGTCCGCGTCGATGACCACCTGATGATTGGTGGAGTACCGGTAGTTCTTCGACTGCTCGGCGACCGTATGGTCACGCGTGGACACCAGGGTGTCGTCCACGATCAGCACCGTGTCGCGCCGGTACCGGCGCCGGTGTTGCAGCGTCAGGCGCGGACTGATGTCGTCGATGATTCGCCGCGGGATCGCTGTCGAGTCAGGCTCGGTCGCCAGGACAACGGCTCGTGGACGCGCTACTGCGCGGCTTGGCCGTGGTCATTTCACCGTAGAGGGCTCCTTGCCCGTGCGCCCGCATGCTGACCGAGGGCCGGTGCAGGCGCGTCCCGCACGGGCGTGACATGGCCGCCGTTGGCGTAATCGACTGGCCTCGCCAGGCGGCTGCGGCACCCTGCGGCTATGACTGAAGGTGAGCGCGAGCCCGACAGGGGCACGGTGGCCGGTCGGAGGGATTCGGCTGCCCTGTTCTTCTGCCGCCTCACGGCTGCCGGAATACGACCTCGGGATGCGCGGCAGTCGGACCGGTGAGGATCGGCTGCGGTATGTCCCGCAGGTGAAGGTCGAAGAATGCTGTCACATAATCGCGGGTTATGTCCCAACCGCGTTCCCCGGAGAGCGGCACGGCGGGATCCGACAGGCCCAACTGGCCAGCAAGATAAGGCAGGTCCGTGAAGGAGAAATGCTCGGCGCCGGTCACCGTCAGCCAGCGTTTCCAGCCGCGCAGGTGCTTCCATGCCTCAGACCAGTCGGTATTCTCGCTGCCGGGGCTGTGCTTGGACTCGGTACCGAGCATGATGAACGGGCGTCGGCCGAGCCCCGCAGCAGCAGGGCGCAGGAAGAAGTCGCCGTCCAGGTCAACCCCGGCACGCACGCGACGGTCGGCGGCCATGGTTGCCGCGGCGGCCGCGCCCCCGATCGAATGCCCCGCGATTCCGATCCGGCTCGGGTCGATCGCGCGGGACAGCGCCCCCGCCTGTCGGGCCTTCGTCAGTTCGTCGATCACGAAGGACATGTCCTTGGCCCGGCCGCGCGCGACGGCTGCCTTCTCCTCGGACGTCTCGACCTGCCCGCAGGCCACACAGGTCAGCATTCGGCCCCCAGGAAAGGCCGTACCAACGGATTCGTATGCGTGGTCCACGGAGGCAACGACGTAGCCGCGACTCGCGAGATCATCGGCGACCGACGTGAGTGTGGTGCGCGGCATCGAGAATCCCGGAGAAAGCAACACCAAGGGGAAACGCCCCGGCGCCGGGAGAACACCCTCCTGAGCGTGAGTACGCGCCCCTGCAACCGTTGCAGCAGGCACCACGCCGCCGAGACCTCTGGCCTCCAGCAGGAGCTGCGCCTCGTCATCGGTCATGTATGCCGCTGGGGAACCGCCCGTCCCACGCGACGGATAGGACACCGACACCATCAGCTCCCGGTTCCCCGCCCTTGGCACCCACGGGTCAGTGCGGTGCCTGTCGACCAAGTGCAGGGCGCGGCGGCCTACCGTGTACGGACCGGTGGGAAGTGGCAACGCCAACCCGCTCGTGTACGGAACCCGGGAGGGAGTCTGCGCGCCCTGGGCGGAGGCGGGGGGTGCGGTGTCCAGGAGCGGGGCGGACAGGGCGAGGGTGAGCAGGCTGGCTGCAATGGCTCTGCGAGGTCTGGTGGTCATACAGCCGACGCTAGACCTCCGGTTGCCTCCAACACGTCGATCTACAGGCGTACTTGGGCGTACCTCTGTGGTCGGATCTTGTCAGGCCAGGTTTCCCGACAGCGTGAGAGCGGATCCGCTGCCTCGGAGACGGCCGGTCAAAGTTCGATGAGATCGATCAACCTTCAGTGAGACGAGACACCTCGAGACCGCTCTCGGTACCCCGCCCGCACGGCCTACACATTCCGTCACCCGGGGAACCGCATTTCGTCGGTTCCCCCACAGGGGACGTGGTGTCGACAGAGGTGTCAGAGATCGTGTTTGTGCAACCCGAGGAGGAGGGTGGTATCCGGGTGTGGTTCAGCGGCCGTGGCCCCTGCCGAGGAAGAGGACGGGTAAGGGGCCGGTCATCCGTCGGCTGGCGCCGGTTTCCTCGGCCAACTCGGGGTCGCGCCTTCCGCGCCAAGCGCGTGGTCATAAGCGTGATGGCAGCCCAGGCGATCAGCGTCTCAGAGTGCTGGGCAAGCCGTTCGTAGTCCCGGGCATGCCGACGGGCATGCATCATCCACGCAAGACTGCGTTCGACGACCCACCGACGGGGCAGCACGATGAAGCCGGAGGCGTCCTTGGGGCGGCTGACCGGCTTGATGGTGACGGGCGCGTGCGGGATTCCGGCGTCACCGTGGAGCTGAGCCGCGATGGCGTGGGCGTCCTCCCGCCGCTGGTCGACCGGGCGGTGTACCGCGTGGTGCAGGAGTCGCTGACCAACGCCATCAAGCACGCTCCCGGCAGCGCGGTCCTCGTACACATCACTCGCGAGGGCGGGTGGACCAAGGTGCGGGTGACGAATACGGCGCCGCGGAGCCGGGCCGGCACGGACTGGCCGGACTGCGGGAACGGGCCCTGATGCTCGGGGGGACACTGCGGGCGGCGCCCTCGGCAGATGGCTTCGAAGTGCTCGCCACCCTGCCGGACCGCGCACCCTCCGGCTCCACCTGCGAGTTCTACCGGTCGAACATCAATCTCCTGGAACAGGGAGCACCGGGGAGGGCGGTGGTGAACCAGGTGTAAACGGGGGCGAGGTTCGGGGACGCGGGCCATCTGTTGATCGTCGCCAGGAGCTGCCAGTAGCGCGCGGCGTGGGGGTCGGCGGTCGTCTGCAGGCGGGCGAGGAGCCAGCGGCGCAGATCGCCGTCCCCCGCTCGCTCGAACGCGTGGCCGTAGAGGCCGCCCAGTGAGTCGGCGAGGGGTGCGGTGGCGGAGGCCGGGAGGAGGCCGACGGATACGGCTTCCTCGATTCGTTCGCTCAGTGCTTGATTGAGACCGTCGTGGAGACTGCTGACGTCCTGCGGAGAAGGGTCTTCCGCCTGCTCCTCGGCGATGTGGCGCACCACCGTACGGAAGTCCGCGTTCTGGCAGAGTTCGGCGAGTTCCACCCAGGCCTCGACCTGATCAGGTGTCGGGTCGTCGGGGAACTCGGGCATGGCGGATCGCATCAGGGTCACGAACTCGGGGTTGGCGTCGAGGTCCCCGAAGGTGTCGTCGATGAAGTCGGCTACCAGTCGGCGCCGTTCGGCCTGGGAGAGCGTGGCGAGTCGGTGCATGAGGTCCATCTCCATGGGGGTGGGGCCGCGTCTGGCGACAGCGCGCAGGACTGCCCGGCGCAGGCGGAGTGTCTGAATCTGCACGTCCAGGGCGTTGGCATGGGCTTCCGCGACGTCCGGTATGGACGCCTCCCGGTCCAGCACCTTGCGCACGGTCGCCAGGTCGAGCCCGAGATCGCGCAGCGTGCGGGCCAGGTCCAGGCGCGCGAGTGCGTCGGGGCCGTAGAGCCGGTAGCCCGCCGGGCTCCGGCCGGTCGGCGGGACGATGCCCTGGTCGGAGTAGAACCGGATGGTCTTCACCGTCAGACCGGTGTGGCGGGATAGTTCTCCGATGGAATAGAGGCCGTCGCTGTCCATGCGCCTCAGCTTGAGGTCTCCCCCCACAGGAGACTCAACCGCACGCGTCTTGTCCTATAGGTCCGGCCTGCCACCGCTTGCCCGTTAAGGACCCTTTACGTGCCTGTGACCAACAAGAACCTGACGGCGATGTCCAGCGGCGACCGGGTCTCGTTCGCCCGGTCGCTGTACGAGCTGTACAGCGCCGCGCCGGACCTGCGCGCGGAGGCCCGGGCGAAGGCGGACGGCACCAGCGACGAGGGCGCGGACGTGAACCGGCCCTACACCTACGAGAACAACCCCGGGCGCGGCGCGGACGTCGCCGGGGAACAGCGACGATGGGGGTCCGACCGTCCGAACCGGAGGACCCCGCGTGACCCAGGACATCGCCACGTTCACCACCCCCGGCCCGGAGCGGCCGCCCGTGCCCGTCCCTGTCGACTGGGCGGCGGTCGAGGCGTGGCTGGGGGTGGCGCTGCCGGACGACTACAAGCGGCTGGCCGACGCCCACGGGCCGCTGGACTTCGGCGATTACGTATGGATCCACGTGCCCTGCGCCCAAGAGGACGCGTTCGACTACGGGGACTGGCTGCGCGCCACGCACCGCGAAGCCCGCATCGCGCAGCGCGCGCTGCCGGAGCCGGAGCGGTCGGCCGTCCACCCGGACCCCGGCGGACTCCTCGCCTGGGGCGAGACCCGGGGGAGCGATGTGCTGTTCTGGGACACGTCCGTCTCGGAGGACCCCAACGCGTGGACGGTGGTCGTCCGCCACACCGGGCCCGTCCCCGGGAGCGGGCTCCTCCCCTGGCACCGGTACGACCTCACGCTCACCGGCTATCTGCGCCACATGGTCCGCGAGGGCTGGGAACTCCCCTCCCCGCCCGGCCCCCTGATGGGCCCGCTGCCCGGCACCATCGACCGCACCGCCTTTCTGCCGGAGGCCGGGCCCTGGACGCCGCCCGAGCCGACCGTCCCCCGTCTCACCGACGCTGAACGCCGCGTCGCCCTGGAAACCGGCACCGGACTGGACGCCCTGCGCCTGCTGTCCCCGCCGCCGTCCGAGGCCCCGTACCTGGGCGGCGGCACCTGGGAGGGGCTCTTCGAGGAGCTGGGCACGCGGCTGCCACGGGAGTACGTGACCCTCCTGGATCTGTACGGCGCCGGGTGCTGGAGCGGCTGGCTGCGCTTCCACACCCCGCTGCGCCCGTCCGGTCAGGGGTTCGTGCGACACGTGGAGTCGGCCCTGGACGGCTACGGGCAGCTCAAGGAGAGCTTTCCGGAGGACTTTCCGCTCGCAATGTGGCCCGAGCCCGGCGGCTTCCTGCCCTTCGCCAACTCCATCGACGGCGACTACCTGGGCTGGCTCACCGAGGGCGCCGACCCCGACGCCTGGCCCCTGATCGTCTGGCCCCGCCACGCCCAGCAGGGCCGGCCGTGGGACCGCGGCCTCGTCGACGCGCTCCTCGCCTGGCAGCGCGGCACCTTCGTCACCGCGGGGCTGGCGGCGCTGGACGAGGACGACGACCCCGTCGAGTACGCGGGGTTCGAGCCCTGGGACGACCGCGCCTACTGGTGAGGGCCGGTCGTGGCGTCGAAGACCTTCCCGGGCTCGATGGTGCCGTCCAGGATGTCGGGCATCAGCTCCTCCATGTAGGCGCGCGCCGGGGCGGGTCCCCGGCCAGGCGGACGTTGTGGGCGAAGAGGCTGCCGAAACCGATCGGCGCGTCCGTCTCCGCAGTGGTCGTCGATCGAGGTGCTCGGTCCACGAAACCGCCCGCGTCGCGCCCGAGGAAGGCTGCGTTTATGGGGGGGTACAAGCTCAACCTCCCTCCCCGGATGTCCATGGCTACCGTGGAGGGCATGGACCACCGCCCCGACGACCGCGCCGACAGCCGCCCCGGCGACCGCGCCGACAACCGCTCCGAGATCCGGGACTTCCTCGCCAGTCGGCGCGCGAAGATCACCCCGTAGCAGGTCGGGCTGCCGACCAGCGGGCGGCGCCGGGTGCCAGGGCTGCGGCGGGAGGAAGTCGCGGTGCTCGCCGGTGTGAGCACCGAGTGGTACACGCGGCTGGAGAAGGGCCACATCAGCGGCGTATCCGAAGACGTGCTCAACGCGGTCGCCCAGGCTTTGCGGCTGGACGAGGACGAACGCACCGTCTACACGGCGGAGGCGGGCTCGCCGTCCGCCGAAGCCCTGGCCCTGCTCGCCAGCTGGAGCGCCCCCTCCGCGGATGGAGGAGCGGGACGGCGTCGAGGCCAAGGCGGCCGTCACCCGGCAGCTCGCCACGGCCCTGGAGATCATCCGCGAGCACGCTCCGGCGCGCATCACCACCCTGGGCGGTGAATGCTCGGTCAGCGTCGCCCCGTTCGCGGAACTCGCCCGCCGCTACGGCGACGACCTGGCCATCGTCTGGATCGACTCCCACCCCGACATCGGCACCCCGCGCAGCGCGTACAAGGGCTACCACGCGATGGCCGTCTCCGCGCTCACCGGCCACGGCGACCCGGACGTACTGAAGCTGCTGCCCGCGACCGTTCCCCCGGAGCGGGTCGCGCTGGCGGGGCCGCACTCGTGGACCGACGACGACTTCCCCAACGTCGCCGAGTGGGGCATCGCGGCCTTCGGCCCCGACCAGCTGCGCGCCTCCACCCGCCCGCTGCTGGACTGGCTCGCGTCCACGGGCCGCTCGCGCGTCGCCGTCCACTTCGACGTCGACACCGTGGACAGCAACGAGGTCGTGCTGGGCCTGGGCCCCGAACCGGACGGCCTCACCGGCGACGAGGTGCGCCGCGTCGTCGCCGACCTGGACGCGGCCGCGGATGTCGTCGGCCTCACCATCGCCGAGTTCATCCCCCGCCAGGTCATGCACCTGCGGCGCATCCTCGACGCCTTCCCGGTGTAGCGGCGTCAGTCGGCCAGGCCACCGGCGAACGGCAGCGTCTGCCACTGGTCGACGGCCGGTTTCACGTAGTCCGCCAATACGGGCAGCTGCGGCGTGAGCGCGAGGCAGGCGACGGCCCGCAGCATGCCCACGGCGTTCACGAAGCGCAGGACGTCCTGGTTCAGCGTCCTCATGGCGTTGCGCTCCGCGCCACGGTTGTACGCGGCTTCGAGGTCGGGCCCGAGACCGGCCAGGTCCCATTCGACGGGGCCTAACGTGACCAGCTCGAAGTCGGCGTAGAGGTCCCCGTCCGCCCCGGAGAAGATGTTCGCGGGCGGGGAGTCGCCGTGGATGGGCTGGAGATCGACCCCCGGGAACCTCGTCTCGAAGACCGTGCGCGAGCCCGTGAGAGGTTCCAGCACCTGCCACTCGCGGCGTGCGCGGTCCAGATCGGCCGGGCCGAGCAGGTCGGGGCGCTTTTCGAGCAGAGCGAGACTTTCCGCGATGAACCGCGGTTCGGCCGCGGACAGGAACGAGAGTCGGCCCGGGTACGCGCGCATCGCGGCGTGCAGGGCGGCGACGCTTTCGGAGTTCGCCACGTAGTCGGGCTGTTTGTCCCGGTCCTCCTCGACGAACTGCCAGAACGTCATCGAGAAGCCGTCCCGCTGGACGGGTTCCCGTGGCACGAGAGGGCTCGGCGGGATCACGGGCGTCCCCTGCTCCGCGAGCCACCGTGTCACGTCCAGTTCGGTCCGCTGGCGGGCGGCCTGGGTCGCGAGGTCCGCGGAGGGCGGCAGGACGGTGGGGACCCGGACCACCACCGGCGAGGGCGCGAGATGGACGACGACGGAGAACAGGTCATGCAGGACCACGGCGTCGGTCACGGCGAGTCCTAGTTCGCGGCCTGCTCCGACCGCCGCGTCGAGGGCGGCGGAGGTGCGGCGGGCGATGTGTTCCGATGTCAGGAAATCAGTCATCGCTCGATCGTTCCATGGCACGAAGTGACTTGGGAAGAAAGGCAGTTACGGGGCCGGGCATGAGCGGCCGGGCGTGAACGACGGGCTTGGACGGCCAGACATGAGCGGCCGGGCATGCGACCGGGCAGGGCGGGTACTCGGCGGATACGCCTCACAGAGGAGTGTTTCACCATGATCTTCGCCATTGTTGGTATCTGTGTCGTCCTGGCCGTGCTGGCCTTCCTGGTCCCGCGCCTGTCCCGCCACCCCGAACGCGGCACCCAGCGCACCCTGGGCGCCGGAACCCGCGCGGGCTACAAGGCCCCCGGCATCCTGGGGCGCATCTTCAGCAAGCCGTTCCGCAGCAGCTCCAAGGCAGTTGGCCGCAGCGGTTCCGCGGGTCGGCGCGCCCGAGGCCACATGCCGTTCTAGACGGCCGCGCCACGGCAGCCCGCCTGCCGCTCAGCCGCTCAGTCGCTCTTCAGGCCGCGGGCTTCGAGGACGCCCACACACTCTTCCGGCACCAACGTCTCCCTGAAGACGGCATTGCCCCTGAACCCTTCCCGCATCTGGCGATCGGACTCGGCGCGGGCTCGCTCCAGGTCGTCGGCGATCTGTCGGCAGTCCACGGTGTACGTGGCTGTCGGCGTCGGGGGTGTCGTCGCCTGCTCGTAGGGGGAATCCGGCTCGTTTGCGTACGGCTCGGTGCTGACGACGGAGGTGGCGGCGAGCCCGGCCAGGCACAGCCCCGCCCACGCGGCGATCGCGGTATGCGCGGCCTTCACCGCAGTTCCGCTCCCAGCCCCTCCAGAGTCCCCTGGAGCCAGCCACGGGCCGCGCCCGTGTGCAGCGCGAAGCGCGCATGGGAGAGGGGGCGGGTCAGGGGGTTGCGGCGGTGGGCACGCGCCGCCTTCTCCGCGGCCCTGACGGCCTTGACGGCGAAGGCGAGCCGCTGCTGCAGATTGTCGGGCTCCGTGACGTCGATCAGCTGCGCTGCGCAGGCAACGATCTTGTCCGCCGCGCCCTCCAGCTCAGGGGCACGGCGGATGTCGGCTGGCTCGTCGACGAAGGTCGCCAGCAGGCTGTGGACTTCGCGTAAGGCGGCTATGGCGGCTATGGGGTCGGTAGACATGCGCACAGCATGCCGTAACCGAGACCTCCCGCCCGGATCCGCTCAGCCGTCCCTGGCCCGGTGCACCACCGGGCCAGGGACGGCTTCTTGGCGCGCTACTGCGGGGGCTGTTGCTGTGGTGGCTGCTGGGGCGGAGGTTGCTGAGGCGGAGGTTGCTGCGGAGGGGGTGGAGGCGGCGGTTGCTGCGGAGGGGGCGGAGGCGGGGGTTGCTGCTGCTGGTTCTGCTGGTTCGGGTCCGTGGGCTGCTGCGGGGGCGTGGGCTGCTGGTTCTGCTGCGCCGGGTCGGACGGCTGCTGGGACGGCGGCTGCTGCTGCGCCGGGTCGGACGGCTGCTGCTGGCCCGGGTCGGAGGGCTGCTGCCCTGGGTCCGTGGGCTGCTGCGACTGATCCGTCGGCTGGGACGGCTCCGCTGACGAGGTCTCGGACGGACGGATCGTCTCCAGCCCCAGCGGCGAGTGGCGTTTGATCCTCTTCGGCGCCTCAGCCAGGTTCGGGGCGTTCTGCTCGCCCGGCATCGCCAGGTACTTCGGGTAGCGGGCCGGGGACAGCACCGCGTCCCGCCCCTTCTTGCCCTTGGCGTCACCGATCACCCGCCGGAACAGCTCCGACTTGCCGACCGTCACCAGGGTGAGCCGCTTGACCGCGTCCGGGGCCGGGCGGATGACGGTGACCGCGTTACGGGAGAAGCCGGACCACTCGGGACCGGTGAACGTCGGTTCGGCGTCCTTCTTCGGGGCAGCCGCCCTGATGGGGTTGCCGGAGGCGCACTTCACGACCGGCATGCCGCGCCGGTCGACGAGCACCGCGGTGCCCGCCTGGAGCACGGTGGCCGCGGGTTTCACCCGGCCCTGGTAGCCGTACGTCCTGGCGTAGGTGTCCGAGCGCAGGACGACACCGGAGAGCCGGTGGACATAGGCCGGTATGCGCTCCGGCCGGATGTGCTGGACCCGGCTCCAAGCGGCGGCCTTCTTCGGGGACGCCTTGAGGTCGCGGATCAGTTCCCGCCGGTCACACGGCTGGCTGCCCGGGACCCCGGCGTAGAGCCCGGGGGTGTCGCCTTGGAAGGCCCGGCCCCCGTTGGACGGCGAGACCACATGTCTGCGGTCGTGGCCGAAGGCCGGGGTGAATGCCGGTACCGAGGTCTTCCCGACCGGTTCGCGGCGGTATTCCGCCGCTGCGGCCCGCCCGGAGGGGGTGACCGTCCCCAGGACCGCCACGGCGGACACGACGGCGACGGATCCGGCAGCAAGTCCTGATCGGCGCGAGGTGAGATGCCATGAGATCGAGCGCATGTCCGTTTCCCTTCCCTCGCCACCATCCTGCGCTCGCTCCTCGCGCCGCCGCGTCCCCCGAAACCCGGACATCCGCCCCCACCTTCGGGGGACGTGCCCGGCACCCCCATTCGGCGTGCGCTGCCCATTCGGCGTGGATTACCGCAGACGCAGAACCGCCCCCGATCCGGTGGCCCGGACCGGGGGCGGCCGCTGCCCCTCGCGGTTCCGTGTGGGACTCCCCGACAAGCACGAACATCACGAACATCACGGGTATATCCCTCGTATCTAGACTAAACGCAAAACCCCATCCACGCTCCGGGAGGGAGAACGCGATGACCGGCCCTGTCGTCGCGGGTGTCGACGGCTCACAGCGCAGCCTGGCGGCAGCGGAGTGGGCCGCGCGGGAGGCGCTGCGCCGCGGGGCCGGGCTGCTGCTGGTCCACGCGGGTCCCCCGCTGCCACGCAGGATCTCCCCGGTGCCTGGAGTGGACGCGTGGCAGCACGTGGGCGCGCAGATGCTGCGGCGGACCGTGGACGAGTTCACGGCCCGCCACCCCGGCCTCGCCGTCGAGGGGACGCACACCGACACCGAACCCGACGAGGCCCTGCTCGCCGCCGCGACGGACGCCGGACTACTGGTCGTCGGGGCGCGCGGCTGGGGCGGCTTCGACGGACTCGCGGTCGGGTCGGTGGCGCAGTGTGTGGCGGCCACCGCGGACTGCCCCGTCGTGACCGTGCCCGACCCGGCGGCGCGGCCGCCGGACGCGGATGCGGATGCGGATGCGACGGCGGACGAGGTGGTGGCCGGTTTCGCCGCGCACGCCCCGGCGGACGAGACGATCGGCTTCGCCTTCCGGGCCGCCCGGGAGCGGGGCGTCCTGCTGCGGGTCGTGCACGCATGGGCGCTGCCCCCGGCCTCACCGTCCGCCTGGATGCTGACCGTGCTGGAGGAGGACCGCGGCCTGTGGGAGGACCAGGAGAGCCAGGCGGTCTCCGATGCCCTGCGGGTGTGGCGGGAGAGATACCCACAGGTCACGGTGGTGCCGGACGTGGTGCTGCTGGGCCCGGCGCAGGCGCTGGTGCGGGCCTCGGAGCGGGCCCGGCTCTTGGTCGTCGGACGCCGCACGAGCCCACGGCTGGCCGAGCGCCGCCTGGGCCCGGTCACCCACGCGGCCCTCCACCACGCCCACTGCCCGGTAGCCGTCATCCCGCACCCCGCCTAGACCGCAGACACACGCCCCACCCCCTGACCGCACACCGCAGCCGCAGGCCGCACACCCCACGCCACACCCCGCCTGAGCGCACGCCGCACACCGCCTGACCACACCTCGCCTACCGCAGGCCGCAGGCCGCCTGACCGCAAGCCGCAGGCCACAGGCCGCACACCGGCTGACCGCAGCCGCAGACCGCACGCCGCAGACCGCAGACCGCAGACCGCAAGCCGCAGACCGCAAGCCGCAGACCGCAAGCCGCAGACCGCAAGCCGCAGACCGCAAGCCGCAGACCGCAAGCCGCAGACCGCAAGCCGCAGGCCGCAGGCCGCAGGCCGCAGGCCGCAGGCCGCAGGCCGCACCGGCAACGCGGCAGCGCCCCGTCTGACGCCTGCCGTGGCAGCATCGCCCTGTCCGCCCCCAGCCCCGCCTGACCTCGGACGACGCCCCCCACGCCCGTCAGCCGACGTCAGCCCCGTCACGTCCCGTCGCGCCCCCTCAGGCGAGTCGCGTCCCCTCAAGCCCCGTCACGCCCCCTCACCCCCTCATCCGAAGGACATCCCTCACCCGAAGAACACGCCGAACTCGGCGTAGAGCGCGGGATCCACGGTCCTGATCCCGGCCGCGGCCTCGGCGAGCGGTATGCGCACGACATCCGTACCGCGCAGCGCGACCATGACCCCGAACTGGCGTTCCTTCACCGCGTCGACCGCGCGCAGCCCGAAGCGGGTGGCCAGCCAGCGGTCGAAGGCGCTGGGCGTACCGCCGCGCTGGATGTGCCCGAGCACGGTGGTGCGGGCCTCCTTGCCCGTGCGGTCGGCTATCTCCCTGGCCAGCCACTCCCCGACCCCGGACAGCCGCACATGGCCGAACTCGTCCAGCGCCGAGTCCTTGACCACCATCTGCCCCTCCTTCGGCACGGCTCCTTCCGCCACCACCACGATCGGCGCGTATCTGATCTTGAAGCGGCTCTCCACCCAGCCGCAGACCTGGTCGACGTCGAAGGGCTGCTCGGGTATGAGGATGACGTTGGCGCCGCCCGCGATGCCCGAGTGCAGGGCGATCCAGCCCGCGTGGCGGCCCATCACCTCCACGACCAGGGTGCGGGTATGGGACTCGGCGGTGGTGTGCAGCCGGTCGATGGCCTCCGTGGCGATGTTGACCGCGGTGTCGAAGCCGAAGGTGCTGTCGGTCCCCGCGACGTCGTTGTCGATGGTCTTGGGCACGCCGACCACGTCGATCCCCTGCTCCGCGAGGGCCGCCGCGACCCCGAGCGTGTCCTCGCCGCCGATGGCGATCAGCGCGTCCACCTCGTAGTCCGCGAGAGTCTCCCGAACCCGGCGCACCCCGTCCTCGCTGGCCAGCGGGTTGGTGCGGGAGGAGCCGAGGATGGTCCCGCCACGGGGCAGGATGCCGCGCACGGCCGGCACGTCCAGTGGCACGATCCCGCCGTCGAGGGCGCCGCGCCAGCCGTCCCGCACCCCGACGAAGTCGAGGCCGTGCACCTCGACGCCCTTGCGGACGATGCCGCGAATCGCCGCGTTCAGTCCAGGGCAGTCACCACCACCCGTCAGCACTCCCACCCGCATCTCCGCCTCCCTCCACGGCCTTCGATGCCCGCCCCTCTCCAGAGTCCACCCATCCTCGCCCGGACGCCCACTCCACGGAGTCCGCACCTGTGGATCACCTGCCAGATGATCGGACTGATAAGACTGATGCTTGTGCGGTGTGGATAGACTCCGCCGCGATTACCTCAGGGGACACGGCGGGAGAGGCAGTACGAGATGGCCCAGGCGAAGAAAATCGCGCTGTACATGCTGATCGTCTTCGTGCTGTACACGATCATCCAGACCCCGGCACGAGCGGCCGATCTCGTCCAGGTGGGGTTCGAGGGCATATCGGAGGCCGCGAAGAGCGTCGGTGAGTTCATGAGCGAACTGGTCAACTGACCCGCCACCCGGGATCAGCACCCGGGTGATCACCGGCTCCGCCTTCCGAGTATCAACGGAAGCGGCTGCCCCACTATGGGGCAATATCGCCACCAACACGTAGTAAAGCGGTGCTTGCACACAGTGCACATGTCTTGTGATGCTATGACCGCTTTGCCGGGTGAGTACATCGTGAAGGGGTGGCGTGACCGTGTCGGCCCGTACCGCGCCCAGAACCCCGCCCCAAGGCGATGGCGGCCGAGGTGACGGCGGCAGCGAGAGCGGCAGAAGCCGCGGGGCTGACGCCAGAGCCCTCACCCAGGTGCTCTTCGCCGAGCTGTCCGGCCTCACCGTCGGCACCCCCGAGCACAACCGGGTGCGCGACGCGCTGATCGAGGCCAACCTTCCGCTGGTCCGCTACGCCGCCGCCCGGTTCCGCAGCCGCAACGAGCCCATGGAAGACGTGATCCAGGTCGGCACGATCGGCCTGATCAACGCGATCGACCGGTTCGACCCGGAGCGCGGCGTCCAGTTCCCGACCTTCGCGATGCCGACCGTGGTCGGCGAGATCAAGCGCTACTTCCGCGACAACGTCCGCACCGTGCACGTACCGCGCCGACTGCATGAGCTATGGGTGCAGGTCAACGGCGCGACCGAGGACCTGACGGTGCTGCACGGCCGCTCGCCCACCACCGCCGAGATCGCGGAACGGCTGGGGCTGGGCGAGGACGAGGTGCTGGCCTGCATCGAGGCCGGGCGCTCGTACCACGCCACCTCGCTGGAGGCCGCCCAGGAGGGCGACGGACTGCCGGGGCTGGTCGACCGGCTCGGCTACGAGGACCCGGCGCTCGCCGGAGTCGAGCACCGCGACTTGGTGCGCCATCTCCTCGTACAGCTGCCCGAGCGGGAGCAGCGCATCCTTTTGCTCCGTTACTACAGCAATCTGACTCAATCTCAGATCAGCGCCGAGTTGGGCGTCTCACAGATGCATGTGTCGCGGCTGCTGTCCCGCAGCTTCGCCAGGCTGAGATCCGCAAATCGGATCGAACCGTCATCGTGACGGGGGACCCCCACCCCGCCTCTTCGGCGCTGTAATGTCGACATGGCGCTACAGCGTGTTGCCGACATGTGACATTCTGCTGGAGTCGCGTTTGCCGCGGCCCGACCTCCGGTATTCAGGGGGAGGCTGCGTTTGAACGCGGAGAGCGCAACTGGGATCCGTCCGCGACCTCAAGGGGGTGGCATGTCCGTAGAACTGGGCAGCTCGAAGGTGCTCACCAACGACGCACCGCACGTGCTTGACGACTGCGACGCCATCGACACCCGCACCCTCTCTCGCTCCCTCTTCCTGCGGCTTGCCGCACTCGACCGGGACAGCGAGGAAGCCGGGTATGTACGTGACACCCTCATCGAGCTGAACCTGCCGCTGGTGCGCTACGCGGCGGCCCGGTTCCGCAGCCGCAACGAGCCGATGGAAGACATCGTCCAGGTCGGCACGATCGGTCTGATCAAGGCGATCGACCGTTTCGACTGCGAACGGGGCGTGGAGTTCCCGACCTTCGCGATGCCGACCGTCGTGGGCGAGATCAAGCGCTTCTTCCGCGACACCAGCTGGTCGGTGCGGGTGCCGCGGCGGCTGCAGGAGCTGCGGCTGGCGCTGACCAAGGCCAGCGACGAGCTGGCCCAGAGGCTCGACCGCTCCCCGACCGTCACCGAGCTGGCCGCGGCCCTCGGTGTCTCCGAGGAGGACGTGGTCGATGGGCTCGCGGTGGGCAACGCCTACACCGCGTCCTCGCTGGACTCCCCCTCCCCGGAGGACGAGGGCGGCGAGGGCTCCCTGGCCGACCGGCTCGGGTACGAGGACAGCGCCCTGGAGGGGGTGGAGTACCGCGAGTCGCTCAAGCCGCTCCTCGCCAAATTGCCCCCGCGCGAGCGCCAGATCATCATGCTCCGCTTCTTCGCCAACATGACGCAGTCCCAGATCGGCGAGGAGGTCGGGATCTCCCAGATGCATGTCTCCCGGCTGCTCACCCGGACCCTGGCCCAGCTGCGCGAGGGGCTCATCGCGGACTGACCCTGTACACCTGACGGGCCGTCAGCCACACTGGCCCGATGCGACCCGCAGGGAGCCGGACAACGGGCCGCCGGGGCACGGCAATCGCCGCCTCGGCGGCCGCGCTGTGCCTGGGCGCGCTGCTCAGCGGCTGCGCCGGAGACGGCGGCGGCCACGTCGCGACCGGGGCTGCCGGTCCCGGCGACGGGCGGGCCCCGACGAAGGCCGTCCCCCCGGAGGGCGGCGTGGACCTGGTGCCGCTGGACCAGGACGGCGACGGCACGGACGGGAAGAACAGAGGGAGCGGGGCACCGGAGACGGCCGGTACGGGCGACGCGAGCAGCGCGCCCCCGACCGCCGGGTCCGGCCCGCCCGGGTCCGCCTCGCCATCGCCCCGGCAGCCCCCGGCCACCAGCTCACCGGGCACCGACGAAGAGAGCGGCAGCGAAGAGGGCACCAACGAAGAGGGCAGCGGCGGCGATACGAGCCCCACTGGCGGACATACGGACGATGAGCCCTCGCCCTCGCCCCCGCCCGGCACCACGCCTCCCGCACCCTCCACCCCGTCCACGCCCAGCGGACCGGCCGCCCTGAAGGTCGGCGAACCCGAGCGCGAGGCGACCGACGAGCGCTGGTGCGAGAAGGTGACCGTCGAGTTCCGCAACACCGGCGGACTGCCCGTCATGTCGGGCACGGTGACGCTGTCGACGCACGTCATCGACGCGCTCGGCCTCGACTGGGCGACGCTCACGGCGAAGAGGAAGCTGCCCGCGCCGATCGGCGCGGGTCAGAAGCGAGAGCGGACCTGGAAGGTGTGCGTGGACGCCTGGCGGGTCCCGCTGGGGATGCACATCGAGACCCGGGACGTCTCCGTCGACTGGAAGCCCTGGAAACCACCGAAGCCGTCGGAGTCCCCGAAGACCTCAGAGTCGCCGAAGACCTCGGCGTCCTCGAAGCCCCGGGAGACCGAGCCGCGGACGTCCTGAACGGACGGGCCGGTCAGCCCAGCGCCAGCCAGGCCACCGCCGCCACGATGACGATCGCGGCGACCACGCCGACGATCACGCCGACCCGCGAGCCACCGCTCGCCGGGGCGGCCGTCTGCGGCTGTCGTCCGCCCTCGTCGACGAACGCACGGAACATCTGAGTGGATCCGGCAGGATCTTGGTTGCCGTTGGGGCTCTGCGGGTTGTTCGCCATGGGCCCAGACCCTAGCGAACGAGCGGATTCCCGCCCACCCCTGGGTCACACCGGGCACCGCACACCCCAAGGGCCCCATTTGACTGACAAGAGGACAAGCCTTTAAGGGGAATTTACCGCCCTAACCCACCCTGTCATTTGCCTGTAGCAACTAACTTCTTCTATGGTTGCCTAAAGCAACCTAAAGTCAGGGAGGTGCGATGGCAGCGCAGAGCCAGTACGAAGAGCTGGCCCGTCAGCTCAGCGCCATCGGCACCGTCAAGCGCGGCCTGGGCCGGGTCCTGCCGGCCGACTGCCCGGCCGGCTCGGCCGTCGTCCTCATGCTCCTCGACCGCTACGGCGAGATGCGCATGAGCAAACTGGCCGAGCTGCTCGGCATCGACATGTCGGTCACCAGTCGCCATGTGGCCCATGTCGTCGATCGCGGCTGGGTGGATCGCACGCCCGATGCGCTCGACCGGCGCTCACGGCTGCTGAGCATCAACGCCAGCGGATTGAAACTGCTCAGTCAGGTGTCCGAGCGCTACACGGAGGCACTCGCATGCTGTCTGAGCGACTGGTCGGACGACGACGTCGGCCGCCTCAATGAACTTCTGGCCCGGCTGCGCACGAGCTTCGGTGATACCCGGCACCGGCTCCTGCCACACCAGGTCGAAAGCAATACCCGTACACCTTCGCAAAGTTAAGGACATTCATGGCAACGACCACACCGGACGGCGGTGTGCGGGGACCCGCGGGCGGCCCCGCCCACGCCAAGCCTGGCGGAGGAGGACACCGCGGCCCCCACGGCCACGGTGCCGACGACGCGGCACCGATGACTCACCGGCAGATCATGGAGGCCCTGTCCGGGCTGCTGCTCGGGATGTTCGTCGCGATCCTGTCGTCGACCATCGTCTCTGCCGCACTCCCCGAGATCATCGCTGATCTCAACGGCAGCCAGTCCTCCTACACCTGGGTGGTCACCGCGACCCTGCTGGCCATGACGGCCACCACCCCGCTGTGGGGCAAGCTCTCCGATCTGTTCAGCAAGAAGCTGCTGGTCCAGATAGCCCTGGTGATCTACGTCGCGGGCTCGGTGGTCGCCGGTCTGTCGCAGAACCCCGGCATGCTGATCGCCTGCCGAGTGGTCCAGGGCGTCGGCGTCGGCGGACTCTCCGCGCTCGCCCAGATCGTCATGGCCGCGATGATCTCCCCTCGGGAGCGCGGCCGGTACAGCGGCTACCTCGGCGCGACCTTCGCCGTCGCGACCGTCGGCGGTCCGCTGCTGGGCGGCGTGATCACCGACACCGACTGGCTGGGCTGGCGCTGGTGCTTCTACGTGGGCGTCCCGTTCGCCGTCATCGCGCTCATCGTCCTGCAGAAGACCCTGAAGCTTCCGGTCGTGAAGCGGGACGTCAAGGTCGACTGGGGCGGCGCCTTCTTCATCAGCGCAGCGGTCTCGCTGCTGCTGATCTGGGTGACCTTCGCCGGTGACAAGTACGACTGGCTCTCCTGGCAGACCTACGCGATGGTCGGCGGCTCGGTCGTCCTCGGCCTGATCTTCATCCTGATCGAGTCCAAGGCGAGCGAACCGATCATTCCGCTGCGGCTGTTCCGCAACAAGACGATCACCCTCGCCTCGCTGGCCTCCCTCTTCGTCGGTATCGCGATGTTCGCCGGCACCGTCTTCTTCAGCCAGTACTTCCAGCTGGCGCGCGGCAAGACGCCCACGATGTCCGGCGTCATGACCATCCCGATGATCGGCGGCCTGTTCGTCTCCTCGACCATCTCCGGTCAGATCATCACCAAGACCGGTCGCTGGAAGGCATGGCTGGTCAGCGGCGGTGCGCTGGTGACGGCGGGCCTCGGGCTGCTGGGCACCATCCGGTACGACACCCCGTACTGGCGCATGGCGATCTTCATGGCGCTCATGGGCCTCGGCATCGGCATGATGATGCAGAACCTGGTGCTGGCCACCCAGAACCAGGTGGCTCCGCAGGACCTCGGCGCGGCCAGCTCCGTCGTCACCTTCTTCCGCTCCCTGGGCGGAGCGATCGGCGTCTCGGCGCTCGGCGCCGTGCTGTCCAACCGGGTCACCCACTACGTCAAGGACGGCCTCGCCGAACTCGGCCCCAAGGGCCAGGCAATGGGTCACGGCGGTACCGGCGGCGGGGGCATCCCCGATGTGAAGGCACTGCCGGAGCCCATGCGCACGATCATGGAGAGCGCCTACGGGCACGGCATCGGGGACGTCTTCCTGTACGCCGCGCCGGCCGCGCTGCTCGCCTTCCTGCTGACCCTCTTCATCAAGGAGGTCGCACTGCGTACCAACGCCAACTCCGTTCCCGACGCCCAGCAGCCCGCCACGGCTGCCGAGTCGGCGCCCGCCCCCGTGGACGCCATGACCGGCCCCGACCGGATCGAGGAGCGGGAGCCCGCCCTGGTGGGCGCCCCGTCCGCCGACCTGTCCACGTCCGACTCCGGCCGCGCACCGGCCGCCGCGGTCGCCCCGCAGCGCCTGGCGGCGTTCGCCTCGGCCGGTGACGGCGGGTCCGGACACCAGCCCCGGCAGGGTGTGCACGGCTTCGTGCGGAACGCGGACGGCGGCGCCGTGCCGCGCGCCGCGGTGACGTTGATCTCGCTCGCCGGTCGGCAGCTCGGCCGTTCGGTGGCGCACACCGACGGCTCGTACGCCCTGGACGCCCCGGGCTCCGGCTCGTACGTGCTGATCGCGGCCGCCGACGGCCACCAGCCGCAGGCCTCCACGGTCGTCGTCGGCGACGAGCCGCTCGGCTTCGACATCGTGCTGTCGGCCACCAGCGGGCTCGTGGGCACCGTGCGCGGCGCCGACGACGGGCAGCCGGTGGACGCGGCGATGGTCGTGGTCACCGATGTCCGCGGTGAGGTGCTGGCCACCGGCAAGACCGGTGAGCAGGGCGAGTTCAGCTTCGAGGAGCTGATCGCCGGAACCTTCACGGTCGCGGTGAACGCGCCCGGCCACCGGCCCGCCGCGCTGCCCGTCGAGGTCGGCTCCCAGGGCCTGACCCGGCTGGAGATCGCGCTGCAGGCCGGTGCCCGGGTGCAGGGCACCGTACGGGCCGGGGCCGACCGCCGCCCGCTGCCGGACGCGCGGGTCACGCTGGTCGACGCGGCCGGGAACGTGGTCGCCACCGCCACCACCGGTGAGGACGGCGCGTACGCCTTCACCGACCTGGACTCGGGCGACTACACGGTCATCGCGAGCGGCTACCCGCCGGTCGCGGGCAACCTGACGGTCGCCGGGCACGGGATCGACGGACACGACGTCGAACTCGCCCACCCCGGCGACTGAGAACTCCGGGGCGGGGGCGTGGGAAGAGCGGAGACACGCCCCCGCCCCGGACCGGGCGGCGGGAATTCCGCCGGACCCGGAACCCGGATCGGGGCAGCGGTGTACATCAGGCAGGGGACGGCCTCACACCGCTGCCCGGGTCCGGGCGCGGCACATCACAGCACCACGGGAGCAGGAGACGACAGGCGGCATGACGACGACTGGGGCAGGAGCAGGCGGGGGAGCGGGGCTGCGGGCCCGGATCCTCACCCGCGACGGATGGGCGGTGCAGCACGCGGTGCTGACCGTCACGGATATGACGGGCGGGCAGGTGCTGCGCGCCCAGGCCACCGAGGACGGTTCGGTGCGCAGCGAGGAGCCGCTGCCGCCCGGTCCGTACACGATCATCGCCACCGCGGTGGGGTACGCACCGGTGGCCTCGACGGCGATCGTCACGGCGGCGGGCCGCGCCGATGTGGGCACGCTGGTGCTGGCCCGGCAGGGCGGGGTGGAGCTGCCGCCGCCCGGCGCGTGGACGCTGGATCCGGCGCATTCGACGGTGGGGGCCGTCGCACAGCACCTGGGGATCTCCAGTGTGAACGGGCGGTTCACGGACTTCGGCGGACGGATCGAGATCGCCGAGGACATCGAGAAGTCGCGGGTCGAGGCGGTCATCCAGGCGGCCAGCATCGACACCGGGAACGAGATGCGGGACGGCCATCTGAAGTCGTCCGACTTCCTGAATGTGGAGCAGTTCCCGGTGCTCACCTACCAGAGCACCCATCTGAGCGCGGCCGGGCCGGACCGGTGGACGGTCCACGGTGAGCTGTCCATGCACGGTGTGGTGCGGGACGTGGATCTGGACCTGACCTACCTGGGCACCGGCCCCGACCCCTGGGGCGGTGTGCGGGCGGCCTTCCGGGCGACCGCGGAGCTGCGCCGCGAGGACTTCGCGATGAACTACAACCAGGTGGTCGCGGCGGGCATCGCGGCGATCGGTACCACCCTGCGGGTGGAGCTGGCCATACAGGCTGTGCAGGGCGAGGAGCTTCCGGCGGCGGTATGACCGCCGCGCCGCCCGCTCGCGGGCTAGGGAGCGTTCCGCAGGGCCTCGATACCGGCGATCGCGAAGTCCAGCGCGATGGTGAAGTCCCGGTCGCGCATCTCCTCGACGGTCTGTCCGCCCCGCGCTTCCATGTTCTTGCGCGATTCGTCGAACTCCGGGCGGTCCTCGACCGAGCTCATCACCTCCTGGAGCAGCTCGTCCTGGGAGATCCCCGCCGCCCGGCAGCGGGCGGAGAAGCGGCCCTCGATGGTGCTGAAGCCGTAGACGAACTGGTAGACGAGGGAGAGCGCGCTGGTGATCTTCTCGTCCGGCAGCCCGCTGTTGTGCATCACCCGCTGGGCGGCGCTGGAGAAGGCCATCGCGTTCGGCCCGATGTTGAAGTACTCCCCCATCAGCGGGGACAGCCAGGGGTGGCGCACCAGCAGCAGACGGTATTCGGAGGCGAGCTGGCGCAGCTGCTCGCGCCAGTCGAGGTCCTCGGCGGGCGGGTGTTCCCGGTCCTCGGCGGGCTGGACGGCCTCCGAGGGGAGTGCGATCTCGCCCATGGCGGCGTCGAGGGCGAGTTCGAGCAGATGGTCCTTGGTCTCCACGTACCAGTAGACCGACATGGCGGTGACCCCCAGATCCGCCGCCAGCCGGCGCATCGAGAAGCCCGCGAGCCCTTCGGCGTCCAGCAGCCGGACGGTCGCCGCGATGATCTTCACTTGGTCGAGGCCGACCGGCTGCTGATCGCCCTTGCGTTTGGGGGCCTTGCGCTCGGAGAGCCAGACGCTGGACCGCGGGCGGGTGACACGGCTGCCGGTTGCCATGGCGGCTCTCCTTCTGCGCTGCGTGGCCGCCGCGTATCCGGCGGACACGATGCGCGACGGGTCATACATGTCCGATGCTATGCCGCCGGAGCCGTCTGTGAAGATCGCTCGGCCCGGCGGAGCAGCAGCGCGGCCAGCACCCCACCGGCGAACACGGCCGCCGCGCCGACCAGCTGGCTGGTCTCCACCCCGGAGGCGAAGGCGTCCGTGACGGCCGCCCGCTCCTCGGGGGTGCGGGCCGCGGCGAGAGCGGCCGGGAGCGAACCCGCTCCGGCCGCGACCGCGGGCAGCAGCGTGCCGAAGCGGGAGTTCAGCACCGCGCCCAGGACCGCGACGCCGAGCCCGTTGCCGCATTCGGTGAGGGTGCCGTTGACTCCCGCGCCCACCCCGGCCTTCTCCGGCGGGATCGCCGACATGATGGCGTTCGCCATCGCGGGCATGGCGAACGCGATCCCGGCTCCCATCACCACCAGCCCCAGCAGCATCCCGCCGTAGCCGTCCGCGCCGAGGACCGCGATCAGCGCGAGGCCGAGCGCGAGCATCCCCATGCCGGTGACGATCACCAGCGGCGTGCCGAGCTTCGGCAGCAGGCGGGCCCCGACGCCGGTGAGGTTGAGCGCCACGATCACCAGGGCGAGCGGCGCGGTGCGCAGCCCCGCGTCCAGCGCGTCGTAGCCGAGGACGAACTGCAGATGCTGGGTGAGCAGGAAGAGCGAACCGCCCATGCCGAACGCGACGAGGATGCCGCCCGCGACGGCGCCCACGAAGGAGCGGTTGCGGAAGAAGTGCATGTCCAGCATCGGATACGGGATATGACGCTCCCACAGCGCGAACCCGGCCAGCACGGCGACGCCGACGAAAGCGGACAGCAGCACCCGGGTCGAGGTCCAGCCGTGCTCGGGCCCGGAGATGATGGCGAAGACCACCCCGGTCATGCCGACCGTGGAGAGCAGCGCGCCCAGCAGATCGGGCCGGTCGCCGGTCGGGTTCTTGGACTCGGGGACGAGCCAGACCACGGCGACCAGGCCGAGCAGGGCGACCGGGAGGTTGATGAGGAAGATCGAGCCCCACCAGAAGTGCTCCAGCAGACTGCCGCCGATGAGCGGACCCGCGGCGAAGCCGAGCGAGCTGACCGCGCCCCACACGCCGATCGCCTTGGTCCGCTCGGTGTCGTCGAAGATCTGCACCACGACGGCGAGCGTCGTGGTCATGAGCAGCGCGCCGCCGATCCCCATCCCGGCGCGGGCGGCGATGAGCTGTCCGGCCCCCTGTGCCAGGGACGCGATCAGCGAGCCCACCCCGAACAGGGCGAGGCCCGCGATCAGCATCTTCTTGCGCCCGTAGCGGTCGGCGGCGCTGCCCGCGCTGAGCAGCAGCCCTGACTGGACCAGCGAATAGGCGTTGATCATCCACTGGATGTCGGCGGTGGTCGCGTCCATCTCCCGGGCGAGGGAGGGGACCGCCACATTGAGGATCGTGTTGTCCAGCAACACGGTGAGCTGGGCGAGGCAGATCACCGCGAGGATCAGCCAGCGCTGGGGATGGCCGCCGGAGGTGGTGCCTGGCGGGGCGGCAGCGGGTCCGGTATCGGCGGTCGGGGCCGTCATGGGCACTCCAGGGAGACGTGTGTGCGGTGTATGGCTCTGCGTTCGCCTTACACCGTACAAGTGCCGCTGTACGCCGTACAGCGAATTTCCGCGCGCCACGTTCCCCATACGGATACGGGCCGGTGGCCGCGGGGGGAACCCGGCCACCGGCCCGTACAGACGGGACTCCGGCGTCAGCTGGAGGACTTCTTCTGCGTCAGGTCGTAGAGCGTGGTGCTGCCCACGGTGACCTTCTTGTAAGTCGCCTCGACCCAGGTCGTGATCTTGGAGGAGGTGCCATTGCCGCCACCGCCCGGGCCGCCGCCCATGCCGGTGCCCGAGGAGAGGAAGTAGTGGATCTTCCCCTGCTTCACATACTCCTTGAACTGGGCGAGGGTCGGCGACGGGTCGCTGCCGTTGAAGCCGCCGATGGCCATCACCGGGTCTTGGGTGGCGAGCTGGTAGCTCGCGGCGTTCTGCGAGCCGATGGCCGCCGCCACCCAGGTGTAGTCGTCGGCGTTCTTCGCCAGCTTCGCCTTCACCTTGGCGTTGACCTGCTGGCCGTTGAGCAGCCCGCCCATGCCGCCACCGCCCATACCGCGGCGGCCGCCTTCGCCCATGCCGCCGGGCATCATGCCGGGCTGACCGTTCTGGCCCTGGTTCTGCCCCTGCTGGCCTTGGCCCTGGGCGTTGCCGGCGCCGTTGCGGTTTCCGTTGGCGTTGCCGTTGCCGTTGCCGTTCTGCTGCTGGCCGCCGCCCGGGAAGCCGCCACCGCCGGGACCGCCGCCCGGCATGCCCTGCTGACCTTGCTGGCCCTGGTTCTGCCCCTGCTGGCCTTGGCCCTGGGCGTTGCCGGCGCCGTTGCGGTTTCCGTTGGCGTTGCCGTTGCCGTTGCCGTTCTGCTGCTGGCCGCCGCCCGGGAAGCCGCCACCGCCGGGACCGCCGCCCGGCATGCCCTGCTGACCTTGCTGGCCCTGCTGGCCCTGCTGACCCTGCTGACCCTGCTGACCGCCCTGCATCCCCGGCGGGCCACCCATGCGCCCGCCGCCGGGGCGACCGCCACCGGGGCCGCCGCCCATGCCACCCGACACCGTGGGACCGGCCGTGATGATCGAGCCGCCCTTCGGCGTCTCCACCGTGTTCAGCGTGTACGCCACCGGCCCGGCCAGCGCCGCCGCGAGACCGAGCGCGGCCACGCCCAGCGCGAGGTTCCGCCCCAGCCGCGCCGCGAACAGCAGCCCCACCGCGGCCGCCAGCCCGGCGATCAGCACCGCCCAGCGCAGCCACGGGTGCCAGTCCGCGGACCGGCTCAGCAGCACGTACGACCAGGAGGCCGTGATCGCGGCCGTGACGGCGAGCACCACCGAGGCCACCGTGCCGACGCGCCCCTCGGTCTGCCCCCGCCGCTCCCACAGCATCGTCGCGCCCATGCCCACGATCGCCGCGATGTACGGCGCGAGGGCGATGTTGTAGTACTGGTGGAAGATCCCGGACATGAAGCTGAACGTCGCGAACGTGATCAGCATCGCGCCGCCCCACACCAGGAACGCCGCGCGCTGGGTGTCCGTCCGCTTGGCCCGCCAGGTCAGCCAGAGCCCCGCCACCAGCAGGATGAACGCGGCGGGCAGCAGCCAGGCGATCTGACCGCCCATGTCGGAGCCGAAGAGCCGGTCGATGCCGGTCTCGCCCCACATCCCGCCACCGCCACCGCCGCCACCACCGCGACCGCCGCCGCCGACGCTGCCGGTCTCGTTGCCGTTGATCCGGCCCAGGCCGTTGTAGCCGAAGGTCAGCTCCAGGAAGCTGTTGTTCTGCGAGCCGCCGATGTACGGCCGGGACGACGCGGGCCACAGCTCGACGATCGCGACCCACCAGCCGCCGGAGACCACCATCGCGAGCCCGGCGAGCAGCAGTTGACCGATCCGCCGACCCAGCCGGGCCGGGGCGCACACCGCGTACACCACCGCGAGCGGCGGCAGGATCAGCCACGCCTGGAGCGTCTTGGTGAGGAAGCCTAGGCCGAAGCAGATTCCGGCCAGCACCAGCCACTTCGTCCGGGCGTCCTCCAGCGCGCGCAGCACGCAGTAGACGGCCGCGACCATGAGCAGGCACAGCAGCGCGTCGGGGTTGTTGAAGCGGAACATCAGCGCCGCGACCGGGGTCACCGCGAGCACGCCGCCCGCGATAAGCCCGGCGGCCGCGCTGAACCGGCGGCGTACGGCCGCGTAGAGCACACCGACCGTCGCGACGCCCATCAGCGCCTCCGGGACGAGGATCGCCCAGGAGGAGAGGCCGAAGATGCGCACCGCGAGGGCCATCGGCCACAGCGCGGCCGGGGGCTTGTCGACGGTGATGGAGTTCGCGGCGTCCGAGGAGCCGAAGAAGAACGCCTTCCAGCTCTCGCCGCCCGCCTGCACGGCGGCCGAGTAGAACTGGTTCGCATAGCCGGAGGCGCCCAGGCTCCACAGGTAGAGCACGGTGGTCACGGCCAGCAGGGCCCACAGCGCGGGCCGCGCCCAGCGGGGGTCCTCCGGACGGCCCCGCCACGCCCGCGCCAGGCGCGATCCGCCGGGAGCGGCGGGGGAAGCGGCAGGGGGAGGAGTCGGCGGAACGGCTTCCCGGGTGCCGTAGTCGTACGTCGTCATCGGTTGATCCTCGGGTCGTCGTCGGAGGTGGCCCCGCTGTCCGACGGGAAGACCCAGGCCCGGAAGAGCAGGAATCGCAGAACAGTGGCGGCGAGGTTGGCCGCGATGAGCACGGCCAGTTCGGTGCCGTGCGAGGGGGAGCCGGGGGCGGTGTCGAGGGCGGCCAGGGAGCCGCTGGTCAGCACGAGGCCGATGCCGAAGACGACCAGCCCCTGCGCGTGGTGACGGATCGCCCGGTCCCGTCCGCGTACCCCGAAGGTGAGCCTCCGGTTGGCCGCGGTGTTGCCGAGCGCGGACAGCAGCAGCGCCAGCGCGTTGGCCACCTGCGGGCCCGTACCGAGCCGGAAGAGCGTGTACAGCGCCAGATAGACCAGCGTGGACAGCCCGCCCACCACGCAGAACCCGACGAGTTGGCGCGCCAGTCCGCCCGGCACCCCGCTCAGTTCCCGGTCGCGCGGATCGTCACCGAACGGGCGGCGCAGCCGGTCCAGCGGGAGCGCGCCGGTGGCCAGCGCGCGCCCCACCCGCCAGACGCCCTTCAGGTCGTCGGTGGCCGTCTTCACGATGTGGACCGTGCTGTTCGGGTCGTCGACCCAGTCCACCGGCACCTCGTGGATGCGCAGCCCCGCCCGCTCGGCCAGCACCAGCATCTCGGTGTCGAAGAACCACCCGGTGTCCTCGACCATCGGCAGCAACCGCTCCGCGACGTCCTTGCGGATCGCCTTGAAGCCGCACTGGGCGTCGGAGAACCGGGCCGCCAGGCTGCCCCGCAGGATCAGGTTGTACGCACGCGAGATGAACTCCCGCTTGGTGCCGCGTACGACGCGCGAGCTGCGCGTGAGCCGCGACCCGATCGCCAGGTCCGAGTGGCCCGAGATCAGCGGGGCCACCAGCGGCAGCAGCGCGTTCAGGTCAGTCGACAGATCGACGTCCATGTAGGCGAGCACCGGCGCCTCGGACAGCGTCCAGACGGTGCGCAGCGCCCGCCCGCGCCCCTTCTGCTCCAGCCGGACCGCCGTCACCTCCTCGACGGTGTCGTCCAGGTAGGCCGCCACATGGGGCGTGCGGTCCGTACTGGCGTTGTCCGCGATGGTGATCCGGAAGCGGTAGGGGAAGGTGCGCGTCAGATGGTCGTGCAGCCGTCGCACACACCGCTCGAGGTCCGCCTCCTCGTTGTAGACGGGGATCACGACGTCGAGCACCGGGCGGCTGCGGTCGACCACGATGTGCCGACGCGCGGGCAAGGTCTGCAGGGGTGTCTCGGGCGGCGCCTCGAGAGGGGTGTCGGTTCGCATGGAACGACATTCGCGAGCGGTGCTGTCACGGCTGTGTGGTCAGCCTGTGGCCTGGCTGTGAGTGCGTTACGCCCTGGTGAACAGGGAGATGGACGCCGAACACGGTCCGCCCCGGCACGCTGTCCACCGTCACATGGCCGTCGTGCGCGGCGACCACCGCGTGCACGATGGCCAGCCCAAGACCGGTGCTGCCCGCACTGCGCGAGCGCGAGGCGTCACCGCGCGCGAAGCGCTCGAAGACGTGCGGAAGGAGGTCGGGCGGGATGCCGGGGCCGTCGTCCTCGATCTGCAGCGAGAGGTACGAGGGCGGCTGCGGCGGCCCGTAGGTGCCGGGGTGCGCGGCCTGCGCCATGGCGTACGGGGAGCCGTACGGCGCCGCGTAGGGGTTGCCGGAGCCGTTGCTTCCGGGCGGCGCGTCATGGCCGAAGGCGTACGGCGAGCCGGGCCCGAAGCCGTTGCTGTTGCCGTTGCCGTTGCCGTTGCCGTTGCCGATACCCGGACCGTTCGCGGACCCGTTCGCGGACCCGTACGACGGGCCGTGCACCATCCCGTACGGCGCCAGGTACGGCGACGGGCGCGGCGAGGTGTGCGGGCCGCCCCACAGCACGCGCGCGGTGACGGTCGTCCCGGCCGGGGTGTGGTTACGGGCGTTGCCCAGCAGGTTGACCAGGACCTGGTGCAGCCGCGCCGAGTCGCCCTGGACGAGCGCGGGTTCGTCGGGCAGCTCCAGCCGCCACTGGTGGTCCGACCCGAGCGCCCGCGCGTCGCTGACCGCGTCCACCACCAGCGGGGACAGGTCCACCTCTGCGTACTCCAGCGGCCGGCCGGCGTCCAGCCGGGCCAGCAGCAGCAGATCCTCCACCAGCCCGGTCATCCGCCCGGCCTCGGACTCCACCCGGCCCAGCGCGTGCCGGGTGTCCGGCCCGATGTCCTCGCGGCCGCGCCGGGTCAGCTCGGCGTAGCCACGGATCGAGGCGAGCGGGGTCCGCAGCTCATGGCTGGCGTCGGCGACGAACTGCCGTACCCGCGTCTCGCTCTCCTGGCGGGCCGCCAGCGCCGATTCGATGTGCCCGAGCATGCGGTTGAGCGCCGCCCCGACCTGGCCGACCTCGGTCCGCGGATCGGCCTCGGAGGCCGGGACCCGCTCCCGCAGCGCCACCTCGCCGCTGTGCAGCGGCAGCTCCGAGACCCGGGTCGCGGTCGCGGCCACCCGGCGCAGCGGGCGCAGCGAGATGCCGACCGTGGTGGCCCCGGCGAGCCCGGCCGCGACCAGCCCGGCGGCGGCGACGCAGACCTCGACCAGGATGAGGGTGTTGACGGTGTCCTGGGTCTGGTTGAGCGGGAAGGCCATGATGATCCCGCCGTCCCTCGGGTTCCACTTGGCCACGGCCCGGTAGCTGCCGAGGCCGGGGAGATCGACGGCGTGCACCTTGTCGTCGAGGGGGACGGCGGTGAGCGCCTTCTCCTGGCCGCTGGTCAGCTTGTCGACCCGCTGCGCGGCGTTCGAGAAGTCCGGCAGCATGGGCTCGTCGTTGCTCTTCCCGGACTGGATCGACTTGCCGTCCTGCCCGAGGCGCGCCCCCGCCGTTCCGATGGGCTGCCCGGGCCCGTTGAGGAAGAAGATGCTGCTCTCCGGGGTGCGCGGGTCGGCCGGGTTCGGCTGCTCGCCCACCTTGCGCATGGCGCCGCCCGCCGACGAACGCAGGTCGTTGTCGACTTGGCCCTCCAGGTACGACTTCAGGGCGATCGTCGTGACCGTACCGATCACGGCGCAGACCACGGCGATCAGCGACACCGCCGAGACGACCAGGCGGGTGCGCAGCGACCAGGGCCGCCGGACGGCGGCCCGGGAATCTTTCCTGGCACGTGAAGACCGCCGCGCCGGAGCAGCCTTGGACGGCGGGGTCTGGGGGTGCGCCACGGTGTCTACTCCCCGGGCTTGATCAGATACCCGGCACCGCGCCGGGTGTGGATCATCGGGCTGCGGCCCGCGTCGATCTTGCGCCGCAGATACGAGATGTACAGCTCGACGACGTTGGCCTGGCCGCCGAAGTCGTAACTCCACACCCGGTCCAGGATCTGCGCCTTGCTGAGCACCCGGCGCGGGTTGCGCATCAGATAGCGCAGCAGCTCGAACTCGGTCGCGGTCAGATGGATCTCCTGCCCCGCACGCGACACCTCGTGGCTGTCCTCGTCCAGTACCAGGTCGCCGACCGCCAGCACCGATTCGCTGCGCGCGGCCGCCGCCCCCGACCTGCGCAGCAGACCGCGCAGCCGGGCGACGACCTCCTCCAGGCTGAACGGCTTGGTGACGTAGTCGTCGCCGCCCGCCGTCAGCCCGGCGATCCGGTCCTCGACCGCGTCCCGCGCGGTCAGGAACAGCACCGGCACCTCGGGCAACTCGCGGCGCAACCGGCCGAGGACGGTGAGCCCGTCCATGTCGGGCAGCATGACGTCCAGGACGACCGCGTCCGGGCGCAGCTCACGGGTCGTACGGATCGCCTCGGCGCCGTCGCCCGCCGTCCGCACCTCCCAGCCCTCGTAGCGCAGGGCCATCGACAGCAGGTCGGCGAGCGCCGACTCGTCGTCCACAACCAGCACCCGGACGGGGCTTCCGTCGGGTCGCAGCAGCTCGGTACGCCCATGGGGCGAGGTCGCCATCATGAACGTCAGCTTCCGGCGACGGTCTGAGAGGTTCCTTTCGGCTACCTGTGAATAACCTGAGAATCCTGTGGCCCCGAGAACGGCCCAGAGGAACGCTCCACAGGGGGAACCACCCGTAGGAGTGAACATTCCACGATCCGGGAATAGCCGGATCCACCCTCCGGTTCGCGAGGGTATGGCTACTCATCCCGCCCTCGGCAAGATCGGCATCTGGACCGCGGCCCTGCGGGCCACGGAGTCCCGCTCGGTGCAGGAGGTCAGCGAGGCGACGGCCGAGCTGGAGACGCTCGGCTACGACGCCCTCTGGATCGGTGGCAGCCCCAGTCCGGACCAGGCCGCGACCCTCCTCCAGGCCACCAACCGGATCACCGTCGCGACCGGCATCCTCAGCATCTGGGACCACGAGGCGGCCCACGTGGCCGACCGGTACGCCGCCATCGACGCCGCCCACAAGGACCGCTTCATCCTGGGCCTCGGCGTCAGCCACAGCGCGCTCGCCGGTGAGCGGTACAAGCGCCCGTACTCGGCGATGCGCGATTACCTGACCGCCCTGGACACCGCCCCGATCCCGGTGCCCGCGTCCCGGCGGATCCTGGCCGCGCTCGGCCCGAAGATGCTGGAGCTGTCCCGCGACCGCGCCGCCGGCGCCCATCCGTACCTGGTCACCCCGGAGTTCACGGCCGAGGCGCGGGAGATCCTGGGCGACGGCGCCCTGCTCGCCCCGGACCTCAAGGTCGTCCTCGACCCCGACCCCGACCGCGCCCGCACCATCGCCCGCAACTACCTGTCCATGTACCTGAAGCTGCCCAACTACACCAACAACCTGCTGCGGCTGGGCTTCGAGGAGCAGGACTTCGCTGACGGCGGCAGCGAACGCCTCCTGACGTCCGTCTACGCGCTCGGCGACGCGGAAGCGATCCGGCGCCGCGTCGACACGTACCTGGAGGCGGGCGCGGACCACCTGGCGATCCAGGTGGTGACCGAGGACCCGTTCAGCGCCCTCCCCCGCGAAGAGTGGCGCGCCCTGGCCGAGGCCCTCCCCCTCGCCAACCGCTGACGCACCGGGCAGCGGGGGGTGTCAGAGGCCGAACAGCCGCGCCGCGTTCCCGTAACACACCCCCCGCAGCCACGCGTCGTCCTGATCCAGCCGGGTCAGCACCTCCAGGGCGTGCCCGTACCCGTACGGGATGTTGGGGAAGTCGCTCCCGAACAGCACCCGGTCGCCCAGCGCGCCGAGCCGCCCCCGCTCCTCCGGCGGAAACGGCCAGTTGCGCTCGGTGAAGTCGGTGAAGGCCATCGTCGTATCCAGGTGGACTCCCTCGTACCGCTCCGCGAGCCCCAGGAAGTCCGCGTACTCCGGCAGCCCCATGTGCGCGACGACCAGCCGCAGCCGGGGGTGCCGGGCCAGCAGCCGGGCCACCGGTTCGGGGCCGGTGTGCTTGCCGGGCGCCGGGCCCGAACCGCAGTGGATCACGATGGGCGTACCGGCGTCCGCGAGCATCCCCCACACGGGGTCGAGCAGCGCGTCGTTCGGGTCGTACGCCCCCACCTGCACATGCGCCTTGAACACTCGCGCCCCGCCGTCCAGCGCCCCGCGCACGTAGGCCTCGGCACCCGGCTCCGGGAAGAAGGTCGCGGTGTGCAGACAGTCGGGCGTACGGGCGGCGAATCCGGCCGCCCACTCGTTCAGCCACGCCGCCATGCCCGGCTTGTGGGGGTAGACCATCGAGGTGAAGGCCCGCACCCCGAACTCCCGTATGAGCGCGAGCCGTTCGTCCTCGCCCTCCCGGTAGGTGATGGGCCAGGCGATGCCCACCATGGGCTCGACGGCGTCGAAGTACGCCCAGACCTTGTCCAGGACGTTCTTCGGCATGAAGTGCGTGTGTACGTCGATGAGTCCGGGCAGCCCGAGCCCCTGCCAGAAGCGACGGACCGGGACCACGTCAGGATCAGTCATACGGATCACGGTACGACTAGCGAAACCACGAGGGCCGCACACGCACGAGGGCCCGGCACCACATCTGGTGCCGGGCCCTCGATCTCAAGTAGCGGGGACAGGATTTGAACCTGCGACCTCTGGGTTATGAGCCCAGCGAGCTACCGAGCTGCTCCACCCCGCGTCGGTGAATACAACTCTACGTCATTGATCCCGCTGAGGGAAATCCACTCCCTACCCGCCCGTCTCCGCCCCCGTCTCCGCCATCGCGACGATGCGCCGCAGCTCGGCAAGATGCCCGGCCACGGCCCGCCGCCCCTGGGGAGTGAGCGAGATCCAGGTCCGCGGGTAGGACCCGCCGCGCACCTTGTTCACCTCGACGTACGAGGCCCCCTGCAACACCTTGAGGTGCTTGCTGAGCACCGAATCGCTCACGTCCAGCGCCTCGCGGACCACCGCGAACTCCATCGCGTCGACCGCGGCGAGCATGCCGCAGATCTGGAGCCGGTTCGGCGCGTGGATCACCTCGTCGAAGGCCGGATCGGACATCGTCAGCCTCTGAGGCCTTCGCGCGCCACCGCATCGACGCGATAGCCGATCACGACGGTGAGCGCCCCGATCACCAACCCCGCCGCGGCGATCGCGAGGCGCACGTCCCGCCCCCATTCGAGCCACATCCCGGCCGCGGCGAGCAGCACCAGGGCCGCGCAGTACGCCCCGTAGAGCCGACCGGCGCCCGGCGTGGCGGTATAGCGCTCGAACGAGATCCCCGTCCCCCGGCGAACCGCCCGGTCGAGAACGAAGACGATGACGGCGACCAACGGCACCACCCACGACGCCAGCCGCAGGCTCATCGAGGCGAAGACGAGCGCGAGGGTGATCCCCAGCCCCCAGTGGTACCACCACGGAGCGGAGATACGGTCCGCCACCCGCGCCCGGGAGGCGTCGACGGCATCCAGGGCGGCACGCGCCGAACGGGCGTCCACCCTGGGGGAGTTGCGCGAACTACTTTCCATACCGGAAAGAATCGCAGACTACTTTCCACTACGGCAAGTAGTTACGCTGCATGGTTCACACCCCGGCGCCGGACTCGACGGCCGTGACGGTGAACTCGTCCCCGCACACCCGCAGCCCCGAGGAGACCCGTGCGGTCATGGCCTCCTTCGACCCGGGCGGGTAGGCCTGCACCAGAGAGGCGCTCTTCCAGCACGGCTTGTCCGAGAGGCCGTCGTTGATCGTGTGCAGCACGGCATGCGCGCTCCCCCCGGCGGCCACCGTGACGGGCTTCCCCATGGCCCCCTCCCGCTCGGCGGGCTTCCCGATCCTCTGTCCGTCCTTGGCCAGCAGCGACACCCCGGGGAACCCGCTCAGCGTGCAGGCGCTCTGCCCCTTGTTGGTGAACACCAGCGAATACCGGATGTTGCCCGCCCCCACGTCGGCGTTCCCCACACGCAGACTCATCGACGAGGACTCACACCGCCCGCCCCCGGCACTCCCGGCCATGGACCCGATCCCCTTCCCATCCGCCGAGCCCACCGAGGCACCCTTCGACGCCGCGGACTCGGCGCCCGCGGGCTTGGGATCACTTCCCTGACAAGCCGTGATGCCCATGGCCGCCACAGCCGCCATCGTGGCGACGACGACCTTGCCCCGGCGGGTGAGCGTGCTGTGCGACATGGGAACCTCCTTGGTCGATGGAGCGTCTCTCTCACCACCAAGCCTGCCGACCGCCGCTATTGCCCCGTTAACACCCCGGTGGTGCCCACTAACGCATCGCTAACGCCCGGTCCCCGCCGCAGCCGCCAGCCTGTCCGCTCGTCCGCTCGCCCGTCCGCCCGTCCGCCCGTCCGCCCGTCCGCCCGTCCGGAACAATCGCCGCATGACTGCTGCCGTTCCGCCCGTACAGGCCCTGATCGTGGTAGACGTCCAGTCGGCCTTCGTCGCGGGCCCCGACGCGGTACCCGACGCACCCCGCCTCCTCGACCGGACCCACGACCTGATCACCAGGGCCCGCGCCGCCGACGCGCTCATCGTCCACCTCCAGAACGACGGCCCCACGGGCGCACCCGACGAACCGAAGACCCCGGGCTGGCAACTGCACCTCCCGATCCGCGAGGGCCACCGGGAGGTCTCCATCCGCAAAACGGAGGACGACGGCTTCCACGACACGCCCCTGGGCGACCTGCTCACCGCCCACGGCGTCCGCGCCCTCGCCGTCTGCGGGGTGATGTCCGAGATGTGCGTCAGCGCGACGGCCCGCACAGCCCTGGACCTCGGCTACCACGTCGTCGTCCCCCACGACGCCCACGCGACATACGACATCCCCGCGGCACCCGGCATCAGCGACGCCATACCGGCGGCCATGGCCTCGCGCGTAGCCGAATGGGCCCTGGGCGACGAGATCGAGATCCCCGCCGAAGCCGCCAACGTCCCCTTCACCAGCGCACGTAGCCATGACAAGCCCGGAGACCCTTCCCCCATGAGCACCCCACCGGACGGCCTGCCGACCTACCGAGTCCTGACGGGCCCCGACGACGAATCCTTCTGCCGCCGCGTAAGCGAGGCCCTGGCCCTGGGCTACCAACTCCACGAAGGCCCCGCCCTCACCTTCAACGGCGACCGCGTGATCGTCGCCCAAGCGCTCCTCTGGCCGACGAGCTGAGTACGCCGGGGAGCTGGCGCGATGCCGATGACTCGGCTCCGACGCGCAGGTCGCGCCTCTACCTCGTTCGCGTCGCGACGTTGAAGCCTGGAAGGCCAGACGGCCGCGCGGGGAACAGCCGTCCCGGCGGCACGGTTGCATCACCCGAGGGACCGGCGCCGCACAGCGGGGAGCACGGAGACCACAAGGTCGTCCGCCCCAGCAGGACCCGGGCCCCAGGATCGCGGTACGCCCGCCGCGCACTTGGATCAAGACCCATTTCCGCAGGAGGACTGTTTGATGACTGACCGGCCCTTGACGCTCATGGCGGTACACGCCCACCCCGACGACGAGGCCACCGGAACCGGAGGGGTCCTCGCGCGGTACGCGGCGGAGGGCATCCGGACGGTTCTCGTCACCTGTACCGACGGCCGTTGCGGTGACGGACCGGGAGGTATCAAGCCGGGCGATCCCGGGCACGATCCGGCGGCCGTCGCCTCGATGCGCCGTCAAGAACTCAAGGCGAGCTGTGACGTCCTGAAGATCAGCGATCTGGAGATGCTGGACTATGCCGACTCCGGGATGACGGGATGGCCGAGCAACGACGCCCCCGAATCCTTCTGGCAGACCCCCGTGGAGGAAGGCGCCGCCCGACTCGCGGAACTCATGCGGCACTACCGACCCGACGTGGTCGTCACCTACGACGAGAACGGCTTCTACGGCCACCCCGACCACATCCAGGCCAACCGCATCACGATGGCGGCACTGGAGATGACCACGCTGACACCGAAGGTGTACTGGACGACGATGCCCCGTTCGGGGATGCAGCGGTTCGGGGAGATCATGCGCGAGTTCCATGAGGACATGCCGGAGCCGGATCCCGCCGAGGCCGCCGCGCTGGCCGAGATCGGCCTCCCCGACGACGAGATCACCACGTGGGTGGACACCACCGCATTCAGCGGTCAGAAGTTCGACGCGCTGGCCGCGCACGCCAGTCAGGGCGAGAACATCTTCTTCCTCAAGATGGGCAAGGAGAGGTTCGGCGAGCTGATGGGCATGGAAACCTACGTACGCGTCAAGGACGCCACCAGCGCCGCCGTACCCGAGAACGACCTCTTCGCCGGCCTGCGCTGATCCGCCCTTCGCGGCTGTCACCCACTGCGCCTCGCTGACAGCGGACACCGCATCGTCCGCTGTCAGCGGTCCTGCTCCCCAAACCCTGGCAGGCCAAGGGGCGGTCCGGTGGAGAGTCCCTGACCAAGGCCCCGCCTTGTCCCAGATGGGACAGAGACAAGCGCGAGGCACACACGGCCAGGTGGGCTCGACGCTGGCGATGCCCCAAGCCTCTACGACACGCTGGCCAGCCACGGCGATACGGAAACCGAGGCGGAGCGACCACGACGGGCCGCACCACCGCGCGGCAGCAGCTGCCCCCTCCCGCCCGCCCGGCGGCTGATGTCAGCTTGGATGTCAACGCACATGCAAGAGGCCCCTTCCAACAAGTGGAAGGGGCCTCTGAGCTGCTGCGCGCTCGGCAGGATTCGAACCTGCAACCTCTTGATCCGTAGTCAAGTGCTCTATCCGTTAAGCTACGAGCGCTTGGCTTCCCGGCGGTTTTTCTTGCCGGTCGGCGTTGCGGGAACAACATTACATGACCTGCGCCGTCACGCGAAATCCGATTCCCACACCCATCCTGACCTGCGGAAATACCTGTTTTGAGGTCGCCGAGGCCCGCTCAGGCGGCAGGGACGGCCACGTACGGAGCGGCTCGGGATGACCCCCGGCGGGATGACGCTTCGGAGGCGGTTCGTCACTCGGAGAGGTGCGCACGCACAAGCCTCCTGGCGGCCCGGGACGCGCTTCCCCGTACGCGTCCCGAGCTGTCCGCTACGAGGCACCGCGACCAAGTACGAGGCATCGGATTCGGGAACGCCGGACCGAACTCGGCATGGTGCAAGGCCAGCTCGCCATGAAAGTGAACCGGTTGCCGGGCTGACATCCGGAGTCCCCGGCTCCAAGGCCGTGCCATCCGAGGCTGTGCCGTACCGACGCCAGCTCGATGACCTCCGGGGCGCCGACGCGGTGCAGAGCCCGCGCCGGTTGGCCCCGACCGCGGTCGCGCGGTTCCAGACCGTCGCGCGCCTGGCGGCCAACAGCCACGGCGACCTCCGCCAGCGGCTGCGGCAGACAGCGGCGGCCTTCACCGGGCCAGAGGAGACGGGGGACCGTGACTGCCGTCCGCCGATAGGTCGAGGGGGCCTCGGAGACGACTCAGGGGGTCCGTGTCATGGACACGGACCCCCTGAGGCAGAAAGCGGAGGCTGAGGGATTTGAACCCTCGATGGGCTTTAGGGCCCAAACCGCATTAGCAGTGCGGCGCCATAGACCAGACTAGGCGAAGCCTCCAGCACACCGTGGCGCGCTCGCGTGAGCGCGATGTGGCGTGTGCAGATGATGTCACAGCCCAGTGGGATGTCACCAATCGCGGCCTACGGTACTCGGCGGGCGGGCAGGACCGCAAAGCTCTTAGGGGGCGCAATGCCCGGATGGCGGCGCAACGCGCGCGACGGAGGCGCGTTAGCAGGGGCAGGGGCAGCGCGCCCCGGTCTGATCACACCAGGAGTACTCACATGCCCCTGCTGCATCGCCTCGCCATCACCACCGCCGCCGCTGTCGCCGCCACCGTGGCCGCGCTGAGCCCCGCGGCGGCCACGCCGCTGCCGCTGCCCGTGTCGTACGACGGGGAGAGTTCCGACCGTCTCGTCATCAGGGTGAGCGAGACGGGCGAGCACTTCGACACCGTGCGATACGTACTCGCGTGCCACCCCACCGGCGGTACCCACCCCCGGGCCCGGGCCGCATGCCGTCAGCTGGACGCGCAGACCGAGTGGGGACGGGATCCGTTCGCGCCGGTGCCGCCCGGGGCGATGTGCACGGGTCAGTACGGCGGCGCTGCCACGGCGACGGTGCGGGGGCGGTGGGCGGGCCGACCCGTCAATGCTCGCTTCACGCGAACGAATGGGTGCGAAATCGCCCGGTGGAACCGTTTCTCGATCGTTTTGCGTCTGCCTGGGAGCTGACCTGGGGATTGGGCCGGGAGTGTGTGGCGGCGGGGCCCGAGAAGTTTGTCCGGGCGTGCGCCGAGACGTGCACGTCGTGCTGCGACCTCCCTCTCATCTACCGCCGCGCCCGCCCTTGGTGCCCGTAGACTCCCCTGAGACACTCCACGGACAAGCGGCACAATGACCGCGGGTGTCAGCAAGGTGCGGTAAGTCAGGGAGGAAGCGTCGTCGTGAGCAGCAGGCCATCCCGAGGCGCTGCTCGCCTCGCAGCGATACTCGACGCCCTCCCCGACGCGCTGCTGTTGGTCAACTGCAACGGCACGATCGTCAACGCCAACCACATCGCGCTGGAGTCCTTCGAGACGCCGGGCACCGCACTCGTGGGCCGTGGTCTGCTCGATCTCCTCCCCTCCTTCGATCCCAATCGGATCCCCGGTTCGATGCGCAGGCCCGGGGACGCGGAACGGACCACCAGCACCAAGCCGACCCGGATGATCGCGCGGCGCACCGACGGGGCTCAGTTCCCCGTGGAAGTGACCAGCGCGAACGTCGAGGACAGCCGGACCCCGTACGCCGATCCGTACACCGATCAGTACAGCTACACCGGCGACGAGCTGCTGATGCTCATCGTGAGGGACCTGACCGGGACGCTCGACACCGAGGCCGAACTCGCCCGCCAGCAGCGCCAGACCGAGATGATTCTGCGCGCGGCGGCAGAGGGCGTGGTCGGCGTGGACACCGAGGGCAAGGTGGTCCTCGTCAACCCGTCCGCGGCGCAGATCCTCGGCTTCCGGGCCAGTGACCTGGGCGGTCAGGAACTTCACTCTCTTGTACACCACTCGCGCCCGGATGGTTCCCCTTTCCCGTACGAGGAGTCCCCGCTCGCCGACACCCTGCGCTCCGGACGCAAGCACCGGGTGCGCGGCCAGGTGCTGTGGGCCAAGGACGGGAGCGCGGTACCGGTCGACCTGACGACCGCGCCCGTACGGGACGGCGAGCAACTCGTCGGCGCCGTCATGACCTTCACCGACCGGCGCGCCGAGGAAGCGCTCGTCTCGACCCACGCCGAGGAGCTGGAGAGCCTCACGGCGCGGCACGACAAGGAGCTGGAAGGGCTTCGCGACGAGCACGCCAAGGCGCTGGAGGAGCTGCAGGCGCAGCTCGACCGGGAGCGGCAGACGTACGCGGAGCGGCTGGACGCCCTCACCGCCCGCAACAGCCAGCTGCTGGCGGTGCTCGACCAGTCGCTGCGCGGTCCGCTCCAGGAGCTGCGCAGCGAACTCGGCGTCCTGGCCGACGACCCGGCCGGGCAGCTGTGGCCCGAGGCCAACCAGATCCTGCACCACCTGGCCGCCGGGTACACCCGGATGACCACGCTCGTCGACAACGTCCTGAGCTATCAGCGGCTCGACGCGGACGGCGAGGAGCTGGCCCGGTGCGCGGTCTCGATGGACGAGGTCGTGGCCGCCGGTGTGGAGGGCGCGGTCGAGCTGATCGGCCCGGGGCGCGCGCAGTTCGCCGTGCACGCTCCGCCGATCGAGGCCGAGGTGGACCCGCAGCGGGTGGCCCAGGCGCTCGCCCATCTGATCGCGGACGTGGCCGGGGTCGACTCGACCGGCAAGGCGGCCTCGGGCGGAGGCGGCGCGTCCGGGGACTCGACGATCGTGGTCGCGGCGGCGCAGCGCGGCAACGTCGTACGGTTCGAGGTCCGCGGGCCGTACGCGGGCGGCGACCCGGTGCACGAACCGATCGTGCGCGGGATCGTGCGCCGGCACGGCGGCGTGCTGCAGACGCACGAGATGCCGGGGATGGGCGGGCACGCCTACGTCCTGGAGGTGCCGATCTCGGCGGCGGCCGCCGACCAGGAGAAGGCGAAGGCCGACGCCCAGGCGGCGTCCGGAGGCGCCGAGGGTACGCGGGGACAGGGCACCTCGGGCGGCGGAACCGGCGCGGCCGCGGACACTGCGGGCGGCGACGGCGCCAACGGCGATCCGAACGGCGCCCCCGGCTCCGGCGATCCGCAAGGCGCGCCGGGAGCGGACACGAGCGGCGAGCAGAACCGTTCCGCGTCCACCGCGCTCCCCGCGGAGGCCGGTTCCGATCCGCGGCAGCAGAACCAGCAGGGCGAGCAGCAGCCGGGCGAGCAGGACCAGCCGCGGCCGACCGGGCGGCGCCGGGCGCGCCCGCGCCCCGACGAGGAGGCCCCGGCGGCCGCGAACGGCGGGACGGACGGCCAGGGCGCCGGTGCCGGTCCGCAGGCGGTCGGTCCCGCCGCGATGGGCGTCGTACCGCCGCAGGGCATCGCCGCCCAGCCGCAGCACCCGGCCGCTGGCGGCCGTCGGCGCGGCTCCCCGGCCCAGGAGGCCGCCGGTCCGTATCCGGACCAGCAGGGTGGCCAGGGCGGCGGCCGCTCCCCGTTCGCCCTGCCTCCGGCGGCGGCCGACGCGAACGGCCCCGGCGCGGCCGGTCCGGGCGAGTCCGCCATGCCCGCGCTTCCGGCCGCCCGCACGCCGGATCAGCAGCAGCCCGCGTGGGGCGACGCTTCCCAGGACTCCGCCGAGGGCGAGGGGGCGACCCCCACCGGCCGCCGCCGCGCCCGGCGGCCCCTGACCGAGACGCCGAACCGGGCGGTGTCCGAGCAGGGCGCTCAGCCTCAGCCGCAACGCCAGGCACAGCCGCAGCCCCAGGCACAGGCGGCGGGGGAACCCGGCGCGGCACGGTCTCCGTTCGCGCTGCCGCCCGCGGCGGCCGACCGGCCGTCGCAGCCCGGCGCGCTGCCGCCCGAGCTGGGCCCAGCGGGGCCCGCCGGGCTCGTCCCCGCGCAGCACGGCCCCCGGGACGCGCGCGTCGGCGCCCCCCAGGCGCAGGCCCAGGCGCAGGGTCAGGCGCAGGGCGGTGGCCTGGCCGTACGGGGCGAACCCGTGCCCCCGGGCGGCACCGCGCCCCGCAACGGAGCCTGGCCGTCCGGCCCCGGGCAGGCCCCGCAGGGCCAGAACCAGGGCCAGAGCGGGCCGCAGCCCCCGCGTCCCGGCACGGCCGGGCCGGGTGCCGGGCCAGGTGCCGCGCCGGGCTCCGGTGCGGGCGGGTCCGCCATGCCCGCGCTGCCCGCCGCGCGCACGCCCGAACATCAGCAGCCCGCCTGGGACGAGGCCGCGCAGGACTCCATGGGCGGCCAGCAGGCGGCCCAGCCCTCCGGCCGCCGCCGCGCCCGGCGCCCCCTCTCCGAGGAGCAGCCGGAGCCCGCGCCCGGGGCGCAGACCCCGGCGCAGCAGCTGCCTCCCGAGGCGCCGCGCGGGCCCCAGGGCCCGCCCCAGAACGCACGCCCGAACGCCCCCCAGCCCCCTCAGGGCGCGCCCCAAAACGCCCCCCAAAGCCGCCCGCAGGGCGCTCCGCAAGGCGCGGAAACCACCCAGGGGCGCGCGTTCAGCGTGCGCACGCTGGGTCAAGGGGTGCCGTTCGCGCAGCAGGTCAGCGAGCACCAGCGCACTGCCCAGCCGCAGCAGCCCCAGACGCCCTCGGGTGGTACGGCCACCGCGGGGTCGGGCAGGCGGCGCAAGCTGGCCGCTCGGCCCGATCTGGCCGACCAGAACAGCTCGGCGGATCTGGAGCCCACCGGCAGCCGCGCCCACCCCCCATCCCCGGCGCAGGCCCCCGGCCAGGCCGGGCCCCCGCCCGGAGCACAGCCGCGCACCCAGCCCGGCCCGGCGCCGCAGCCGCCGCGCCCGGCGTCGCCGCACAGTTCGGGGCGCGCCTTCGCGATCGGCGCGCCGGACGAGGGCGCGGAGGGGCCGGAGCCGCTGGACGGGCCCAATGGCGCCATCGAGATCGTCGACGACCGCACCCCGCCGCCCGACGACGAACTGCCCCCGGAGCCGCTGGACAACCCGCGCCGCCTCCTGGTGTGGCCCGCGCCGGACATGTCCACGCAGCAGGCGCTGAGCGACCGCGGCTACCGCCCGGTGATCGTGAACTCCCGTGAGGAGGTGGACGCGCAGATCGCCGCGTATCCGGCTGCGCTGTTCGTCGACCCCCTGACCGGGCCGATCACCCGGACAGCGCTGCAGTCGCTGCGGACGGCGGCGGTCGCCGCCGAGGTGCCCGTGCTGGTGACGGCGGGCCTCGGCCAGGCCACGCGGGAGGCGGCGTACGGGGCCGACCCGGCCGTCCTGCTCAAGGCGCTCGCCCCGCGCGACAGCGAACAGCATCCGCCGCGCGTCCTGCTGATCGAGGAGCACGAGCCGATCGCGGCGGCCCTGACGGGGGCCCTGGAGCGGCGCGGCATGCAGGTCGCCCGGGCCGCGACGGACGCGGACGCGGTGGCGCTCGCGGGACGTATGCGGCCGAACCTGGTGGTGATGGACCTGATGCAGGTACGCCGCCGCAGGGCCGGGATCGTCGACTGGCTGCGCGGCAACGGGCTGCTCAACCGCACCCCGCTGGTCGTCTACACCTCCGCGGACATCGACCCGGCGAACCTGTCGCGGCTCAGTTCGGGCGAGACGGTGCTGTTCCTCGCGGAGCGCTCGACGAGCGCGGAGGTGCAGGCCCGGATCGTCGACCTGCTGGCCAAGATCGGCACCAACTGAGGTATCGGCTGAGGTATCGGCTGAAGGCGTCGGCTGAAGGCGTCGGCTGAAGGCGTCGGGCACCGGCTGAGGTGAACGGCCCCAGCCGAGTGCCCCCGCCGGGCGGCCTCGGTCGTACGGTCTCGGTCGTACGGCTTCAGCCGAGCGACCTCAGTCGAGCGTGGTCACCTCCAGCTCCCCGTCCGCGTACCGCTTCCGGATGACCTTCTTGTCGAACTTCCCCACGCTCGTCTTCGGCACCTCCGGGACCAGGGCCCAGCGCTCCGGCAGTTGCCAGCGCGCGACCCGCCCGGCGAGGAACTCCCGCAGCCCCGCGTAGTCCACGGTGGCGCCCTCCTTCAGCACCACCGTGGCGAGCGGGCGCTCGTCCCACTTCTCGTCGGGGACCGCCACCACCGCCGCCTCGGCGACCTCCGGGTGGCCCATCAGGTGGTTCTCCAGCTCGACCGAGGAGATCCATTCACCGCCCGACTTGATGACGTCCTTCGCCCGGTCGGTCAGGGTCAGATAGCCGTCCGGGGAGACCGTGCCGACGTCGCCGGTCTTCAGCCAGCCGTCCTCGGTGAACTTGTCCTCCGGCCGCATGGGCTCGCCCGCCGCCCCTCCGTAGTACGCGGCCGCGATCCACGGTCCGCGCACCTCGAGTTCGCCGACCGCCTTCCCGTCCGCGGGAACGACCGCGCCGCCGGGCGCCGTCAGCCGGTACTCCACGGAGGCCGGGAACCGGCCCTGCGTCACCCGGTACGGCCATTCCTCTTCGACCGTGAGACCGGCGGGCGGATGGGCCATGGATCCGAGCGGCGACAGCTCCGTCATGCCCCACGCGTGCACGACCCGGATGCCGTGCCGCTCCTCGAACGCCTTCATCAAGGACGGTGGGCAGGCCGACCCGCCGATGTAGACGTGGGTGAGGCTGGACACGTCCCGCGGCGTGGCGGCGAGTTCGGCGAGCAGCCCCTGCCAGATGGTGGGGACGGCGGCGGCGAGGGTGGGCCGGGCGGTCTCGATCATGTCGGCGAGCGGGGCGGGCTGCAGGAAGCGGTCGGGCATCACCATCGAGGCGCCCGCCATGAAGGCGGCGTGCGGGGTGCCCCACGCGTTCGCGTGGAACATCGGCACTACTGGCAGCAGGGTGTCCCTCGCGGACATGCCGAACGCCTCGGCGCTGTTGACCTGCATCGAGTGCAGATAGATGGAGCGATGGCTGTAGGCCACGCCCTTGGGGTCGCCGGTCGTACCGGAGGTGTAGCACAGGGCCGCGGCCTGCCGCTCGTCGGTCACCGGCCAGGGATGGCGCTCGGGACGGCCCTCGATCAGTTCCTCGTAGTCGTGGACGCGGGCCCGGCACCCGTCCAGCACGGAACGGTCGCCCGGCCCGGCGACGACGATGTGCTCCACGGAACCCAGCTCGGGCAGCAGCGGGGCGAGGAGCGGCAGCAGCGAACCGTTCACCACGATCACACGGTCGGCGGCGTGGTTGATGATCCAGGTCAGCTGACCGGTGGGCATCCGGAGATTGAGGGTGTGCAGCACGGCACCCATGGAGGGGACCGCGAGATAGGCCTCCAGATGCTCGCAGTTGTTCCACAGGAGCGTGCCGACAGGCTGCCCCTGTTCGACGCCCAGCTCGTCGCGCAGCGCGTTCGCCAGCCGGGTGGCACGCAGGCCCACCTCGTGGAAGGTACGGCGCTGCGGCTCACCGCCACCGGTCCAGGTGACCACCTGAGCCGTGCCGTGCGCCAGCGCTCCGTGCTCGAGGATGCGGGTCACGGTCAGCGGTACGTCCTGCATCGTGCTGAGCACCGTGGCCTCCAGGAATGTTGGTTACGCGCGGGTAGTCCGCCGATTGTGCAAGCGACCGGCCGGTATGTCACTACCCCGCTTTACCCTGGAATCTCGCCGTCGGGCGTCAGGCCACGCGGGTCAGCTCCGGGTCTTCGCGGAGCTTGACGAGGGCGCGCGAGACGGCGCTCTTGACCGTGCCGATGGACACCCCGAGCACCTCCGCCGTCTGGGCCTCGCTCAGGTCCTCGTAATACCTGAGGACGACCATGGCCCGCTGACGGTCCGGCAGCCGCAGCACCGCGCGCCACATCATGTCGCGCAGGACCCCCTGCTCGGCGGGGTCGGGGGCGGGGACCGGGTCCGGCTCGGGCAGCTCCTCGCAGACGAACTCGTCGACCTTGCGCTTACGCCACTGGGAGGTCCGCGTGTTGACCAGCGCCCGGCGCACATAGCCGTCCAGCGCCTTGTGGTCCTCGATCCGCTCCCACGCGACGTAGGTCTTGGTCAGCGCGGTCTGCAGCAGATCCTCGGCGTCAAAGGCGTTGGGCGTCAGCGAGCGGGCGGTGCGCAGCAGCATCGGACCCCGCGCCCGTACGTATGAGGTGAACGACGGGAACGCGGCGACGGAAGCCCCTGAGCACACGGTCGTGGTCATGCCCCAACGCTAGGGAGTGAGCGGCTCACCGCGGATCGGCCACAAGTGCCGAAGCCGAATCAACCTGAGGTTGTAGGGGTAGGGCTGGTAACACCTCCTGGAGATGGATAAGGAGGGACTTCCGTCAGGGTTGTGCCGTAGAGGGTCCCCCGGGCGGCCGACGGCCCAGCTGACGGCCCAGCTGACGGCTCAGCTGATGATCGCGACCGGCGCGTCCACCTTGTTGCGGTCGATCTGGATCGTCCGACCGCCGTGCTTCTCCCGCACATTGCCCACGTACTGATGGATGCGGCGGTGCGGATGCCAGGCCTTCTTGGCCAGGACCGGCTCACCGGCCAGCGCCGCCTTCCCGTTCCAGCGCGCGAACCACATCACGGAGGGGAGATCACGGATCCCCGCCTTCCGGGACTTCTCCAGATGGCGCACCCCGGACTCGGCGCTGCTGTAGAAACCAGGGAAGAAGCCGTGCGAGCGCACCTCGCGGTTCCAGCCGCGGATGAAGGAGAGCGTGGTGGCCGCGCAGCTCGCCTTCCCCTGGTCGTAGGCCTCCATGTCCAGATAGAGCGCGCTGCGCTTCTTCATCGCCAGCGCCTTCGCGCGGGCCACCGCGTCCTTCCCCTCCTTGCGCCCCTGTGCCCAGGGGGTGCTGCCGATGGCGAACTTCCGCTTGTTCTTGTTGCGGACGCAGGGGGCCTGGGAGCCCACGAAGATGGGCAGCACATGCCACCCCATGCTCTTCACTCCGCGCATCCAGGAGACGGTGAGGTTGGGCTGGCTGGGGCAGGCCCGGCCACGGCCCGCGTAGTAGACGCCGACGGCGCGGTACGGGGAGACGTTCCACGCGCGCAGGGCCGCGAGCGTGGGGGTGTGGCAGGTGTCGAAGCCCCAGCCCTGGAAGACCTTGGCGCCCAGGGGACGAGGGTCGGGGAGGGCTTCCGCCGAGGCGGAGGCGGGGCCGCTGATCGAGGTGGCCAGCACCGCGATCAGACTGACAGCCCAGCCCATGAACATCCATCTGCTCTTCTTTCCTCGGTTCATATGACGAGTCAAAGTGGACACCGGAGGGCCGGTGCCGCAGACACGCGCGTGGTTCAGCCGTCTGCGCCGAGGAGGAGCCCGGATGTCGGTACCCCGGTGCCTGCGGTGACCAGTGCGCGGGCGGCGTGCGGCACCTGGTTGACGGCGGTGCCGCGTATCTGGCGGGTGGCCTCCGCTATCCCGTTCATACCGTGCAGATACGCCTCGCCGAGCTGACCGCCGTGGGTGTTGAGCGGCAGCGCGCCCTCGGCGACGCATCCGGCCGCCTCGCCCCGCTGACAGAAGCCGAACTCCTCCAGTTGCATCAGCACGAACGGCGTGAAGTGGTCATAGAGGATGGCCACATCGATGTCGGCGGGACGCAGCCCGCTGCCGCTCCACAGCTGCCGCGCGACCACGCCCATCTCCGGCAGCCCCGAGAGATCGTCCCGGTAGAAGCTCGTCATCTGCTCCTGCGCCCGGCCCGCGCCCTGCGCCGCCGCCGTGATCACGACGGGCGGCTGCGGGAGATCGCGGGCCCGCTCGACGCTGGTGACCACGATCGCCTGGCCGCCGTCCGTCTCCTGGCAGCAGTCGAGCAGCCGCAGCGGCTCCACGATCCAGCGGGAGGCGGCGTGATCGGCCAAAGTGATCGGCTTGCCATGGAAATACGCGGCCGGGTTGGTGGCGGCATGGCGCCGGTCGACGACGGCCACCTGGCCGAAGGCCTCGGGTGTCAGACCGTAGGTGTGCAGATAGCGCTGCGCGGCCATGGCGACCCAGGACGCGGGGGTCAGCAGGCCGAAGGGCAGCGACCAGCCGAGCGCCGCCCCCTCGGCCGATGGCTCGCGGTGCTGCACCCCGGAGCCGAAGCGGCGCCCGGAGCGCTCGTTGAACGCGCGGTAGCAGACGACGACCTCGGCGACACCGGTGGCGACGGCGAGCGCGGCCTGCTGCACGGTGGCGCAGGCGGCGCCCCCGCCGTAGTGCACCCGGGAGAAGAACGTCAGCTCGCCGATGCCGCATGCCTGGGCCACGGTGATCTCGGGGCTGGTGTCCATGGTGAAGGTGACCAGCCCGTCGACCTCTGCCGGGGCGATCCCCGCATCGTCCAGCGCCGCCCGGACGGCCTCGGCCGCGAGCGTCAGCTCGCTGCGACCGGAGTCCTTGGAGAACTCGGTGGCGCCGATGCCCACGACGGCCGCCCGCCCCCCGAGCCGGTCCGGCCGACGGGCGCTCATCGGACCGCTCCGGCCGGGGATTCGGCCGAGCCGGTCGAGCTGGTGGAGGCGGTGGCGCCGGTCGTGTCGGTGGGGCTGGTGGGGCCGGTGGGCAGCTCCACCATGACCGTGCCGGTCACATGGCGGCCGATGGCGTTCTGCCCGGTCACCGCGACCTCCGCCGTGCCGTCGGCGACCGAGGTGACCTCTCCGGTCAACACCATCTCGTCTCCGGGGTAGTTGGGGGCGCCGAGCCGGATGGCGACCCTCCGGAGACGGGCCCCCGGTCCGAAGTGGTCGGTGATATACCGACCGACCAGGCCATTGGTGGTCAGAATGTTCATGAAGATGTCCGGAGAGCCCTTCTCCCGGGCGGCCTCCGCATCGTGGTGCACATCCTGGTAGTCCCGGGAGGCGAGGGCGCCGGAGACGATGAGCGTCCGGGTGATCGGGATACGCAGCGGGGGCAGCGCCTCGCCCGCACGGGCCGTGACCGTCATGCGGCCGTCTCCTCCGTGAGCAGGGTGCCCAGCTCGGCCAGCAGGGCGGGGGCCGGGCCCAGATACGCGTCCAACTGCCGCCCCCACAGGAAGTGCCGGTGCACCGGATGCTCCACATCGGCGCCGATGCCGCCGTGCAGATGCTGCCCCGCGTGGACGACCCGTCTGCCCGCCTCACAGGCCCACCATGCGGTGGTGAGCGCATGGGCGGCCGTGGGCAGACGCTGGTCATAACGCCAGGCCGCCTCGTAGGCGGTCACCCGGATCGCCTCGGTGTCCATATGGGCGTCCGCCGCGCGCAGCAGCACGCCCTGCTGGGCGGAGAGCGGGCGCCCGAACTGCTCGCGGACGGAGGTGTGATGGACCACCCGCGCGACCGATCCCTGACAGACGCCCGCCTGCAATCCGGCGAAGGCGGTACGGGCCCTGCCGAGCACATCGGCCCAGATGACACCGTCGTCGCCGAGCGGCTCGGCGGGCGCGTCATGCAGCGTGAGCCGCCCCGCCGCCCAGGGTGCGGTGGTCTCGACGGATGCGGTCCGGACGGGCACGCCCGAGGTATGCGCGGCAGGGGCGGAGGCGGCCGGGGTGGATGGACCGGAGGCGGCCGGGGCGGAGACCGGCTGGGTCTCGATCAGGAAGCAGCGTGTGCGCCCCTCCTCCGTGCGCGCCGGGACCAGCACATGGGTCGCGGCCCGCAGCCAGGGGACCACCGGAAACGTGCCGGTCAGCGCCCACCCCACGCCGGTCCGGCGAGCCGAGGCCGCCGGACGGGAGCCGGGCCGGTACGCGGCCGTCGCCACCGCCGTACCGTCCCGCAGGGCGGGCAGCAGCCGCGCGCGCTGCTCTGCCGTGCCGTGGGCGGCCACCGGCAGCAGCCCGTACGCACAGGTCGCCGCGAGTGGCACCTGGGCGGTCACCCGGCCCTGCTCCTCCATCAGCAGCACCAGACCGACCAGACCGATCTCCTCCACAGCGGCGGGCAGCCCCGCCGCGCAGAGCGCCTTCCACAGCTCGACGTCGACACCGGTCCCGAGGGCCGACAGCCGCTCGTGGGTGGACAGATCCCCGAAGATCTCCGCCGCCAGGTCCCGGGCGGCCTGCTGCTCGGCGGTGGGCGTGAAGTCCATCAGGCCACCGCCCCTCGGAAGACGGGCAGCTCCAGCTCGTCGTCGGCCCGCAGGAACTCCAGCTCGACGGGCATCCCGATGCGCACCTCGTCGTACGGCACCCCCGTGATGTTGCTGACGATGCGGACCCCCTCGGCCAGCTCGATCAGGCCCACGGCATACGGCGGGTCGAAGGCGGGGAAGGGCGGATGGTGCATGACCACATAGCTGAACACCGTGCCCGCGCCGGAGGCCGCGACCGTGTCCCACTCCGGTGAACCGCAGCCGCCACACCCCGGCAGCCAGGGGAAGCGGAGGGTGCCGCACCCGGTGCAGCGCTGGATGAGCAGCCGGTGGGCGGCGACACCCTCCCAGAACCCCGCGTTGTCCCGGTTGATGACGCGACGCGGGCGCTTCGCCTTCGGCTGCCGCTGTGGTGTCTGTTCCGGCTGGTGTTGCGCCGTCTGCTCCGGCTTCGGCTGCTGCCGCGTCGGCGCGTATTTGAGGATGCGGAAGCGATGCGTCCCGGCCAGCTCACCGCCCGCCCGGATGTCCATCCGTGTGGTGACGAAGTGGCCCGTGCCCAGCTTGGTGGTCTTGCGCGGCGACACCGACTCGATCACCGCGTCGAAGGTGATCCGGTCTCCCGGACGCAGCGGCCGCAGATACTCCTGCTCGCAGTCCGTCGCGACGACCGAGGTGCAGCCCGCCTCGTCGAGCAGCGCCAGCATCTCGTCGTACGCCTCCGACCGGGCCGAGCCGCCGGGGTGCCCGCCGAGCCCGCCCATCGTCCATGCCTGGAGCATCGTCGGCGGTGCGATACCCGGATAAGCGGGGTTGGTGTCGCCCATCGCCTCGCACCAGTGCCTGATCATGGGCTCGTTGACCGGGTCCCTGCCCTCGCCGCCGCGCGCCGCCACCCGGCCCTCGTAGGCCCGCAGCCGCTCGTACAGCTCATACGTCTCAGCGGTCATCGCCGCCCCCGCCGCATGCCGAGCCGCATCGTCGCCACGATTTCCCTCTGCACCTCACTCGCCCCGCCCCCAAAGGTGTTGATCTGCGCGGCCCTGTTCATCCGCTCCAGCTCGCCGTCCCCGAACGCTCCCGGCGACCCCGACCGGATCAGCCCCGCCTCTCCCGCGATTTCCTGACATAGGCAATACACCGCCACCGCGCTTTCGGTTCCCGCGAACTTGACGCCGCTCGCGTCGCCCGGGCTCAGCGTCCCCGCCCCCACGTCCCCGACCAGCCGCCAGTTGAGCAGCCGGGTCGCCGCCAGCCGGGCGTGCGCCTCCGCCAGCCGGGCCCGTACCCAGTCCTGGTCGGCGGGGCGGGCCCCGGTGTCCGGGTCGGGGGTGCGGGCGTGGGCGAGAACGGCCTCGTAGAAGTCCTCGGCCTGCATGCCGATGGCGGCGAGCGCGACCCGCTCGTGGTTGAGCTGAGTGGTGATCAGCCCCCAGCCGCCGTTCTCCTCGCCGACGAGATGGCTGGCCGGGACCCGGACCGCGTCGTAGTAGGTCGCGGTCGTGGTCAGGCCCGCGACCGTCTCGATCGGCGTCCACGAGAATCCGGGGGCGTCGGTTGGCACCAGGATGATCGAGATGCCCTTGTGCTTGGGGGCCTCCGGGTCGGTACGGCAGGCGAGCCAGATCCAGTCGGCGTTCTGGGCGTTGCTGGTGAAGGTCTTGGCACCGTCGATCCGCCACGGCCCGGCGCCCGCCCCGCCGGGTTCGGCACCGAACCCGGCCCGGTGCCCTTCCTCGTTCTCGTTCTCGTTCTCCCCGTCCCCGCCCTCCCCACTTCCCTCGCGCACGGCCTTCGTGCGCAGCGAGGCGAGGTCGGTCCCGGCTTCCGGTTCCGAGTAGCCGATGGCGAAGACGATCTCACCGCTGAGGATGCGCGGCAGGAAGAACCGCTTCTGCTCCTCGGTGCCGTACCGCATCAGCGTCGGACCGACCGTATTGAGCGTGACCATGGAGACCGGCGCGCCCGCGCGGTACGCCTCGTCGAAGAACACGAACTGCTCGTCGGGGCCGCGCCCTTGACCGCCGTACTCGACCGGCCAGCCGAGTCCGAGCAGCCCGTCGGCGCCGATCCGCCGCAACAGCCGCCGCTGACCCGCCGGGTCGCCCGGCAGCGCCGCACGGATCTCAGGAGTGATCAGCTCACGGAAGTAGGCGCGGAGTTGCTCGCGCAGTTGCCGCTGGCGGGGCGTGGGGGCGAGGTGCATGGGCAGCAGGCTCCCCTGGGCTTGACGGCGTCGTACGGCCGCACGTACGACCGCACGGAAAGCTTTCTGACTATCCGTCAGATAATTTGGCGCTGTCAAGCACGCCGTCGAGCAGGTCACCGAACACGACCGCGCGGCGGCGCCGAAGCGCCGCCGCGTGACCGTAAACGACCTCACCCGTCCCGTTCACTCAATGAATCACCACTACTCACTCGTGCCGGTCATGCGCGAACACTTGCCATGACGGAAAGTTGCCCACCAGCCGGCAGACGAAGCGCACCGAACGACGTATTACCACGCAAGCATGATGAACTCCGTTCAAACCTTCTACGCGCCCCCGCGCTCCAGAACGCCCCGATGCACCGCTCCGGACGCGCCGCCCCCTTCCCGCTGTCGGACACTTGTACGAAAATGGAGGACATGGCGAACACTCCACTCGCCCATGCCCTCGCGGCCGCCGCCCATGGCTTCCGCGTCATCCCGCTGACCCGCGCGAAGCTGCCCGCCGTGCGCTCCCCTCACCACCACGACCCCGTACCGCTTCCCTGCCGCGGCGCCTGCGGGCGGCCCGGCCACGGCGTCCACGACGCGTCCGCCGACCCGGCGGCGATCCGGGCGCTGTTCGCCGCCGCCCCCTGGGCCACCGGCTACGGCATCGCCTGCGGCCGCGCCCCGCACCACCTCATCGGCGTCGACCTCGACCTCAAGCACGCACCGCGCGTCGACGGCGCCGCCGCGCTCGCCCGGCTGGCCGGCCGGTACGCCTTCGCCGTCCCCCGTACCGTCACCGTGCTCACCCCCGGCGGCGGGCGCCATCTGTGGCTGTGCGGACCGCCCGGGCTCGCCGTCCCCAACTCCGCCGGACGGATCGCCCCCGGCATCGACATCCGCGGGGCGGGCGGCTATCTCGTCGGCCCCGGCTCGGCCACCTCACGCGGCCGCTACCGCCTGGCGCCCGGCTCCCCCGCCTGGCACCCCGCCCCCGTGCCGCCCGCGCTCCTCAGCCTGCTGCGACCCCCGGACCGTACGCCTCCCGGCCGTACGTCCCCGGACCGCACGCCACCGGACCGCACGCCACCGGGTCGCATACCCCCGGACACCGGCGGGACCCCGGGCCGCGACGCCGCCCTCATACGGTTCGTCCGCGCCTCCCAGGAGGGGCGGCGCAACGACCGGCTGTTCTGGGCCGCCTGCCGGGCGTACGAGACGGGCGCGGGGGACGAACTGGCCCCGGCCCTCATAGACGCCGCGCTCCACACCGGTCTGACCCGGCGCGAAGCCGAGGCTACGGTCGCCTCCGCGGCCCGTAGCACCACCGGCCGCCACCTGCCGCCGGTCGCCTGACCAGCCGGGAACGCGAATGCGCCGTTAGGCCACGGTGGCCTTGATGTGGTCAAGGCAGTCCCGGATGACGTCGGCCAACGCCTGCTCGCCGGGTTCGCCGATCCAGCGCTCGTACGCGACCTTGAAGACCGCGACACCGGCCTCGGCGACCAGGCTCGCGGCCGGCTCCGCGACTCCACGTCGGCGTAGCGCGTCGGCCATCGCGGACGCGAGCGCCGCGAGCTTCAGCAACTCGCGTTCCTGGAGCCCGGGGTTCGCGGCGATCACGGTCTGACGCTGCCGGGAGTGTTCGCGACGCTCTTGCAAGCGGGCGGAGATGACGTCGAAGGCTTCGGCCACCGCTTCGAGGGGAGCCGAGGCTTCCGGCGCACCGGTGATGGCGTTCACGCACGTTTCGAGCATCTCGGTCTGACCCGAGAACAGCACTTCGCGCTTGTCGGCGAAATGGCGGAAGAACGTCCGTTCCGTGAGGCCCGCCCGGTTGGTGATCTCCGCGACCGTCGTCTGCTCGAATCCGCGCTCGACGTAGAGCTCCAGCGCCGCCCGTTCCAGCCGCTCGCGCGCGCCCGGCTCCCATCGACCCATGACCGCGATCCTACGCGATGTCAGTCACTGTCATGGGGGTGGTACGCTGCTGATGACAGTGACTGACATCGTCTTGTCCAGACGCGCCCTGCGCGCCGAAGACGGGCCCCACTTGGAGATCTCACTGATGCGTTTATTCGTCACCGGCGCGTCCGGCTTCATCGGCTCCGCCGTCGTCCCGGAACTCATCCGCGCGGGCCACCAGGTCGTCGGCCTCGCCCGCTCTGACCCCTCTGCCGAGGCCATCGCCGCAGCCGGGGCCGAGGTGCACCGCGGCGGCCTCGACGACCCCGACAGCCTGCACGCGGGCGCCTCCGCGGCCGACGGCGTCGTGCACCTCGCGTTCATCCACGACTTCTCGGACTATGAGGGCGCCGTCAAGGCCGACCTGCGCGCCATCGAGACCTTCGGCGCCGCACTCGAAGGCACCGATCGCCCCCTCATCGTCGCCTCCGGGCTGCTCGGACTCCCCCAGGGACGGGTCGCGACCGAGCGGGACCGGCCCGACCCCGGCTCGGCGGGCCCCCGGGAGGCCAACGCCCGGGCGGTGCTGGGCCTCGCCACCCGCGGCATCCGCTCCTCCATCGTGCGTCTCGCGGCGTCGGTCCACGACGAGGGCGACCACGGCTTCGTCCCGAGGCTGATCGAGATCGCCCGCGAGAAGGGCGTCTCCGGCTACGTCGGCGACGGCTCCAACCGCTGGCCCGCGGTCCACCGCCTCGACGCCGCGCGACTGTTCCGGCTGGCGGTGGAGAAGGCCCCGGCCGGATCGGTGCTGCACGGCACCGCCGAAGAGGGCATACCGCTGCGCACCATCGCGGAGGCGATCGGCCGTCACCTCGACCTGCCGGTGGCCTCCATCCCCGCCGAGGAGGCGAACGAGCACTTCGGCTGGCTGGCCCGCTTCCTCGCCGTCAGCGCCTCGGCGTCCAACGCCCTGACCCGCGACCTGCTGGACTGGCACCCCACCGGCCCGACCCTCATCGACGATCTCGCCCGCGGCCACTACTTCGGCCTCCGGACCGCCTGAACCCGGCCCCCTCCGCCGGGGCACGGCCCGTTCGTCGCCGAATGAGGAGCACGGGCAGCACTCACGCGATCCGTGAGTGCCCGTCAAGCGAGGGACGCTAGCAATGGGTAAGGAGGCGGTTGGCGTCTCCGCCAGATCGTGTCCGAGCAGGAGGCAACAATGCGTCGTATGGGGCTTGTGACGGCGTCGGTCATGGGCGCGGTGGCCCTCGCCCTGTCGTCAGCGGGGCCGGCCGTGGCCGCCGAGGGCACCCTGACCGTGGGCCTGGCCACGCACACCAATCCGAGCGGCTGTTACACGACGAACGTCTGGCCCATGTTCGTGGCGAACAACACCAACCAGGTCGCCGCCGTCTTCGGTCTTCCGAACTGTCAGGGGCCGCAGATCAGTCAGGTCGGGCCCAGCAAATCCGGCGTGTTCGAGTTCGGCACGAGCGTCTCCATCTCCTGACGCCCGAAGGGGTGCCCCTGAACTCGGGGCACCCCTTCCCACCGGCTCCAGCACGCCCCTCAGATCTCCCCGTGCCGGGGGTGCGGGGGGGGTGCGGAAGCTTACGGGTGGTACTCCTCCTCGACCGACTCGGCAGCGCCGGACTTGCGGTCCATGGTGACGCGGACGGTCACACTGTTGGCCTTCGCGGCCTTCTCCAGCCACCATCGCCGCCGCCGCGGCGCTCACGGACGGCTAATGCCTGCTCAGCGGCGCATCGCAGCCCGCTTGCCACAACGGGACCGTCCCCAACAAGCGCGCGACGCGGCCTCGCCGCGGCTCAGGAGCCGCACACGCAGTCCGCGGCGGCTACGACGCCTTCCGCAGCGGGTTGGTCCGCGCAGCACGTGCCGCCGGCATCAGTGGCTGCGCTCTTGCCCAGGCTGTCGGCGTCGCCCTTGACGACGTAGACCTCCCAGGGTTCCTTGCCGGGGCCATGGACCCAGACCTTGTCCTGGAGGGCGTAGCAGCAGGACGTGTCGTTCTCCTCGAACGTGGCGAGTCCGGCGCTCTTGAGGCGGTCGGTAGCGGCGTTGACCTGATCAGTGGAATCGACCTCGACACCGAGGTGATCGAGCCGGGTTTGCTGGTCTGCGTCGCCTTCGATCAGGACGAGCTTCAGCGGCGGCTCGGTGATCGCGAAGTTGGCGTATCCGGGGCGGCGCTTGGCTGGCTCGACGCCGAAGAGCGTGGAGTAGAACGCCACAGAGGCGTCAAGGTCAGGCACGTTCAAGGCGAGCTGAGCGCGGGACATGGTGGCCTCTCATCTGGCTGTATCGATAACCTTCAATTCAAGATTGCGTCCTGGATCGAAAAACGTCAACATAGAAGGATGTCGAATCAAGAGCTTGCGGTGGTCGGCCAGGACGGCCTCGACGGCTGCTGTCCGGGACTGCTGACCGCTCCGCTGGACGAGGCGCAGTCCGTCGAGCTGGCGAAGGTGTTCAAGGCACTGGGTGATCCGATCCGGCTGCGGCTACTGTCGATGATCGCCTCGCGGGCCGGAGGCGAGGTCTGCGTCTGCGACCTCACCCCCGCCTTCGACCTCTCGCAGCCGACCATCTCCCACCACCTCAAGCTGCTGCGGCAGGCCGGGCTGATCGACTGCGAGCGCCGGGGCACGTGGGTCTACTACTGGCTGCTGCCGGAGATGACCGACCGGCTCGCCGGGGTCCTCACCCGTCCCGCCGGGCAGCCGCTGCCCGAGCCCGCCGGGACGGCGGGCGGCGCCTGATGGCCACCGACTCCACGACCGCGTCCCCCACCGCCCCGGTCGCCGCGCGCCTGTCGTTCGTGGACCGGTTCCTCGCGGTGTGGATCCTGCTCGCGATGGCCGCCGGACTCGGCCTGGGACGGCTCGCGCCGGGCCTGGGTGACGCCTTGGCGAAGGTAACCGTCACCGGTGTCTCCCTGCCCATCGCACTGGGCCTGCTGGTGATGATGTATCCGGTCCTGGCCAAGGTCCGCTACGACCGTCTCGACACCGTCACCCGGGACCGGCGCCTGCTGATCCCCTCACTCGTCCTCAACTGGATCCTCGGCCCGGCGCTCATGTTCGCGCTCGCCTGGCTCCTCCTGCCGGATCTGCCGGAGTACCGGACGGGCCTGATCATCGTCGGCCTGGCCCGCTGCATCGCCATGGTCATCATCTGGAACGACCTGGCCTGCGGCGACCGGGAAGCCGCCGCCGTCCTCGTCGCCCTGAACTCCGTGTTCCAGGTGATCGCCTTCTCCGCCCTCGGCTGGTTCTACCTCACCGTGCTGCCCGGCTGGCTCGGTCTGGAACGGACCGGTCTCGACGTCGGCGTGTGGGAGATCGCCCGCAGCGTCCTGATCTTCCTCGGCATCCCCCTGGTGGCCGGGTTCCTCACCCGGCGCCTCGGAGAGAAGGCCAAGGGCCGAACCTGGTACGAGACGACGCTCATCCCGCGCATCGGCCCGTTCGCGCTGTACGGGCTGCTGTTCACGATCGTCCTCCTGTTCGCCCTCCAGGGCGACGCGATCACCTCGCAGCCGATGGACGTGGCCCGGATCGCGGTGCCGCTCCTGGTCTACTTCGCCGTGATGTGGGCCGGATCCATGGCGCTGGGCAAGGCCGTGGGCCTGGATTACGCCCGCGCGACCACGCTGGCGTTCACCGCCGCGGGCAACAACTTCGAACTCGCCATCGCCGTGGCCATCGCGACCTTCGGCGCCTCCTCCGGCCAGGCCCTGGCCGGAGTCGTCGGCCCGCTCATCGAGGTCCCCGTACTGATCGGCCTCGTCTACGTGGCCCTGGCCGCCCGTCGCTCCTTCCCGCCGTCCTCCGCCGCGGCCGCCGAATACACGCCCGCCCAGGAAGGTTCCACCCGTGCCTGACCCCCAGAAGTCATCGGTGCTGTTCGTCTGCGTCCACAACGCGGGCCGCTCCCAGATGGCCGCCGCGTTCCTCACTCACCTCGCGGGCGACCGCGTCGAAGTCCGCTCCGCCGGTTCGGCCCCCGCCGAGCACGTCAACCCGGCCGTGGTGGACGCGATGGCGGAAGTCGGCATCGACATCGCCGCGGAGATCCCGAAAGTACTGACGGCCGACGCCGTGCGAGCGTCGGATGTGGTCATCACCATGGGCTGCGGCGATGCCTGCCCGTACGTCCCCGGCAAGACCTACCTGGACTGGAAACTCGACGACCCGGCCGGGCAGGGCGTCGCGGCAGTACGGCCCATCCGCGACGAGATCCGGGCCCGCGTTCAGAGCCTCGTCAGCCAACTCACCGCTGGAGGCCACGTATGACCCTTCGACCGGAGACGATCCGTATCACCGGGCTGACGGCCGAGCACGCCGATGAGGTCCTGTCGATCTACCAGCTCGGCATTGACGAAGGCAACGCCACCTTCGAGACCGCGGCGCCTTGCTGGGAAGCCTTCGACACGGCCAAGCTCGCAGATCACCGACACATCGCAGCGGACCACGATGGGCGCGTGCTCGGCTGGGTCGCTGCCACACAGGTGTCCGACCGCGGCGCGTACGCCGGTGTCGTCGAGCACTCCGTCTACGTCCACCCCGCCGCGCGCGGCCGAGGGGTCGGGCTCGCGCTACTGGACGCGCTGTTCGCCTCCACCGAAGCGGCGGGCATCTGGACCGTCCAATCCGGCATCTTCCCCGAGAACGCAGCCAGCCTCGCCCTGCACCACCGCGCGGGCTTCCGTACCGTCGGCACCCGCGAACGCATCGGTCGCCACCACGGCGCATGGCGCGATGTCGTCCTCATCGAACGGCGGAGCGCGCGCATTGCCTGACCAAGCTCCGTCAGCCAGGAGCGCGGCCACGCACGGTGCCGCATCCCGCCCAGCGCCAGCAGCGGCCTGCTGAAGCTCATGGTCCGGGCCAGCCGGGGATGGGCAGCAAGCGCATCACCTGCGGCCCGGCCCGTCAGGGAGCGCGTCCGCGAAGTCGGCGCTAGTTCACGATTTCCTGAATTCAGGATTCTATGTATTATCCGAGCGTGCTGACTCTCGCCACGGACATCGAGGTACTGGCGCGCTTCGGCCGCGCGCTGGCCGACCCCATCCGCTGCCGCATCCTGCTTGCCCTGCGTCAGGCTCCGGCCTACCCCGCGGACCTTGCCGACACCCTGAAGATCTCCCGCACCCGGCTGTCGAACCACCTTGCCTGCCTGCGTGACTGCGGCCTGGTCGTCGCCCTCCCTGACGGTCGGCGTACCCGCTACGAACTGTCGGACGAACGCCTGGGCCACGCCTTGGATGACCTCCGGGCCGCCGTGGTCGCTGTCGAGGCGGACAAGACCTGCCCGGATGCCGACGTGAAGGGCTGTTGCTGAATGACCGCGGCATCCCTCGGCCCGAGTCCGGCCCGCCGGGACGCGCTGACCCGGCACATACGTCTGCTGGTCGCCGCGACCATCACCTACAACGCCATCGAGGCGATCGTCGCGATCACAGCCGGCACCCTCGCCTCGTCCACCGCGCTGATCGGCTTCGGCCTCGACTCCGTCATCGAGGTCTCCTCCGCCGCTGCGGTCGCCTGGCAGTTCTCGGCCCGCGACCACAGCACCCGCGCAGCGCGCGAGAGGCGCACCCTGCAGATCATCGCCGTCTCGTTCTACGCCCTCGCGCTCTACGTCGCCATCGACTCCGTACGCGCGTTGACGGGCACCGCGGAGGCCGACCACTCCGTTCCCGGGATCGCGCTCGCCGCCCTCTCACTGGCGGTTATGCCGTTCCTGTCAGCCGCTCAGCGCAAGGCCGGTCGTGAACTCGGCTCCGCCTCGGCGGTAGCCGACTCCAAGCAGACCCTCCTGTGCACCTACCTCTCCGCCGTTCTCCTGATCGGCCTGCTGGCCAACCTGTTGCTCGGCTGGACCTGGGCCGACCCCATCGCCGCCCTCGTTATCGCGGCCATCGCGGTCAAGGAAGGCCGCAACGCCTGGCTGGGCAAAGGATGTTGTGCTCCGGCCGTCGGCCCCGCATCCGCTGACGCCGAGGGCGACGGGTGCGGATGTACCAACGGGTGCGCCTGCTGACGGCTCGTCGTTGGCCCACGCCTGGTCCACGCGCGCTGGTCAACGGTGGGATTCCGGCGGCAGGGTGGGACAGCGGACATGCGGAAGGGGTGCCCCTCGGCTGAGGGGCACCCCTTCTGACCAGCTACTTCGCTGACCTCGGCGGAGGCTGAGGGATTTGAACCCTCGGTGACATCGCTGCCACGACGGTTTTCAAGATCTTTCGCCGGTTTGCCGGGCCGGACGCTCCGCCGCAGGTCAGACGCGCGCAAGCATCCCGGCGGAGCCGTCGTCATCGTCGTCGTGCCCGCTACGTGCCCCAGGAACGGGGTCGTGCCCGCTGAGCCAGGAGTCGGCCGCTTGCCGAGGTGCCAGAAGACCGCCACCATCTACCTGGCCGGGCTCCACATCGAGGCATCTTCCTCTAGTCCGCCCGGTGATCCAGTGGGTACTACGATCTGGCGATCTCTTGCCGGAGCTGGTGGGTGAAGCGACGCAGGAGGTCCAACGTCTCTCGGAACTCGGCCCGGCGGTCGTCCCTGCCGTCGGTGGGCCGGGTGCTCCAGACCCGACGCGCGAGGGCATCGGCGAGATCGACAGTGTCGTTGGAGCAGAGCAGGTAGAGGGCTGAGCGTGCTTCCTGCAGCCGGTTCGCCAACTCGTTGGCTCCCGGACCGTCGTCACTCAGCTGTGTTTCCTTCAGGTAGTCCAGTAGCTGAACTACAGCCGTGTTGAAGCCGATCCCGGCTTTGAGCTTCTGTTCGCGGAGCCACATGCGGTCCTGTCGGCGCGCGGTGAACCACGACCCGAACACCACCCCTATGAGGCCGATAGCGGCCCCGATGGCCACGGGCAGTATGTTCTCCACGATCAGCTCCCCCCGACGTACAGCGACGCCAGGCTGCAGAGGCCGTCGGAGGCGCCGCACCCGATGAGCGCGCTCACATGCCAAGGGTTCGGTGATCCGAACGAAACGGCCTGGTCAGTGCGATGCATATCGGAACCGGTGATCCCCCGCACTGCGGCGGCCCTGCCAGCGGCAGGAGCGGACAGCAAGATCACCGGCCCATGTCCCCAAACTGGTCAGCACCCGGGGCAGCAGCAGCCTAGCCCGATGCCACCAGCCCGACAGCGGATTTTCCGCAGCCTCACGTCTCGTCCAACCACTCGTCTGCAGCAGCGGCCACCTGGTCGTCGCGACCGGCAACCGGCCGGGCGTAGTGCCGGGTGGTGACGCTCGCGTTGGAGTGACCGAGCCGATGGGCAGCGGTCATCACGCCGTACCGGTCGGCGACCCACGTGCCGTGCGAGGCTCGCAGATCGTGTGGGGTCACGTCGGTCAGCCCGGCCGCCGACACAGCGGGGTCGAAGTACGCCTTGCGCCACTGGTTGTAGCGCAGGGGCTTACCGCCGGGCGTCGTGAACAGCAGCGCGTCATCTCCGCCGGGCAAGGTCTCCAGGTACCGGCCCAGCCGCTTGGCGAGGGACGGGCCTACGCGGAGCAGCCGCTTCTGATGCGACTTGGGGGTGTCGAAGACCAAGGCACCGTTGGCTTCGGCAAGGTTCTCGTCGACCAGGACGAAGCCGCCGGACACGTCGATGTCCACGCGGCGAAGGGCGAACGCCTCACCGACACGCAGTCCCGCGTACGCGAGGAGCGCGATCAACAGGTCATGCGGCTTGTCGGCACTCCGCACGATCCGGGAGGCTTCGAGCGGGGTGAGGATGTGCGGCTCGGTCTGCGGCATTCGAGGCAGCTTCACGCCCCGGCACGGCGTCTGCGAGATCATGTCGTTGTCGACAGCCGCCCGCATGATCTGCGACAGGACCCGGTACGCCTGCCGGATACGTGAAGCGCTGAGCCCTTTGGTCTTCATCGCGCCGACCCACTCAGCGATCGTGATCGGTCGAAGAGTCGACAGCTCACGGTCACCGAGCGCCGGATTGATCAGCGAGTTGATCAGCGACCGGTACGACGCTTGCGTCTTGTGCTTGAGCTGCGGCGAGACGGCAGCGAGCCAGCGGGCCGCCCAGTCGCGTACGGTCGTCTGCCCCTCGGCAGGATCGAGCCAGCGCCCCTCTTCGACCTCGATGCGCTTCCGTATCAGCCAGCGATCAGCGTCCGTCGACGTCGCGAAGGTTCGATCCGCCGGGCGCAGAACACCGTCAGGTCCCGGATACCGAGCCTGGAACCGTCCGGAAGGCAGCTTGCGGACGCGTCCAAAGTCCCGGCGGGACTTGCGCTTGCCAGCCATCAGGCAGCCCTCCTGAGCCCCGTCGGCCGCAGAGTGATCGGTTCCACGGTGTTGGCCCCCACGAACGCTTCTACGGCGCTCTCAGGGATGCGGACGTGCCGACCGACCTTGACGAAGGTGATGCGGCGTTCCTCGATGAGTCGGCGAGGGAAGCGGACGCCCGTACCGAGCTGCTCCGCGACCTCGTACACGGTCAGGAGTCGGTCCATGGTCACCACTCCCCCTCGTTCGCCAGTGCGTCACGAGCTGTCTCGCGGTTGAGTTGCAGGTCGCGGTGGATGGTGGCCGCGAGGGCGAATTCGCCGGGGGTGTGGCCGTGTCCGGCGTACTGCCAGTCGGCCAGGACGAGGACGGTGTCCGGCTCGGCGTCGTCCAGGCCGAGGGCGGCGGTCTCTTGGGCGGCCCGGTAGTCGGCGCGTGCCTGGCGCAGGGTGCCCAGGGTGGTGGAGTAGCGGCGGGACTTGGAGGAGAAGTGGCCCCGGAAGCCGAGCATGTGCGCCCAGGCCCACAGGCGCCGGTCGGGGTAGAGCGAGTCGAGCCGCTTGCAGGCTTCGATCAGGCGGCGGGTGTGGTCGGGGACGTGGTGGCGGTCGAGTTCGGAGAGTTCGCCGATGCGGCGGTCCAGGGTGCCGGTGGTCTCGGCGGCTTTGGTGGCGTACTTGGCGACGTAGGAGGCGACGGCCTGTTCCGTGATGTCCGAGCCGTCCCCGAACGCCTTCACAGGCCGTACGTCGAGCTGGGCGCCCCAGCGGAAGGTACGGGCGGGCTCGTCCTCAGCGGCCGGGGCCGAGACGGAGGTGTAGGCGTGCGTGGTGGCGGCATGAAGGGCATCGGTGAGGAGCTGCACGGTGGCCCAGGACGGCGGCGGGGTGTTGGGTCCATCGGGGCCGTCAAGCCTGATGACGGCGTGGAAGTGGATGGCGCCGCGCTTCTGGAACTCGGCGACTTTGCCGTACGAGAGGCGGACGCACTCCTTCAGCTCTCGCTGGGTGATGCCAGCGCGTGCGGCGATCTCGCGGCGTAGGCGGTTCGTGAAGCGCTGCCAGAGCTGTCCGGCGTGGTTGTTGAACAGCACGGCGCCCGCGTAGTCGTAGGCGGCCGGATCGAGAGCGGTGCCCAGCTCCGGTGCGTCTGGAGCGTGGTGGGTGCCGCAGCGGCAGGCACCACGGTCAGGGCGGTTGTGAACCGGGCCGAAGGAGGGGGCGGTGAGGGTGGCGAAGACGCGGGGGTGGTTGCGGACAGTGGCGCGGATGTCTCGGCGGTCGTCCCCGGCCAGGCCAGCGCGGATGAGGTGGTAGGTGTCGCCCGCGTAGGTCCAGGCGCAGGCCGGGCAGCGGGAGGCCCGGCGGTTGCCGCAGGCGACGCGAAGGCGCCCGCCAGGCTCGGACTCGGTTGAGTAGTGGTGCAGGGTGGCACCGGTGGTCTTGTCCTTACGGATCAGCCAGCCGCGCAGGTGGATGGGGTCGGCGCAGCCGCCGGTGCGGCGGATCTGGTCTTCCCAGCGGGAGTGGTCGGGGGCCGAAGCCACCCTCAGCAGGTCACCGAGGGTGGTCGGATCGAGCAGGTCAGGCACGGACACCCTCCCGGTTAGGACGGCTGGTGCGGGTGCCGGTGCCGTGGCAGGCCGGGCAGTCGGCGGTGATGGCGCGAAGGTGGCCGCGCTGGTTGCGTCCGCCGGTGGTGATGGCGACGGAGGCGAAGCCGTCGCAGTTCGGGCAGCTGCGGGGCGCAAGGCTGGTGCGCTGCGGCATGCTGGGACTTCCTTCCGGTTCAGTGGATCGGACAGGGACGGCGCCCGGGCGGCGGATGCTTGGCGGTATCGGAGCCGCCCGGGCGCCGGTTCAGCGGCGCTTGGTGTCGGAGGCGAGCAGGGAGCGCAGGACGACGGCGCAGACGGCGACCGAAGCGCCGGTCACGGCGACGGCCAGGAGCATGGAGACCAGCACGGCGCCGACGACCAGGACCACGGCCGTGCCACCACCGACCAGGGCTATCGCTGTGCCGGGCGTGAGCTGCACAACCGGCCGGGTAGAGGCCGGGGCAATGGGTGCGGGCGGCGGTGCTGGAGTGCCGGGGGCGATGGTGGTCGGCTGGCTGACGGTCGGCGCCTGCGGGGTGACCAGGCCGGTGGGCTGGGGCATGGTCGGGTGCTTGGGCCGGAGCATGAACGGTTCTCCTTCCGGGGTTACTTGACGGCGGGGTCGATGACGGAGGCCAAAAGGCTGTCGGCGAGGAGGTAGCCGCCGAGCAGGAGTACGGCGATGAGCCACCAGGGCGGACGGATGAGCTTGACGCCGAGCCAGCCGACGACGATCAGGGCGAGCCAGAGCGGGACGTCCATGGCAGTACCTCCGGTCAGTTGATGCGGCAGCGGTGGGTGCGGGCGGCGAGTTGGGCGGCGGACCGGCTGGAGTAGTCGGCAGACCAGCCGCAGCGGTCGTTGGTGCACACGGCGGCGTGCACGGTGCGGCCGTGCCGGTCGCGGTGGGTGCCGATCTGCACCGGTCCGATGCGCATCACCGAGTGGAAGTGGTCGCGGGCGGGCATCTCAGTCGGTCTCCGTTCGTGAGGTCGTCGGGTCGGGGAAGCTGGCGCGGATAGCGGCGGCGGTGGCCAGGTCGGTGGTGCGCTGGGCGGCTTCCTCGGCGAGCAGGTGGGCGAGGAAGGGCCGGTCGGCGGCGGCCATCTCGCGGGCGCCGTCGAGGTAGTCGGCAGCGGTCAAGTCAGCCGGGGCACGGGTCATGGGGCGTCGCTCCCTTTCGGGGTCAGACGAGTTGGGCGGCGATGGCGTCGGCGAGCCGGGGCGGGACGCCGAGACGGGCGCGGAGGGTGTCGGTGTCGATCGGGGTCCCGGTGCGGGCGTGGTGGTCGTCGGCGACCTTGCGGGCGTGGTCGACCAGCGCGGCCGGGACCGGCGCGGGGGGAGCAGCGGGCGGGGCCGGGGTGGGCTGAGGCTCGGGGGCGGGAGGCGAGACGGGTTCCTCGACGTCAGCCACCGGCGCGAGTGTGGGTTCGGATTCTTGGTCGTCCTCGACGGCCGGGGGCTGGGGTGCCGGGTAGGGGTGTGCCGACGCTTCCGGCTCCGTGTGGGTGGTGGTGTGGGCGAGGAGGGTGCCGCCCATGAAGGCGAGGGCGGGCCAGGCGGCGACGAGGATGCGCAGCCAGGCGGGGACGTGGTGCATGTTGAGGAGCCCGGCGGTGGCGACGTTGGCGCCGAGGGAGGCGGCCAGGGCGATGAGGAACCAGCACCAGGCCAGCCGGGTGGGTCCGCCGGTGCGCAGTCGTCGCCAGGCGGCGACCAGGAGCAGGTCGACGCTGATCGGGTAGGCCCAGGCTTTCCAGCCGTCCTGTCCGGCAGCGGCGGCCAGGTCGTGCAGGTGGGCGAAGGACAGCGCCCCGGCGATGACCGCCTGGACCAGGACGGCGTCGACACGCAGGCGGGCCATCACGGGTTCCTTCCTGTCGTCAGGCATGGGAGGGGTAGGGACCTGGCGCGAAGACAGTCGCGCCGACCGGAGGAGAGGGCGAGGGTCAGGCGGTGGCGGGGGCTGTCTTGGACAGCCGGTCCCGGACCGAGGGCACCGCTGCGGTGGCGGGACGGAAGGCCGCCAAGGCGGGCACGTCAGGGGTGCGGTGAGCGTGCTTGTTGCAGATGTTCACTGCCTCGCGCAGCGAGGTGTGCGGCGCACGTATGCGGTGCCAGCCGCCGGTCGAATCGCCCGCGATGGCAAGGCCGCGGTTCTCGGACGGGATCTGGATCGCTGCCAGCACGGCGTCGGGGGCGATGTCGCCGAAGGCCATGTTGGCGGACGTTTCGTCGTTGACGCGGTGGGCGGTGCGGCCGGTGAGCTGGGCGCGGAGCATGGTGATGCCCTTGCCGAGTTCGGAGCCGAAGCGCTGCCCGCAGATCTCCAGGTAGACGCCGGAAGCGCGGCCGAGCTGGGCCAGGCGGACCAGGGCAGTGATGATCCGATCCCGGCGCTTCTCCTCATCCTTGGTGGCGTACAGGGCGAGTTCGGCGACCTCGTCGACCAGGACCACGACCGGTACCGGCCGGATGTCCTCGGGCAAGTCCCAGATGTCGGCGGCGATCTCCGCGTCCGGCACGGCGACGCTGATCCTCTGCTCGGCCCGGATGAGCTGGTACACCTCCTCCATGTGCGTCACCAGCGCCTCCAACAGTTCCAGCGCGGTGTCGGGGTTGTCAGCGAGCGCGGAGAACCGACGGGCGAGCGGGAACAGCTCCACGCCTTGCTTGCAGTCGATGCCGACCAGGGCGACATGGTGCGGGGCGAGCCCGGCGACCAGGTTGCGCTGGTAGACGGACTTGCCGGACTCCGTGGCGCCGAGCGTCAGCCCGTGCGGGACGGCGCGGTAGTCGCGGTAGTGCACCGAGCCGTCCTCGCGCAGGGCGACCGGAATCCGCATCGGGCGGGTGTCGAGCCGGGCGGGCATCTGCACCCGCTTCAGCACGTCGTAACCGGTCATCCGTACCTCCACCACACCCGAGCGGATCTCCCGGGACGTGACCCCGTACAGGCCGAAGGAGTGGCGGAGCCGGTCGGTGGCAGCGGCGACGTCGAAGGCGTCCTGTCCGGGCTTGAGCTTGAGCCGCAGCACCAGGCCGGTGCGGGTCGGGCGCAGGCGCAGGATGCGCGGCGGACGGGACTCCGGCGCCTCCCGGCGAGTCATCCGGGCCAGAGCCAGACGCCAGCGGGCGGGCGGGACGGTCAGCCCGCAGGCGTCCATGACCGAGGCATAGCGGACCAGGACCCGCAAAGTGGCGAGGGTGACGCCGATGGAGAGCCAGTACCAGGCGGGGCGCCGCCACCGCAGGAGACCCGCAGCAGCAGCGACCACCACCACAGCGACCATGAACCGCGTCATGGTCAGGCCGCCTTCGCACCCGTGGCCGCGAGCGAGGTGACCGCGACGGCGCGGAAGGCGATCCCGTGCCGCTTCTGACCGTTGAACTCGTTCTCCCACGGCCGGGCGATCAGGCCCGTGAGTGCGACCGGGGTACCCATGGCCAGGTCACCGGAGATACCGGTCTCCGGGACGGTGATGGACAGGATCTCGACGTCGTCGTTGGCCGCGAACATCACGTCCACGGTCATCAGCTTCACACCGTCCGCGTCCAAGGCGATCTCACCGGTACGACGGTCACGGACCTTCGGCTGGGCGGGCTTGGCGACCATCACGGTCGCGGCGGACGTGTCGACGGGAATCTGACGCATGATGGAGGTCCCTTCAGGGGCGGGAGCGGCGTACTTGCTTGGCGGTGGGTCGCCGCTCCTGAGCATTGATTGGATGCCGCAGCAAAGTTGCGGAGTGTTCACGTCACCAACTGGTGCGCACCAGAAGGTTGCATCTGGTGCGCACCAGATGTCAAGCATCGTCGTCGGCCCGGACTCTCAACTCGCCTGACTGCGACAGTTCCAGGGAAGCGCCCCGAGCAACGATGCGGTAGACAACAGGGGTTAACAGCAGCCCCATTAACCCCTGCCGACCTGGGCGGATGTAAGGCATGCTGCTGTTACGGATCAACACCCCCGACGCGGAGCGGCAGTACGCGATGAGTGGACTCAAAGCAGCCAGGACGGCACGGGCATGGTCACAAGAGCGTCTTGTGCGGGAGATCGAACGCCATGCGCGTCAGCACATGCTCACCGTCGCCTCAACCGCGAGTTTGCGAGTGTACGTCTCGGAGTGGGAGAACGGCCGACGGACGATCTCCAGCCGCTACGCCAAGATCCTCCGTGCGTTGCTCGGGATCACCGACGATGAACTGGCGGGCGGATCACAGTCGCCACTGGCACTCGCCACGGCCGACGGCTACGACGAGCTGATAGGCCGGATCGACGACGCCAGGAACGTCAGCCTGACGATGGTCGAGACGTTCATGGAGCAGACCGAACTACTCCGGACCGTCGACCGGCAGATGGGCGCCGCCAGCCTGGTCGACCAAATGACCGCCCACCTGACGCGACTGGAAGACGCCCTCACCTTCGCGGTACTCCCGGAGACCCGACGTCCGGTCGCTCTGGCTCTGGCCGGAGCAGCCACCTTGGCCGCCTGGCAAGCCCTCGACGTCGGAGCCGTGGAACGAGCCTGGCGTCACTACGAGCTGGGGAAGCGCGCCGCCCAGGAGGCCGAGGAGCCCATGTACCTCGCGCACGCCACCGCCGAGCAGGCATACGTGCTGTGTGACGCTGGACGTCCTGAGATGGCGGTGCAGCTGGTCCGAGATGCGCAACGCCTCGGTGGAAAGGGCATGTCTCCACGCCTCAGGGCTTGGCTGTACGCAGCCGAGGCGGAAATCTGCGCCCGAGCTGGGCTCCATGACGAGTGTCAGCAGGCTCTTGAACTCGCGACGCGACACCTGCCCGCAGAACAAGAAGCACGCGACCCGGACATGCTGAGCATCTTCCTGAATGAAGGCCACCTCACCAGGTGGCGCGGGAGCGCTCTCGCCCTGATCGGCGACACGGAAGCAGTGAGCAGCCTGTACACCGCGCTGGAAACGACCGATCCCACGTTCATACGGGCATCGGCAGGGCTCCACTGCGACTTGGCCCAGGCCCACGTGGCGCGCGGCGAGTACGACCAGGCGCAGAAGCACCTGCGACAGGCCAAACTGGTGGCTAGTCAGACCCGGTCAGTACGTCACAGGCGCCGGATCGAGCAGCTCACCCAGCGGTTGTAGGCGACGCCCCGGCACCCCGTGAGGCGAGCACATGAAGGAGGGCGACCAAGGTGCCGGACCCCATCAGCTCACCACGAGCCATCAGCCCAGGAATGTCGGACAGAGGGACCCAGGCGATGTGCCCGGCCTCTTCCAGATCGGTCGGCTCACCGACGAGCTTCGCCCCTTGACCGATGAAGATCTCGTGCGGCGAATCGACCATGCCGACCATGGGCTGGTACGTGACCACATGCTGCAAGGCGTCCGGCCGCCAGCCGGTCTCTTCCTCGACTTCGCGCAAGGCGGTCTGAAGGGGTTCCTCCCCCGGATCGACGATGCCGCCCGGCAGCTCCCAGCCGAAGGCAGCCGGGACGAAGCGGTATCGCCACATCATGAGCACCCGGTCCTGGTCATCGATCACAGCGGCGATGGCCACGTGGTGGAGCTTGACGACATGGTGCTCGAAGCGCTTCACGCCGGGCGGTTCCACGTCAACGAGGCTCAGCTTCACCCATCGGTTGTCATACACCGTCCGCTCACCATGGATCTGCCATGGCTCGACGTCTGCCGGCGCTTCGGTTGTCACTGACCGATCCGGAACCCGGTAGGAGCTACGTCCGTGAACCTCGACGACGCTCTCAGCTACGAGCCTGGCCAGCACCTGGCGTAGGGCGGTGCGGCCGATCTCCAGGTCCTCCGACAGGGTGCGCTCAGACGGAAGCTTGGAACCAGGCGAGTACTTGCCCGTAGCGATCCACTCGCGAATCGTGCGGTAGACCCGCTCCGACTTCGGTCCCATCCCGTGAGCACTCTCCTGCCGTCACTGGTGTTCGTCGGATGTAGCCACACCAGCGTATCCGCGTACCTACTCACGTGAGTAGGCATCGACCGACCAAGACGATCAACCAGAACGCGGTAGAACTTTCCCTACTCGATCAAGTCGGCTCGCTCCGCTCCCCGCGCGCGGCCCGGCCCCCGGCCGGGCCTGCGCTCCTGTCTCCGCCCCGCTCCAGCCCGACCGGTGTCCGTGCCGCGCGCACAGCAAGCAGCCACCTGACCTTAGAGATTGATGCCTCCGGCGGGGGCGCTCAGGCTCCGGGATGGACGGGGCGCCATACGCGAGTGCGGGCCAACGGTGGCGTGCGCGGGAGCTCCCATCCCGTCTGCCGTCGACCCAGGCAGAGCCGAGCAGACGCGGCCCATGGCGTCCAGGTCGTTCGTACAGTGGCGCGCTCCACCTGGACGCCATGAACCACGCCCGCTCCACGGTGTGTGGGTCGACGGCAGACGGGATGGAAGCTGGGGAAGTGGTGGGTAGAGGTCTCTGCTTTCGCTCTCCAGTGCCGTGATAGGGGCACCACCGCTTACCCTGAACCGATCACGCACCGGCCACCTTGGATGCTCCTATGACTGAGCCGCTTCATTTTGGTGACAACCCTCAACTACCGTCCCGCGCTTACGCTGAAGGCTGGCCAGCTTTCACGCTGGAACGTTGGACCCGCTTCCTTTCCTCTTACCGTCAGCGGGTCAGCGACCTGTACGAGGAACTTGCAGATGAGCAACCTGATCACTTTCGCCTGCTTCGCCCGCTACAGGTACGTGTGGTTGTCTCGCTTGTCAAGGAGTGGGTTTTCATCAGGGCCGCAGAGGTGGACGACATCGCCCTGGAGGAGCGATGGGAAGACCCACGCCTAGCCGGGCGCGACATGTTCAATCGTGCAGACCACGAGCGGGTAGTGCGGGAAGTCGTCGGCTTCGAAGATGATTACGAACTCTTCAGGGACGAAGACATGAGTCAGCGCTTTGATCTCGCTCAAGCCCCCCGCGTCAATCTCTCGAACCCTGAGTATTTCGGCCGAGAACAAGCCGATCTGGACGCTCATGTAGCTCTAGACGCTCCACGGTGGCAGAGAGCATTTGACGCCCTAATGGGGCGCACCATCAACGAGGAAAGTCTTGAAAAACTTCGGACCCAGCTGGAAATCATCTCGGAACTTCAAGGAACCCGCCGAGGAAATAGATTTGAAAAATGGTTCGGCGAGCTACTGATTGCTCACGGGTGCCAGGTAGAACCAGGGGTCACAGGCGACGGCGAACAGGTAGACTTCTTCGTCCATAAACCTTTTCGTGCTGTAATCGAATGCAGGTGGAAACAGGGGCGACTCCAGCCGCGCGAACTAGCCGATCTAACCGCCAAGCTCAACAGGCGTCCAGCAATTATCGCGGGCATCTACGTTGCGTGGTCCGGATTCACTGAGGCTTGCCGCCGTCACGCAGCCCACGAACCAAACGGCAGGACTGTCCTGCTTTGGGATGCTGGCGACTTGAATCGGCTACTCAGCAATGAGATCCATGCATTGGATCTATTTGAGGAACATGTCTCGGACCGAGTACGACGATACCCAATGGATCCGTAAATGACTTGACGCGGCGAGGCGATCCGGGTGAAGTCATCCGCCTCGAAGACCGACATCCTCGGCAGCCGGGGCCAGGAGAACTTCCCTCGATGCAGTCACATATAGCCCATATGCCGCCGCGAGAGGCGCAAAGGCTTGCACAGCTACGGATTCCGCCTCAGCCACCTCTGCGGGCAATTCAATCTCCCCAACACCATCTCTATCCGCCTCTATAAGCGCAGAAAGAAGTAGGCGATTCCATTCGGTATAATTTGCCACGATTGTTTGTGCCGCCACATTGAGAGTCTTGGCAGCTTCAATAACTCCTTCCGGCCCCAAAAGGCCAATGGACTGACAGGAATTAGTGAACGATCGGAAGGATGAATGGGCAGCTGCCGCACTTTCAAGTGGAGGAAGTGGTGCGGCAAGTTTACCTCCCCACTCAGATAGTGAGTCGGTGAACTCCCCATACTTGCGGACCACTTCAACATACAAATTGCGCTGCTCCTGGCGCACCCAGTGCGCGTGCTCGTTAGCCGCCTGGGCCGCCACCTGCCCCAAAGCTGCTCTGACTCCAGCCTCAGCACTGTGTCGCGCTGCTCGCCAGCTGGCCCATCCACCGATTGCGGCACCGATGAGACCGGCTAGTCCGGCAAACAATGCTGCGAGTCCTTCATTCACAGATTTCCCCCGCACTCAACTGTCTCGTGTGCTGCGGCGTGAGCCCCCTCTGCGGCAGACGTGAGATCACCCTTTACGATAGGCAGATCAAACACCTCGGCGATAGGGTTCCCCCTGCACCGGTATCGGATCCCCGGCTAGGTAGGCGCGTCCGTTACCCAAAAAGATCCCTCGCGCCCGCGAGGCAGCGTCTACTGATTCTTCGAGTGCTGCTTCGGATTCTGCCGCGCCGAACCGAGTGATTACGGCATATTCAGCCAAAGCCCGCTCAGCGCGATGACAGTAGACGTAGATGTCCCATGCCATATCAACCAATTCGTGGGGACCCTGAAGCTGCACGACAATTGCTGCATGAGCCACCTCGTCAAGTCGCTCGTCAAGCTCTTCGTGCTCACGATCTGGGACTGGCACGAAATCGACGTCAGGATTAGAAAGGCGCTCACTGACGATCTTCTGGATTCTGGCGACCTTTCGGCTAAAAAGGAAGGCGGCGGTGCCCAAGGCGCTGTACGCCTGGCGTCGAGCTTCCAGGCGGGACAACTCATGATTGAACTCGCCGCTGAGGCCTGCGGCGTTGACTGCAGACCGCCCCCCGATGAAGGCGCCCCCCAGCGCACCCACGACGCCAACGGCTCCGGCTATGACTGCTGCGATTCCTCCATCCACGTCTTCTACAAACGTTGTTGCCGTCGCGCTGGTTCCTGGTGGGGAACCAACTCATCAGCTCGGCACCCGACGTGGGGCCCGACCAAGTAGGACAAGCTTCGCTACAGGTGTGCCCCATGCGTGCCAGATCTTGGGGGAACCACGGGGGAACAGTGGCTACGTGTCGGCAGTCAGTCAGGACACAAGAACCACTTCGCCGCAGGTCAGCAAGGCGGGCGCTCAGGCCTAATAACGCCCAGGCCTCCCAAGCTGTTGTCGTCAGGTCCTGTCACGCTCTGAGCAGACGGGAGTCAGCGAGCGCAGCAGAACGGCTGTCGTACGTGCATAACAAGAAAAGCAGGGAGGACTCGAACCATGTCCGAGGCTCCCTGCTGAACTGCACCTATCCAGGGCCCGGGATGGCAAGTCGACCGGGCATTTCTCTGAGGGGGCTACTCAGGCGTTACCAGACGGTGACCGCGACTGGTAGCCACGCGCAGCACGTCCCGCAGTGCGCCAGTCAACTGCGCGGCGATGAGCTTCAGTTTCTCCGGATCTTCGGTCTCATCGTCGAGTACCTGAACTGTCTGCCCGAGCAGTTCGGCGGCCATCCCGAGTTGCACTGCCTCGATATGGTCCGCCAAGCGGGACATGTAGCCCTCCCGGTCGTCGGTGTCCAGGTAGCACGGCTTGCCCTCAGGCCCCGTCCACGGGAGAAGCCTCAGTTCGTGCTGTGCCCTCATCCCTGCGTCTGCCTCTCGGTGGATCTCGCCGGTGGATGTCGGCGCGCGGCCTGGTGCCCAGTCGCTCATTGCTTCACCTCTGCTTGCCCCGCCTGGCCGGACGCCGAGTGACACGGGCAGCCACACGCCTCGTAGATCAACGGCACGTCGACCGGCGCCGAAGCCGGAGAGGACTCCGTGCAGGCGTCGTGCGTGCCGATCCGGCAGGCGGGCGAGCGGTACGGGGCGGCCGGGGCGTGCGGGCTGTGGGTCTGCCGTCGAGAGGGCATCAGCAGACCCCCAGAAGGGCCGACCGGGCCGCGGTCGGCAGATGGGGAGCAACGACAACCGTCGGGTGCCGTCGTGCGCGCCTTTCCCAGGCCAGCACGTACGGACGGACGAGGGCGGTTTCCTCGGCCGTGAGCGAGTAGTGGTGCCTCGCCCAGTCGGAGGCCCGGCCCAGGCTGAGCGTCGGTTCGTCAGCGGGCGCCGAGAAGGCTGCGGCTGGCGGTCGGGAGGGCGTTAAGGGGCGGCGGTGCCTGCCCTTGGAGACGTGCCGCGCCCTGGTGAGGGAGACGGCGCGGCGGATACGGTTGAGCACGCTGAATCAGCTCCTATCGCTGATGGCTCGGTCCCCCGACATCGCCCGTCGTGGGGACCGCTTTGTGTACGACCGCCCGGAGAGTGCGGCCGTTCAGGCTGGTGGCGAGGAGCCCGAACCGATCGGCCTCGGCCAGCGCCGCCAGGACCTCCCTCCATGACTCGGTGGAGAGCGACTCCGGCACGTCCGCTTCGACCGACGTGAACCGGGCGTACTCCTCCACGCGCGTGGGGAGCCCGACGGCGGACAGCCGGGCGGCGATGGTCGCCGCGCTAACTCGCGAAGCGGGCACAGGGCAGCCTCCGTCACCGGCGATCACTTTCAGTGAAGCTAGTTAACTAGATTAGAGCTAGTGGACTAGATTTTCCATATGCCTGAGCAGCCGCCCTATCTCCGCGTCGCCGACGAACTCCGGCGGCGGATCGCGGAGCACGTATGGGAGCCGGGGGAACGCCTGCCGTCCCGCGCCCAGATCGGCCAGGAGTACGGGGTGGGCGAGAACGTGGTCCGCCGAGCGCAGGAGTTGCTGATCTCCCAGGGCGTGCTGGAGGGCCGAGCCGGATCGGGCACCTACGTCGCCGAACCTCGGCAACGAGTGCGGGTCGTCCGGTCGTCGGCGCGCGAGCAGCCCGAAGGGTCGCCGTTCCGCGCGGACATGAGGGCAGTCGGCAAGCACGGCGACTGGGAGAGCCGGACCGACGCCAAGGTTCCGGCCCCGGCGGAGATCGCAGCGCGGCTCGGTATCGCCGAGGGCGAGTTGTGCGTCCGGACGTCGTACGAGTTCCTGGCCGACAGCAGGCCGGTGCAGCTGTCGACGAGTTGGGAGCCGTACGACCTCACCGCAGGCACGCTCGTCGTCCTCCCCGAGGGAGGGCCGCACGCCGGGGCGGGCGTCGTGAACCGCATGGCGGCTATCGGAATCACCGTCAGCCATGCGGTGGAGCAGCCGGAGCCGAGGCAGGCGACCGCCGAGGAGGCATCGCTTCTCGGCATCCAGAAGGCCGCGCTCGTCACGCACATCCGGCGGACGTACTACAGCGACCAGGGGCGGCCGGTGGAGACAGCGGACATCGTCGTACCCGCCGCTCACTGCGAGATCGTGTACGAGATTCCGATCAATCGGTAGTCGGCGAGGGCCCTCTCAGCCGGTGTCCGGCCGTGCCCCTTCCGTGCCCGATCGGTCGGGGAATCGTGGGGAACGGCGGTGTCCTGCGGGTGGCGCGCATGACTACGGCCCCCGACCGTCTTACCTGGTCAGGGGCCGTAACGCTGCGGAGGCTGTGGGATTTGAACCCACGGTGACATCGCTGCCACGACGGTTTTCAAGACCGTTCCCTTAGGCCGCTCGGGCAAGCCTCCCCGCGCCGCCTTAAGGGGCGCGGGGATCAGCCTAGCGTGTCAGCTGTCTCCCTTGCGCTGCCCCAGGGTGACGTCGACCGTTGACGTCTTGCCGTCGCGCTTGTAGGTGAGGGTGACCTTGTCACCGGGCTTGTGGGTCCAGATCTCGCTGATCAAGGTCGGGCCGCTGTCGATCACGGTGTCGTCGAGCTTGGTGATCACGTCGCCGGACTTGAGGCCCGCCTTGGCGGCCGGGCCGCCGGGGACGACGGCGGGGCTGCCGCCTGCGCCGTTGGCGGCGATGGTGGCGCCCGAGGCGCTGTCCTTCATGCTGACCGTGGCCTCGATCACCGGGTAGACCGGCTGGCCGGTCTTGATCAGCTGCTGGGCAACGTTCTTCGCCGTGTTGATCGGGATGGCGAAGCCGAGGCCGATGCTGCCGGACTGCTGGGACTCGCCGAGGCCGCTGCCGCTGCCCGCGGACTGGATGGCCGAGTTGATCCCGATGACGCCGCCGTCCGCGTTGAGCAGCGGGCCGCCGGAGTTGCCGGGGTTGATGGAGGCGTCGGTCTGCAGGGCGCTCATGTAGGAGGCGTTGCCACCGCCGCCGTCACTGGAGGCGACCGGCCGGTTCTTGGCGCTCACGATGCCCGTGGTGACGGTGCCGGACAGGCCGAACGGGGCACCGATGGCGACCGTGGCGTCGCCGACGACGACCTTGTCGGAGTTGCCGAGCGGCAGCGGGTTGAGCTTGGCGCCGGAGGCGTTCTTGAGCTTGATGACGGCGACGTCGTAGCCCTGGGCCTTGCCCACGACCTCGGCGGCGTACCGCTTGCCGTTGGAGAAGGTGGCGGTGAGCTTGCCGTTGTCGGCGGCGGAGGCGACGACGTGGTTGTTGGTGAGGATGTGGCCTTGCTTGTCGTAGACGAAGCCGGTGCCGGTGCCGCCCTCACCGTTGTTGCCCTGCGCCTCGATGGTGACGACGCTCGGCAGGGTCTTGCCCGCGATGTTGGACACGGATCCGGGTGCGCGGCTTTCCGCCTTCGGGTTGCCGACGGCGGAGACGGTGGTGGTGTCGCCGCTGTCGTTCTCCCGGTCGGCCGCCCAGAAGCCGACGCCGCCGCCGATGCCGCCCGCGACCAGCACGGCGGCCAGGACGGCGGCCACGAGCCCGCGGGGCTTGCGCTCCGGGGTCCCGGGAGGGCCGGGAGGCGGCGGTACGGGGGCGTTGCCCCACGGGCCGCCGGGGCCGCCCGGTCCGCCGCCCTCGGCGCCGTAGCCGGGGCCGCCCGGCTGGCCGCCGTCGGAGGGCCACGGTCCGGGGCCGGAGCCGGGGGCGCCGTAGCCGGGAGCACCGCCGGAGTCGCCCGCGCCGGTCGACGCGAATGCCGCCGGGGGCTGGGCCGGAGCCGGGGGCTGGGCCGGAGGGGTGGGGGACGGCGCCGGGCCGCCCGCCTTCGCCATCTGGTCCGGAGCGCTCTGATCCGAAGCCGTGTGGTTCGAAGCCGTGTGGTTCGAAGCGGTCTGGTCCGCAGCCGTGTGGTCCGGGGCGGCCTGGGCCGGGGCGGCCTGGGCCGGGGCCGGGCCTATCGGCGCGTCCGGGGCGGCCGGCTTCGTGCCCGCGGTGGGCTCGAAGTCCGGCGCGGGGGGCACCGCGGGGTTCGGGTGCGGCGCCGGAGGGGCCGGGTGCGGCCCGGCCGCAGGCGGTACGGCAGCGCCCTCGTTCTCGGTGCTCACAGCTGTCTCCTCAGGTGCACGACAGTTTTTCCATGACGGCCCACGCGTACGTATTACCGTTGTCAGCTTTTCCCACGGCGCGTCAGACCGCCGTAAGGAGCGGCGGCCGTGTGGACTACCACCCTTTATCCCGGACAATTCGCCCTACCGCCATTCCGGGCAACGGCCGGAAGAGGAACCTTCCACCAATGGACACCGGGCGGTGGCACCATAACGCGGTGACCTATGCGCGTTCTGACCGGGACATCCGCCCGGGTCCGCACACCGTGTCCGTCGTGGCTCACCGCGGGGCCTCCGAGGACGCGCCGGAGCACACCCTGGCCGCGTACCGCAGGGCGCTGGAGGACGGCGCCGACGCTCTGGAATGCGATGTCCGGCTGACCGCCGACGGCCACCTCGTCTGCGTCCACGACCGGCGCGTCGACCGCACCTCCAATGGCCGCGGCGCCGTCTCCGGGCTGGAGCTGGCCGATCTCGCGGCCCTCGACTTCGGGTCCTGGAAGGGGCAGGCCACCGACAAGGAGGCGCCGGACCGGAAGAGCCGCGACAGTACGTCCGTCCTCACTCTCGAACGGCTGCTGGGCCTGATCGCCGACACCGGACGCCACGTCGAACTGGCCATCGAGACCAAGCACCCCACCCGGTGGGCGGGCCAGGTCGAGGACCGGCTGATCCAGCTGCTGCGCCGGTACGGGCTCGACGCGCCGCCGCCCGGCGAGCCGCCGCCCGTGCGCGTCATGAGCTTCTCGGCGCGCTCGCTGCACCGGGTGCGGCTCGCAGCGCCCGCCATCCCCACCGTCTATCTGATGCAGTTCGTCCTGCCGCGCCACCGGGACGGACATCTCCCGCCCGGGGTGCGCATCGCGGGCCCCAGCATCCGGATCGTGCGCAACCACCCGACCTATGTGGCGCGGCTGCGGCGCGCGGGGCACCGAGTGCACGTGTGGACCGTCGACGAACCGGCCGATGTCGAGCTGTGCGTGCGGCTGGGGGTCGACGCACTGATCACGAATCGCCCCAAACAGGTACTGTCCCAACTCGGGCGTTCATAGTGGGCATTACAAGGCGTGCACCGGCGCGTTCGTTACGTATTCGATCGTGACGAGTGCGTCACACGATGCCACTTGGCCGGTTTCCGCTCCAGCCCATTGGGGCATCCATCCCCTGGCGTGGGGCGAAGGAGGTCTCGGGGGTGGCGTTGGTGGTGGCACAGAAGGTGCCGACGTCGTCGACCATGGCCGTACCCCATGGTCCTGCGGGCGTCCGCGCGGCACGACACTGGATGCGCGGCGATTTGGGCAGGACTGGGGTATCGGATTCGGTCATAGACGACGCAGTGTTGATCCTTTCGGAACTGCTCAGCAATGCGTGGCGACATGGCAGCCCATGGCGCTCCGGCCCTGGCGGCGAGACGGTTCACGCGGCGTGGAGCGTCGATGAAGACGATCGGGTGACGATCGAAGTCACGGATGGCGGTGGCCCCACAAGGCCACTTCCGGCCAAACCTTCCGTTACGGCCCGCGGCGGCCGCGGGCTGAACATCATCAGGTCCCTGGCCGACGACTGGGGCGTACGGGACGGCACGGGCGAGGTCACCGTATGGGCCCTCCTCCCGGCCGACACCGGCTTCTCCGGGCGGGTCGTGCTGCCGCCCGACCTCGGGGCGGAACTGGCCCCCGGCCTTCACGGTACGAGCGGCAGCGCCCACGGCGGCCCGAAGAGCAGCGCCCACGGCGGCCCGAAGAGCGCCGCGCACAGCGGCCCGAAGAGCGGCCCGGGCGCCGGGGCGGGCATCGTGGCGAATATCGACACGAACATCGATCCTGATTTCGACCGCGACCTGGGCTTCGCCGATCTGGACGAGCTGGCGTGACCGACGCGGCGCATCTGGCCGACGACGTTCGGCCGACGGGCTAGGCTCCCGCCCGTACGCGTAGCCGTACGACGGCGTACGCGCCGATACGAGCCGTAGCCGATACGAGCCGTATGCGGGCCGTACGCACGAGCCCTGAGCCGCCACGATCGGGAGACAGCCACATCATGGCCAAGAAGCGCCGCCCCCAGACGAAGGCCGCAGGATCACGGGGCGCCACGGGCGACATCCCCGTGGTGAGTGCGCGGGAGCCCTGCCCGTGCGGTTCGGGCCGCCGCTACAAGGCCTGCCACGGCCGGGAGGCCGCCCACGCCGTCACCGAGCTGGTGCAGCGGCCCTTCGAAGGGCTCCCCGGCGAATGCGACTGGGTGGCGCTGCGCGAGCTGGTGCCCGCCGCGACCGTCCGCCTGAACCTCGCAGAGGGGCTGCCCGAGGGCGTGCCGTCGGTCACCCTGGCGACCGTGCTGCCGATGGCCTGGCCCGCGCTGCGCCGGGACAGCGGCGCGGTGCTGGTCGGTCTGCAGAACGACACGGCCTCCGGCGACCTCAGCCGCGATCTCGCCGACACGCTGCGGCGCGCGCTGACCGCCGAGCCCGGCACGCCGGTGTCGGCCCAGCGGGCGCCCGGCGACGGTCCGCGCCTGCAGGATCTGCTCGACCCGAACAGCGCTTTCACGCCGACCCTGCACGAGGGGTTCGAGTTCTGGCTGGAGGACGCCGCGAACGCGACCGGGGAGGTCGCCGCGTCGCTGGAACGGGCCAACGCGGCCGCGATCCCCACCGTCCGGCTCACCGGTGCGGAGGCCGCCTACTGGTGCGAGACGCCGGAGAAGAACCACCTGCGGTGGGTGATGTCCCACCCGGAGGAGAAGCTGCTCGACGCGCTCGCGCGGCTGCACGCGGCGGGGGCGTCCTCACTGGGCGAAGACACCCGTCTGGTGGGCTCTTTCCGGGCTCACGGGCTCACCGTGCCGGTGTGGGACCTGCCCCGCGGCATGGGCGCGGAGGAGACCGAGAAGCCGGCCGCGGAGCTGGCGGAACGGCTGGGCGAGGCCCTCGCGTCGGACGAGCCGCTCACCCCCGAACAGCGCCGCGCCCGGGGCGGTCTCACCAACCGTCAGGTGACGCTCAGCTGAGGTTCCGGACGGGATCGGCCGGGCCCCCGGACCGCGTGACGCTGCTCACAACTCACTGTTACGGCCTGCAAGTACGCGTCCGGAAATCCGCGATCGAATTTGCTTAGCGCCGATCTCTTGTTACGGTTCTAAAAGCCCGGTCGCTGGTGCATCCCCCGTCGCCAGCGACCGGGCGCTTCCATGTCCGGCACCGGAAGGCACAGGTCCGGTACGGACCAACCGGCCGCGGCGCCGCGGGAGTTGCCCCCGCCGCAGGCTCCCAGTCGACTTCCTCCGGCGGCGCGCGCAGGCCGCTGAAGATCACGGCACTGAAGCATCACGGCGGCGCTGAAGATCACCCGAACGCACGACACGCGGCGCGGCCCTGGGCCGCGCCGCGTGTGGCGTTCACCATCATTTCGTTGACGAGTGTTCGTTGACGGATGTCCGGCCAGCAGACGGCCGGGTCAACGGCCGGGTCAGTAGGCGAGCCGACTGCCCCCGTCAGGCGCGCTGCTGCTCGCCTCGACGAGCGCGTCCACCACGGTGGCCACCTCCGGCAGCCAGGGCCGCCCGCGGCGCTGCGGCGCCCGCTCCCAGCGCACCCGGCCCAGCCCCGTCTGCGACGGCGGCAGCACCAGATAGCCGCCCTCGCCGTGGAACCGCAGCGAGCTGGGCACCCAGTCCTGGCGGTTGAGCAGGTCGCCCAGCTCTTCGAGGGTGTACGGAGCCACCAGCAGCGACCAGCGGGTGGGCGTGGCGACCACCGGGCCGAGCCGGACGCCCGCCCGGTCGAAGGCGGCCAGCGCCCGGGCCCCGGCGACCGCGGGCAGGCTGAGCGCGCAGGGGGCCGTGCCGCCGGTGGCGAGGAGGAGCGGCGCACCGGGGCGGTTGGTCCACCACCAGCGCACCATGCGCGGATCGGTGGTGGCCGCGAGGAGAACGGGGTCGAAGGGGTGTCCGCCCGGCACCGCGCAGTCCGGGTCGGGGCAGCCGCACACCCGCATGCGCCCGCCGCCGGGCTGGAGGCCGATACCCGGCAGGACGGGCCACTGCCACTCGTTGGCGCAGGTGAGCGCCGCGCGGAGCAGCGGCGAGCGTGCGCCGCGCCGCAGCGAGAACTTGCGTCGCCTTCCGAGGATCTCGCGCATGAGCGCTCGTTCCTTTCCGTTAACGCCGAGGGCTGTATCCGTTCGCACTACATGGCACTTCGTGGCACTTCACATGGCACTACGTGGCGCTGCCGGGCGTCGTTCGGCCACTCACAGCACGTGGATCACAAGTCACTGCGCGTACAAGGCAGCGCATCACGCCGCGGGCCGAGCGTGGAACGTGGCGAGGGGTGGCGCGCGCATGGCGCTTACCGTCCTGGGTGGTGCGTTTCCTCGCCACTCGGGGAGGGGCGCGGCCGTTGTGGTCTATGACGCCTGGACCGGCCGCAGGGTTCCGGGGCGGTCCGAACTGCCCCAGTCCCTCTCCGAATGTGTACCCGCCGCGATGGAGACGACGCGCTGTCGAATGACGTCAGTCGACCTCAAATTGGCAGCCTAGCGACTTTTTTTCAGCCAAGTTCAATTCCCCACAGACACTAACAAGACCACCGGGACAATGCTGGACATCGGCTCTCCCGTGCGTGTACATCTGGAGACAGTAGCGGCACAGTAGCGGCGCAGCATGACAGGGGGTTTGCGATGCTATTGAGCAAGCTGGGCGCAGCGGGTGAAGGCAGCGGTCCATGAACTCGCCCCATCCGCCGAAAGTGGCTGGAATCGATTCTTCCCTCCCCGCACCCACGCAAACTGCCGACCCCATCACCCCGCCCCTTGCCGCGCAGTCCGGCGAACCGGCGCCCGGTGTACAGGACCGGCTGGCGGGGTGGGTATCGGATCTCACGACCCTTCACGAGCTGACCGAGCGGCTGATCCACACCAGCGCCCTCGACGACGCGCTGCGCGAACTGCTGCGTGCGGGCGCCGCGCTCGTGGGCGCGCAGCGCGGGCTGGTCTCGCTCGAACCGGCGGACGGGCAGGGCCCGGTGACCACCGTCGGCCTCGGCCTCGGCCGCGCCGACCTCGGCCAGATCGAGACGATCCCGGGCAGTTCCGCGCCCGCGGGCCATCTCCTCGACGGGCTGCCCGAACCGGGTGGCGAGCGCCACCCCGCCGTTGCCCATCCCGACATCCCGGGCGAGGCCGGTCTCCACCCCCGCCACCGTGAGGTCGCCGCCCGCCTCGGCTTCGCCGCCAGTTACGCGGTCCCGCTGGACCCGTTCCCCGGCCCCGGGAGCGGCCCCGGGCTCGCCATCGTCCCCGCGCCCGCCGAAGCCGCCGAGGACGCGCCCCCGGGCAGCGCGGGCGACCGTACGGCGCCGGGCGGGGCGGGGCAGGGCGCCGCGCAGGCCTCCGCCCCGGCCGGTGCCCCCGGCCTGGCGGGCGTGCCCGCCGGGCGGCTCGGCGCGGTCGCCTGGCTCTACGACGAACCGGCCGAGCCCGAGGAGCACCAGCGCCATCTGGTGGCCCTGTACTGCCGTTACGCCGCCGCCCACATCACCCGGCTGATCGAACTGGCCCGCGCCCGCGCCACCGTGGCGACCGTCCGGGAGGAGCTGCTGCCCACCCGGCTGCCGCGGCTTCCCGGGGTGCGCCTCGCCGTCCGCCACCGCCCCGGCGCACGGGGCGGCGGGGACTGGTACGACGCGCTGCCGCTGCCGGACGGCGCCCTCGGGCTGTCGGTCGGCGCGGTCACCGGTTCCGGGCCGAGCGCCATCGTCGCGATGGGGCGGCTGCGGGCCTCGCTGCGCGCGTACGCCGTGATGGAGGGCGAGGATCCGGTCGCCGTGCTCTCCGATCTGGAACTGCTGCTGCGGCTCACCGAGCCCGCCCGCTCCGCGACCGCCCTGTTCGCCTACTGCGAGCCCGGGGCGCGCCGGGTGCTGCTGGCCGGGGCGGGGCACTGCCCGCCGCTGATCACCGGGGAGCGGCGCACGGAGTTCGTGGAGACCACGCTGTCCGCGCCGCTGGGCATGCTCTCCTGCTGGGAGGCGCCGAGCGTGGAGATCGAGCCCGCCTGCGGAGAAACGCTTTTGTTCTACAGCGACGGGCTGCTCCACCGCACCGGTGAGCCGATGGACCGGGCCTTCGCCCGGCTGCACGCGGCCGCGGCCAACGCCCCCAGGGCGGTGCGCGCCGATCCGGACGACTTCGCGGACCACGTGCTGCTGACGATGCTCCCCGGCGACACCGGCGACACCGACATGACCGGCGGCACCAGTGGCACCGGTGGCACGCGCGAGACCGGTGACGCCGTTCGCGGGCCCGCCGCGGGGGACGGTTCCGAGGACATCGTCCTGCTCGTCGCCCACTTCGAATGATCAGCGGCGCCCGGGACGTCTCCCGGGCGCCGCGCCCCCGGGACCTACCATGGGAGAGGTCCAGTTCGAGGAGGATGACGTGACCGAGGAGCCCACTCCTGACGCCCTGGAGACCCCGGAGGCCGAGGAGCAGCCGATCAAGCAGCGGAAGAACGGCCTCTACCCGGGCGTGTCCGACGAGCTTGCCGAGAACATGAAGTCCGGCTGGGCGGACACCGAGCTGCACGACCTGAGCCCCATCGAACAGGCCCCGAACACCGCCCGCCGCCGCGCCGCGCTCTCCGCGCGCTTCCCCGGCGAGCGCCTGGTCATCCCCGCGGGCAACCTCCGCACCCGCTCCAACGACACGGAGTACAGCTTCCGCGCCGCCACCGAGTACGCGTACCTCACCGGTGACCAGACGGAAAACGGCGTCCTGGTGCTGGAGCCGGACGCGGGCGAGGGCCACAAGGCGACGGTGTACCTCCTGCCGCGCTCCGACCGGGACAACGGCGAGTTCTGGCTCGACGGCCAGGGCGAGCTGTGGGTCGGGCGGCGGCACAGCCTCGGCGAGGCCGAGCGGCTGCTGGGCCTGCCCGCCCAGGACGTGCGCGAGCTGACCGACCAGCTGGGCGCCGCGACCGGCCCGGTGCGCGTCGTACGCGGCCATGACGCGGGGATCGAGGCGGCGCTGGCCGACAAGGTCACCGCCGAGCGCGACGAGGAGCTGCGGGTCTTCCTCAGCGAGCAGCGCCTCGTCAAGGACGAGTTCGAGATCGCCCAGCTGCAGTCGGCCGTCGACTCGACCGTGCGGGGCTTCGAGGACGTCGTGAAGGTCCTCGACAAGGCGGAGGCGACCTCGGAGCGCTACATCGAGGGGACGTTCTTCCTGCGCGCCCGCGTCGAGGGCAACGACGTCGGCTACGGCTCGATCTGCGCCTCCGGTCCGCACGCCACCACCCTCCACTGGGTGCGCAACGACGGCCCGGTCCGCTCCGGCGACCTGCTGCTCCTCGACGCCGGGGTCGAGACCACCACGCTCTACACCGCTGACGTCACCCGCACCCTGCCGGTCAGCGGCAGCTACACCCCGCTCCAGCGGAAGATCTACGACGCGGTGTACGAGGCGCAGGAGGCGGGCATCGCGGCGGTCAAGCCGGGCGCGAAGTACCGCGACTTCCACGACGCCGCCCAGCGCGTCCTGGCCACCAAGCTCGTCGAATGGGGTCTGGTCGAGGGCCCGGTCGAGCGCGTCCTGGAGCTGGGTCTGCAGCGCCGCTGGACGCTGCACGGCACCGGCCACATGCTCGGCCTGGACGTGCACGACTGCGCCGTGGCCCGCACCGAGACCTATGTGGCGGGCACGCTGGAGCCCGGCATGTGCCTCACCGTCGAGCCCGGCCTCTACTTCCAGCCGGACGACCTGACCGTGCCCGAGGAGTACCGGGGCATCGGCGTCCGGATCGAGGACGACATCCTGGTGACCGAGGACGGCAACCGCAATCTGTCGGCGGGGCTCCCGCGGTCCGCCGACGACGTCGAGGCGTGGATGGCGCGGATCGTCGCGCGGCGCGGCTGAGACGAGGCGGAACGAGAGCGGAGCGGGGGAGCGTCGGAAGGCGCTCCCCCGCTGCCGTTCCCCGCCGCCGACAGGGTGCGCCGCCAGGGCGGAGTCATGGGTCAATTCGGCGCAGGCCCTGGGCAGTGATCTGCATCTGGAGCTGGCCGGGGCGGGCGGCCGCCGGGCCGCCCTGATCCGCGCGCTGCGGGACGCCGCCCGGGGCGGACGGCTCGGGCCCGGCACCCGGCTGCCGCCCTATCGCTCGCTCGCCGCCGACCTCGGCATCGCCCGCGATACGGTCGCCGACGCGTACGCGGAGCTGGTCGCCGAGGGCTGGCTCACCGCCCGCCGGGGGCTGGCCGACTACCGCCACCCCGATGCCACGGGACCGGCCCACGACGGCCTGGTCGTGGGCTATGGGCCCCGCCCGATCACGCGTTCGCGGGGGCGCTGGACGCGCTGTGCCGGGCGCTGCCGCCCGGTGAGGAGTGACGCGCGACTACGACGCCCTGAGCAGGGAGTCCTCGCGCCACTTGAGGATCTTGTCGAAACTCACCACCACCCCACCGCGACCCGGCCGGTCGCGGTAGCGGACGTGATCGGTGAGCGCTTCGATGAGAAAGAGCCCCCGTCCGTGCTCCGCGTGCGCGGGAGCCGGACTGTGCGGGTGCTGCGGCCTCGGCGCCGACGCCGGACGCCGCTCGCTCCGGGTGCGCGATTCGCGGCGCACGGTGCCACGGCCGGAGAAGCCGGGGCCCGAGTCGGTGACCTCGATACGGCAGGTGTCGCCGTCGATGAAGGCCGTGACGCGGTAGTCCCCGCCCGTACCGTCGCTGCCGCCGTGCTCCACCGCGTTCGCGCATGCCTCGGAAAGGGCGACCGACAGGTCGTAGGAGATTTCCGGATCGACTCCGGCCGTCTCCATGGTGCCGAGGAGCAGTCGTCGTGCGAGCGGAACGCTCGCCGCCTCGCGGGGCAAATGGAGTGACCACCAGATGCTCATGCTCCAGCCTCCCGGCCGCGGCTCGACATACCGTTACGTATTGCCTGGGTCCATGGTCCGTAAGCGTCCGATTGACGTGACTCCGCTCATTCGGCGGACGCGCGCGGTAGGCGCATCGGTGTATAGGCCTGTCCCGGTGTGCGCCGGTACGCCCTACCCGCCGTAGGGAACGCGTTTACCCAGTGGGATGATGGCGCGGCCATGGCTTCCCCTGTCGCCCGTGCGGGTGCCGATCTGCGCATGCTGCGGGCCGCGGTGTTCACCGCGGTCTGCGTCGTGCTGTCCGCGGCGGGGCACGTCCTGGCGTCCTGTACGGCCGTGCCGCTGTGGACCCTCGGCGCGGGGGCCGCGGCGATGTTCGCGGTCGTACTGCCGCTGGCCGGGCGGGAGCGGTCGCTGCCCGGGATCGCGGCGGTGCTGGCCCTGGGCCAGCTCGCGCTGCACAGCCTCTTCAGCTACGGACAGCAGGCGGCCGCCACCGCGGAGGCCGCCCACCGCGCGGACGCGGCCGACGGCCGCGTCATCGGCATGGCGGCGAAGCTGCTGTGCACCACGCTCCCCGGCCGTCTCGACGCCGCCACGGCGCACCGGATCGTCGCCCGGTCGGGCATCGACCCGAAGTCCCTGCACTCCACGTCCTCCACGCCCGCCACCGCGGTGCCCGGCCCCGAGCACCACACGGGACTCACCGCCCTGCTGCCGTCGCTGCCGATGACCCTGGGACATCTGCTGGCCGCACTCGCCGTCGGCTGGCTGCTGCGGCGCGGCGAGCGGGCCGTGTGGCGGGCGGTACGGCTGTCGCTGGACGGGGCGCGCGGGGTCGCGGAAGCCGCGCTCGTACGGTCCCTGCGCGCCGCCCTGGGGCTCGTACGGGCTCTGCTCACCGGGCTCATGGACGACGCGTCCGGCACCGGGCCGCCCCGCCCGCGCCCGGACGGGGCGGACGAGGGCGGGACGACGGCCGTCGTCCTCCAGCACAGCGTGATCCGGCGGGGACCGCCGCGCTACGACCTCGCGGCCTGATCGACGCGACACTCCTCCAGCGGGACCGGAGGGTGGCCGCGACGACGCCGCGCGCGCCGACCCCACCGATCACTCCTCATCTGGAGCGTTTGACATGAACGCCATGCGTCTTCGCCGTCTGCCGGTTCTCGGCGGCCTCACCGCGGGCGCCCTGCTGCTCGCCGCGGGCCCCGCCTTCGCGCACGTCACCGTGCAGCCCGAGCAGGCCGAGAAGGGCGGCTACAGCACCGTCGACTTCAAGGTGCCCAACGAGCGGGACGACTCCTCGACCGTCAAGCTCGAGGTCAACCTGCCCACCGACCATCCGCTCGCCTCCGTGATGCCCCAGCCGGTGCCCGGCTGGGACGTGAAGGTCACCAAGTCCAAGCTGGACAAGCCCATCGAGACCGGCGACGGCAAGGTGACCGAGGCGGTCACCAAGATCACCTGGACCGGCGGCAAGATCGAGCCGGGCATGTTCCAGCAGTTCCCGGTCTCCGTCGGCCCGCTGCCCAAGGACGCCGACCAGCTCGCCTTCAAGGCCCTCCAGACGTACGACGACAAGCAGGTCGTGCGCTGGATCGAGGAGCCCAAGGAGGGCGCGCCCGAGCCCGAGAACCCGGCGCCCGTCCTCAAGCTCACCGACGCGGCCGAGGGCTCGCACGGGCACGGCTCGGCGGGCGCGGGCGACGCCAAGGGGACCAAGGCCACGGCGTCCGGTTCCGGCACGGCGAAGACCGCCTCGGAGTCCGGCGGCGACGGCACCGACACCACCGCACGGGTGCTGGGCATCGCGGGCATCGTCATCGGCGTCGCCGGAGTCGCCTTCGGTGTGCTCGCGGGCCGGCGCCGCTCCGCCTGACCCACTGACCCGCCCCGACCCCGCGTGACGCCACGGCGTGACCGCGCGCCCCGACCCGGCGCCGCGCCACGCCCGGCGGCGGGCCCCCGGGCCCGCCGCCGCCACGCACCACCGATCCAACGATCTCTTTTGGAGAACAGCTCCATGCGCACCAAGATCCTGGGCTCCGCCCTCGTCGTCGCCGCCGCGCTCACCCTCACCGCCTGCGGCGGCTCCGGCGAGGGGGGAGACAAAGGGGGCAGCGCCGCCAGCGTCTCGGGCGGCCAGAAGACGGGACAGGCGATCGTCCTGAACGGCGACGCCAAGGCCAAGCCGGACCTCGTCCTCACCGACACCGAGGGCAAGAAGTACGACCTGATCAAGGAGACCAAGGGCCGCCCGACCCTGGTCTTCTTCGGCTACACCCACTGCCCGGACGTCTGCCCGCTGACCATGAGCAACCTCGGCATCGCCGTCTCCAAGCTGTCCAAGGCGGAGCGGGAGAAGCTGCGGGTCGTGTTCGTCACCACCGACCCGGAGCGCGACACCCCCGAGCGGATGCGGAAGTGGCTGGACGCCCAGGGCGGCACGGACTTCGTCGGGCTGACCGGCGACTTCGACACCATCCAGGCCGGAGCCAAGCCGCTCGGCATCTTCATCGAGAAGCCGAAGAAGGAGAAGGACGGCAGCACCACGGTCAACCACGGCGCCCAGGTGCTGGGCTTCTCGCCCAAGGACGACAAGGGGCACTGGATCTACACCACGTCGACCTCGCCCCAGCAGTACGCCAAGGACCTCCCGAAGATCATCAAGGGGGAGAACCCGTGACCACCCGGCACCGCGCCGCCGCCGCGGCCGCCCTCGCCCTCGGACTGACCGGCACGCTCACCGCCTGCGGCGACGACGGGGACCGCCCCGAGCTGTCCGTCGGCGGCGCGTACATCCCGCGCCCCGCGATGGCCGACATGGCGGCGGGCTTCCTGACCGTCACGAACAAGGGGGGCGGCGAGGACAAGCTGACGTCCATCACCACCCCGCTCGCCCGCGACGTCACCCTGCACACCACCAAGGGCACCCAGATGAAGCAGGTCGGCTCGCTCGACGTGCCCGCGAACGGCGAACTGAAGCTGACCAGCGGGGGCGATCATCTGATGCTGACAAATCTGGTCCACCGCCCGAAGGTCGGTGAGAAGGTCGAATTCACCCTGCACTTCGCCACGTCCGACCCCATCAAGATCAAAGTCCCGGTCGAGCCGATGACGTACCGTCCCAAGGACTGACAGCCGATGCCCTCGCTGACCTCCCCGACCGCCCGGCCCCGGATCTCCGTCACCGCCCGGCGGCTGCTGTCGGTCCTCGGCACGCTGCTCGCCGCGCTGCTGTGCGCGCTGAGTTTCGGCGCCGGGCCCGCGTCCGCGCACGCCGCGCTGACCTCCACCAGCCCCGGCGAAGGCTCGGTGGTGAAGTCCGCGCCGTCGGACGTCAGGCTCACCTTCACCGAGGGCGTGCTGCTCGGCCGGGACGCGGTGCGCGTCCTCGACCCCAAGGGCAAGCGCGTGGACACCGGGAAGACGGCCCACGTGGACGGCAAGTCGTCGACCGCGGCGGTCGCGCTGCGCCCCGGGCTGCCCGACGGCACGTACACGGTGGCGTGGAAGGCGGTCTCGGAGGACAGCCACCCGGTGAGCGGCGCGTTCACCTTCTCCATCGGCGCCCCGTCCAAGACCTCGGTCAAGGCGCCGACCGGTGAGAGCGGCGACAGCACGGTCACCACGCTGTACGGCATCGGGCGGTACGCCGCCTACGGCGGTTTCGCGGCGCTGGTCGGCGCTTGCGTGTTCGCCGGGGTGTGCCGGTCCTCCCGCCCGGTACGGAAGATCGCGGTCGGCGGCTGGGCGACGCTCTTCGGCGCCACCCTGGCGCTGTTGCTGCTGCGCGGGCCGTACGCCAACTCCGAGGGGCTCGGCACGGTCTTCGACCTCGGCGCGCTCGGCGACGCCCTCGACACCAAGCCGGGCGCGGCACTGCTGTCCCGGCTGCTGCTGCTCGGCGTGGCGGCGATCTTCCTGGCCGTGCTCTTCGGCTCGTACACCCGCGACACCGGCGCGGCGGAGGCGGACGCCCGGCGCCGCCGTGACCTCGCCTTCGGGCTCGGCTTCGGCGGCGTCGTCGTCACGGTGGGCCTCGCCGCGACCTGGGCGATGGCCGAGCACGCCTCGGTCGGCATCCAGCGGCAGCTGGCCATGCCGGTCGACGTGATCCACCTGGTCGCGGTCGGGGTGTGGCTGGGCGGACTGGCCTCGCTCGCGGTGACGCTGCGCGCGGGCGTGCCGATCGAGCGGGCGGCCGTGGCCCGCTTCTCCCGGCTCGCCTTCGGGTCCGTCATCGCCCTGGTCCTCACCGGGCTGTACCAGTCGTGGCGGCAGGTCGGCTCCTGGAAGGCGCTGACCGGCACCGACTACGGGCGATGGCTGCTGATCAAGGTGGCCCTGGTCGCGGTGCTCGTCGGCATCGCCGCAGTCTCGCGCCGCTGGACCGGCCGTCTCACGGACGCCGTGAGCGCGGAGAAGGCACAGGTGACGGTGGAGGCAGCGGCGGAGACGGAGGTCCGGACCGAGGCCAAGGCAGTGGTGAAGGAGCCGGTCCGTACCGGCGCCGCGGGAGCCGACTCCGGCTCGGCTGAGGGCTCGGCTGAGGGCTCGGCTGAGGGCTCCGAGGGTTCGCACGAGGGCTCGGCCGAGGGTTCCGGCGAGGACTCCACCGCTGACGCCGCGTCCGGTGAAGAGGCCGGGGCCAAGGCGGCGGACCGTGACGGGGGCGCGGACGACCCCGTCCGCAGCGCGCAGCTCGCCCGTCAGCGGGCGGCCAAGGACAAGACCGCCGCCCAGCGGGAGCGCGACGCCGACCCGCAGCGCAGCGGCCTGCGCCGCTCCGTGATCGCCGAGACCGTCGTGGCCGCCGTGCTGCTCGCGGTGACCACCGTGCTGAGCGGCACCCAGCCGGGCCGGGCGGAGACCGGGAAGCCCGCGGCCGAGGCCGTGGACACCGGGGGGCCGAGCGTCGAGCCGATCAGCGTGTCGATCCCGTACGACACCGGCCCCAAGAGTGGCCGCGGCAAGGCCATCGTCATGCTCGACCCGGCGCTCCCCGGCGACAACGCCGTCAACGTCTTCATCAGCGACTTCGCCGACCGCCCGATCGAGGTGCCGGAGGTGAAGGTCTCCCTGACCCTCAAGGACAAGGGCATCGGCCCGCTCTCTGTCCCCCTCAAGCAGCGGTCCACCGGACACTGGAACGCCGAGGGCGTACAGCTCCCCATGGCCGGGAAGTGGCTGCTCTCCATGACCGTACGCACCTCCGACATCGACCAGGTGACGGAGACCAGGAACGTGAAGATCGCGCAATGAGCACTCAGCACGCCCCGAAAGCCCCCGAAACCTCTTCTGACCAGCACACCGAACCCGCCGGGGTGTCCCGGCGCCGTCTGCTGGGCTCGGCCGGCGCCGCGGGCGCGGCCGGGCTCGTCGTCGGCGGTGCGGCCGGCGCGTACGCCGCGGAGGCGACGCGGAACACGCCCCAGCCGCTCAGCTCCGTCGGCACGACAGCGGTGTCCTTCCACGGCAAGCGCCAGGCGGGGATCACCACCCCGCTGCAGGCCCACGGTCATCTCATCGCCTTCGACCTGGCGCCCGGCGCGAACCGCAGACAGGCCGCCGCGCTGCTGCGCCGGTGGTCGCGGACGGCGCGCGAGCTGACCGAGGGCAAGGCGCCGCCGGACGACACGGGCATCGCGCTCGACGCCGGGCCGTCGTCCCTCACGGTCACCTTCGGCTTCGGCCGCACCTTCTTCGCCAAGGCGGGGCTGAAGGACCGGCTCCCGGAGGCTCTCGCCCCGCTGCCCGACTTCGCCTCGGACGCCCTCGACGCGAAGCGCAGCAACGGCGACCTCTGGATCCAGATCGGCGCCGATGACGGGCTCGTCGCCTTCCACGCGCTGCGCGCGCTGCAGCGGGAGGCCGGGAAGACGGCCCGGCTGCGCTGGCAGATGAACGGCTTCAACCGCACCCCCGGGGCCACCGGCCGCCCCATGACCATGCGCAATCTGATGGGCCAGGTCGACGGCACGAACAACCCCAAACCGGAGGAGTCCGACTACGAGCGGCGGATCTTCGTACCGGACAAGGGGGAACCGGCCTGGATGGCGGGCGGTTCCTACGCCGTGGTGCGCCGCGTCCGGATGCTGCTCGACTCCTGGGACAACCTGTCCCAAGAGCGGCAGGAGAAGGTCATCGGCCGCCGCAAGTCGGACGGCGCCCCGCTGTCCGGCGGCACCGAGACGACCCCGGTGCGGCTCGACAAGATGGGCGCGGACGGCGGGCTGGCCATCGGGGGCGCCGCCCACGTACGGGTCGCGGCCCCCGAGTCCAACCAGGGCGCGGCGATGCTGCGCCGCCCCTTCTCGTACCACGACGGCTTCCGTGACGACGGGGCGCCGGACGCGGGGCTGCTGTTCATCGCGTGGCAGGCGGATCCGATGAAGGGGTTCGTACCGGTGCAGCGGAAGCTGGACCTCGGGGACGATCTGTCGCGGTTCCTGCGGCACGAGGCGAGCGCGCTCTTCGCGGTGCCGGGCGGCTGCGCGCCGGACGAGTATGTGGGTCAGGCACTCTTGGAAGGGTGAGCGAGGGATGAACCGTCCCGCCCCCGGCCGCCGCTGGGTATCGTGGCGGCTCTCATACGATCACAGGGAGCCACCGTGATGTCGGCCAGCCAGTATGCCTACCTCGGCCCCGAGGGCACCTTCACCGAGGCCGCGCTGCGGTCCCTGCCGGAGGCTGCCACGCGCGAGCTGGTCCCGATGGTCTCGGTTCCGGCGGCGCTGGACGCCGTGCGCGGCGGCGCGGCGGCGGCCGCCCTGGTCCCGATCGAGAACTCGGTCGAGGGCGGGGTCACCGCGACCCTCGACGAGCTGGCCACCGGCGAACCGCTGACCATCTACCGCGAGGTGCTGCTGCCGATCAGCTTCGCGCTGCTGGCGCGACCGGGCACCACGATCGCGGACGTGAAGACCGTGACCGGGCACCCGGTGTCCCAGCCGCAGGTCCGCAACTGGCTCGCGGCGAACCTGCCGGACGCCCTGTGGGAGTCGGCGGCCTCGAACGCGGACGGCGCGCGGCTGGTGCAGGAGGGGCGCTACGACGCGGCGTTCGCGGGCGCCTTCGCGGGGCCGAAGTACGGCCTGGAGCCGCTGGTCACCGACATTCACGACGCGGAGAACGCCATGACCCGCTTCGTCCTGGCGGGGCGCCCGGCCCGGCCCGCCGCCCGGACCGGCGCGGACAAGACGTCCGTGGTGATCTGGCTCGGCGACGACCACCCGGGCGCACTGCTGGAGCTGCTGCAGGAGTTCTCGGCGCGCGGCGTCAACATGATGCGGATCGAGTCGCGCCCGACCGGTGAGGGCATCGGCCGCTACTGCTTCTCGGTGGACTGCGAGGGGCACATCACGGACCGGCGGGTGGGGTCGGCCCTGATGGGGCTGAAGCGGATCTGCCCGAAGGTGCGCTTCCTGGGCTCGTACCCGCGCGCGGGCGTGGAGGCGGCGGACCTGGGTCCGCTGCGCCACGGCACCACGGACGAGGCGTTCGCGGAGGCGGCGGAGTGGCTGGCCCGCTGCCAGGACGGGCGGGGCTGAGCGCGGAGGGCGCGGGGGCCGAGCGCGGAAGGCGCGAGTCTCCCGGGCCCGTCAACCACGGGCCCGGGCGGCCGTCGCCAAAAAGTTATCCACAGGCTCGGCTTCGCGCTGGGGACAAGTCGACAACACCAACCCGGCAATGTCGACACATCACCACAGTCACCTCATCGGCTCACATCACCGGACATTGCACACTCGTCACCGCAATTCCAGAGATCCGCTCTTTGGAGTGAGGGATTCCTCTCTCAAAGAGTGTGTGAACGCGGTTCGATAGGGGAATCCATCGCCGAGCATTCGGCGGACTAAACGATCACTGCGACATCCACAGATCTCACACACAGGCTGTGGATAACCCGTGGGTATCCCCCCAGGCCTGTGGACAACGAACGGCCAACTCGCCCCGCACACAGGGGAAGCCAGTCATCTCTTTGCCCCTTTTCGGGGAATGCGCACGCATTCCTTGACGGCGACCCACACAAGAATTCCCAGGTTTTCCCACAGCCATAAACAGGGGCAAAAAGGGGCACAACGGAATTTCGCGTCGAGTCCCTGAGGTCACACCGGTAACCTGGGGGGGTGATTGACCTTCGCCTGCTCCGTGAGGACCCCGACCGTGTGCGCGCCTCCCAGCGCGCCCGTGGAGAAGACGTCGGCATCGTCGACGCACTCCTGGCCGCCGACGAGCGGCGCAGGTCCTCCAGTGTCCGCTTCGACGAGCTGCGCTCCGAACAGAAGGCGCTCGGCAAGCTCATCCCCAAGGCCTCCGGGGACGAGAAGGCCGAGCTGCTGAAGAAGGCCGGTGAGCTGTCCGCCGCGGTCAAGGCGGCCGACGCCGAGCAGGACGCGGCGGCCGAGGAGGCCCAGGCCCTGCTGCGCCAGCTGGGCAACGTGGTCCACCCGGACGTCCCGGTGGGCGGCGAGGACGACTTCACCGTCCTGGAGACGGTCGGCACCCCGCGCGACTTCGCGGCCGAGGGCATCACCCCCAAGGACCACCTGGAGCTGGGCGAGCTGCTCGGCGCGATCGACACCGAGCGCGGCGCCAAGGTCTCCGGCTCGCGCTTCTACTACCTGACGGGCGTCGGCGCGCTGCTGGAGTTCGCGCTGGTGAACGCGGCGATGGCGCAGGCCACCGCGGCGGGCTTCACCCCGGTGCTCACCCCCGCGCTGGTCAAGCCGAAGGCCATGGAGGGCACCGGCTTCCTGGGCCAGGCCGCGGAGGACGTCTACCACCTGGACAAGGACGACCTCTACCTGGTCGGCACCTCCGAGGTCCCGCTGGCCGCGTACCACATGGACGAGATCCTGGACGCGGAGCAGCTGCCCCGGCGGTACGCGGGCTTCTCCTCCTGCTTCCGCCGCGAGGCCGGGTCGTACGGCAAGGACACCCGGGGCATCTTCCGGGTGCACCAGTTCGACAAGGTCGAGATGTTCGTCTACACGACGCCGGAGGAGGCCGAGGCCGAGCACCAGCGGCTGCTGGAGTGGGAGAAGCAGTGGCTGACCTCGCTGGAGCTGCCGTTCCGGGTGGTCGACCTGGCCTCGGGTGACCTGGGCTCGTCCGCGACCCGGAAGTTCGACTGCGAGGCGTGGATCCCGACCCAGGGGAAGTACCGCGAGCTGACCTCGACGTCCAACACCACCGAGTTCCAGTCGCGGCGGCTGTCGATCCGGATGCGCGAGGGCAAGAAGGTCCGCCCGCTGGCGACGCTGAACGGCACGCTGTGCGCGGTCACCCGGACGATCGTCGCGATCCTGGAGAACCACCAGCAGGCCGACGGTTCGGTGCGGGTACCCGAGGCGCTGCGGCCGTTCCTGGGCGGGCGCGAGGTCCTGGCACCGGTCGCCCGGTGAGCGCGGGGGCCCTTCCGTACGGATTGGTCGCGACGGACCTCGACGGCACCCTGCTCCGTCCCGACCACACCGTCTCGGCCCGTACCCGCGCCGCGCTCGCCGCGGCCACCGCGGCCGGCGCCGCCCATATCGTCGTCACCGGGCGCACCGTCCCGGTGGCCCGGCACATACTGGACGACCTCGGCTACGACGGGCTCGCGGTGTGCGGCCAGGGCGCGCAGCTGTACCACGCGGGCGAGCACCGGCTGTTGACCTCCGTCACGCTGGACCGCCAAGTGGCCATGCTGGCGCTGGAGAAGATCGAGGCGGAGACCGGTCCGCTGCTGCTGGCCGCGGCCCGCGACGGCCTCGACGGCGAGGTGCTGTTCGGCCCGGGATACCGGGTGGGGCACGGGGAGATGCCGGTCACCTCCTTCACCGACCAGGACGAGGTGTGGTCCGCGCCCATCAGCAAGCTCTACATCCAGCACGCCGAGCTGGGCGACGACGCGCTGGCGGACGCCGCGCGGATCGCCGCCGGGGGTCTGGTCGGGGTGACGATGGCGGGCGCGGGGCTGGTGGAGCTGCTGCCGCTGGGGCTGACCAAGGCCACGGGCCTCTCGCTGGCCGCCCGCAGGCTGAAGGTGACGGCCGCGGACACGATCGCGTTCGGGGACATGCCGAACGACATCCCGATGTTCGGCTGGGCGAAGCACGGGGTCGCGATGGCCAACGCGCACGAGGCGCTGAAGGCCGTCGCCGACGAGGTCACCGCCTCCAACGAGGAGGACGGCATCGCGGTGGTGCTGGAGCGCCTCTTCGGCTGAGCGCTTCGAGCGGATACGCATGACGACGGGCGGCCCCTGGCGGGCCGCCCGTCGTCATGCGTGACCCGTCATGCGAGGTCAGCCCAGGTTCTTCACGGCCTGGTAGTAGGTCCACGCGGTGCCGTCGCAGGCGGTCTTCTTCGCACCGGTGTAGGCGGTGCACACCCGCTTGAGGTCCTCGTAGAAGGCGCTGTCGATACGGGCCTTGTTGGCGTCGAAGATGCCGAGCGCCTTGTGGTTGCGGTACCCGAAGTCATGGCGGGCGCAGGAGGTCTGGAAGGGGAAGCCGAAGGGGTTGTCGGGCGAGCTGCTGCAGTAGTCGGTGGACCAGTCGAACGCGTACGCGGCCCACGCGGCCTGATTGCCGCGGGCCGCGACCCAGGCGTTGTAGCTGGCGGCGCTGGTCTGGGTCCAGTTCGCGAGCACCTGGGCCTTGTCGGCGGGGACGGCCTGGGCGGGTGCGGCCAGGGCGACGGTGGCGGCCGCGGTGACGGCGGTGGCGGCGAGACTCGTGGCGAGACGACGCATTTCGGTTTCCTCCCGTTGGATGCTGACGGCAGCTCAAACCGCCCGCGTGGTGCACGGGTTGCGGGACGGTGTGAGGTGGCGCACATCCAGAGTTCGGCAGGTTCCTGACAAGCGTCAAGATCTAGACGGGCGTATGGATGAACAGAGTTCAACCAGCGGAGGTTCGGAGGATCCTCCAAGTAGGCCCCGGGAAAGGCCAGTTCAGGAGGGAAGCAGCGACGGGTCGCGCGGCGTGGGAGGCAGCGGCCCCGGCCCCTTGATCCGGCGGATGATCGGCGAGGTCTCCATGTGCCGTACGGCGGGCAGCGCGGCGATCCGCGTCGTCAGGTAGGTGTACAGCGCGGAGACGCCCTTGCACACCACTGTCGCCATCAGGTTGTGGGGCCCGGTGGTCGCGCACGCGAACGCGACCTCGGGGTGTTCGGCGAGCGCCTGGCCCGTGGCGGCCAGATCGGAGGGCGGCACCGACAGCCAGAGCACGGTCGTGGTCTCATGCCCGAAGATGCCCTGACGCTGCTCGACGTCGAAGTACAGCGTGCCGTCGGCGCGCAGAGCGGCGAGTCTGCGGCGTACCGTCGACTGCGACCAGCCGGTGACGGCGGCGAGTTCGGCCAGCGGCGCCCGCCCGTCGCGCGCGAGGACCGCCAGCAGCTTCCGGTCCCCGGCGGTCAGGGGCCCGGCGGATCGCGCGGCCCCCTCCGCCTCGGGCGCGGCGAGTCGCGCCACCTGCCCGGGACTCAGCACACCGGACTTGCTGACCAGGCCCAGCGCACCGCCGAAGAACTGATGCAGGACACAGCGTGCGCTCACCCCCGTCACCCGGGGCGTATGAGGCAATTTGCGCAGCAGCAGCGCATCGCTGTCCCGCTCGGAAGCCGTCCGCGTCGTCGCGACGACCTCAGTGCCATCGGAGAGCACATGCACCCAGGAGGTGTCGGTGCGGCGGGCCAGCGCCTCGGCGACCGGCACCGCGGCGTCCGGCAGGCACTGCACCCGCACCATCCACACCACCTCGCCGACCGACGCAGGGTCGGTGAGGCCCAGCACCCGGAGCGCCCCCGTGGTCCGCAGCCGGGTGTAGCGGCGCGCCACGGTCTGGTCGGAGACGCCCAGCACCTCGGCGACGCGGCTGAACGGGGCCCGGCCGTCGAGCTGGAGGGCGTGCACCAGCGCCCGGTCCAGATCGTCATAGGCATCGGATTTCACCGCTCAAAGCTAGCCGGTGTCGGATAACGCCACCAGACCCGGAGTCCGCTGGAGGTGAAGCCGGTGCGGTGGCGACTGTGAGGGCCACGGGGCCGCGGCGTCGGGCCCGCCCCCTGATTCCTCCCGGAGATTCCCCATGCGCACCACCTGGTGGCCCCTGGCCGCCATCACACTCGGCAACTTCATGCTGCTGATAGACGTGACCATCGTGAACACCGCGCTGCCGCAGGTGGCGCACGGACTGGACGCGTCCTTCACCTCTCTCCAGTGGGTGATGGACATCTACGCGCTGGCGCTCGCCGCGCTGCTCATGGTGGCCGGATCGGCGGCCGACCTCTTCGGTCGGCGGCGGCTCTATCTGCTCGGCCTCACCGTCTTCGCGCTCTCCTCGCTGATCTGCGGGCTCGCCCCCGACGCCGGGATGCTGATCGCCGCCCGCGCGGTCCAGGGCGCCGGGGCGGCGGCCATGTTCGCCACCAACACCCCGCTGCTGATGGCCACCTACTCCGGACGCGCCCGCGGCGTCGCCTTCGGGGTGTGGGGCGGTACGAGCGGGGCGGCCGCGGCGGTCGGCCCGGTGCTGGGCGGGGTGCTCACCGAGTACGTCGACTGGCGGGCCATTTTCCTGGTCAACCTGCCGCTGACGGCGATCGCGGCGTGGATCACGCTCCGTACGGTCGGCGAATCGCGCGGCGCGCCGGGGTCGCGCATCGACTGGCCGGGCGCCGTCTCCTTCACCACGTGCGCCGGGGCGCTGACGTACGGGCTGATGCGGGGCGGCGAGGAGGGCTGGTCCGACACCGGAACGGTCGTCGCCCTGACCGGTGCCGCGCTCGCGCTGATCGTCTTCGCCGCGGTGGAGCGCGGGGCCCGGCAGCCGCTGCTCGATCTGCGGCTGCTTCGCCGCCCGTCCTTCGCGGTGCTGATGGCGGCGGCCCTGCTGCTCCAGGCGGCGGCCTTCCCGTACCTCACCTACGCCGGGCTGTGGCTGCAGTCCGTACTCGACATGAGCCCGGTGCGGGCGGGTCTGGCGGTGACGCCGATGGCGGGGGTCGCACTGATCGTCGGCTCGGCGGGCGGGCGACTGCTGGAGAAGGTCGCGCCGGGGCGCACGCTCGGCGGCGGACTGCTGCTGGTGGGCGCGGGCGCGTTGGTCAACGGCGCGCTGGTGGACGCCTCTTCGGACTGGACGGCCTTCGCCCCGGGCCTGGCGCTGGCCGGTCTCGGTATCGGCCTCGCCATGCCCGTCCTGGTGTCGGCGGCCCTCGGCGCCGCCCCGCCGGAGCGGGCGGGCATGGCCAGCGGCGCGGTGAACACCTTCCGCCAAATGGGCTACGCGCTCGGCATCGCGGTCCTGGGCACGGTCTTCTCGGCCCGGGTGCGGGACGTGGTCACCGACAGCGGCGGCATCCCGCCGGGGGCCTCCGGACAGGCGGCCGACGCGATCACCGGCGGCCACGCGGATGCCGTCATCGCCGCCGCCCCACCGTCCCACGCGGCCGCTGCCCGCACGCTGGTCCACGAGTCGTTCGCCTCCGGCCTCGACCGGATCTGCCTGATCTCCGGCATCACGGCGCTGGCAGCGGGACTCCTCGTCCTCGCCGTCGTCCGCGGCCGCCCGAAGCCCCCGACGCCGGGGCCCCGGGCCGAGCCGTCCCCGACGGAGCCGGTCGCGGCGTAGGCACGACAGCTCGCGCTTCCGGCCCCTCGCCGTCAACGCGGCGGAATCGCGTAACTCTGCTGCAGTCGGATCGTTGTTCTAGATGACGCGTTATGCGTGGAGGCAACGCGGGCTTGAAGCTTCGGCCGGGCGACGGATCGACGGACAGCGATGTCACGGCGGTTGGGTCCGAATGGGGTAGGCAGCCTCCGCTCCTGGTCCCTGGATACGGGCGGCCATTCGCCCCTGGCTTGTGGGGCGCGACAACACCCGTATCCACACCGGAAGGCACACCCATGCCACCCGAGACCGCACTGCTGGAATCGCGCGCGCTGCGCGACAGCGTGATCGAACGGACCGACGCCCTCGACAAGGTCAAGATCCTGACCATGCTCCCCGATGGCGTTCACGTCACCACACGAATCGTCGCGGCTTACTTCGAGGTTGGGGAAGAAGCCATCAAAAGTCTGGCCAAGCGACACCGGGAGGAGTTCCACAGCAACGGGATGCACACCCTCCGAGGCCCTGACCTGCAAGTCTTTGAAAGGTCCAACTTGGACCTTTCAGATGTGAGTTATCCACAGGGGCGTGCCCACCTCACCCTCTACCCCCGTCGCGCGGTGCTCAACGTCGCCATGCTCCTGCGCGACAGTGATATCGCCAGGCGGGTACGGATGCATCTGCTCGACGTCGAGGAGCGCGCCCGGGCGGGGCAGGAACCCGGCGCGGCACGGCTCCCGCTCGAACAGATCCTCACCGAGCGGCTGCTGGAGGGGCCGATCGGCACCCGGCTCGACGCCGTCGAATCGCGGCTGGCCGACGTCGGTTCCGCGCTGCGGGAGCTGACTCCGTGGCTGGCCAGGATGTCGGCCCGGCTGGACGGCATGGACCAGCGGCTCGACGCGCACGGGCGGGTGATCTGCGCCATGAGTGAGCGGCTCTGCGACCTCGGCGAGGACATGAAGGAGGTCCGCCGGGACGTCGCCCGGCTCAAGGCCGCGGCGGAGCCGGGGCGTCCGGTGCGGGGCAAGGGACGGCGTCGGCGGTAGCCGTCTGCTCGGTGGGTCGGCGCCTGCCCGGCCCACCGAGCACTTAGGTGGTATAGGCATTTAAGTTGTAGGATGACTGGGCAACCGGTTGATTCGAGGGGAGTCACGAGACATGGCCTTGCGGGCCGCCGGGCGGCAGTCGCTCGTCGACGCCGTCGTGGAGCAGTTGCGGGCGCAGCTCACCGAGGGCGAGTGGAGAGTCGGGGAGCGCGTCCCGACCGAGCACGCGCTCGCCGAGCAGCTGCAGGTCGGCCGCAACACGGTCCGCGAGGCGGTGCGCGTCCTCGTGCATGCCGGAATGCTTCAGTCCAGGCAGGGCGAGGGCACCTTCGTGGTCTCCACCACCGACCCGGCCGAGGTCATGCGGGACGTACGGCGCGCCGGGATCCGGGACGTGCTGGAGCTGCGCATCGCGCTGGAGGCCGAGGGCGCCCGGCTCGCCGCGCTGCGGCATCAGCCCGCCGACCTGGAGCGGATGCGCGCGGCGCTGGCCTCGCAGGCGGCCTTTGAGGACGCCGGGGGACAGCCGGAGTCCGGCAGCCATGAGCTGTACGCGGCGCATGACGTCGCGTTCCACACCGCCGTGGTGGACGCCGCGCACAACGCCGCGCTGAGCGCCACGTACGGCTGGTTCAGCAGCTCGGTGCGCGAGGCGCTGGTGGCCTCGCTCGGCGACCGCGAGATGCCGCGCATCGTGCCCGGCGACCACCACGCCGTCGTCGACGCCATCGCGTCGGGCGATCCCACGGCGGCCGAGGACGCGGCGCGGGCCCTGCTGGAGACACCGAAGCGCGCCGTCGAGACATTGCTCAACGCGGGCTGATCCCCCAAAACACCCACCACAGTACGGAGTTGTCCTTGTCACGCCCGCACGCCCCCGGCCCCGAGGCCGAGCCGCTGCTCGTCGACGCCGAGACGGATCTGCGGCCCACCCCGGAGGTGACGGCCGCCCGGCGCACGCTGCGCGCCCGCCCGGCCCTCGTCCTGGTCGGCATCGTGCTGGCGTCCCTCAACATGCGCGCCTCGCTCGCCGGGGTCTCCCCGCTGCTCGGCGAGATCAGCGGGGACTTCGGGCTGAGCGCGACCACGGGCAGTCTGGTGACCACGATTCCGCTGATCTTCATGGGACTGGCCTCGCCGCTCGCACCCCGGCTGGCCCGGCGCTGGGGCACCGAGACCGTGCTGCTGGCGGCGCTGGTGCTGCTGGGCGCCGGGGTCCTGCTGCGCGTCGCACCGCCGCTGGTCGCGCTGTTCACCGGCTGCGCCCTGGTCGGCAGCGGGATCGCGCTGCTCAACGTGCTGATGCCGGGCCTGATCAAGCGGGACTTCCCGGACCGGGCGGCGGCCATGACCGCCCTCTACACGACCGCGATGATCGGCGGAGCGACCACGTCCGCGGCGGCCGCCGTCCCGCTGGAGAACGCGCTCGGCGGCTGGCGCGGCTCGCTCGCCTCCTGGTCACTGCTGGCCGCGGTCGCGGCGCTGCTATGGCTCCCGCAGGTGGTGCTCGCCCGGCGCGGTACCCACCACGGCCGGGCGGCCGCGACACCGGTTCAGACCCGGACCGGGGACGGCCGGGCGCTGTCCCGTTCGCCGCTGGCCTGGCAGGTGACGCTGTTCATGGGGCTGCAGTCGCTGATGGCGTACGTCACCATCGCCTGGATGCCGACGATCCTCACCGACCACGGCATGGACAAGGCCACGGCCGGTCTGGTCTTCGCCTTCAGCACGCTGGTGCAGATGTCCGGTTCGTTCGTGGTGCCGCTGCTGGCCGGGCGGATGCGCGCGCAGCGACTGCTCGCGGTCGCGGTGGCCGGGTTGCTGGCGGCCGGGATCGCCGGGCTGCTGGTGGCCCCGGTGCCCGGGGCCTGGGTGTGGGCGGCGCTGATCGGTGTGGGGCAGGGCGGCGCGGTGGGGCTCGCGCTCACCCTGATGGTGCTGCGGACCGGGGACGCCCACACCTCGGCGCGGCTGTCGGGGATGGCGCAGACCTGGGGTTATCTGCTGGCCGCCGCGGGGCCGCTGACGCTCGGCGCGGTGCACCAGGTCACCGGTGGCTGGACGCTGCCGATCGTGCTGATGCTCGCGGTGTGCGCGGCGCTGGCGCTGCTGGGGCTGGGCGCGGGACGGGACCGCAAAATCACGTCCTGATCCCCCGGTTCACAGCTCATCCGCAGGCGGCGGAGGGGATACGGACAACTCCGGCCGCCACGCTCGCTGTCATCAGGCACCGGCGAGGATCGGAGGACGGGATGAACCGCGAGGAAGTGAGGGGCGCGCGGTCGTGGCGGCGGATGCTGCGGGCGCCGTGGATCGTGGCCGGTGCGGTCGCGACCGTGACCCTCGGCTCGTCCGCGACCGTGGCCTCCGCGCTCGACCAGGCCAACGCCGCCCCCGGACACACGGTGGCGGCGGTCGTCACGACGACCGCCGCCACGGGCGAGACCGGCCGCTTCGTCAACCGCTGGCGGCCGTAGGCGCGGAGGCGCCCCGCAGGACGCTCACTCCTCGCCCGCGAGGGTCAGGGAGCGCATCTTGTGGCCCGCGAACCAGGTGGCGGCCGCGGTCACGACGATCAGCAGGGTGACACCGGCCGTCAGGCCCACGTCCGAGGTGACCGACTCGTCCGTGATCTTCTGGGCGATCGCCAGCGACCACTGCTGGACGCTGAGGGCCCTGGCCCCGGCCACCAGGCTGCCGAAGAACGCCTCCCAGACCAGGGCGTAGACCAGGCCCACCACGACCGCGTGCCGGGTGACCGTGCCCAGCAGCAGGAAGATGGCGCTGTAACAGACCGACGCGACGGCGGCGGCCACGGCGTAGCCGACCGCCATGTTGTGCGCGTTGCCGTTGAGGATGAAGCCCGCCAGCAGCGTGGGCAGGGCGGAGAAGGCGGCCGTGACGCCGATCGCGACGATCAGCTTGGTGAAGATGATCGTGGGCCGCTTCACCGGCTTGGCCAGCAGATAGACGACCGAGCCGTCGTCGATCTCCGGGCCGATCGCCCCGGTCCCGGCGATCACGCCGATCAGCGGGACCATGGTGGCGATCGCGAAGCCGTCCAGCAGGGAGTTGGCGGTGGAGTCGTCGACGCCGGTCAGCAGCCGGACGGCGAGCGAGATGGCCACCAGCAGCGCGGGCAGCAGGAAGAGGATCATCGCGCGGCGGCGGCCGAGCAGGGCTCGGTAGGTGAGCCGGGCGACGGTGGGATGGTAGAGCGCGGACATCGCAGGGGCTCCTTTCAGGCCGCGACGAGGTAGGAGAACACGCTCTCCAGGGACTCGTCGGAGGGCGAGACCGTGAGGAGCCTGATGCCCTGTTCACGGGCGACACGGGGCAGCAGTTCGGTGAAGCGCGTGAAGTCGACGGCTTGGATGTGCAGTCCGCCGTCGGCCCCTCCGCTCGCGTCCACCTGGATGCCGGTGGTCGACGGGTCGGCGATGAGGGCGGCGGCGAGCGCGCGGTCGTCGCTGGACCGTACGAGATAGCGGTGCGGACGGTCCGTCATCAGCCGCCGGATCTTGCGGAAGTCGCCGGAGGCGGCGTGCCGTCCCGCGACGATCACCTCGATGTGCGAGGCCAGTTGCTCGACCTCCTCCAGGATGTGCGAGGAGAACAGCACCGTGCGGCCCTCCGCGCCCATCCGCCGCAGCAGCTCCATCAGCTGCATCCGCTGGCGCGGGTCCATGCCGTTGAACGGCTCGTCGAGGAGCAGTACGGACGGCTCGTGGACCAGGGCGGAGGCCATCTTCACGCGCTGGCGCATGCCCTTGCTGTACGTGGAGATCTTGCGCGCCCCGGCGTAGTCCATCTCGACGGTGTCGAGCGCCTTGCGGGCGGCGGCGCGGGGATCGGGCAGCCCGTGCAGTTCGGCGTTGGCGATGACGAACTCGCGGCCGGTGAGGAAGTCGTACATCCCCTCGCGCTCGGGCACGATGCCGATGTGGCGGTAGGCCTGCTCGTTGCGCCAGATCGTGGCGCCGTCGAGGGTGACGCTCCCGGTGGAGGGGGCCAGGAAGCCGGCCATCATGTTGATGAGGGTGGACTTCCCCGCGCCGTTGGGGCCGAGCAGCCCGGTGACCCCCGGGCTGATGGTCATGGTCACGTCGTTGACGGCCACGACGTTCCCGAACCAGCGCGAGACGTTGTCGATGGCGATCGTGGTCACAGCCCGACCTTTCGGTAGCGGCGCATCAGCAGCCCGAACGATCCCGCGATCAGGCCGAGGAGGACGAGGACGTAGACGGCACCGGGCCCGGCGCCCGGGCCGAAGCCGCCGGGGAAGGACGACTCGGCACCGAGGAACGCCGTCTGCGTCCCGTCGATGATCGTGACCGGCGAGAACAGCCCGAGCCAGCGCACGACGCCGGTGGCGTCCTGGGCGAGCGCGATGGCCTGGACGGTGGACACCGCGCCGTAGGAGATGGTCAGGACGGCGATGACGGCGGCGACGCCGAAGCCGCGCCGCGGGGTGGCCGCGGCGATGACCAGGCTGATACCGGCGAAGAGGAGCGAGAGCAGACCCACGGAGACCAGTCCTTGCGCGAAGCCCTTCGTCTGGTCGGCGAAGTCGAGCTCGGCGAGCAGGGCCCCGGCGTACATGATCACCAGGGGCGAGGCGGTGAGCAGGAAGAGGGCGGAGGCCATGGCGCCGAACTTGGCCACCACGTAGTCCACCGTTTCGATGGGGCGCGAGAAGTAGAGCGGGATCGTCTTGAACCGCAGGTCGCGGGAGACGGCCTGCGGCGCCTGGGCGGCGATGTAGAGGCCGATGACCGCCTGGAGCATGACCGCGTAACGGGTGTACTCGACCGGGAGGTCCTTGAGGTCGGTGGCGATGGCGACCGAGACGATGATCGCCGCGGGCGCGCACATGACGGCGAACAGCAGCATCGGCGCGACCTTGGACTTCGCGGAGCGGCCGAGGCCGTAGGCGCCGCGCAGGGTCTGGACGAAGAGCGAGCGCCGGGCGTAGCCACGGCCGAGCCGGGGGCCGTCGTAGTGGCGGTAGCCGATGTTGTGAATGACGTCGGCACGCTGCTGCGGAACAGTCTCAGACGGCATCGACGGCACCTCCGTTTCCGTTGCCCGCACTGTCGCTGTCGCCGTCGCTTTCGCTGTCGGAGCTGAAGATCTCCGCCATGCGGTGCCGGCGCTGTTCCATGCGGACCAGGCCGAGGCCGAGACCGGCGATGGCGTCCCGGACCGTGTCGTACGTCTCCTCGCCCGCGACGTCCACGAGCAGCAGGTGCTCGGAGGCGGGCGCGCCGTCCGCGCCGCGGCGCGCGGGCGAGGCGGTGAGCCCGGCCCGGTCGAGGGCGGCGCGCAGCGCGGCGGTGCCGTCCGGGTGCTCGTCGGTGTCGGTGACCTCGACCGCGAGGGAGGCCGTCACCTGGGTGAACTCGCTGGTGGAGCTGGAGCGCAGCAGCTTGCCGCCGTCGATGACCACCACGTGGTCGCAGGTGCGCTCCAGTTCACCGAGCAGATGCGAGGTGACCAGGACCGAGATGCCGAAGTCGGTGTAAATGCGGCGGATCAGACCGAGCATGTCGTCGCGACCCACCGGGTCGAGGCCGTTGGTCGGCTCGTCCAGCAGGACCAGCTTCGGATCGTGCACCAGCGCCTGGGCGAGCTTGACGCGCTGCTTCATACCGGTCGAATAGCCACCGATGGGTCGATATCGCTCCTCGTACAGCCCGACGTGGCGCAGTGTGTCGGCGGTGCGCTCGCGGGCGGCGGACGACGGCAGCCCGGACATGCGCGCCATGTGGACGACGAACTCCGTCGCCGACACATCGGGCGGCAGGCAGTCGTGCTCCGGCATGTAGCCGACGCTCTCGCGGATGGCGCTGCCCTTCGTGGCCACGTCGAGGCCGAGAACGGCGGCACGCCCCTCGCTGGCGGGGGACAGACCGAGCAGGATCTTGATCAGAGTCGACTTACCAGCACCGTTGGCACCCACCAGGCCGGTGACGCCCGGTGTGATGTCGACGGACAGCCGGTCGAGCGCGGTGACCCTGGGGAACCGCTTGCTCAGGCTTTCGGTGGCGATCACAGTCACGCGTTCGACGGTAGTGGTGTGAGCCACAGTCCACGTCACCCCAGACGGCTGGATTCTCCTAGTCCTCCGGTCTGACACCCCCGTAAGGGGGAGGGGGTGCGCCCAGGCCCGTCACGCCCGCGCGGCGTCCGGGTCCGTCACGCCCGCGCGGCGCCCAGGCCCGTCACGCCCGCGCGGCGTCCGGGGCGAGCCGGGCCTTGGCGCGCTCCGGGTAGCGGGCGGTGCACAGGAGGGGGAGGACGAACCCGGCGGCCTGCACGGCGAGCGGCACCCAGGCGTCCAGACCGGCGGCCACCGAGGCGGCCAGCGCCGCGGCGGTCAGGGCGAAGGCGACCGCCCAGACCGAGGAGATCACCACGTTGATCCGCCGGAACACCGCGGTGTGCCACACCTCGCGCGGCGCCTGCCGCCGGGCGATACCGGTGGTGAACGGGTGTCCGACGGCGAGCGTCGCCCCGGCGGTGATGGCCAGCCAGCCCATCGACAGCGCTCCGCCGTACTCCTTGAGGCCGCTGTCGGGCCGGGCGAAGGACCAGGCGGTCAGCACCGCGAAGAACAGCACCGTGCTGGCGTTCAGGATCAGGGCGTCCGCGGCCACCCCCTCCCTGCGGTACTGGACCAGCAGCCAGCCGCCCAGCACCAGCCCGGACAGCGCGCCCCACTGCCAGCCCAGCAACGCCACGAGGGAGAAGGCGATCCATGGGGTGAATCCGCGCAGGTAACTCATGTCCGCTCCGCGTGCCCCCGGCAGCCCCGGGAAAACTCCCGGGCCCGGGCCGCGGGACGGGGTGGAGGCCGCCCGTCACTGGAGTCCGGGCGCTCCCCACACCGGGAACCAGCGGCTCAGGTCCTGCTCGATCCGCAGATCGTCCCCGAGCAGCGCCCGCACCTGCAGTTCCAGCGCGTTGTCCCGCTTCTCGGCGGCGCCCGGCAGCGGTGCGAAGGGATAGAACGTACCGCGCTTGTAGAGGTAGACGAGCGCGAGCGAACGCCCCGCCGCCTCGTGGAACCCGAGCAGCGAGCACAGCAGCTGCGGGCCGAACCCCCCGTCCTGGAGCAGGGTGTTGACCGCGTGCAGGTCGTTCACCAGGGCCGCCAGGTCGTCCGGCGGCTGCCGGGCCAGCATCCAGGTGTAGCCGTATCCGTCCCGGCTGAACTCCACGGGCACCCCGCCCCGGTCGGTGTCCGCGTCCAGCAGCTCCGTCACGTCCCGCTGGAGGCGGCCGAAGGCGCCGCCCTCGACGCTGGCGAAGCACACCGACCCGAGCCCCGTCGGGGTGAACCCGGCCCCCGCCTCCAGGGTGACGGCGGCCGACGGCAGCCCGAAGAGCTGGTCGAGGTCGGGCCGTACGGGCTTGCTGCGGCCGAGGATGGCGTCGAGGAATCCCATCTGCCTCAGCCCTTCCCCGGGCCGCCCAGCTGGGCGGAGATGCGCCCGAGCTGCCCGAGCCGCTGCTCCAGCGTCGGGTGCGAGGACAGCAGTCGGCTGAGGCTCTCCCCGGAGAGCGCGGGGGCGAAGAAGAAGGCGTTGAACGGCTCGGCCTTGCGCAGATCGCGGGTCGGGATGCGGGACATCTGCCCGGTCACCTTGGTGAGGGCGGCGGCGAGCGCCGAGGGACGGCCGGTCAGCAGGGCACCGGCCCGGTCGGCGGACAGCTCGCGATAGCGGGACAGCAGCCGGGTCAGCAGAAAGCTGATCGCGTACACCACGGCGCTGACCAGCGGGATCAGCAGCACCGCGATGCCCACGTTGTTGTTGCGGCTGCTGCGGGACAGCCCGCCCCACAGGGCGGCCCGGGTCATGATGCCCGCGAGCACGCCGAGGAACGAGGCGATCGTCATGACCGCCACATCGCGGTGGGCGACATGGGACAGCTCATGGGCGAGGACGCCTTCCAGCTCGTCCGGCTCCAGCCGCCGCAGCAGCCCCGTCGTCGCGCACACCAGCGCGTTCTTCTGGCTGCGGCCGGTCGCGAACGCGTTCGGCACATCGGTGTCGGCGATCGCGACCCGCGGCTTCGGCATGTCGGCCAGCGCGCACAGCCGGTCCACCGCGCCGTGCAGCTCGGGCGCCTGCCGCGGAGTGACCTCCCGGGCGCCCATGCTGAACGCCGCGATCTTGTCGCTGAACCAGAACTGCGCGATGAACAGCCCGCCCGCGATGAGCAGGATCAGCGGCCAGGCACCGCGCAGCAGCGCGATCAGCACACCGACGAAGACCACGTAGAGCAGGCCGATGAGGAACATGGTCACGACCATGCGGGTGGTCAGCCCACGGTCGGGGGCATAGCGGGTATGCGGCATGGGTGCCTCCACAGTCACTGCGGCAGCGAAAGCCTCTCTACCCGATTCTGCTCCTCATTCCGGCCTTCGCGGCATTCGCGGCGCACCCGGCATAACGGAACGCCCACTCAGCGAGCGGTCCCGGAAGGCGTCTCAGGGGGCGGGCTCAGAGGGCGGCGACCCGCTCCGCGCCCTCCGTGGCGATCTTCTCGAAGACCCCGGGGTCGGCCGCGAAGACCGAGTCGGCGATCGGCCAGTGCAGCACGATCTCGTCGATGCCCAGCCGCGCGTGCTCGCCCGCGAAGTCGACGAAGGCCTCCACCGAGCTGAGCGGACGGGTCCCGTCCGGGGTGAAGCCGGTGAGCAGGATCTTGTCCGGCCCGTCCGCTTCCCGCCCGGCGTCGGCGCAGGCCTTGCCGAGCCGCTCGACCTGGCGGCCGATGGCGGCCAGCGAATCGGCGGGCGTGCCCGTCTCGAAGAGCTTCGGATCACCCGTGGTCACCCACGCCTGCCCGAACCGCGCCGCGAGCCGCATCCCGCGCGGGCCGGTGGCCGCGACCGCGAACGGCAGCCGGGGGCGCTGCGCGCAGCCGGGGATGTTGCGCACCTCGCGCGCGCTGTAGTGCTCGCCCTCGTAACTCACCACGTCGTGCGTCAGCAGCCGGTCGAGCAGCTCCGTGAACTCACCGAACCGGTCCGCCCGCTCCCGCGGCGTCCACGGCTCCTGTGCGCCGCGCAGCAGCGCCGTCGCGTCGAAACCGGAGCCGCCCGCGCCGATGCCGAGCGTCACGCGCCCGCCGGAGATGTCGTCCAGCGAGATCAGCTCCTTGGCGAGCGTCACCGGGTGCCGGAAGTTGGGGGAGGTGACCAGCGTGCCCAGCCGCAGCCGGGACGTCGCCGCGGCGGCCGCCGTCAGCGTCGGCACCGCCCCGAACCAGGGTCCGTCGCGGAAGCTGCGCCAGGACAGGTGGTCGTAGGTGTACGCCGCGTGGAAACCCAGCTCCTCGGCGCGCTGCCATAGCTCCCTGCCGCCGTCGGCCCAGCGGTCGACGGGCAGGATCACGGTGCTCACTCGCATGGCGTCGAGCCTAAGCGGTGCCACTGACAGCGGTGCCACCGACAGTCGGCGGCGCACGGCCCCTACGGCATGCAGGAGAGCGCCCTTCCCGCACCGATGAGCGGGCCATGCGGGAGGATGGTTGCCGTGACCCCAGCGATCGAGCAGCCCGAGAACCCGGCACCTGACCGTTCCGCCACCGCCACGCCCCGCCCCCGGCTGATCGCCACCGACCTCGACGGCACCCTGCTGCGGGACGACAAGACGGTCTCGGACCGCACCGTCGCGGCCCTCGCCGCGGCCGAGCGGGCGGGCATCGAGGTGTTCTTCGTCACCGGCCGCCCGGCGCGCTGGATGGACGTGGTCAGCGCCCATGTGCACGGGCACGGCCTGGCGATCTGCGCGAACGGCGCCGCCGTGGTCGACCTGCACCAGGGCGGCCTGCTGGTCGACGTCCGCCCCCTGGCCGCCGACCGGGCGCTGGCCGTCGTGGAGGCGCTGCGCCGGGCCGCGCCCGGCACGTCCTTCGCGGTCGAGCGCAGCGGCGGCATCTTCTACGAGCCGGAGTACCCGCCCTTCCATCTCGACCCGGGCGCGGTCATCGCCCCCGCCGAGAAGCTGCTCGACGACGGCTTCCCGCACGCCGACACCCCGGTCCTCAAGCTGCTCGCGCACCACAAGGAGCTGGTGCCGGACGACTTCCTCCGGCTCGCGCGCGGCGTCGCGGGCGCACACGGCGACTTCACCCGCTCCAGCCCGTCCGCCCTGCTGGAGGTCAGCGGACTGGGGGTCAGCAAGGCCTCCACGCTGGCCCGTTGCTGCGCCGAGCGCGGCATCGCGGCGGAGGAGGTCGTGGCGTTCGGCGACATGCCCAACGACCTGGAGATGCTGACCTGGGCGGGGACCTCGTACGCCATGGCCAACGCCCACCCGGACGTGCTCTCCGCGACCACGTACCGCACCGGCGCCAACACCGAGGACGGCGTCGCGGCCGTCATCGAGCGGATCCTGACGGGGTGAGCGCCCGCCCATGCACGCCGCCCCCGGCCGGGTGGCCGGGGGCGGTTCGTTCGTCTGACCGGATTTACCAGAAGAAGACCAGGTAGCCGTTGCCGCCGGGGGAACCGGGAGTACCGGCGGAACCGGGGGTGTTGCCGCCGGGGCCGCCGACGCCACCGTCGCCGCCCGCGCTGGTGTTGGTCGGGGGGAGCTCGACGATGCCGTCGACCGCGTCCCCGCCCTCGCCGCCCAGGGCGCCGCTCTCACCGTTCTCACCGGTGCGGTTCACCACGTAGAGGCTGTTGCAGGCGCCGGTGCCGCCGGTGCCCGGGATGCCCGGGGCGGCCGTACCGCCGCCACCGCCCGTGCCACCGATGCCGCCGCCCGCGATGAGCTGGACGCCGCTGCTGGAGGCCAGAGTGGTCGCGGTACCGGTGCCACCGGTACCGGCCGCACCGCCGGGGTTGCCGCCCGCCGGGCCACCGGGCCCCCCGGTACCGGCGGTGCCACCGGTGCCCAAGTCCACCGTGTAGGTGGCGAACGGCGTGACGGGGAGGACACACCAGGTGAAGCCGCCTGCCCCGCCACCCCCACCGGTGCCGCCGGTGCCGGTCAGCGTCGCGCTGGCGCCACCGCCACCACCGCCGCCACCGCCACCCGCGCCCCAGGCCTGGACGTGCACCGAGGTGACCCCGGGGGGCGCCGTGAAGGTGCCGTCCGCGGTGAACTCCCGCACCCCGTGGAGGATGGTCGGCGGCTTCGGCGGCTTGGGGTGGCCGCCACCGGTCAGCGGCATGGCGCCCGCCTGGGCGGGCGCCATGATCAGCAGCTGGCTGGAGATGGCCGCCGCGGTCGCGACGGAGGCGAGGAAGACCCGGCAGCGCGTCCGCGATCGCTGAGGAGTAGGGCTCTGGCTGTTCACGTCATGACGTCCTTCCCCGCGTCGGGCCGAGGAGCTGCGCGGAGTGTGAAGGGATACGGAAGACCGAGCGGCCCGCGAGCCTCATCCCACCCGCGGGCCCGGCGCCACGCACTCTGACGAGCTGCTAGTTGGACCGCGTAGGTGAGGAGTTGGGCCGCCCGGGCGATCTACGCCGCCATGGGGTTCCGTGCTGACCAGGCCGGATCGGCACGCGGCACCGGGAAGTGCCCGTGCCGGGTGCCGCGTGGTGCCCGTGCCAGGCGCCGCGAGCCCGGCCTGAACGGCGGGGCACCCCCTACAGCGGCACCTGCCAGACCACCGTCGTGCCGCCCCCGCCGGGCCCGTTGCCCGGTCCGTTCCGCAGCCCGAGCCCCGGCCCGTACGTACTCGATCCGCCCAGCGCCTCCGCCCGCCGGGCCAGGTTCGCGAGGCCGCTGCGCCGTCCGCCCGCCGGAACGCCCACCCCGTCGTCCGCGACCGTCAGCCGCACCGCGGGCCGCCCGTCGGCGAGCCGCGCCGTCACGTCCACGACCACCTCGATGCGCGCCGCCCGGGCGTGCCGGAAGGCGTTGGACAACGCCTCGCGCAGCGCCGCGATGAGGCTGGTTCCGGCCGGTTCGCCGACCCGCGTGTCGACCGGGCCGACGAAGCTCAGCGACGGCTGGAAGCCCAGCGGCACCGCCGCCGCCCCGACTTCCCGCAGCACCCGGGTGCGCAGCCCGGACGGCGCCCCCTCCGGGCCCTGCTGCAACGCGAAGATGGCCGTACGTATCTCCCGGATGGTGGCGCCCAGTTCCCCGGCGGCCCGCTCGACCTGCTCCCCCACCTCCGGCGACGCCTCCGCGTGCCGCCGCGCGCTCTCCAGCAGCATCCCCGTCGCGAACAGCCGCTGGATGACCAGATCGTGCAGATCGCGGGCGATCCGGTCCCGCTCCTCCAGCGCCGCCAGCCGCTCCCGGTCGCGCTGCGCCTCGGCGAGCACCAGCGCGACCGCGGCCTGCGCCGCGAACTGGGTGGCGAGCCTGCGCTCGGTGGCGGTGAACGGCCGGGCGCCGGGGCCGCGCGGGGTGGCCAGCACGCCCAGCACCCGGTCGCCGCCGCTCAGCGGCAGCATCATGCTCGGCCCGTAACGGCCCAGGACCCCGGCGGCCAGCCGGGGTTCGGCGGGCGGCTCGTCGATGAAGACCGGCTCCCCGGCCAGCAGCCGCGGCACGGCGGGGGAGCGGGCCGGGACGACCGCGCCGAGCAGCGCGGCTCCCTCCGGAGGGTTCGCGGCGCAGGCCGCCACGATCTCCAGCCCGCCGCCGCTCTCCTCCGGCACCAGCACGATGCCCGCCGCCGAACCGGCCAGATGGCGGGCCTTCTCCGCGACGACCACCAGGGCGTCCTCGGCGTCGCCGGAGAGCAGGGAGTGGGTGACGGCCACCGAACCGTCGATCCACCGCTCGCGCTGCCGGGTCGCCTCGTGGAAGCGGGCGTTGCCGATGGCGATCCCCGCCTCCGTGGCCAGCACCTTGACCATGTGCAGATCGGGCACGCTGAACTCGCCACCGTCCCGCTTCTCGGCGAGGCACAGATGGCCGAAGACCTCGTCCCCCACCCGGATCGGCACCCCGAGGAAGGACCGCGGCAGCGGTTCGGCCGACAGCAGCCCCGCCCCGGCGGACCGCCCGGCCAGCAGCGTGCCGCACCGCTCCCGGTCCGCCTCGGTCACCCCGTACGTGACGACGTCGGCGAGCCCCTGACCCGCCGCGTCGTTCACCCCGATCGCCGCGCAACGGGCGCCCGCCAGCTCGGCCGCGGTCTCGGCGATGCGGTCGAGGACCACGCGCAGCTCCAAGCCGGTGCCGATGGAGCGCATCGCCTCCAGCAGCCGCGGAACGCGCGCGGTCAGCTCGGTGGACAGCCCCTGGAGCCCGCGGGTCGCCTCCGCGGCGACGTCCAGGGGGTCCGGTGAGGGTGCCGAAGCCGCCATGCTCCGAGCGTAATGAATGGCTTTTGCCCGGGAAAGCAGAGTTTTCCCGACGGGAACCGGTCAGACGGTGACGCCGGAACGTGCCGGAGCCGCCTCCGCCGCCTCCCGCTCCAGCATCCGGCGGAACGGCCCGTCCGCCACGGCCAGTTCCCGGTACGTGCCGCGCTGCACCGCCCGGCCGCCGTCGAGCACGATCACCTCGTCGACCGCCTGCAGGCCCGCGAGCCGGTGGGTGATCAGTACGGTCGTACGGCCCCGGGTCGCCGTCAGCAGATCGGCGGTCAGCGCGTCGGCCGTCGGCAGGTCCAGATGCTCGGCGGGTTCGTCCAGCACCAGCACCGGGAAGTCCGCCAGCAGCGCGCGGGCCAGCGCGAGCCGCTGCCGCTGACCGCCGGAGAGCCGGGCGCCCAGCTCGCCGACGTGGGTGTCGAGACCGTCCGGCAGCCCGTCCACCCACTCCAGCAGCCGGGCGGCGGCCAGCGCCGCGCGCAGCTCGTCCTCACCGGCGCCGGGGCGCGCGAGGCGCAGGTTCTCCCGCAGCGAGCTGTCGAAGATGTGCGCGTCCTGGGCGCACAGCCCGACCAGCCGCCGCACCGCGTCGCCGTCCACGGCCGCCGCGTCCCGGCCCGCCAGGGTGTACGTACCGTCCTCGGCGTCCAGGAAGCGCAGCAGCACCTGGGCCAGCGTGGTCTTGCCGGAACCGGACGGGCCGACGACCGCGACCCGGCGGCCCGGACGCAGCTCCAGGTCGAACCCGTCCAGCGCGCGGGTGGGCTGCCCCGCGTGGCGCGCCGACAGCCCGCGCACCACCAGCGGAAAGGCCGACGAGGGCGGCTCCTCGGTGCCGTCGTCCCGTACCGGAAGCGGCGCGTCGACCACCTCGTACACCCGCTCCGCGGCCCGCCGCACCCGCTGCCGGTGCTGCACCGCGAGCGGCAGCCCGGCGACCGCTTCGAAGGCGGCCAGCGGCGTCAGCACCACGACGGCCAGCCACACCCCGTGGATCCGCCCGTCGGCCACCGCCCCGACCCCGGCCCAGGCCGCGACGGCCACGGTCAGACCGCAGACGAGGGCGGACAGCCCGGCGCCCGCGCCGGTGGCGGCGGCGCCCCGCCGGGCGATCCGGGTGAGCACCCCGTCGGCCCGGCGCACCGCGTCCAGCCGACGCGGCAGCGCGCCCGCCACCGTCAGCTCGGCGGTCCCGGCCAGCAGATCCACCACCTGCGCCGACAGCGCGCCGCGCGCGGGCGACAACCGGCGCTCCGCCCGCCGGGCGAGCGCGCCCGACACGGCGGGCACCCCGGCCCCGGCCACCACCAGCCCGACCGCGAGCACGGCCCCGGCCTCGGGCAGCACCCAGGCGGTGAACCCGACCGAGGCGGCGCTCACGACCACCGCCGCGCCGACCGGCAGCAGCCAGCGCAGGAAGTAGTCCTGCACGGCGTCCACGTCGGCCACCAGCCGGGAGAGCAGATCCCCGCGCCGGGTCTCCTTGAGCCCAGCGGGCGCCAGCCGCTCCAGCCGCCGGTAGACGGCGACCCGCAGCTCGGCCAGCACCCGGAGCACCGCGTCGTGCGAGACCAGCCGCTCGGCGTACCGGAAGACGGCCCGCCCGATCCCGAACGCCCGCGTCGCGGTGACCGCCACCATCAGGTACAGCACCGGCGGCTCCTGGGACGCCCGCGAGATCAGCCACCCGGAGACGGCCATGAGCCCCACGGCACTCATGAGCGCCAGACTCCCGAGCAGCAGCGCCAGCCCGAACCGCCCCCGCGCACCCCGCGCGGCGTCCCGCACCCGAGCCAGCACCCTGGGCGCACCCGCTGCCCCGACGCCCGTACCGGCGTCGTACTCGCCGTCCATCGCAGGGCGCACCGGGGGCACATCAGACCCGGCCGAGGGACCGGCGTCCGACGCCGCCGCATCGTCCGTCACCATCCGCGCCGCGTCGGCAGGCTCGGCGCGGCCCGCGCCGACGCCAGGGTGGCCACGGTCGGCCGCAGGCCCTGGCAGGCCCGCGGGCCCCGGCAGGGCGATGACGCGGTCGGCCAGGGGCAGGAGGGCCGGGCGGTGGATGACCAGGAGGACCGTGCGGCCCTCGGCCAGGCGGCGCACCGCGTCGACGACCGCCGCCTCCGTCGCGCCGTCCAGGTTCGCGGTGGGCTCGTCGAGCAGCAGGACCGGGCGGTCGGCCAGGAAGGCGCGGGCCAGGGCGATGCGCTGGCGCTGGCCCGCGGACAGGCCCGCGCCCATCTCGCCGAGCCGAGTATCGGCCCCCTCCGGCAGGGCGGAGACGAAGCCGAGGGCGTCGGCCTGGCGCAGGGCCTCGCGGACGGCGGTGTCGTCGGCGTCGGGCCGTGCCAGCCGGACGTTGTCCGCGATGCTCCCGGCGAAGAGATACGGCCGCTGCGGCACCCAGGCGATCTGGCGCCGCCAGCTTTCGGGGTCGAGCGACGCCAGGTCGCGGCCGCCGACGAGCACCCGGCCCCCGGACGGTTCGGCGAAGCCCAGCACGGCGTTCAGCAGCGTCGTCTTGCCCGCGCCGCTGGGTCCGGTGATCGCCACCGTCTCGCCGGGGCGGACCTCGAACGAGACCGGGGCCAGGGAGGGGTCGGTCCGCCCGGAGTGACGTACCGTCAGCCCTTCGACCGTGAGCGCGGCGCCCCGGGCGTCGGGGGCGGGCGACGTACCAGCGGCGGCCGGTTCCCGCTCCAGCACGGCGAACGCCTCGTCCGCTGCGGCGAGTCCCTCCGCCGCCGCGTGGTACTGCGCGCCCACCTGCCGCAGCGGCAGATACGCCTCGGGCGCGAGGACGAGCACCATCAGCCCGGTGTACAGGTCCAGTTCGCCGTGGACGAGCCGCATGCCGATGCCGACCGCGACCAGCGCGACGGACAGCGTGGACAGCAGCTCCAGGGCGAAGGAGGACAGGAAGGCCAGCCGCAGCGTCTTCAGCGTGGCCCGCCGGTAGTCGCCCGTGATGGACCGGATCGCGGCGGCCTGGGCCTTGGCGCGGCCGAAGACCTTGAGCGTCGGCAGCCCGGCGACGACATCGAGGAAGTGACCGGACAGCCGGGACAGCAGCCGCCACTGGCGGTCCATCCGGGACTGGGTCGCCCAGCCGATGAGCACCATGAACAGCGGGATCAGCGGCAGGGTGACGACGATGACCACCGCCGAGACCCAGTCGGCGGTGACGATCCGGGCGAGCACGGCCGCCGGAACCACCACCGCGAGCCCCAGCTGGGGCAGATAGCGGGCGAAGTAGTCGTCCAGCGCGTCGATGCCCCGGGTGGCGAGGGTGGTGAGTTCGCCGGTGCGCTGGGAGTCCAGCCAGCCGGGCCCGAGCCGCACCGACCGGTCCAGCAGCCGCAGCCGCAGCTCCGACTTGACCGTGGCGCTCGCCCGGTGCGCGGCCAGCTCGGTCAGCCAGGAGACGGCGGCCCGGCCCCCGGCGACCAGCGCCAGCCAGATCAGCGGTGCGGTCAGGGCGCCGACGCCCTCGTCCCGCTGGAACGCGCCCACCACGATCTCGGCGATCAGCATGGCCTGCGCGATGACGAGCCCGGCCCCGGCGAGCCCCAGCGCCACGGACGCCGCCAGGAAGAACCGGGTCGCCCGCGCGTACCGGAGCAGTCGCGGATCGATTGGTTTCACGTGAAACACACCACCTGAGCCATCGGGCGCATCAGTGGGCGGCGGGGATGTGCTGGGTCCCGATGCGCTTGCGGAAGACCCAGTACGTCCACGCCTGGTAGGCCATGATCAGCGGCATCATGATGACCCCGACCCACGTCATGATCTTCAACGGGTAGGCGCTGGCGGCCGCGTTCGCCGCCGTCAGGCTCCACTCCGGGTTCAGCGAAGACGGCATGACGTCCGGGAAGAGCGCCAGGAAGAGCATCGCGACCGACGCCGCGATGGCCACCCCGGACAGGCCGAACGCCCAGCCCTCACGCCCGCGCGCGTTCATCACCAGGGCCGCGGCCAGCGCCGCCACCGCGAGGACCACCGCGACCAGGCTGCGCCCGTTGCCGCTGTCGGCCTGGGTCCAGCCGAGGAACGCGACCGCGGCCACGGCCGCGACGGGGCCCAGCCAGGCCGCGTACCGGCGCGACCGCACCCGGATGTCCCCAGCCGTCTTGAGCGCGGCGAAGACCGCCCCGTGGAAGGTGAACAGCACGAGCGTGACGACGCCGCCGAGCAGGGCGTACGGGGTGATCAGGTCACCCAGGCCGCCCGCGTAGTTCTTGTCCGGGCCGATCGGCACCCCGTGCACCAGGTTGGCGAAGATCGCGCCCCACAGGAACGCGGGGAGCAGCGAACACCAGAAGATCGTGTGCTCCCAGTTGCGCTGCCAGCGGTCCTCGCCGCGCTTGTGCCGGTACTCGAAGGCGACACCGCGCAGGATCAGACAGACCAGGATGGCCAGCAGCGGCAGGTAGAAGCCGCTGAAGAGGGTCGCGTACCAGTCGGGGAAGGCCGCGAACGTGGCACCGGCGGCGGTGATCAGCCAGACCTCGTTGCCATCCCAGACCGGCCCGATGGTGTTGATCAGCACACGGCGCTCGGTACGGTCCCGGGCGAGCAGCTTGGTCAGCACGCCGATACCGAAGTCGAAGCCTTCGAGGAAGAAATAGCCGGTCCACAGGAAGGCGATCAGCAGGAACCAGAAGTCGTGAAGGTGCATGAGTCTCTCCGCCCGTCGTGACGCGTCAGTACGCGAAGGTCAGCGGCTTGTCGGCGTCGTCCTCCGCGGCGGACCCGCCGCCGGGGCCGCCCGGTCCGCCCGAGGGCAGCCGCAGCTTCGGGTCCTCAGCGGGCGGCTTCTCGTCGGTGTCCGGCCCGGCCTTGGCGTACTTGGCCAGGAGCCGCACCTCGATCACGGCGAGCACGCCGTACAGCAGCGTGAAGACGCCGAGGGAGATGAGGACCTCGGTCTGGCTCACGCCGGGGGAGACCGCGTCGGAGGTCTTCATCAGCCCGTACACCGCCCAGGGCTGGCGCCCCATCTCGGTGAAGATCCAGCCGAAGGAGTTGGCGATCAGCGGGAACCCCATGGTGAGGATGCCGATCCGCCAGGACCACTTGGTGAGCAGCGGGCTCATCTCACGCTTCTTGGTGAGCATGAGCCGGGGGACCTCGTCGTCGGCGGTGCGGAAGGCGGGGTCGAGCCAGCGCTTCTTGCGGGTCGTCCACAGCCCGATGACACCGGCGGCGAACGAGGTCATGCCGAATCCGATCATCAGCCGGAAGCCCCAGAAGGTCATGAAGATGCTGGGGATGTAGTCCTCGGGCTGGCCCCCGTAGGCGGCGGCCTCCTTCTGGGCGACGTCGTTGATGCCGGGGACGGCGTCGGTGAAGTTGCTGTGCGCGAGGAAGGACAGCGCCGCGGGGACCTCCAGCTCGACGCTGTTGTGCCCCTCGCTGACATCGCCCACCGCGAAGACGGAGAAGGGCGCGGGCGCCTGGGTGTCCCACAGCGCCTCCGCCGACGCCATCTTCATCGGCTGCTGCTCGAACATCACCTTGCCGAGCGAGTCACCGCTGATCGCCGTACCCAGTCCGGCGACGACGGCCACGACCAGACCGACCCGCAGGCTGGCCCGCATCGCCCCGATCTGCTTCTTCTCCTTCGTGCCCAGGTCCTCGCCGCGGATCTGCTTGCGCTTCGCCCGCCACAGGTGCAGGGAGGCGATGCCCACGATGAAGGCGCCGCCGGTGAGGAACGCGGCGGTGAGGGTGTGGAAGACCACGACCAGGGTGGTGTCCTGGGTCAGCACCGCCCAGATGTCGGTCAGCCGGGCCTTTCCGGTGGCCTTGTCGATGGCGTACCCGGTCGGGTGCTGCATCCAGGAGTTGGCGGCGAGGATGAAGTACGACGACAGGACGGTGCCGAGCGAGACGATCCAGATGCAGGCGCAGTGGATCTTCTTCGGCAGCTTGTCCCAGCCGAATATCCACAAGCCGATGAAGGTGGACTCGAAGAAGAACGCGAGCAGCGCCTCCATCGCGAGCGGGGCACCGAAGACATCACCGACGAAGCGCGAGTAGTCGGACCAGTTCATGCCGAACTGGAACTCCTGGACGATGCCGGTGACGACACCCATCGCGATGTTGATCAGGAAGAGCTTGCCCCAGAACTTGGTGGCGTGGAAGTACTTCTCCTTGCCCGTGCGGACCCAGGCGGTTTCCAGCCCGGCGGTGATCGCCGCGAGAGAGATCGTCAGGGGGACGAAGAGGAAGTGGTAGACGGTCGTGATCCCGAACTGCCATCGCGCCAGCGTCTCCGGCGCCAGAGCCAGCTCCACGTGAATCTCTCCTTACGGTCTTGCCGTGCCCGCACGGTCGTGCCGTGCCGCTCCCCGAAGCGAGCTTGTGAACGTATTCACATTCACAAGCAATGATACGCACACGGATTCGCCCCCTCCCACCTGGGGGTGGGAGGGGGCGAATGGGACACGCTTGGGTATCCTGCGCTGCTGAGCGCCAGCCCGGCGTCGCGCGCCAAACCCGGCGTCGCCGCTCAGCGGCAGCCCGGCGTCACAGCTCCTTGCGGAACTCCTCGGCGGCCCGCAGGAAGAGGTCGTTCGCCTCCCGCTCGCCGATCGTCACGCGCGTCCCCTCGCCCGGGAACGGCCGCACGACCACGCCCGCCGCCTCGCACACCGCCGCGAAGTCGGCCGTACGCTCCCCCAGCCGCAGCCAGACGAAGTTCGCGTGCGAGTCCGGCACCGTCCAGCCCTGGCCGGTCAGCGCCTCGGCCACCCGTGCCCGCTCGGTGACCAGCGCCTCGACCCGCTCGCGCAGCGCGTCCTCGCTGTGCAGCGAGGCGACCGCGGCGTCCTGGGCGAGCTGGCTCACACCGAAGGGGACCGCGGTCTTGCGCAGCGCCGCGGCCACCGGCTCATGGGCGATCGCGAAGCCGACCCGCAGCCCGGCCAGGCCGTACGCCTTGGAGAAGGTCCGCAGGACGCACACGTTCGGCCGGTCGCGGTAGAGGTCGATGCCATTGGGGACCTGGTCGTCCCGGATGAACTCGATGTACGCCTCGTCCAGCACCACCAGCACATCGGACGGCACCCGGTCCAGGAACCGCTCCAGCTCCGCCCGGCGCACCACGGTGCTGGTCGGATTGTTGGGGTTACAGACGAAAATCAGCCGGGTGCGGTCGGTGATCGCATCCGCCATCGCGTCCAGGTCGTGGACCTCCGCGTCGGTCAGCGGGACCCGCACCGAGGTCGCGCCCGCGATCTGAGTGATGATCGGATATGCCTCGAAGGACCGCCAGGCGTAGATCACCTCATCCCCCGGCCCGGCCGTCGACTGGACGATCTGCTGGGCCAGGCCGACCGAACCCGTCCCGGTGGCCAGGTGCTCCAGCGGTACGTCGAACCGGCTCGCCAGCTCGGCGATCAGGGCGGTGCAGGCGAGGTCGGGGTAGCGGTTGAAGGACGCGGCGGCGTTCGCCACCGTCTCCAGCACCCCGGCCAGCGGCGGATACGGATTCTCGTTGGAGGACAGCTTGAAGGAGCTGGGTCCGTTCCCGGCGGCCGGCTTACCGGGCTTGTACGTCGGAATCCCGTCCAGCGCGGCGCGCAGCTTGGGGTTCTTCTCACTCACCGGCAGTCCTCCTCGACCCGTCCCTTCGGCTCCGTGCGCAGGCTTCGCACACGGCAATACTGCACACCTTATGAGGATTGCCCCGCCCGGCGTACCCGCCGGGGCGCCCGCGTCCCCGCCGGCGGCGCCCGCGTGCCCGCCGGGGGGAGCGCCCCGCTCATTCGCGCGCGCCGGTGGCGAGCGCCGTAGCGCGCGTCACTCGTGCAGGTGAGTTGAGACCTCTTCGAGACATCGAGCAATCGCCAGGCGTGGATATGCCAGAGGCGACCAGACCCCTCCCCGTCACCCCAACTGGCTTCACTTCCAAGGGAATTGGCCGGAGCGCTCATGCAGAAACGTGCCTTCCGAATACCGATGGCGGAATCGCGCAGACCGGGCACTCGGGCCCTACTATCGGCTGGCCATGACAGCAGCAGGGAAGCACCAGGTGAGCCGGTCGGCCGGCCGCCGGTTAGGCAGGGCGGGCATCCGGGATGTGGCCGCCGCCGCCGGGGTCTCGATCACGACCGTCTCCGACGCGCTCAACGGCAAGGGACGGCTCCCGGATGCCACCCGCCGCCACGTCCGCGAGGTCGCCGAGCGGCTGGGCTATCGCCCGTCCGCCGCGGCCCGTACCCTCCGTACCGGCAAGTCCGGCCTCCTCGGCCTGACCGTGACCACGTACGGGGATGAACCTTTCACCTTCACCGAGTTCGCCTACTTCGCCGAGATGGCGCGGGCCGCGACCTCCGCCGCGCTGGCCCGGGGCTACGCCCTGGTGATCCTCCCGGCCACCTCCCGCCACGACGTGTGGTCCAACGTCGCGCTCGACGGCACCATCGTGATCGATCCGTCCGACCACGACCCGGTCGTCGCCGAGCTGCTCCGCCAGGGCCTGCCCGTGGTCAGCGACGGCCGCCCGGCGGGCACCCTCCCGGTGACCGCCTGGGTCGACAACGACCACGAGGCGGCCGTGCTCGGGCTCCTGGACCATCTCGCCGAGGCCGGTGCCCGCCGTATCGGGCTGCTCACCGGCACCACCACCGACACGTACACCCGGCTCTCGACCGAGGCGTATCTGCACTGGTGCGAGCGGGTGGGACAGGACCGGGTGTACGAGGCGTACCCGGCCCACGACCCCCGTGCCGGGGCCGTCGCCGCCGACCGGCTGCTCGCCCGTCCGGACCGCCCCGACGCGGTCTACGGGCTCTTCGACCCCAACGGCACGGATCTGCTCGCCGCCGCCCGCCGCTACGGGCTGCGCGTCCCGGAGGACCTGCTGCTGGTGTGCTGCAGCGAATCCACGGTCTACCGGACCACTGAACCGCCCATCACGACGCTCTCGCTCAAGCCGCGCCGGATCGGCACCGCCGTGGTGCAACTGCTCATCGACGCCATCGAGGGGCTCGACAGCGACCGCCCCGTCGAGCAGGTGATACCCACCGAACTGATCGTGCGGACGTCGTCCCAGCGCCGTCCGCCGCGTACGACGGTCAGCCCGCCGCGCAGCCGCGCCGGAGGATGATCTGAGGGTGACTCAAGGATGACCCGAAGAGGACCCGCGCCCCGTGGGCTTCCCCTACCGGGCCAATCCGGGATAAATGACCGTCCAAGCAGGGCCGAACACCGATTGACGGCACCCTGGTGCGTCACAAGCCCTCTCGGTCATTCCTATGATGGGCGGACGACACCGCGGACCGCCGTCGACCAGGCAAGGTCCACAAGGTGGGACGGCGGCGCGATGGTGGAGGGGTCGATGACTCAGGGGGCCGGTCTGGAAGCCACGGCAGGGACCACGGCGGCACATCCGCCCGTGCCCGCGTACGGGGCGTCCACGCCGCCCGGGCCGGTGCCTGCCGCACCCGCGCCTGCCCCGATGCCGCACGGGTACACCCCGACCGAGAAGCTGCCGGTCGTGGGCCCGGGGCACACCATCGCGGACACCCGGCTGGTGCCCCCGCAGGACCGCCCGACCATCGCGCTCACCTCGGTGACCGATCCGGAGGCCGAACTCGCCGACGACGAGGGCCCGGGCCCGCTGTACGTCGTGGGCGACGTCCACGGGTACCACGACGAGCTGCGCGAGGCGCTCGCCGCCCAGGGCCTGATCGACGACAAGGGCAGCTGGGCGGCCGGGAACGCCCGGCTGTGGTTCCTCGGCGACTTCACCGACCGCGGCCCGGACGGCATCGGCGTCATCGACCTGGTGATGCAGCTCTCCGCCGAGGCCGCGGCCGCGGGCGGCTACTGCAAGGCGCTGATGGGCAATCACGAACTGCTCCTCATCGGCGCCAAGCGGTTCGGCGACACCCCCGTCAACTCCGGTGCCGGCACCGCCTCCTTCCAGGCCGCCTGGCTGCTCAACGGCGGCCAGCGCACCGACATGGAGCGGCTGGAGGACCATCACCTCCAGTGGATGTCACGGCTGGACGCGATGGCCGAGGAGGACGGGCATCTGCTCGTCCACTCCGACACCACCGCCTATCTGGAGTACGGCGACTCGATCGAGGCCGTCAACGACACCGTCACCGAGACACTCCAGCGCAGTGACGCCGACGAGTGCTGGGACCTGTTCCGCAAATTCACCAAGCGCTTCGCCTTCCGCGACGAGGACTCCGGCCCGATGGCCGCGCGTGAATTGCTCGGCACCTACGGCGGGGAGCGCATCGTCCACGGGCACAGCCCGATCCCGTATCTGCTGGGCGAAGTCGGCTCGGAGGACGGCGAGGACGACGGCACGCCCGCGGTGGAGGGCCCGCACGTCTACGCGGACAATCTCGCGGTCGCGATGGACGGCGGCATCACCATGGCCGGAAAACTGCTGGTCGTACAACTGCCGCTCGGCACGTGAGGGTGACGCGGACGCGCGACGGAAGAGCCGGACGGGGCCACCGGGGCTGAGCAAATCACGAAACTTGCTGTCACCCCGCGCCGGATCGGCTCTACCATCGGTTTATCCGTCGCAGGCTCTCCTCCGTTTCCGCCCGACTGCCCGGTGAAAGCCGGACACCAAGGCCTTACGGAGTATCGGGGGATGCACCATGAAAAGCGCTCCGCACCTGTTCGCCGAGGACCGCCCGGAGTTCGAGCGAGTTCTCGACGAGGTGCTGCGTACCGCGGACCGCCGACCGGATCTGCCGGGCATAGGACAGCGGCTCACCACCGAGCAGCTGCGCACCATGGCGCTCAGCGCCTCGGCCGCCATCACCGCGTGCGCGGCCGCCGAATACCAGGATTACGTCCTCGCCCGCACCCGGCTGCGCGAGCCCGCCCCGCCCCTCCCCATGGCCGCGGTCCCCGAGGACGACGACGAGCACGCGCACTCCGCCGGGTTCACCGGCGCCGTCCTGGACGCCTCGGGGGCAGGGCTGCTCCCCATGCTCGCCGTCCTGGCCCCGGTGCTGGCCGGGACCGCCGCGCTCATCTTCCTGCTCGTCGGCTATGTGCTGCACGTCCTGGACCCCGTGCCGTCCATCGCCCAGCCGATGATCACCGCGGGCTGGTTCTTCGCCGCCCTCACCGCCGCGGGCATCCTGCTCGCCGCCGTCGGCCTCCTCCTCACCGCCCTGCGCAACGGCTCCAGCGCGATCCGCGGCGAGGCCCTGGCCGAGCAGCTGGAAGAGGTGGACCGGGCCAGAGAGGCCTGGCGGCAGGCCCTGCTGGAGCGGGGCGTCCTCCCCTTCCTCCACGAGGCCCTGGCCAACCCCTCGGCCCCCGCCCCGTGGACCGCCTACGTCCCCGGCCGCTCCGAGGCGGGCCGCACCCCCCACCTCGGCTACAGCCGCCCGGGCTTCAGCACCGACGACGAGGGCCCCAGGGCCCGCCCCCGCTACACCAGCCCGGACTACACCAGCCCCGAGTACGGCGGCCCGGAGAACCAGCCGGACTAGCCGCTCGCCCGCCCGGTGAGCGCCAGCATCCGCGCGAACGGATCCGCCCCGGGCCCCGGGTCGGTGCCGACCGCGAACGCCCCCGTGGCACCGAGCCCCGGCCCCGCCGGGACCAGCCACTCCAGCGCCGCCCCGGTCAGCTCCTGATCGGGCGTGAACTCCGCGCCCCGGGCCCGCGCCAGGTCCCAGGCGTGCACATAGACATCGCTCCAGCGGATCCGCACCGCCGCGTCCCCACTCAGCTCGCCGACGACCGGATTCCGTACGGTCCGCCCGGACACCCCCGGCAACCCGGCGGCCCGCTCCGCCCGCCCGGCCCACTCCGCGAACGTGTCCCCGGGCCCGGGAGCGACCTGGTCGCCCGTCAGGGCGGACACCAGATGCGCATGGCCCAGCAGGACGTGCCTCACCAGCTCCCGCACCGTCCACTCGCTGCACGGAGTGGCCAGCCCCCACGCGTCGTCCTCGATCCCGTCAAGGTGCTGGGCGAAGCGCTGGTTGGCGATGCGCAAGGCGCGTAAGTTGTCCATCGGCTGCTCCGGAAGGCTCGCGTAGGCGTCGGGCTTCGTGACGGCCCCACCCAAGCACGAACCCGCCGCCGCGACGAGGGGTCACGGCGACGGGCTTCCGAGGCGTCAGTGCGAGCTGGTCTCCCTCACGGCGTACGCGCAGTCCCACCGGAGCGGGCTCGATGCGCCACTCAGGCTGAGCGCGACGGTCCGGGCTCAGCCCCGTGCTCCCCTCGTTTGAGTCGGTCGGGTGTCCTCGTCCTCGTCGGGGAGAGGGATGCGCCTGCCACGGCTCTCCGCCACCCGCAGTGCGTCCCGCAGCGCCTCGACCAGGCGGTTCGCGAGGAAGCGCAGCTCTCCGGCCTCCGCCTTCGGGTTTGCACAGGGCCTTGGCGACAGCGGCCACCAGATCAGGGCTGGCCGGTTTGTGCCCGGACTCGACCTGAGTGAGCAGGCTGTACGAGTAGGGGACCTTCTGGGCCAGTCCGCGCTGCGTCAACCCATCCCGTTTCCGGTGATGTGCGATCCGAGTGCCCGTGTGATCGTCGCTGGGGAGCGGCATGCATGCCGCCCTGTTCGTGACTCACTCAGCAGCACGCTACCCGCCGGGACGAGGCCGACAATGGCGAACAGCGATCTCAGCCCCCGGCTGGGGATGACGGTTTGCGGGTGAGGCGCGCATCGCGGTGAACTGCCGCCATGACTGCGAATCGCGTCTTGTACCTGCTGGGAAGCGCTGCCCCACCCGTACTGAACATCGCAGGCGTCATTGAGCAGGCCCAGGCCGCCGACTGGGACGTCTGCCTCGGATTGACTCCCACGGCCGCACGCTGGCTTGACGACGAGCTGCCAGCGCTGGAAGAGCTAACCGGATACCCGGTGCGCAGCCAGTACAAGCTCCCCCGAGAGCCGGACGTCTGGCCCCCCGCGGACGTCGCCATCGTGGCACCCGCCACCTTCAACACGATCAACCAATGGGCATTGGGGATCACCGACAAGTTCATCGTCGGGTTCGTGGCTGAAGCCATCGGCAAGGGCATCCCCACCGTGGCCATGCCATGCGTCAACGCCGCCTACGTGCGGCACTCCCAGTTCGACGCCAGCATTGCCACGCTACGGGCAATGGGAGTGCGTGTGCTCTACGGCGAAAGCGGCTTCGTACCCAACGAGCCGGGCCAAGGTCGGCCAGAGGGCTACCCGTGGCACCTGACCCTGGACGCGGCTTCGCGGATGCTCCGCCTATAGACGTCGAATGACTTGCGCTTCCGCTCTTTCGACTGGTGTACGGCTGTAGACATGCACAAGCGCGAGATGGAAGAGCGCCGGGGCGAGAGGCGCCCACCGGTGGATGCGATCGGCGCGCAGCAGGTACTTGGCCACGGCAGCGGGACGGAAAGGTACGTAGTCGATGGTCTGATGTTCCCATCGGTCGGCGACTCCCCTGCTCATACGTGCTTGCAGGACATCCCCTCGTTGACAGAGGAGTTCCATACCCCCGGCGCCATGCGGACCCGGTCACTTCGCTGGCTGACGACGAGCATGTCGTCAGCCGTGACCACCGCGACGTTCACAGCGAAGCTGCAGTGCAGGAACGCAGGTGCTCGCAGCGGGTTGTCCGGGTCCAGGTAGCGGGTACGAGGGGTTGTCCCGTCGGACAGTCGCCGGTCCAGTTGCTGAGCCGCAAGAAAGGTGTAGTAGTCCGTCGGGCGCAGCCGCAGGTGCACCTCGGGCTGCTCGTCGAGGGCCGTCCGGGAGACGTCGAACGATTCGACCGCGTAACGAGGACCGTTCCACAGCGGCGTCCGGCCCTCGGCCCGCAGACGCTCACTCTCCGTATCGATCTCCTCCCGCCAACCCGCCATGGGACGCGCGCCACAACGACCGAGCCGCCGGGCTCCGGAAAGTGTGTTTCCGGAGCCCGGCGGCCGTAGAGCAGGGCCGGGATCAGTCGGCGATCGGCAGATAGACCCGGTTGCCCGCGGCCGCGAACTCGCGTGACTTCTCCGCCATTCCGGCTTCCGCTTCCGCCTCGTCCATCGCGGCGCCGTGTTCGCGCCGGATGTCGTGGCTGATCTTCATGGAGCAGAACTTGGGCCCGCACATGGAGCAGAAGTGCGCCGTCTTGGCGGGCTCCGCCGGGAGCGTCTCGTCGTGGAAGGCGCGCGCCGTGTCCGGGTCGAGGGCCAGGTTGAACTGATCTTCCCAGCGGAACTCGAAGCGCGCGTCGGAGAGCGCGTCGTCCCAGGCCTGGGCGTCGGGGTGGCCCTTGGCCAGATCGGCTGCGTGGGCGGCGATCTTGTAGGTGATCACGCCGGTCTTCACGTCGTCGCGGTCCGGCAGCCCCAGGTGCTCCTTGGGGGTGACGTAGCAGAGCATCGCCGTGCCCCACCAGGCGATCATCGCGGCGCCTATCCCTGAGGTGATGTGGTCGTAGGCGGGCGCGACATCCGTGGTGAGGGGGCCCAGGGTGTAGAAGGGGGCCTCCTCGCAGATCTCCTGCTGGAGGTCGACGTTCTCCTTGATCTTGTGCATCGGGACATGGCCCGGGCCCTCGATCATCGTCTGGACGCCGTGCTCCTTGGCGATCCGGTTGAGTTCGCCGAGCGTGCGCAGCTCCGCGAACTGCGCCTCGTCGTTGGCGTCGGCGATGGATCCGGGGCGCAGTCCGTCACCGAGCGAGTAGGTGACGTCGTACGCCGCGAGGATCTCGCACAGCTCCTCGAAGTGGGTGTAGAGGAACGACTCCTGATGGTGGGCCAGGCACCAGGCGGCCATGATCGAGCCGCCTCGGGAGACGATGCCGGTCTTGCGGCGGGCGGTCAGGGGGACGTACGGCAGCCGTACGCCCGCGTGCACCGTCATGTAGTCGACGCCCTGCTCGGCCTGTTCGATGACGGTGTCCTTGTAGACCTCCCAGGTCAGCTCCTCGGCCTTGCCGTCGACCTTCTCCAGCGCCTGATAGAGCGGCACGGTGCCGATCGGCACCGGGGAGTTGCGCAGCACCCACTCGCGGGTGGTGTGGATGTTGCGGCCGGTCGAGAGGTCCATGACCGTATCGGCGCCCCAGCGGGACGCCCAGGTCATCTTCTCGACCTCCTCCTCGATGGACGAGGTGACGGCGGAGTTGCCGATGTTGGCGTTGACCTTCACCAGGAACCGCTTGCCGATGATCATCGGCTCGATCTCGGGGTGGTTGACGTTGGCGGGCAGCACGGCCCGGCCCGCCGCGATCTCCTCGCGGACCACTTCGGGGGAGACGTTCTCGCGGAGCGCCACGTACTCCATCTCCGCGGTGACCTCGCCCCGGCGGGCGTACGCGAGTTGGGTGACGGGGGCGCCGTCGCGGGACCGGCGGGGCTGGCGGGGCCGTCCGGGGAAGACCGCGTCGAGGTTGCGCAGGCCCCCGCGTGGCGCGGTGTGTTTGATGCCGTCGTCCTCGGGCCGGGCCGGACGGCCGGAGTACTCCTCGGTGTCGCCGCGGGCGACGATCCAGTTCTGCCGCAGCGGCGCGAGGCCACGGCGGACGTCGGTGTCGATGTGGGGGTCGGTGTACGGGCCGGACGTGTCGTACAGCGTCACGTCCTGGCCATTGGTGAGGTGCACGCGGCGCACCGGGACCTGGATGTCCGGGCGGGAACCCGTGACATATCCCTTATGCCAGCCGAAATCGCCAGCGTTTTCGCGCGTGTGTGCATCCTGCTGAGTCATGAGACCCACTCCCTACGCCGGCATTACCCGGTAACAGGTTCAGCGGTCGGCGCAGCTCTCGAGTCAGCGCCCTCTCAGCCCGGTGCTCCGAGCTCCCGCGATTGCAAAGGTGCCCCCACGCTAACGGTTTCCCCGCATACCTGAACAGGGGGCCTGCCGCTCTTGCGATGATGCGACGGTGACCGCGACACAGCAGGACCATCCGCCCGAGCAGCCCCACCCGTCCGGCCAGGCCCAGGGCCACTCCCACGGCCATGGCCACAGCCACGCCCACTCCCACGGCCCGGCCGCCCCCGTCTCCGCGCGCCTCCGCAAGGTCATCGCGGCGGTGCTCATCCCCTTCGCCGTCGCCGTCGTCGCCGGGCTGGTCGCTCTGTGGCCGGGCGGCCCCGAGCACACCACGCAGGGCCGCAGCGGGCTCGGTTTCGACCAGGAGACGGTCGCCGGGCGGGTGGTGAAGGTGGAAGAGGTCAACTGCGCCGACGTCAACGCGCAGCCGCAGGCACCCACCGAACCGGGCCAGCAGGGCGGCGCCCCGGCACCCGGCGGCGGCGCGCCCGGGGGCAGCACCGGAGGCGGAGCGGGCGGCGGCAAGAGCGTCTGCGAGAAGGCCACCATCGAGGTCACCTCGGGCAAGGACAAGGGCCGTACGTTCCCCGAGATCGTCCAGCCGAACGCCTCACGGAAGCTCAGCGCCGGGCAGGAGCTGAAGCTGTCGTACGCGCCCAAGGCACCGAAGAACCTCCAGTACTCGGTCTCGGACGTCGACCGCTCGTTCCCCATGGCCCTGCTCGCCGGGGTGTTCGCGCTCGTGGTCGTGGCCGTCGGGCGGCTGCGCGGCATCTTCGCGCTGGTGGCGCTGGCCATCAGCTTCGGGGTACTGACGCTGTTCATCCTCCCGGCGATACTGCAAGGCTCGAATCCGCTGGTGGTCGCGGTCGTCGGGGGCAGCGCGATCATGCTGCTCGCGCTCTATATGTGCCACGGGCTGAGCGCCCGGACGTCGGTCGCCGTGCTCGGCACCCTGGTCTCGCTGCTGCTGATCGGCGTGCTCGGCTCGCTGTTCATCGGCTGGGCCTCGCTGACCGGCAACACCGACGACCAGACCGGTCTGGTGCACGGCCTCTATCCGGACATCGAGATCAAGGGTCTGCTGCTGGCAGGGGTGATCATCGGTTCACTGGGCGTGCTGGACGATGTGACGGTCACCCAGACCTCGGCGGTGTGGGAGCTGCGGGAAGCGGACCCCTCGACGAGCCGCCGGAAGCTCTACGCGGCCGCGATGCGCATCGGGCGGGACCACATCGCGTCCGTCGTGAACACCCTGGTGCTGGCGTACGCGGGCGCCTCGCTTCCGCTGCTGCTCCTCTTCTCGATCGCGGACAGCGGAGTGGGAACGGTGGCGACGAGCGAGATCGTCGCGGAGGAGATCGTCCGCACGCTGGTGGGCAGCATCGGGCTGGTCGCCTCGGTGCCGGTGACCACGGCGCTGGCCGTGCTGGTGGTCTCCGCGGACCACGCGCACGCGCCGGAGGACGGCACGGCGGCGAGCGGGGGCGGACGGGGCCGGGGGAGGCGCCGCCGGGCACGCGCACGCTGAGCGCGCCACCGCGAGCGGGCGCTTCGGCGCTACGCGTAGCGGTCCTCGGCCAGGATGCGGTCCAGTTCGGCGTCGAGGTCGTCGACCGGATCGCAGGCCGCGGGCTCCTCCCCGAACGGGACGAGCCGGTCCGTACGGTCCAGGAACGCCACCAGCGGCGCCGCCCCGGCCCGGAACAGGGCTCTCTCGGACCCGACCTGCAGTCTGATGAACACGTCCGAGAGCCCTTCGGGCGAGGCCGGTGCGATCCGCACGTCGCCCTCGCCGGAGGGTTTGCTGAGGCCGTCCAGCAGCAGCTCACGGGCGAAGGCCCAGCTCACCGGCGCGTCGCCGGGCAAGTGGAAGGTGATCTCGACCGCGTAGGGATCGCCGCTGTCGTACGACAGCTCGACCGGGATCCGGAAGGACAGTTCCTGCGAGACCAGAAAGGTCATCGTCACTTCCGCCTGGACTGTGTCACGCATGTCACGCATCGTTCGCCGCCCCGGGTAGTTCAGACTTGGCCGACTCTGGAGCGTAGCGACTCGATTGCGGGGCGGAGTCGCTTTGCCTCATGTGAGGGAACGGAAATGGCCAGTGTTGCCGTGGTGGAACCCACGGGGCCGGGCGACGCCGGCCCGGTGCGCGGGCGATCAGGGCCGCTTCAGCGGCCGTGTCGATGTTCGCTGTCGTCAACAGGCACCCCCGGGGTGTTGTTGCGAGGCAGACGCCGAGATGGGGAACGTCGCGGACTCGCACTCTAACCACAGTGGTGCCGTGGGGCCGATGTTTGGCTCCGCCGTATCCCTCGCGCGGCGTACCCGCCGCGCGGAGTCGGGGTCACCCGTCGCGCGGGGTCACCAGTCGCGCGACGAGGACGAGGTGAACTTCCGTACGACGTAGATCAGACCGCCGATCAGCGCCACCAGCACCAGTGCCTTGAAGAGCAGGCCGATGACGAAGCCGACCACGCTCATGATCATCCCGCCGAAGACGGCGAGGACGAGAACCGGCACCGCGATCCATGTCACCCACCACGGCAAGCCCCGGAATATGTCCTTCGCGGCCACGTCTGCTCCTTGCTCTCTCCTGGCTGGCGGGGCCGGCCTTACGGCACCGGCCCCTGCCCTCGATGCTAGGGCGGAGAAGAAGCGGACGGAGGGCTTCCATCCCCCGTCCGTCCCTGACCGGACCCGTAGGGGACCGGAGCGCTGCCGTCAGCTTTCCGGGGGAGAGAACACCACCATGACCCGCAGATCCTCGGTGATGTGGTGGAACTTGTGCGCCACGCCCGCCGGTACGTACACCACGCTGCCCCGCGCCACCTGGGTCGTCTCCATGCCCACCGTGATCGACGCCCGGCCGCTCATCACCAGGTACACCTCGTCCTGGCCGTGCGCCGACTGCGGGTCGGTCTGGCCCGCGTTCAGCGCGTAGAGCCCGACCGACATGTTCCGCTCACGCAGGAACTGCAGATACGCGCCATCGTTCGCGGCCCGCTCCGCCTCCAGCTCGTCCAGCCGGAACGCCTTCATTCGCCTCTCCACCCCTGCCTGCCATGCCCCTGCCCGTCCCCGGGCCTGTCTGCGACGATCTCAACCATGAAGAATTTGCTCGTCAAGACGCTCGCCAACGCCGGCGCCCTCGGCGTCGCCATCTGGCTGCTCAAGGACATCACGCTGACCGGTGAGAACACCGGACGTCAGACGATCACCCTCATTCTCGTCGCCCTGCTGTTCGGTGTGGTGAACGTGGTGGTGAAGCCGGTCGTCAAGCTGCTGGCATTTCCGCTGTTCATCCTGACCCTCGGACTGATCACCCTGGTGATCAACGCCCTGATGCTGCTGCTGACCTCCTGGCTGGCCGGGCAATTGGATCTCAGCTTCCACGTCGACGGCTTCGGCGCCGCCTTCCTCGGTGGCCTGATCGTTTCCATAGTCGCCTGGGCGCTGCACGTCGTCCTCCCCGATGACAAGGACTGACCGCGGCCGGGAATGATGACAGGTATGAGAGCCCCGTCGCCTTATCGTGTCTGCTTCGTCTGCACCGGCAACATATGCCGGTCGCCGATGGCCGAATCCATCGTCCGCGCCCATGCCGGGGACGCCGGATTCGACGGCCTCGTCGAGTGGGACAGCGCGGGCACCGGCCCCTGGCACGAGGGCGACGGGGCCGACCGCCGCGCGATCGCCGTGCTCACCGACCACGGCTATGAGCAGGATCACATCGCGCGGCAGTTCCAGCCCGCGTGGTTCGACGGCCTCGATCTGGTGATCGCGCTGGACAGCGGCCATCTGCGGGAGCTGCGCGCCTTGGCGCCCACCCCACGGGACGCCGCGAAGGTGCGGCTGCTGCGCTCCTATGACCCGGACGCCTCCCCGGACGCACCGGGCGGTCTGGACGTACCGGACCCCTACTTCGGCGGGACGGACGGCTTCGAGGAGGTCCTGGAGATGATCGAGGCCGCGAGCGGCGGACTGCTGGACGCGGTCGCCGAGGCCCTCGACGGCGCGTCCGAGGCATCTGACACATCTACCGAGGAGCGCGTATGACCGGCGACGGCACCCGAGCCGTACGGGCGGGACTACCCGAGGCCGAGCCTTACGAACCGGCGCTGCCCGGACCGGTCTTCGCCGCGCACTACCACCTCCCCGGCGACGCCTCCGGCCCCTTCGCCTACGGCCGCGACGCCAACCCCACCTGGTCCCGGCTGGAGCGGGCGATCAGCGAACTGGAATCCCCGGACGACGACGCCGAGACCGTCGTCTTCGCGTCCGGCATGGGCGCGCTCGCGGCCGTCCTCCTGTCCCAGCTGCGGCAGGGCGACACCGCCGTCCTGCCGTCCGACGGCTACCAGCTGCTCCCGGCGCTCAGCGAGCGGCTGCGGAGCTTCGGTGTCCGGGTACGCACCGCCCCGACCGCGGGTGACGCCCAGCTGACGGCCCTGGACGACACCACCGGGCTGCTGTGGCTGGAGACCCCGTCCAACCCCGGCCTCGACGTGTGCGACATCCGCGGGCTCGCCGACGCCGCGCACGCGCGCGGCGCGCTGGTCGCCGTCGACAACACCCTCGCCACCCCGATCGGCCAGCGCCCCCTGGAGCTGGGCGCCGACTTCTCCGTGGCGAGCGGCACCAAGGCGCTGACCGGCCACGGCGATGTCCTGCTCGGCTACGTGACCTGCCGCGATCCGGAGCTGGCCGCCGCCGTACGCGGCTGGCGCAAGACGGTCGGCGCGATCCCCGGCCCCATGGAGGCCTGGCTCGCCCACCGCTCCCTGGCCACCCTCCCGCTGCGCGTCGACCGGCAGGCCAGCACCGCCCTCGCGCTCGCCGGGGCGCTGCGCGACCGGCCCGACGTCACCGGGGTGCGCCACCCCGGGCTGCCGGACGATCCCGCGCACCCGGTCGCGTCCGGGCAGATGCGCGGCCGCTTCGGCTGTGTGCTGTCCTTCACCCTGCCCGGCAAGGAGCACGCGGAACGATTCCTCGCCGCGCTGCGGCTGGTCGACGACGCCACCAGCTTCGGCGGCGTGCGCTCCACCGCCGAGCGGCGCGGCCGGTGGGGCGGCGACGCGGTCGCCGAGGGCTTCATCCGCTTCTCGGTGGGCGCGGAGGACCCGGACGATCTGATCGCGGATGTGCTGCGCGCGCTCGATGAGGCGCGCGACACCGTGTGAAGGCGGCCGAAACTCGCCGTATCGCCCGCGCGCGGGTACGCCTGACGGGCGTCTCAAGCCTCCCCCCTCGTGGCTTGAGACGCCCCGGTTCTTCTCGTGGAGAACCGCTTGAACAAGGCTAGTTGACTCAGCGTCAGTGTCCAATCACAGTAGCGACATGGACCTATCGGCATATTTATAGTTGGCATGCGGCGGGGGTGCGTCGACGCGAGGGGAACCGCATGGATCTGGCCCTCTTACGCACGTTTGTCACGGTGCACCGCGCCGGGTCCTTCACCCGCGCCGCCGCGCTGCTCGGACTCTCCCAGCCCGCCGTCACCGGCCAGATCCGCACCCTGGAGCGGCAGCTCGGGCGGCCGCTGTTCCTCCGTACGGCGCGCGGGGTCATCCCCACCACCGTCGGCGAGGAGCTGGCCCACAAGACCGCCCCGCACCTCGACGCGCTCGTGGAGATCACCGAGGCCGGGCTGGACGACCACTCCGCGCTGCGCACCCTGCACCTCGCCGGTCCCCCGGAGTTCACCGCGCTGCGCGCCCTGCCCGCGCTCACCACGCTCGTCACCCAGGGGCTCGCGCTGCGGTGCGCGTTCGGCAGCTCCGAGGAGCTGTTCAAGGGGCTCGGGGCGGGCCACCACGACCTGGCCATCAGCACCGCCCGGCCGCGCGGCCGCCCGCTGGCCGCCACCCCGCTGTGCGACGAGGAGCACGTGCTGATCGCGTCGCCGCGCTGGGCGGCCCGGCTCGGCGGCTCCGCGGTGCTCCAGGTCAAGGGCGCGAGCGCGCTGGAGGCGCTGCCCGTGGTCGAGGTGCACGAGACCCTGCCGCTGGTCAGCCGCTACTGGTCGGCCGTCTTCGATACCCGCCCGGTCACCTCCGGCACGGTCATCGCCCCCGATCTGCGGGCGGTGCTGGCGTGCGTCGCGGAGGGGGCGGGGCTCGGCGTGCTGCCGCGCTATCTGTGCATGGACGCCCTCGACGCCGGGGAGGTGGTGGCGCTGCTCAACCCGCCGGTGCCGCCGCTGCGCACCTACTTCCTGGTGGTGCGGACGGGCGGGCTCGCGGTGCCGCACGTCGCCCGGGCGCACGAGTGGCTGCTGCGCGCCGCTGTGGACTGGTGAGCCCCTGTCCACTGATGAGTATGGGGTTTCAGCCGGGGACGGCTGCGGCAGATGTCCTGCATGACCGAACGACCCGTGGTCAAACGCACCGCCCGCGCCATCCTGCTCGACGGCGGCGCCGACCCGCGGATGATCCTGATCAAGCGGACCAAGCCCGGTGAGCAGCCCTACTGGATCACCCCCGGCGGCGGTGTGGAACCCGAGGACACCACCGTCGTCGAGGCCCTGCACCGCGAGGTGGACGAGGAGCTGGGCGCGAAGGTGACGGACGTGGTCCCCGCCTTCGTCGACACCGTCCCGCACCCGGAAGGGGAGGTCCAGGGCGGCGTCAAGGTGCAGCACTTCTTCGTCTGCCGACTCGCCTCGATGGACCTCAGCAGGCGGCACGGTCCGGAGGTGGAGGAGCCCTGCGGGGAGTACGACGTGGTCCGGATCCCGTTCACCCGCGAGGGGATCGCCTCCATCGGGATGGTGCCGCCGTCGCTGCGCGCCTACCTCGACGCCAACATCGAGGGCGTGCTCGCCCTGCTCGCGGACGACCTAGGCTAATCAGCCTCGATCAGCCTTGATCAGGGACGATCGACCGTGATCAGCGTCGGTCAGCGGAACCAGCCGCTGAACGGCTGCGGACCCTTCTGAGCCGCCCGCCGACGAGCCTCGGCGAGCACCCGCTCCGCCTCCTGCAGCCACTCGTCGGGACGCGCGGCAGGGGGCGTACGGCGCCGCTCGCGCGCCTCGGCGGCGGCACCGAAGAAGTCGCCGCCCTTGCGCTTCACGTCGTCCGTCCCCCAGGCCTGCCCCTGCTCCGGGACACGGGGCTGGTCGGTGCCCGTGCCGTCCTCGGCGCGGGCGCGCCGCCGGGCGGGCACCTTCTGCAGATGGGGGATGTGCTTGGCGCAGTGGATGTACGCCTCCTCGACGGCCACCTCGACCCAGACGACCGCACGGCGGCCGGGCACCGGGTCGACCGGCAGACCGGGGTGGCGGGCACGCATCGCGTCGTCGTCGACCACCCGGGCGCGGCCGTTGACGTGCAGCCCGATGCGGTCGCGGAAGAAGTCGACCATGAGGATGCCGAGGTGCGGGTTCTCCTCGATGTTGCCGAGGCTGGCCAGCACGCCGTTCCCCCGGTATTCGGGGTAGGTGAGGGTGCGTTCGTCGAGCACGCGCAGAAAGCCGGGCGGCCCGGCCCGGAAGGTGCTGTCGCACTCCCCGTGCCGGTCGGCGGTGGCCAGGAAGAACATCTCCTGGCGTGCGATGAACTCCCGCATCCGGTCGTTGAGGTGGTCCAGCACCTGCTCGTCGTAGAAGCGGTCGGCGCGGTCGGCCGTGCCCAGCCGCTGCTGGAGGAGGTGCTCGCCGTCGCTCCCCGGACGGCCCGTGCGCTCGGCTCCCTCCAGCCCCTCCAGCCTCTCCAGACGCTCCGTACGGTGGCCGGGTGCCGGCGCGGCCGCCCGCTCGTGCCCGACGTCGTCCACAGTCCTTTGTCCCCGTTCTGAAATCGCCGTCTGTCTGTAGCGTTTCTGCCTACTCCGCCGCCGCCATCAGCTCTTCGATCGAGTCGTGCCGTATGCGGTGCGACGGGACACCGACGCCCATCAGCGCGTCCACGCCGCTGCGGATCATTCCGGGCGGGCCGGAGAGATAGGCGTCGAACGCGTTCCACGGGCCGTACTGCCGCACGGCGTCGGGAAGTCTGCCGCTGAGCCCGCTCGTCGGACCGTCGGAGACCACCGGACGGACCGAGAGCCAGGGGTGCCGCTGGGCGAGCCGCAGCATGGTGTCGATGTCATAGAGGTCGTGGTCGCTTCGGGCGCCGTAGAAGACCTCGACCGCCCGCTGGCGGCCGTGCTCGGCGACGTCCTCGACCAGCGCCTTGATCGGCGCGATACCGGTGCCGCCGCCCAGGCACAGCAGCCCGTTGTCGGTCGAGTGGTCGACCGTCATCGACCCGGCGGGCGGCCCCAGCCGGATCACATCACCGGGACGGGCGCGGTGCACCAGCGCGGAGGAGACCCAGCCCGCCGGTACCGCCTTCACGTGGAAGGACAGCAGCCCGTCCGGGCGCGGCGCGGAGGCGAAGGAGTAGTGCCGCCACACCCGCGGCCACCAGGGGGTCTCCAGCGAGGTGTACTGGCCCGCGAGGAAGGGGTACGGCTGGTCCGGGCGGACGGTGACGACGGCGATGTCGGCCGTGCGCGACTCGTGCCCGACGACCTCGGCCTGCCACCAGGCGGGGGCGCGCAGCTCGTCCTCGGCCGCCGCGTCGATCATGATCTGGGAGATCGCGGTGTAGGCCCGGACCCATGCCGCCTCGGCCTCGTCGCTCCAGGTGTTGGTCGCGTACCGGGTGAGCGCGGCGAGCAGGCACTCGCCGACGGCCGGATAGTGCTCGGGCTGGGTGCCGTACTTGCGGTGCCCCCGGCCGAGCCGGGAGAGGAAGTCGGTGAGGATGTCCGGGTCGTCGATGAGCCGGGCGGCGGTCAGGATCGCCTTGAACAGCCGGTCGCGCTGGGCGTCCATGGCGGCCGGGAAGAGCGGCCGCAGCTCGGGGTGCTGGACGAAGAGCAGCGCGTAGAAGTACGAGGTGACCTTGTCGCTCACCGGCTCGATCTCGGCCATGGTGCGGCGCAGCAGGATCGCGTCGGGCGAGGCGGTCTCGGGCGCGGTGAAGACGGATTCGGCGGCCGGGCGCGCGCCCTGCGGGGCCGGTGCCTCATCGGGCCGCTGATGCTCCTCGCGCCCGGACGCGGGCGGCACGGCGGACGCGGGGGCGCCGGGGGAGGCGGGCGGCACGGCGGAGGCGGGCGGCACCGCGGACGCGGGGGGTATCGGGGACGCGGGGGCCGGTGCGGGGGGCGCCGAGCGGCGCTCCGCCTCCGTACCGGCCCGGCGTATCGGGCTCACCGGGCGGGCGGCCGCCCCGTCGTCGTCCGCGCCGTCCGTTTCGGGGGAACGGGGCTGGTCATCGGCGCGTTTCCTGCTCGGGGTGAACCAACCCCAGTCGCCACTGTTTCCCCCGCCGTCGTTACCGGCCGACGATGTGGTGGTCGGAGCGTCCATGGTTGCCTCGCCTCGAACATCTTTCTGTCGGTCTTCGCACTTCCGCTGGCGGAATGTGCCCGCAATTCCCCGCTCTGGTCGACTGGTTCACGTGAGATTGGTCCTGTCGGCCCGCTCCGTACTCTGTTCCGGGCAGCATGCCACGCTCCTTCCGCACCCCGAGAACTTCACCCGAAGTCCGGGTAACAGGGGCTGTGTTCCCGATATGCTGGTTGGAGCGGGTTGCCCGGTTGTCGTCCCGTCACCGCTTCCCGGGACGGAACTGCCCCGACCCTACCGGGCCCGGATGAATTCACAAGCCCTACTGATGACGCATCCGTTACACCCGACAACGCACGTAATTACCCGTAGTTACGTGCAGTTACCCGTCAATTCGTAGGCCTCTCGGAGATCGTTCCCGCTATACCAGCTGGATGCGATTTCGCTCACATGGTGATCCGCGTTCACCGCGACCGAGAAGGGCACCACCGCGAACAGCTCGGCATCCGACATCGAATCGCCGTAAGCGACGCAGTCCGCCCTGGTCAACCCGAACTTCCCGCAGAGTTCATCGGCGATCCGCACCTTAGCGGCCGGGTTCAGGATGCCCGCGGGATCAAGCCGCTCCCGGAACGGCACCGACGGCCAGGCCGACCCGTGCGCCGCGTCCGCGCCCCAGTCCAGCAGCCGCTCCACGAAGAAGCCGGGCGAGAGCGAGATCACGGCGCACCGCTCGCCACGCGCCCGGATGTCCGCCCACACCTCCCGGATCCCCCTCAGCCACGGCGCCCCCTCGAACGCCGCCGCCACCTGCGCCTCCGTCAGCTCCCCCCACAGCGCACAGGCCCGTTCCGCGAACCGCGCGGGCGCCAGCCCGCCCGCAGCGAACTCCCGCTCCAGCTCCGCGATCTCCCGCTCCACGCCGAGCTGACGCGATATCTCGATGGCCGCGGCCGAACCGTGGATCAGCGTCCCGTCCAGATCGAACAGATGCAGTCTGGTCATGGGGATCGAGCGTAGAGGCAGCCGCACGCGGGAGCACCACACTCGGGAGTAGCCGCGGATACTCCCGCCGTCAGACGCGGCAGGCGGCCCGGGCGCGCGACCGTGAGCGCATGGAACAGCTGAAACGGCCCGTGCGCCGGGCCCTCCTCGTCGTGCATGTGGTCGTCTCCGTCGGCTGGCTCGGGCTGACGCTCGGCGTGCTGGCCCTGGGCATCGCCGGGGCCACGGCCGGGTCGGCCGAGGCCGCCGAAGGGGCGTACCGGTCGATGAACGTCCTCGGGGACTGGCTGCTCATCCCGGTCAGCCTGCTCTCCCTGATCAGCGGGGTGGTGCTGGCCCTCGGCACGCCCTGGGGCCTGGCCCGCTACCGCTGGGTCTACGTGAAGTTCTGGCTGACGCTCGTGACCACCGCCGCGACCGCCTTCGCGCTGCGCGCCCGGATCAACGCGGCGATGGCCGACGTCTCGGCGGGCCGGGCGGTCGGAGCGGCCACCGATCTGATCCTGGCACCATCGGTCAGCCTGTGCGTCTACGCCTTCCTGACCGCGATCTCGGTGGTCAAGCCGTGGGGCCTGACCGCACGGGGGCGGCGGCTGCGCGGCCGTCGGCCCATACCGCGCCGGGTGGCTGGATAGTTGCATACGCGGGCATTTTTGTCGGCAGGATTATCCTGGGAGCGACTCACCCGCCGACGCCTTCGAAGAAGCCGAAAGAATCGAAGGCGGGCGAGGAAACGAAGGCGGGCGAGGAAACGAAGGAAACCGAAGGGAAGGTTCCATGCCGGACGAGCCGCACGGCACCGCCGCCCCGCCGTCCGGGCAGGCCCTCGCCCAGGGCTGGTGCGCACTCTCCTCCCTGCACGGCCGCATCGAGGCGCACATCGAACGCGCGCTGCAGACCGGGCACGAGCTGAGTGTCCGCGAGTTCTCGGTACTGAACGTGCTCAGCGGCCAGCACGACGGCGACGGCGGGCATCTGCAGATGAAGCAGCTCGCCGACTCCGTCGTGCTCAGCCAGAGCGCCACCACCCGGCTGGTCACCCGGCTGGAAGACCGCGATCTGCTCTCCCGCTACATCTGTCCGGGCGACCGCCGCGGCATCTATACGAACGTCACCCCCGAGGGGCTGAAGCTGCTGGAGGAGGCACGTCCGACACACGACGCCGCCCTGCGCGAAGCGCTCCGGGAGGCCGCCCTGCGGCCCGAACTGGCGCCTCTGGTAGCGGCCGTGGAAGGGCTGTGAGCGGCCGCGTAGGCTCGCGGGCGTGACCGACTTCGAGATCCGGCGCGCGACCGCCGAGGACATATCCGCGATCGTCGCCCTGCTCGCCGACGATCCCCTGGGCGCCCAGCGGGAGTCACTGGACGACCCGGCCCCGTACCGGGCCGCGTTCGAGCGGCTGAGCCGGGACCCGAACCAGCAGCTCGTCGTCGCGGTCCGGGACGGGCGTACGGTCGGCACCCTCCAGCTCACGGTGGTGCCCGGGCTCTCCCGGCGCGGCGCCACGCGCTCGATCATCGAGGCCGTCCGCATCCACGCCGACGAACGCGGCAACGGCCTCGGCACCGAGCTGATCCAGTGGGCGGTCGAGGAGTCGCGCCGCCAGGGCTGTGCGCTGGTGCAGCTCACCTCGGACGCGACCCGCATCGACGCGCACCGCTTCTACGAGCGGCTCGGCTTCGAGGCCAGTCACCTCGGCTTCAAGCTGCCGCTCGGCTGACCGGGCGCGCGCCGCGACGGGCTACCGCGGGCCGGGCCGCCAGCCGTCCGGGTCGACGCCCCCGGGCACCGCGCCCTCCGGGGCGTACGGCTCCCGCGTCAGCACGAAGGTGCCGAGGTCGAGATGGCCGGGCGCACCGTCCCCGCGCCCCGCGACCACGCGCAGCGTCTCCCCCGCGTAGTAGCCGTCGAGGCCCGTCCAGGTGCCGTCCGGCTCGGCCCGGAAGCGCGCGCCGCGGCCCGCTCCGGAGACCGGCGACAGCTCCAGGCCGCGGTCGGCACGCAGCCGCAGCAGGAAGGGCGTCGGCCCCCAGTACCAGGGCCCGGTCAGCGCCAGCAGCGCCGGATCGGCCTCGGGCAGCGGCCGCCAGGGGGCGGGGATCGGCGGCTCGTGCTCCGCCGTGATCCGTACGAGGTCGGCGGCGACGGAGCCGACGGAGGGCCCCGAGGTGACGTTGGCCAGCGCGATCCCGGCCAGCCGGTCGTCCGCGCTGACCCACAGGGTGGCCAGGAAGCCGGGCATGGAGCCGCCATGGCCGAACAGGAACCGGCCCTCGCGCCGCCCGAGCTGCACCCCGAGGCCGTAGCCGCCGTCCCAGTCCCGGCCCTCGGGCGGGGCGGCGGGCATGCGCATCTCGGTGAGCGTGGCGGCGCCGAGCACCCGCTCGTCCCCGTCCAGCAGGAAGGCGGCGAAGCGGGCCAGGTCGGCGGCGGTCGACCACAGCTGTCCGGCGGGCGCCATCCGACCGGTGTCCTCGGCGGGTTCCGGCAGCAGCGCATCCGCCCAGGGGTGAACGGCCCAGCCCCCGGCGTGCGGAGCGCGCGGCTCCGTGGACGTACGCGTCATCCCCAGCGGCTCCAGCACCTCGCGGGCGAGGACGTCGGCCCAGGCCGCGCCGCGCAGCCGCTCGACGAGCGCGCCGAGCAGGGCGAAGCCGGTGTTGGAGTAGTGGTGACGGCGTCCGGCGGGGTGCACGAGGGGGCGCTCGCCGAAGATGTCCGCCGTCTCGGGGCGCAGCGCGCCCGGTGTGCGCTCCCACCATGGGCCGCGCGCCTCGGCGGCCAGCCCCGCGGTGTGGGCGAGGAGCTGGGCGATCGTGGCGCCCTCCGCCTCGGGCACCTCCAGATGCTTGGCCAGCGGATCCCCGAGGTCCAGCAGCCCCTCGTCGCGCAGCCGCATCACCAGCACCGCGGTGAACATCTTGGTCAGCGAACCGATCCGGTACTGGGTGTCGGCGTCGGGCAACTGCCCGTCCGTACCGCCCCGCGCTCCCGTCCACACCAGCTGTCCCTCCCGCATCACGGCCCCCACCAGGGACGGCGCCCGGCCCTCGGACTGGCCGACGGCGACGCGGTGGAGCAGGGCACGGCGGGTGGCGGGCAGCAGCTCCGCGAAGTCCTCGGATGCGGTCATGCCCGCACCCTACGGGCCGGATTCCGTGCCGTCAGCGGCATTTCAGGCGATCGGAACGACTCTGGCCTTGACGTCGGCGGCAAGGTCTACGGTCGGGCCATGCGGATCGGAGAGCTGGCCGAACGGGCGGGTACCACCACCCGCACCCTGCGCTACTACGAGTCGATCGGGCTGCTGCCCGCGCGGCGCACGGGCAACGGGTACCGGGCGTACGACGAGGACGACGTCCGGCTGGTCCGGCAGATCCGCACCCTGCAGGACTTCGGCTTCGGGCTGGAGGAGACCCGGCCGTTCGTGGAGTGTCTGCGCTCCGGCCATCCGGCCGGTGACTCCTGTCCGGCGTCACTGGAGGTCTACCGGCGCAAGCTGGCCGAGCTGGACGACTGCATCGCGCGGCTGAACGACGTACGGCGGCAGGTCGGGACACAGCTCGCCCAGGCGGAGCGGGCCCGGGCGGCGCTGGAGGCGGCGGCGACGGCGCCCGGCGGGGCACCGGAGCCGCGCTGCGAGCTGACACCAGACATAAAGGACATAGGTGAATAGAAGGGATGAACAAGATGACACGGACTCAGACCGGGCCTCGGACCGGGACTCGGACCGGGGAAGTGCCCGCGGTCACGGACGCCACCTTCGCCGAGGAGGTGCTGACGGCCGGGCTGCCGGTGCTCGTGGACTTCACGGCCGCCTGGTGCGCGCCCTGCCGCATGATCGCGCCGGTGCTGGCCGAGATCGCCCGGGAGGAGGGACACCGGCTGAAGGTGGTCCAGCTGGACGTGGACACCAACCCGGAGACGACGGCGGCGTACGCAGTGCTCTCGATGCCGACCCTGATGCTGTTCCGGGCGGGCGAACCGGTGCGGTCGATGGTCGGGGCCCGGCCCAAGCGGCGGCTGCTGCGAGAGCTGGCGGACGTGCTCTGAGCCGCCGCCGGGCGGCGGGCCCTGACCGAGCGGCGGGCCCTGACCGAGCGGCGGGCCCTGACCGAGCGGCGGGCCCTGACCGGTCGGCGAGCCCCGGACCGGTCGGCCGCTACGGCGTTTCCGCGGGGCGCGCTTCCGGCTTACGGGCCAGGAGAAACGCCTGCGGAACCACCTCCCTGCCGTCCGGCTCGCGCACCTGCCGCGCCCGTACGGCGAACCCGGCCCCTTCGATCAGCGTGGCGATCCCGTCGGGCGACAGCCGGCGGAAGTCGAGCGACACGGGGTGGCCGAACGGCTCGGCCAGGTGCAGCGGCTCGTCGCCGACCTGGAAGGCGACCAGCAGATTGCCGCCCGGGGCCAGCAGCCGGTGGAACTCGGCCAGCACCGCGGGCATCCGCTCGGCGGGGGTGTGGATGAGGGAGTAATAGGCGACGATGCCGCCGAGCGCGCCGTCCGGCAGGTCCAGCCCGGTCATCGACCCCTCGTCGAACCGCAGCTCCGGATGCTCCCGCCGGGCCACCGCGAGCATCCCCGGCGACAGGTCGACACCGAAGACGTCCAGCCCGAGGCCGTGCAGATACGCCGTCACCCGCCCCGGACCGCAGCCGAGATCCGCGACCGGCCCGGCCGCCTCGCCCTCCTTCACCAGGTCGGCGAAGGCGCCGAGCATGGCCCGGTCCAGCGGCTTGTCGTCCAGCGGAGCCTTGAACATCTCCGCGTAGTCGTCAGCGATGGCGTTGTAGAAGGTCCGGGTGGTCAGCAGATCGCTCGGCTCGGTCATGGACGGGGAGACTAGCGCTCCGCGCTCCGTGATCCGTGCGGGGCGGCGGTTTCCGGACGGCCACGGACGGCCGCGGACGGCTTACCGCAGGCGCCGGGCGCGCAGGACGGTGTCGTGGGTGTGGGGGGTGCCGGGCGGGGCGGGAACGGTGCGCGGCCGGGTTTCGTCGACCAGGACCGTCCAGTCGCCGTCGAGTAGCCCGGCGATCTCGTGGGGCTGGTAGTAGTCGCCGGGGGCGATGCCGTTCTCCATGCGTTCGGGGAGGACGGCGAGGTCGTGGCCGACGTAGAGCAGGGTGCCGCCGGCGGCGACGGCGTCGAGCAGGCCGCGCAGCGCGGTGTGCTCCGGCTGGCGCAGGAGCGGGAAGTACTGGGCCGACACCAGGTCGAACGCGGCGGCCGGGGGTGGCGTCACGGTCAGGTCGGCTTGGGTCCACGCCACCTGGCCGGAGAGGTCCGGGGCAGTGGCGGCGGCGCGTTCCACCGCGGTGTGGGAGATGTCGGTCGCGGTGACCTGCCAGCCGCGACGGGCCAGCCAGATGGCGTCGGCGCCCTCACCGCATCCGATGTCGAGCGCTCGTCCCGGCACCAGGCCGGTGACCTCGGTGACGAGCACTCCGTTGGGGTTGCCGCTCATGATTTGGTCGGCGCTGCGATACATGTCGTCCCAGAACTGTGCGTCCATGCGCACACGGTGGCCGCCCATATGGCCACAAGACAAAGTTTTTCGCGGAAACAGCAAACGATGTGCCCCGCCCGACCGCTCCTCAGCCCCCGTCCGTGCCGTCCGGGGTATGGGGAAGGAGCGGGAAGAGCCGGGCGATGAGGGCCACCGGCCGAGCGTCCTCGGGGCGGGCCAGGGGGCGTTGTTCGCGGTCCTGGTAGGGCGCGAGCGTCCGCCGGATGACGTCCGCGACCCGGCTCATCTCGTCGGGCGTCAGATAGGCGACGGCGCTGAAGGCCTCGTCGTGGCGCCATGCGGGAGGCGCCTCGTCCCGCTGGGCCAGCCATCGCTGCCAGCTCTCGTCCTCCAGCCCCCTGGCCACCTCGCCGAACTGATCCTCCGCGCTCCCGGCGGCCGTGGCGGCGGGCTGCTGCCTCAACCGCCAGGGACGGGCCCGGCCGCCGCTGTGGGGGGCCTCCTCGATGTACCCGTGGCGCGCGAGCTGCCGCAGATGAAACGAGCAGAGCCCGGAGCTGTAGCCCAGCCGGGAGGCGGCTTCGGTCGCCGTGACGGTGCCGACCTCGCCGAGCAGGCCGAGCAGATCGGTGCGGACGTGATGGTCGCGCAGGCTGACGTCATCTTCAGTCACTTTGCAAAGCCTGCTACTTTGCAAAGCACTTGGCAAGCACGGTCATGCGGCGAGCACGGTCATGCGGCAGGCACAGTCATGTGGCAAGCAGCGTGCGAAAAGGGGAGACCACCATGGAACAGGGCTCGGTTCGCAGGATCACGGTGGTGGGCGAGGAGGTGCTGAGCCGTCCGTGCCAGGAAGTGACCGCGTTCGGGACCGCGGAGCTGTCGGCGCTGATCGACGACATGTTCCTGACCATGTACGTGGCCGACGGCGCCGGTCTGGCCGCCAATCAGGTGGGGGTCGACGCGCGGCTGTTCGTGTACGACTGCCCGGACGACGAGGGCGTCCGGCATGTCGGCCACGTCATCAACCCCGTTCTGGAACTGCCCGGTCCGGGCGCCCGCCGCCTCGTCGACGACATCGAGGGCTGCCTGTCCGTACCGGGCGCCGCCAAGGAGGTCCCCCGCACCGATCGTGCCGTCGTCCGCGGGTTCGACCAGGTCGGCGCCCCGCTGGTCATCGAGGGACGGGGGTACTTCGCCCGGTGCCTGCAGCATGAGACCGACCACCTCCTCGGCCACACCTACCTCGACCGGCTCTCTCAGCGGGACCGCAAGGACGCCCTGCGGCAGATGGAAGAGCGCCGCGAGGAGGTCTTCGCGCGGCGCGCGCTCAAGGCCGCCGACCTGGCACCGCGCCTGTAGGACCTCGCCACCCGTGCCATAGCCACGCGTTTCCCGATGAGTCAGCTTCACCGTCAGGGCAGCAGGATGACCTTGCCGAGGTTGGCGCGGGCTTCGACGATCTCGTGCGCTCGTGCCGCGTCAGCCAGCGGAATGCGGGCGTGGACGACCGGCTGCAACTGTCCGGACATGGTCAGCTTCCACAGCGCCTCGCCATGCTGGTCATAGAGTGCGCGCTGAGTGTCGGCAAACCTCGCCATGGTGAGCCCGGTGATGGTTTTCGATCCTGCCAGGAGGTCGAAGGCGGGAACGGTGCCGCCGCCCGAGTTGAAGAAGACGAGTCGCCCGCCGGGTGCGAGGGCCGAGACGGCGCGTGGGAGGAGATCTCCGCCGACTCCGTCCAGGACGACGTCGACCGGCTTCCCCCAGTGCTCGCTGTCATAGGTCACGATCTCGTCGGCGCCCAGACCACAGAGGAACTCCGCCTTGGCGTTCGAGCTCACGGCCGCGACGACCCGTCCAATGCCCTGAAGCTTGGCCAGTTGGACCGCGAGATGCCCCACTCCGCTCGCGGCGCCCGTGATGAGGACCGACTCGCTTCCCAGGGGGCGGGCCGTGGCGAGGGCAGCGAGGGCGACGTGTCCACTGCGCACCAGCGCGACGGCCTGGACGGCGCTCGCTCCGTCCGGTATGCGGCTCGCCATGAAGCCGGGGACGATTGCGAGTTCGGAATACGAGCCGCCGCTGAAAGTGAGCGACGTGACGCGGTCGCCGACCGCGAAATCCGTCACGTCCCGGCCGAGTGCGATCACCGTTCCGGCGACCTCGCCTCCAAGGACTCCCGGTAGCGGCGTCCTGCCGCCTTCTCCGCGCACCTTGCGCACGGAGGGAAGGGTCACGCCGATGGCTTCCGTGCGAACCAGCAGGTCCCCAGGGCCGGGCTCGGGGGCCTCCGCGTCTTCGACGCGGAGCACTTCCGGACCGCCGTACTCATAGAAGCGGACCCGCCGCATGCACACCTCCGGGTCATTGGGGGGCCCAACGATAACGAAAGGTCGTAGGGAGCCCCAATGATTTACTGGTTAGCCTGGCCCCATGTCCGAGACCACCCGCGCTCCCGCCCGCATCCGCTCCCTCCCCAGCTGGCTCCTGGGCCGTGCCGCAGCTCGGGGCCACCGGCTCGTCGCTGAAGCCCTGGCTCAGGTGGGCATGCGGATGATGCACCATGCCGTCCTGTCGGCCGTCGCCGAACTCGGCCCCGTATCGCAGGCCGAGCTGGGCCGCAGCCTGAGCATCGACCCCAAGGACATGGTCGCGATCCTCAACGACCTCCAGAACGATGGCCTCGTGACCCGCGCGCCGGACGCCAAGGATCGTCGCAAGAACGCCATCGCCCTTTCGCCGAGCGGGAAACATCGCCTGCTTCGGACGGAGCAACTGGGCCGTGAGGCGAACGATGAACTGACCGCTGCCTTGACGCCTGCCGAGCGGACCCAGCTCATGGATCTCCTCGCACGCATAGTCCAGCCGGAAGAGCCCTGCGCTGAAACCGGCCCAGGCGGACCTGCACTGTAGGTTCCCAGCGCCCGTGTCCTCTGCCGACGCTGTGACCTGGGCCTTCTCTTGGTGTCTCACACCATGTCATCCGCTGGCGTGTCTCGACTCCGTGTCAGGTGGAGGAGCACCCGCAGACCGGCCGGGCTCAGCGGGCGAAGCGTCGAGCGATGCCCAGCGCTCCGAAGTGGACGGTGGCGCCTGCGAGTCGGGCGCGGATGAGGACGCCGGCGGTTCGGACGGTGATCATGGCCAAGACCATGAGGACGAAGGCGGTGCCGTAGGTGGCGGCCGGAACCTGGTGCTGGATCGAGAACGTCGCGAGGGCGTGGGTGAACCAGTGGGTCGAGCCGTAGGCGAAGCCGAGGCGCATGGCCATCGCGGCCGTCCATAGTGCGGCGTAGGGCCAGCCTGCGACGGTGACCAGGCGGGAGTCGGCCGGGTCGCGGTGGACCTGGATCAGGGCGACCGAGGCCAGGCCGAACAGCAGGCCGAGTGCGAGCCCGGCCGCCTCGATCAGGTGGGCCGTGCTTCCGGAGAAAATCTCCTTGAGGTACTTGAAACCGACGCCCGCGACGATTCCCACGGGCAGTAGCAGCCGCCTGGCGTCCGGACGCCGTGTGCCGAAACGGCCGCAGCGCCGTAGGCGACATCGCCAAGCGCACCGGCCTGGCCCAAAGCCGCGTCTCCACCCCTCCACCAACTCCTCGTCGCCGGCCGCGCACAGCGCCGGTTTCCGGACACGGTCACCCCCTGAACCGCTCGGTATCCCCCCTGAGCTGACCGCGTCGGCCACGCGTTTCCCGAACGGGGTGGGCTTCATGAGTCGTCCGCGTTCGGTGCGTTCGAGGAGGGACCGCCCGAAGTCGCGCTCGAGACGGGCGATCTGGTTGGTGAGGACGGACGGGCCGATACCGTTGGTGCGGGCTGCCGGACCGATCGTGGGGTGGTCCAGGGCTGCTGCGAAGCGTTCGAGTCGCTGGCGACCGTTGGGGCTGGCGAGGGCGGCCTGCAGGATGCCGGGGTTGCTGGGTCGCTTGCTCGGGTCCGCGGAGGGCTGCGTTGTGGCTGGCTCCGCCGCGAAGTACTCCAGGGGCGGTGACGCTGCTGCCCGCAGGAATTCAGCGCCAACGGGGTTCCTGGTGTCACCGGTGCCGTCTTCCTTCTCCCAGGTCATCCAGATGTCCGAGCGTGACGGCTTCGAGCCCCACGAGAGCAAGAGGGACTTGCGCCAGGTCGGACTCAGTTTGCGAGACGAGGGCGATCGGCTCCGGGTGCTGGCGCGTGTGGAGCCGTTGTTCGGATTGCCGCCGCGCCCGCGGCGCCCGCCAGCGGTGCGTCTGGTCTCGGGGCAGTGGGTCCGTTGGCAGTTGAACTATCGGTTCAGTAGCGCCGCCGGAATACGGGACTGGTCGTACTGGCTCGACACGTTCAACGTTGCCTATGGGCCCGTCGACCCGAACGTCTTCCTGTCGGAGCCGACCGTTCTGGTCGATGAGTGCGGTCCTGTTCGATAGCCGTCCGTCGGCGATCGGCTGGTCATGGGTTCTGCCTGAAGGCGGGCGGCGAGGTGGTGTCCCCTGGAGTGGTGTAGCAGCGATCACTTCTCGCGACTTGCTGCTACCACATCGCGCTACTACACCGCTCTGCGGGACACGATCCGCACACCGGACCGGCGGTCGACGGCAGTCACCCTCAGCCCTGGCAGCCAGCCGACCCTGTTTATGCTCACGCCCATGGCACTCGAATGGGAACAGATCATTGTCGACTCCTCCGACCCCATCGCCCTCGGGCGCTGGTGGGCCGAGGCTCTCGACTGGGTAGTGGTCGACGAATCCGAGGAGATCATCGAGATCCGGCCTGAGCCGGACCAGATGCCGGGGCTGCTCTTCGTGCCTGTCCCCGAGGGCAAGACGTCGAAGAACCGGCTCCACCCCGACTTCCGCCCCGACGACCAGGAGGCCGAGGTCGCCCGGCTGCTCTCCCTCGGTGCCCGGCGCGCCGACACCGTGCAGGACGAGCAGCACTGGGTGACCCTCCTCGACCCGGAGGGCAACGAATTCTGTGTCCTGGGTGAGCGGAAGAGCTGAGCGGGGCCGGGCAGCCGTTCGGGCGGAGGTGCCGGACGGTTTCGCCCACCCGCAGGTGCCCCAGCCGCTGTTCGCCGACCCGGCTACACCACTAAACGGGACATGACCGGCGGCGACGAGGCGATAGGCATGCCGGTCTCGATGGTGTTGCCGCCTAGTCGAGCGCCTTCGATGTCGGTCAGAGCTTCCATCACGGCTTGTCCGGCCTGGGTGGGGCGGAGTGATTCGCCCCGGCGGGGGCGGATGTAGAGCTGGACGTCCAAATCCCTTTCCAGGGCATCGAACTGGGTGTAGAGGACCGAGCGGGCGGTGCCGAGATGGCGTGAGGCCTCGGCGAGGGTGCGATATTCCATCGCTGCTCGAAACCGCTGAAGGCGGCCCCAGCAGCGCCGATCTGTGAGGGCCGGCCTGATCAGCGGCGGTACTGAGTCGAGTTCCGTTTGGCTCACGGCCCGGCGTCCGCCGCGTGGACGGAGTTCGATGCCCGTGGCCCGGAGATGGCGTGTCAGCGTCGTTGGGCTCATGTCCAGCTCGGTTGCGATGCTGGCCAGGGTCCGGGCCTGCCGGATGTACTGCTCTCGGAGCCACGGCTCATCGACGATCGGCTTCCTCGATGGCTCTCGGCTAGCGATGAGGCCGGACTGATTTGGTCGGCCGGGCAGGCAGAGTCCTGCGGCAAGGTCTGCTGGGGGCTCCCAGGTCAGCGGTTCGTCGATGCCCAATCCCCGTAGGTAGTCCTCGCCGTACTCGTCGGGAGCTCCCAGCAGGGCGGCGGTGATCCGGAAGGGAACCACCGCGACGCCTCCCGCCTCCTCGGCGGTCGTGATCCGGAACGACGTTGGCGCCTGCCGGAGATCATTTCCGGTGATGCGCTGATAGAGGTAGCGGCGCACAGACAGCAACCGCGCTTCCTGTCCCGGGTGGACACCGGTCTGTGTGCAAATCGAAACCCAGTCATCAGCGGGCAAGAGGCCTTCACCCGTCAGCCCGCGTCGACGTTGGTAGTCGATGGGGACAGGCTGGGTGTCCAGGTAGTCGGCGATCTCGCAGAGAGCGGTGAGGACTCCGTCGTGGCCCTGTTGGGCAAGCTCGGCGAGCGTGTACCTGTAGGTTCTCGCGGTTCATGTCGGATGCCGCCGTCGTGACCTGCGCGTTCTCCCTGCGTCTCACGCCATGTCGGACGCTGGCGTCTCAACTCCGTGTCGTGCTCTCGACGGTCCGCTGCGTTCGGCGCGAACCGTCGAGCCTCTGACCTGGGCTGTCTCACGGTCGATGTCGTATCCGACATCCATCCGACATCGACCGTGAGAATCCGACACGAAATCTGAGAACCTACACAACTGTAGGGTCTCGCGGCTCGTGTCATAGAGGACAGCTCTGACCAGCGGGTCTCTGGACTGTCTCAGCCCATGTCCGCGTGCCCGTGTCTCAGTTCCGTGGCATTTCCTTGTGGACGCCTTCTGCAACCATCCGCTCTGCCCACTCCCGCTGGGTCATGGCTTGCCCAATGCGGCTGACGACGTCCTTCTTGAATGCCGCGTCCAGAGTCTCCGGGATCTTGTCGAAGGTGTCGGGAAGGATGTCGAGCAGACCCCAGATCTGTTCGCCGGTGCTGACGGTCAGCAGCAGCTGGCACCTCCACTGTGGCGATACCTCCGGACGGTGGCGAAGCCGGTGCACGAGTGTCGGGAACAGGTAGTGCGTCGCTTCCGCAGAGAGGTGCTCTTGGAGCCAGTCGACCGGGAGCCGCTGGCTGAAGCGGCATGTGGCGGCCTCCCGTTCCAGGTCCAAGAGCTGAGTGGTGTCGACGGCTCGGACGGTGCGGGGAAGAGTCGGTGCCATGTCGAGATGATGCCAAAAGGCCCCCGAGGGCCGAGAGGTCAGCTGGGCCGGGATGCGATCTGCCGACGGGCAGTACCCCAGACTTCCTCGAACTCCTCGGAAGTCAATTGCTCGGGGTGGTGGCCTTCCCATTCTGAGACGGGCAGCTCGGCTGTGATCCCGAACCTGTTGTCGTACTGATCGAGGCGGCCTGCGTCGTGGGCCTGCTGCCATTCGTCGAGGGAGGCGGCTGCGATCGGTATCAGCTCGGGCCCTTGGAGTTCGACCTGCCGAGTCACCCATCCTTCGGCGTCGATCTCGAAGTAGAACCAGACGTCTTCCTCGTCCCAGTAGCAGCGCATCCACGTCGTCACCAGGCCATGATGCCGGGCCAGCCCACGAGCTACGCTGCCAGGAAGCCGATTTGGCATAGTCCGCCTTACGCTGGGATCAATACAACGAGTGAACGGCCTGACCAGCCACTCTCAGAATCGTGTCCGATCTGCCACCGAGTGGCCATCGACTGTGAGATTAGGACACGGATCTTGAGACCCTACAACAACCGGGATCAGGTCTGAGCCATGTCCACGAAGCGGGAGTAGTGGCCCTGGAAGGCGACGGTGATGGTGGCCGTCGGGCCGTTACGGTGCTTGGCCACGATCAGGTCGGCCTCCCCCGCGCGCGGGGACTCCTTCTCGTACGCGTCCTCGCGGTGCAGCAGGATGACCATGTCGGCGTCCTGCTCGATGGAGCCACTTTCCCGCAGGTCCGAGACCATCGGCTTCTTGTCGGTGCGCTGCTCGGGACCACGGTTCAGCTGGGACAGCGCGATCACCGGGACCTCCAGCTCCTTGGCCAGCAGCTTCAGGTTTCGCGACATGTCCGAGACCTCCTGCTGACGGCTCTCGGGGCGCCGGGCACCGCCGGACTGCATCAGCTGGAGGTAGTCGATGACGACCAGCTGCAGGTCGCTGCGCTGCTTGAGCCGACGGCACTTGGCGCGGATCTCCATCATCGACAGGTTCGGGGAGTCGTCGATGAACAGCGGGGCCTGGGACACGTCCGGCATCCGCCGGGCGAGCCGGGTCCAGTCCTCGTCGGTCATGCTGCCGGAGCGCATGTGGTGCAGCGCCACCCGGGCCTCGGCGGACAGCAGACGCATCGCGATCTCGTTGCGCCCCATCTCCAGGGAGAAGATGACGCTCGGCATGTTGTTCTTGATCGAACAGGCCCGGGCGAAGTCGAGGGCGAGGGTGGACTTACCCATGGCGGGCCGGGCGGCGATGACGATCATCTGGCCGGGGTGGAGGCCGTTCGTCAGCGAGTCCAGGTCGGTGAAGCCCGTCGGCACCCCGGACATCTGTCCGCTGCGCGAACCGATCGCCTCGATCTCGTCGAGCGCGCCCTCCATGATGTCGCCGAGCGGCAGATAGTCCTCGCTGGTCCGCTGCTCGGTGACGGCGTAGATCTCCGCCTGGGCATTGTTGACGATCTCGTCGACGTCCCCGTCCGCCGCGTATCCCATCTGGGTGATGCGGGTACCGGCCTCGACCAGGCGGCGCAGCACGGCGCGCTCGTGGACGATCTCCGCGTAGTACTCGGCGTTGGCCGCGGTGGGGACCGACTGGACCAGGGTGTGGAGATACGAGGCGCCGCCGACCTTGGCGATCTCACCGCGCTTGGTCAGCTCGGCCGCGATCGTGATCGGGTCGGCGGGCTCGCCCTTCGCGTAGAGGTCCAGGATCGCCTGGTAGACCGTCTCGTGGGCGGGGCGGTAGAAGTCGTGGCCCTGGAGGACCTCCACCACGTCGGCGATGGCGTCCTTGGAGAGCAGCATGCCGCCGAGCACGGACTGCTCGGCGTCGAGGTCCTGGGGCGGGACCCGCTCGAAGCCGGACCCCTCCCACGAGCCGCCGCCGTCGCGGCCGCGGTCATGCTGGTCGTCACGGCCCCGGCCGCCCTCGCCGCGGCCTCCGCCCTCGCCCTTGCGGAAGCGGGGGGAGGGGAAGTCGGGCGGGCCGGAGTCCGCCCATGGGTCGTCCATGGGCTCGGGCACGCTCACCCCGCCACCTCCTCCCGTCCGCGGTACGGATCACTCCGCGACGCCTTCAGTCTTACGGCACGGCTACGACACACAGGGCGCCCGGCTTCCGCTCACGACGCGTCGAGTTCTGGTGGATTCGAGGCCGGAACAGATGGCGGGCGCCGGATAACGGTAGGCCTGTCGGGGCCACCGGCCAACTCGGTTATCCACAGGCCATGTGGATGATGCGATCCATCCTGTGGAGAAGTCGCGTGAACCTGTGCACGGGCCGGGGGACAGCGCTGTGGACAAACACACAATCACCCCAGCGCCACCGCCTTGACCTGCACTTTCTCTATCCAGGGGCTGTGCAGAAGAAAAACTTCCACACCCGATGCAAGATCACGACAAACGGCGCAGAGGAGAGTGTCGCGAGCGCCGTCATGTAAGGACTACGGATGCCTTGTGTCTCTTACCTGTGGAAGATTAGATTGCCTCCATGACACAGGCCCCCGCGAGCGCGCGGAGCACCGTCCGCCGGCATGACCGCGAGATCGTCGCCCTCGCCGTACCCGCCTTCGGCGCACTCGTGGCGGAACCCCTCTTCGTCATGGTCGACAGCGCCATCGTCGGCCATCTCGGCACCCCGCAGCTCGCCGGTCTGGGGATCGCCGCCGCCCTCCTGACCACCGCGGTCAACATCTTCGTCTTCCTCGCCTACGCCACCACCGCCGCCGTGGCCCGCCGGGTCGGCGCCGGTGACCTCCCCGGCGCGATCCGGCAGGGCATGGACGGCATCTGGCTGGCCCTGCTGCTCGGCGCCGCCGTCATCGCCGCCGCCTTCCCCACCGCGCCCGGCCTCGTCGACCTCTTCGGCGCCTCCGACACCGCCGCCCCGTACGCCATCACCTATCTGCGCGTCAGCACCCTCGGCATCCCCGCGATGCTCGTGGTGCTCGCCGCCACCGGGGTGCTCCGCGGCCTCCAGGACACCCGCACCCCGCTCTACGTGGCCATCGGCGGCTTCACGGCCAACGCCGCGCTCAACGCGGGCCTCGTCTACGGTGCCGGGCTCGGCATCGCGGGCTCCGCCTGGGGCACGGTGCTCGCCCAGTGGGCCATGGCCGCCGTCTACCTCGTGGTGGTCGTCCGGGGAGCCCGGCGCCACGGCACCTCGCTGCGGCCCGACGCCGCCGGGATCCGGGCCTGCGCCCACGCCGGGGCCCCGCTGCTGGTCCGTACCCTCTCGCTGCGCGCCGTGATGCTGATCGCGACGGCGGTGGCGGCCCGCCTCGGGGACACCGAGGTCGCCGCCCACCAGATCGTGCTGACCCTGTGGAGCCTGCTGGCGTTCGCGCTGGACGCCATCGCCATCGCGGGTCAGGCCATCATCGGGCGCTATCTGGGCGCGGGTGACGCCGAGGGAGCGCGCGCCGCCTGCCGCCGCATGGTGCAGTGGGGCATCGCCGCGGGCATCGTGCTCGGGCTGCTGGTGATCGCCTCCCGCCCGCTATTCATCCCTCTGTTCACCACGGACGCCGCGGTCAGGGACGCCCTGCTGCCCGCGCTGCTGGTGACCGCCCTCGTGCAGCCCGTCTCGGGCGTGGTCTACGTCCTCGACGGGGTGCTGATGGGCGCGGGCGACGGCCCGTATCTCGCCGGGGCCATGATCGTCACGCTCGCCGCCTTCACCCCCGTCGCACTGCTCGTCCCCGCGTGGGGCGGGGGGCTGACCGCACTGTGGTGGACCATGGCGCTGATGATGTCGGTCCGGCTGGCGACCCTCTGGCTACGGGCCCGCTCCGGGCGCTGGATCGTCACCGGCGCGACCCGGGCCTGAACCGCACGGCGGCGCTTTGGGGACGCGTCCGCGCGGCGGGGGCGGGTCCGCACGGCGGTGACGCGGCCGCACAGCGCGAAGGGCCGCACCCCCGTGGAGTGCGGCCCTCACATGCTCAGCTCAGCCGAGCACTGCGTCAGGCGGCGACGACCTCGACGCCGACCTTCGCGGCGACCTCGGCGTGCAGCCGGACCGACACCTGGTGCGCGCCCAGGGTCTTGATCGGCTGCTGCACCTCGATACGGCGCTTGTCGACGTCCGGGCCACCCGCGTCCTTGATCGCCGAGGCGATGTCGGCCGGGGTGACGGAGCCGAACAGCCGGCCGGCCTCGCCGGCGCGGGTCTTCAGCTGCACCTTGACGCCCTCGAGCCGCGCCTTGACCTCGTTGGCCTGCTCGATCGTGGCGATCTCGCGGATGCGACGACCGCGGCGGATCTGCTCGACGTCCTTCTCGCCACCCTTGGTCCAGCGGAGCGCGAGGCCACGCGGAACCAGGTAGTTACGGGCGTACCCGTCACGGACGTCCACGACGTCACCGGCAGCACCGAGGCCGGAGACCTCGTGGGTGAGGATGATCTTCATGACTCGGTCACCCTTCCCTTATCGCGCGGTGGACGTGTAGGGCAGCAGCGCCATCTCACGACTGTTCTTCACGGCCGTGGCAACATCGCGCTGGTGCTGAGTGCAGTTGCCGGTGACCCGGCGGGCACGGATCTTGCCGCGGTCGGAAATGAACTTCCGCAGCAGGTTCGTGTCCTTGTAGTCGACGTAGGAGATCTTCTCCTTGCAGAACACGCAAACCTTCTTCTTAGGCTTGCGAGCAGGCGGCTTCGCCATTGTCTCTCTCCAGTGTGATCAAGAAGTTTGTGCTGGTCGCCCAGACCAGGCCGGGCGATGTTTCACGTGAAACCGCGTGAAACACCGCGTCCGGGCCTAGAAGGGCGGCTCTTCCGAGTAGCCGCCGCCGCTGCCGGAGCCTCCGCCCCAGCCGCCGCCACCGCCGCCCTGGCCGCCACCGGCCGGTGCGCCGGTCGCCCACGGGTCGTCGGCCGGAGCGCCGCCGCCCTGCTGCTGACCGCCGCCGGGGCCACCGCCCCAGCCGCCGCCACCGCCGCCCTGGCCGCCACCGCCGCCGTAGCCACCCTGGCCACCGCGCCCGGTGGTCTTGGTGACCTTGGCCGTGGCGTTGCGCAGGCTGGCACCGACCTCGTCGACATCCAGCTCGTAGACCGTGCGCTTGATCCCCTCACGGTCCTCATACGACCGCTGCTTCAGCCGGCCCTGCACGATGACGCGCATACCGCGCTGAAGCGACTCGGCCACGTTCTCCGCGGCCTGCCGCCACACCGAACACGTGAGGAAGAGGCTCTCGCCGTCCTTCCACTCGTTGGTCTGACGGTCGAACGTACGAGGAGTGGACGCGACACGGAACTTCGCGACCGCCGCACCGGAGGGGGTGAAGCGCAGCTCGGGGTCGTCGACGAGATTGCCGACGACCGTGATGACGGTCTCGCCTGCCATTGGGGAACCTCTCGGCGGGTACTGCTGGGCTGCTTGCTACTCGTTGCGATACGGCCCGGTGACCGCTGATCGCTTACGCGGTCAGTGGGTCTCGGGACGGAGGACCTTGGTCCGGAGGACCGACTCGTTCAGGTTCAGCTGGCGGTCGAGCTCCTTGACGACCGCGGGCTCGGCCTGCAGGTCGATGACCGAGTAGATGCCCTCGGGCTTCTTGTTGATCTCGTAAGAGAGACGACGACGCCCCCAGGTGTCGACCTTCTCGACCTTGCCGTTGCCCTCGCGGATAACGGAAAGGAAGTTCTCGATCAGCGGGGAGACAGCACGCTCCTCGAGATCGGGGTCGAGGATGACCATCACCTCGTAGTGACGCATGTGGAACCCACCTCCTTTGGACTCAGCGGCCACGGTCGTTCCGTGGCAGGAGGGTCGTGATGCGTTGTGCCATGGCGTCTGTGCAGACACCACCGCAGACCGTACACAGTACCCGCCTCCCGCCTCCCGCTTGAAATCCGGGCGTCTTGGCCCGCAATCTGTACACATCGGGTGTGAGCGGCGTTACAGTTCGCCGCCCTGCCTATATGTGCCTACCTGGAGGTGCCCCATGGCACAGGCAGCACGACCGCAGCACGGACTGCTCTCCTTCCTGGACACCGATGGCAAGTCCCATCCCGTCGAGAACGCCATCGCCGTGGCGACGCTGATGATCGGTGTGATCTCCTTCGTCACGGCCCACTTCCCCGGACTCCACCTGGTCAGCTCGTGGACCGGACTGATCGGCATGCTCGGCGGGGCCTGGGGTCAGCTGATCTCCGCGACCACCGCGGAGCGCTTCCTGCTGATCATCGGACTCGGCGCGTCGGCCGTCGGCTTCTACCTCGGCATGGCGCACGGCGGGCTCTTCGGCGGGCTGCTGGGCTGACTCCCTGAGGGCCGGTTGGCGCCAGGCCCAAACGGGGCGCGTCCCTGTCGCAGTAGGCTTCGGCGCGAGAGCCGGAGCCCCGACCCTGGGGACACACCTGCCGAGGAGCGCCCCGCAATGAGCCTGACCCTGAGGACGATCAGCCGAGAGCAGCATCTGGCGTACATCCAGAGCCTGCCCGCGGCAAGCCACATGCAGGTCCCGGCATGGGCTGACGTCAAATCGGAATGGCGCTCGGAGAACCTCGGCTGGTTCGACGCCACCGGCCAGCTGGTCGGCGCCGGCCTCGTCCTCTACCGCCAACTGCCCAAGATCAAGCGGTATCTCGCTTACCTCCCCGAGGGCCCGGTCATCAACTGGTACGCGCCCAACCTGGAGGAGTGGCTGCGCCCGATGCTCGCGCATCTCAAGCAGCAGGGCGCGTTCTCCGTGAAGATGGGCCCGCCGGTCATCATCCGCCGCTGGGACTCCGCCGCGATCAAGTCCGGTATCCAGAGCCCGGATGTGAAGCGGCTGCGCGATGTCGAGGCCACCCACATCGAGCCCCGGGCCTTCGAGGTCTCCGACCGGCTGCGGCGGATGGGCTGGCAGCAGGGCGAGGACGGCGGCGCGGGCTTCGGCGACGTCCAGCCGCGGTACGTCTTCCAGGTGCCGCTGGAGAACCGCTCCCTGGAGGACGTACACAAGAGCTTCAACCAGCTGTGGCGCCGCAACATCAAGAAGGCCGACAAGGCGGGCGTCGAGGTCGTCCAGGGCGGCTACGAGCACCTGGGAGAGTGGCAGCGGCTCTACGAGATCACCGCGGAGCGCGACCACTTCCGGCCCCGCCCGCTCAGCTACTTCCAGCGCATGTGGACGGCCCTCAACACCGAGGACCCCAACCGCATGCGGCTGTACTTCGCCATGCACGAGGGCGAGGCGGTGGCCGCCGCCACGATGCTGGTCGTCGGTGGCCACGTCTGGTACTCCTACGGCGCCTCCGCCAACCACAAGCGCGAGGTCCGGCCCTCGAACGCGATGCAGTGGCGGATGCTCCGTGACGCGTACGCGCTCGGCGCGACCGTCTACGACCTGCGCGGAATCTCCGACTCCCTCGACGAGACCGACCATCTCTTCGGCCTGATCCAGTTCAAGGTCGGCACCGGTGGGCAGGCTGCCGAATACCTCGGCGAGTGGGACTTCCCCCTCAACAAGCTGCTCCACAAGGCGCTCGACATCTACATGTCCCGCCGCTGACCCTGATTTCCTGATCCCCCGCACACGCTGCATATCTCGAATACACCGCGGCAACGAGAAAGGTTCCGGGACCGGCCAATGGCGCTCACCCTCTACGTCGACACCGCGCGCTGGCGGGCGCACCAGCAGATGGTGATCCAGCAGTTCCCGGGGATAGTCCCGGTCTGCAAGGGCAACGGCTACGGCTTCGGCCATGAACGGCTGGCCGAGGAGGCCGCCCGCATCGGCGCCGATGTCCTCGCCGTCGGGACCACCTACGAGGCCGCCCGGATGAAGGACTTCTTCAGCGGCGATCTGCTGGTCCTCACCCCCTTCCGCCGCGGGGAGGAACCGGTGCCGCTGCCGGACCGGGTGATCCGGTCGGTCTCGTCCGTCGACGGCGTCTACGGCCTGGTCAACGCGCGCGTCGTGATCGAGGTCATGAGCAGCATGAAGCGGCACGGCGTCACCGAGGAGGACCTGCCCAAGCTGCACGCCGCGATAGAGAACGTGCGGCTGGAGGGCTTCGCCATCCACCTCCCCCTCGACCGGACCGACGGCATCGACGCGGTCGAAGAGGTCATCGGGTGGATGGACCGGCTGCGCGCGGCGCGGCTGCCGCTGCACACCATGTTCGTCAGCCACCTCAAGGCGGACGAACTGGCGCGGCTGCAGCAGCAGTTCCCGCAGACCCGGTTCCGTGCCCGCATCGGCACCCGGCTGTGGCTGGGCGACCACGAGTCGACGGAGTACCGGGGCTCGGTGCTCGACGTCACCCGGGTCGCCAAGGGCGAACGCTTCGGCTACCGCCAGCAGAAGGCCGCCTCCGACGGTTTCCTGGTGGTCGTCGCGGGCGGCACGTCCCACGGCGTCGGCCTGGAGGCGCCCAAGGCGCTGCACGGGGTGATGCCCCGGGCCAAGGGCGTCGCCCGGGCGGGCCTGGCGACCGTCAACCGCAACCTCTCGCCCTTCGTCTGGGCGGGCAAGCAGCGGTGGTTCGCCGAACCGCCGCACATGCAGGTGTGCATCCTGTTCGTGCCGGGCGACGTCACGGCGCCGCAGGTGGGGGATGAGCTGGTGGCGCATCTGCGCCACACCACGACGCAGTTCGACCGCCTGCTCGACCGCTGAGCCCCGTCGCCGGGGTGGGCTCCCGCGGGGGAGCTCACTTCCGGTCGGCGCCCCAGTCCGTGAGCGCCGCGCCCTCGTACTGCGCCGTGCGCCGCGTCTCGCCCAGGACGAACACGTCCGGCGCCTGGTCGAGTACGCCGCCCGACGGGTCGTCCGAACCGTCCCGGCGCACCGGGTCCCGGTCCGGCACCAGCGCGTCCCGCACGATCAGCGCGCACAGGAAGAGCGTTCCCGCGAAGTGCAGCGCGGTCGCCAGCTGGTAGCCCTCGGTCGGCAGTCCCCGATGCTGATCGCCGCTGTTGGTGTACGCGAGGTACATCCAGACCCCGAGGAAATACATCACCTCGCACGCCTGCCACACCAGGAAGTCCCGCCAGCGCGGCCGCGCCAGCACCGCGAGCGGGATCAGCCACAGCACGTACTGCGGTGAGTAGACCTTGTTGGTGAGCACGAAGGCCGCGATGATCAGGAACGCGAGCTGGGCGAAGCGCGGCCGGCGCGGGGCGCACAGGGCGAGGGCCGCTACTCCGGCGCAGGCCAGCACCATGAGGATCATGGCGTAGGTGTTGACGTCGTCCATGGGGTTGCCGGTGCGCTGCGAGATGATCAGCCAGAGCGACCCGAAGTCGACCGGGCGTTCCTCACTGAACGTGTAGAACTGCTTCCAGCCCTCGCGGATGTGCAGCCCGCCCTGCGTAGTGATCATCACGGGCACGTTCACCACCAGCCAGGCGGCCGCCGTACCGCCCGTCGCCGCCCAGAAGGCACGCCATCGGCCCGCGCGCAGGCACAGCACCAGCAGCGGGCCGAGCAGCAGCACGGGATAGAGCTTCGCGGCCGTCGCGAGGCCGAGCAGCACACCGGCGGCCAGCGGGCGGCTGCGGGACCACATGAGCATGGCGGCGGCGGTGAGGGCGACCGCGAGAAGGTCCCAGTTGATCGTGGCGGTGAGCGCGAACGCGGGGGCCAGGGCGACGAGCAGCGCGTCCCAGGGCCGGCGGCGGTGCGTACGGGACACACAGACCGCGATGACCGCGGTGCAGGCCATGAGCATGGCCGCGTTGGCCAGCCAGTAGACCTGTTCGCGGGTCTGGAGGCTGCCGCTGTGCGGGGTGAGCCAGGAGGCGACCTCCATCAGGAGGCCGGTGAGGACCGGGTACTCCAGATACTCCATCCCGCCGGAGACCCTGTCCGGTATCCGGTTGAAGTACGGGACGAGGTCGTTGGCGAAGCCGCGGCCGTTGTAGAGGTGCGGTATGTCGGAGTAGCAGGCGTGGGTGTACTGGGCTGTCGCGCCGTAGAACCAGCCGCCGTTGTAGCAGGGCAGCTTCTGCACCATGCCCAGGGCGAACATCCCGATGGCGACGAGCGCGATGATCCGCACCGGGGTCCACCAGCTCGTGCCCAGCAGGGCCCGGCGCCCGGCCGGGCCGCCGATCAGCTCGCTGCCCGCCGCGGCCACCGAATCCTCCGTGGTCGGCCGTACGGGCTGGGCCTGTGGGTCCTCGCGCACGCTCATGGGGCCCATCCTGCCGTACGAGCCGGGAGCGAGGGGTGAGGACCGCCTCAGCGGCCCGCTGAGCGCCTCGGAGAGCCCTGACCCACCCGGGGACGCCCGCACGTCCGTAAGGCGCGCAGAGAGCCGCGGAGGCCCCCGAACGGCGGCGGCCGCGCCGGAGCGGGATGCTCCGGCGCGGCCGCCGATCAGTGTGCGAGAGGTCGGGACTACTGGTCCTTGCGGGAACCGGACGGTCCGCCGAAGATCCCGCCGCCCGGTGGCTCCGTGGTCGGCGAGGGCGATGTTCCGCCCGGACCGCCGCCCGGGCCCGCGTTGTCGCCGCCCGCGTTCTCACTGCCCTGGTTGTCGCCGCCGGCGTTGTCCTGGCAGTCGAAGTCCAGCGGATCACACGACTGTGTGGGGCTGGGGCTGCCGGAGGGCGTCTGCGACGGCGTCTGCGACGGCGTCTGCGACGGGGTCTGGGACGGCGTCTGGGTCGGCTTCTGGGTCGTCGGCGTCGGGCTCGCGTTCTCGCCGTAGACCTTGTCACCGATCGGCCCGGCCGCGGGGAAGTCCTTCGCCGGCTGGCCCGCCATCGCCTGGCGCATGTAGTCGGACCAGATCTCGGCGGGGTACGACGCACCGTGGATGGTCTCCTGACCGCCCACCCCGCGCATGGAGCGGAAGACCTGCCGCTTGGCCCGGTCGTCCACCCGCCACATGCCGATCGACGTGGACAGCTGCGGGGTGTAACCGGCGAACCAGGCCGACTTGTTCTGGTCGGTGGTTCCGGTCTTGCCCGCCGCCGGGCGGCCGATCTTCGCCGAGGTGCCGGTGCCACGCTGGATGACGTTCTTCAGCACGTCGGTGACGTTGTTCGCCACGTTCGCGTCGAAGGCCTGCTTGAGCTTGGCGTCTTCATCGTGGTTGTAGACCTCGCCGTCCTTGTCCTCGACCCGCTCGACCGAGTACGGGTCGGCCTGCTGGCCGCTGGCCGCGAAGGTCGCGTACGCCCCGGCGAGCCGGATCGCACTGGGGGCGGAGGTGCCGAGGGAGAACGTCGGGGTGATCGTGGCCAGCTGCTCCTTGCTGAGGCCCGCGTCCAAGGCCGCGTCCCGCACCTTGTCGGTGCCGACGTCCATGCCCAGCTGGATGAAGGGCGTGTTCACCGAGTACTGCATGGCGGTGCGCAGGCTGATCTTGCCCTTGTCCTCGTCACCGTCGTTCCTCTGGTGCCACTCCTGGTTGTTCCTGTCCGTCCAGACGGAGCCGTCGTAATCGCGCAGGGTCAGCTTGTTGTCACCGTCGTAGACACTCGCCGGAGAGACCTTGGTGCGTTCCGCGTCCGGTTGGTCACGCGGCCCGTTGCGGTCCCGGACACCGTCCCTCATCGCCGCGGCCAGTACGAAGGGCTTGAAGGTCGAGCCCACCTGGACACCGGTGTAGTCCGCGTTGTTGCGATAGTGCTCCAGCGCGTCGTTGCCACCGTAGATGGCCTTGATCTTGCCCGTCTTGGGCTCCACCGAGGCACCGCCGAACTGCACGTACTTATCCTGCTCGCGCTGTTTCGGCTTGATGTTCTCCTTCGTCACCTTGGAGACCGCGCCCTTCAGTTGCGCGATCTTCTTTCGGTCGAAGGTGGTGTGGATCTGATAGCCGCCCTTGTCCAGCTTCGTCTTGGAGATGTTGGTGTTGGCGACGACGTAGTTGTCGGCGAGGTCGGTGAGATAGCCGATCTGGCCCTGCTTGTTCGTCGCCACCTTCGGGCTCTTGGTGTCCGGAAAGCCCTTGTTGAGCCAGTACTGGGCCTTGTCCTTGGGCAGCCGGCCCACCTGGACCTCACGCTTGAGGATCCACGACCAGCGGTCCGTGGCCCGCTTGGTGTTGGCCTTCGCGCTCGCGGTCGGGCCGTAGCCACCGTTCGGGTCGTACAGGTTGGGCCCGTTGAGCGTCGCGGCGAGGAAAGCGCTCTGGCTCGGGTTGAGCTTCTCGCAGTCCTTGTCGAAGTACGCGCGGGCGGCCGCCTGACAGCCGTAGGCGCCACGGCCGTAATACGCCGTGTTGAGGTACCCGGCAAGGATGTAGTCCTTGCTCTCGACCGTGCCGACCTTGACGGAGATGAACAGCTCCTTGAGCTTTCGCGTCACCGTCTGCGACTGGTCGAGGTACGTGTTCTTCACGAACTGCTGGGTGATGGTCGACCCACTCTGGGTGTCACCGCCCCGCGCCATGTTGACGACGGCGCGCGCGATACCCATCGGGTCGACACCCGAGTCCTGGTAGAAGCTGGCGTTCTCGGCGGAGATCACCGCGTTCTGCATGGACTCGGGGATCTTGTTGAGCGGCACGATCTGGCGGTTGAGGTCGCCGCCGCCCGAGACCACCATCTGCTTGCCGTCGGCCCAGTAGTAGACGTTCTTCTGGGTCTGCGACGCGGCCTGCGCGGTGGGAACGTCGACGATCATCCACCCGATACCCACGGCGCTGAGGAGCACCGCGAAGAAGAAGATGAAGGTCCCCGTGACGAGCCTCCAGGACGGGACCCAGCGGCGGGCGCCCGACCTGCCCGCGCGCGGGTAGTCGATGTACCGCTTCTTGCCGGACGGCCCGTCGCCGCCCGCACCGTGCCCGTGGCCACCGCCGGTGCCCCGCCGACCGCCACCGCGCCCACCGCGGCCGGCACCGCCGGCGCCTGGGTCTCTTCTCCGGCCTCCTCCGCCGCCGCGTTGCGCGGCGCGGCGGGCCTCGGCCCTGCCGCCGTGGGAAGGCTCTTCCCCGTGCGAAGCCGAGCCCGACTCGGCGGCGGCGTTGTGCGGTGGTGCTGCGCGACGGCCGGACGACTGCTGTCCGGCACGCCGGGCCGCTGCTCGGCCGCCGCCTTGGGGCTGCGGCGGCTTGCGACGGTGCTCGCTCATGGAACGACTACTCCTCGGGCAGGCGCTATCGCCTGAAAGCGGCAGGTGGCTTCCGGTCCCCCCGATGTGCGATCCGGCCACACCTGGCAACCGGACGCACTGCCTCCAGGACGAGGACGCAGGACAGCGTCACACGGTTCCCTTTGGTCTGCATGGCGAACAGAGTACGCACGGCCAAATCTTGTCTCCTCGGCGCCTTCACTCCATAACGCTCCGGTTGAGTCCCACGAACCGGTGATGTGACGCCGTTCACCGTGGTCCCTCTTGTCCCACCGGGATCCCGGATCTATCGTCTGGATGTATCGAGTCGATACATCAGCTCGGCATAGTGGCCCCAGGAGACGGGAGAGGCGGGCGATGAGCAGACGCTCCGGCATCCTCGAGTTCGCCGTCCTCGGCCTGCTCCGCGAGTCCCCGATGCACGGATATGAGCTGCGAAAGCGCCTCAACACCTCGCTCGGGGTGTTTCGCGCGTTCAGTTACGGCAGTCTCTATCCCTGTCTCAAGACGCTGGTCGCCAACGGCTGGTTGATCGAGGAGCCCGGGAACGCCTCCGAGGAGGCCGTCGCGGCCACGCTCGCCGGACGCCGGGCGAAGATCGTCTACCGGCTGACGGCGGAGGGTAAGGAGCGGTTCGAGGAGCTGCTCTCCCACACCGGTCCGGACGCATGGGATGACGAGCACTTCGGCGTCCGCTTCGCCTTCTTCGGACAGACGTCGCGAGACGTACGGATGCGCGTGCTCGAAGGGCGGCGCAGCCGCCTGGAGGAGCGCCTGGCGAAGATGCGGGCCTCCCTGGCCCGCACCCGCGAGCGGCTGGACGACTACACCCTCGAACTCCAGCGGCACGGTATGGAGTCGGTGGAGCGCGAGGTCCGCTGGCTGAACGAGCTGATCGAGAGCGAGCGGGCCGGGCGCGACCAGCGCGACGAGCCCGATGACACCGCCAAGTGAGGCCCCGCACTCCGCGGGGCTTCGTCACGTACACACAGGGAGCAACCGGAATGGGTTCGGTTCGTGTAGCCATCGTCGGTGTGGGTAACTGTGCCGCGTCGCTGGTGCAGGGCGTCGAGTACTACAAGGACGCCGACCCGGACACCCGCGTGCCGGGTCTGATGCATGTGCAGTTCGGCGACTACCACGTCCGTGACGTGGAGTTCGTCGCCGCCTTCGACGTGGACGCGAAGAAGGTCGGGCTCGACCTCTCGGACGCCATCGGCGCCAGCGAGAACAACACCGTCAAGATTTGCGACGTGCCGTCGACCGGCGTCACGGTCCAGCGCGGCCACACGCACGACGGTCTCGGCAAGTACTACCGGCAGACCATCGACGAGTCCGACGAGACCCCGGTCGACGTGGTCCAGGTCCTCAAGGACAAGCAGATCGACGTTCTGGTCTGCTACCTGCCCGTGGGCTCGGAGGACGCCGCCAAGTTCTACGCCCAGTGCGCCATCGACGCCAAGGTCGCCTTCGTCAACGCGCTCCCGGTCTTCATCGCCGGTACCAAGGAGTGGGCGGACAAGTTCACCGAGGCGGGCGTGCCGATCGTCGGTGACGACATCAAGTCGCAGGTCGGCGCCACGATCACGCACCGGGTACTGGCGAAGCTGTTCGAGGACCGGGGCGTCATCCTGGACCGCACCATGCAGCTGAACGTCGGCGGCAACATGGACTTCAAGAACATGCTCGAGCGCGAGCGCCTGGAGTCCAAGAAGATCTCCAAGACGCAGGCCGTCACCTCGCAGATCCCGGACCGCGACCTGGGCGCCGACAACGTCCACATCGGCCCGTCGGACTACGTGGCCTGGCTGGACGACCGCAAGTGGGCGTACGTCCGCCTCGAGGGCCGGGCGTTCGGCGATGTCCCGCTGAACCTGGAGTACAAGCTCGAGGTGTGGGACTCCCCGAACTCCGCGGGCGTCATCATCGACGCGCTGCGCGCCGCGAAGATCGCCAAGGACCGCGGCATCGGCGGCCCGATCCTCTCCGCCTCCTCGTACTTCATGAAGTCGCCGCCGGTGCAGTACTTCGACAACGAGGCCCGGGAGAACGTGGAGAAGTTCATCAAGGGTGAGGTCGAGCGCTGAGCCAGGGCATTGAGCCAGGACGGTGCGCCGTGAGGCGCTGATCTCCGCCGCTTGATCACGGGCCTCCGGGAATCCCCCCGGAGGCCCGTGCGGTGTGTGAAGGTGGCGTCATGCCCGTTGTGCGTGATCTCCGCGTGCTGCTGCAACTGCGCGACTTCCGCCATCTGCTGGCCGTCCGCCTGCTGTCCCAGGCGGCCGATGGTGTTTACCAGGTCGCACTCGCCACCTATGTGGTCTTCTCGCCGGAGAAGGAGACGTCCGCCGCGGCCATCGCCTCCGCCATGGCCGTCCTGCTGCTCCCCTACTCCCTCCTCGGCCCCTTCGCCGGTGTGCTGCTGGACCGCTGGCGCCGCCGTCAGGTCCTGCTCCACGGCAATCTGCTGCGCTCCGGGCTGGCCGCCGGAACCGCGGTCCTGGTCCTCGCCCAGGTACCGGAGTGGCTCTTCTACGTTTCCGCCCTGTCGGTGACGGCGGTCAACCGCTTCGTCCTGGCCGGTCTGGCCGCCTCGCTGCCACGGGTGGTGGACAGCCGGGAGCGTCTGGTCATGGCCAACTCCCTCTCACCGACCGCGGGCACGCTCGCCGCCACCGCGGGCGGTGGCGTGGCGTTCGTGATCCGGCTCTCCGGCCCGGGCGGATCCTCTTCGGACGCCCTGGTCGTCCTGCTGGGCGCCGCGCTCTACCTCCTCGCCGGGCTCTCGGCGCTCCGCATGCCCTCCGGCCTGCTGGGTCCAGATCCGGCGGCCCTGCAACCGCACCTCGGGGCCGCTCTGGTGAGCACCACCCGCGGACTGGTGGCCGGGGTGCGCCATCTCCTGCACCGCAGGGATCCCACCCTCGCCCTGACCGCGATGACGCTGATGCGCTTCTGCTACGGCGCCCTCACCGTCACCGCGCTGATGCTCTGCCGGTACGCATGGGCCGACACCGAGTCGGGCGGGCTGGCACTCCTCGGCATCGCGGTCGGCGTCTCGGGCGCGGGCTTCTTCGCCGCGGCGGTGATCACCCCCTGGGCGGTGAGCCGACTGTCCTCGCTCGACACCTCCCGGCCGGACGGCCAGCTGCACTGGGTGATGGTGTGCGCGGCGATCGCCGCCGTCCTGGAGCCAGGCCTGGGGCTCCCCTTCGAACCGGCCCCGATGCTGATCGCCGCCTTCGTGCTCGGCCTCATCACCCAGGGCGCGAAGATCGCCACCGACACCGTCGTCCAGTCCGCGATCGCCGACGACTTCCGCGGGCGGATCTTCTCCCTCTACGACGTGCTCTTCAACGTCGCCTTCGTGGGAGCCGCGGGAGTGGCCGCCCTGATGCTGCCGCCGGATGGAGCATCGGCCGCTCTGGTGACCGGGGTGGCATTGCTCTACGCGGCGACCGCCGCCCTGCTCATGTTTCACGTGAAACGCCGTCCCGGGGCACGCACAGGGGTCGATGTTTCACGTGAAACGTGACGCGCCAAAGGCGCGGCGTCAGCCCTAGGACTGAGCCGCCCACCACTCCCTGAGCGCCGCGACGGCGGCGTCCCGGTCCATGGGGCCGTGCTCCAGCCTCAGCTCCAGTAGATGCTTGTACGCCTTGCCGACCTGGGGCCCCGGAGCGATACCGAGCACCTTCATGATCTCGTTGCCGTCCAGGTCCGGGCGGATCGCGTCCAGCTCCTCCTGGTCCTGGAGCCTGGCGATCCGCTCCTCCAACCCGTCGTACGCCCGCGAAAGCGCCATGGCCTTGCGCTTGTTGCGCGTCGTGCAGTCCGAGCGGGTCAGCTTGTGCAGCCGGTCCAGCAGCGGCCCCGCGTCGCGCACATAGCGCCGCACGGCCGAATCGGTCCATTCGCCCGTGCCGTAACCGTGGAAGCGCAGATGCAGCTCGACCAGCCGGGAGACATCCTTCACCAGCTCATTGGAGTACTTGAGCTTCGTCATCCGCGACTTGGTCATCTTGGCGCCCACCACCTCGTGGTGGTGGAACGAGACCCGACCGTCCTTCTCGAAGCGACGGGTCTTCGGCTTCCCGATGTCGTGCAGCAGCGCGGCCAGCCGCAGCACCAGATCGGGCCCGCCCTCCTCCAGATCCATGGCCTGGTCCAGCACGGTCAGCGAGTGCTCGTACACATCCTTGTGCCGGTGATGCTCATCACGCTCCAGCCGCAGGGCGGGGATCTCCGGCAGTACGCAGTCGGCGAGCCCGGTCTCGACCAGCAGCCGCAGCCCCTTCCGGGGGTGGGCGCCCAGGAGCAGCTTGTTCAGCTCGTCCCGCACCCGCTCCGCCGAGACGATGTCGATCCGTCCGGCCATCGCCTTCATCGCGGCGACCACCTCGGGCACCACCTCGAAGTCGAGCTGGGAGGCGAACCGCGCCGCGCGCATCATCCGCAGCGGATCGTCGGAGAAGGAGTCCTGCGGGGTGCCAGGGGTCCGCAGCACCCGTGCGGCGAGATCCTCGAGCCCGTTGTGCGGGTCGATGAACTCCTTCTGCGGAAGCGCCACCGCCATCGCGTTGACCGTGAAGTCGCGGCGGACCAGATCTTCCTCGATGGATTCGCCGTAGGACACCTCGGGCTTCCGCGACGTCCGGTCATAGGCTTCCGAACGATACGTCGTGATTTCGATCTGGAAGTTCTGATGTGTCCCGTTGTCGCCCGGTCCTTCCTTCTGGCACCCGACCGTGCCGAAGGCGATGCCCACCTCCCACACGGCGTCCGCCCAGGGCCGGACGATCTTCAGCACGTCGTCGGGGCGGGCGTCCGTCGTGAAGTCCAGATCGTTACCGAGGCGGCCGAGCAGCGCGTCCCGTACCGAGCCGCCGACCAGGGCCAGGCTGAACCCGGCCTCCTGAAAGCGTCGGGCAAGATCGTCGGCGACGGGAGAGACCCGCAGGAGTTCGGCCACGGCACGGCGCTGCACCTGGTTGAGCTCATTGGTGGACTGCGGGGATCGGCTGTCATTGTTGGCATTCGGCACAACAGAACAGGGTACGTGGCCGCGCGCCCCGGGGCTTCCACGACGGTCGTCGGTTCCATCACGGTGACGATCTTGTGGAGCTGTCCACAGCACTTCGCCACAGCGGGCATCGTTACCATGCGTGGACGCACATTGCGACGACCACTGACGATCACAGACGACAAGGGACGGGCGAGCGCGTGGCCGATGCGGCAGACCTCCGGGAGACGACGTCCTCTCGCGCCCGCCGATGGCTACGGCGGGCCGGGGCGCTGCTCGCAGCGGCGCCCGTACTCGCAGGCGTACTGCAGGCCCCGGCGGCCCCCGCGGCCCAGGCGGCGGGCAAACCCACCGGCTCGCGCTCGGTGGACGTGGACATCACCTCGCTGACACCCACCGCACCAGCCAAGAGCGACACGCTCACCGTCAGCGGCACCGTCACCAACGACAGCGGTTCGACGGTCTCCGGCTCCCATGTCGGCCTCCGCGTCGGCCCCACGCTGGAGGGCCGCAACGCGATCGACAGCGCCTCCCGGCGGACCGGCTACCAGCAGGGCGCCGACGGCACCGAGATCGGCGGCAAATACACCGAGAAGATCGGCAAGCTGGGAGCGGGGGCCAGCCGGGACTTCACGCTCTCCATACCGGTGAACGAGCTGCACCTCGGGGAGGACGGCGTCTATCAGCTCGGTGTCTCCCTCACCGGCCAGACCCAGAGCCGCCCCTGGCAGCAGGTGCTGGGCATCAAGCGCACCTTCCTGCCCTGGCAGTCGGGTGCTCCCTCCAAGAAGACTCAGCTCACCTATCTGTGGCCGCTGATCTCCACGCCCCATGTGACCTCGCGCACCGACGCGGACGAGGACCGGACACCGATCTTCCGTGACGACCGTCTCAAGGCGGAGCTGGCCCCCGGCGGCCGGCTCCAGCAGATGGTCAGCCTGGGGAAGAACCTCCCCATCACCTGGGTGATCGACCCCGATCTGCTCGCCACGGTCGACGCGATGACGCGGGAGTACGAGGTCCAGAACCGGCACGGGGACGGGACCACGGCGGGCCGCGGCCAAGCGGTCGCCAAGCGGTGGCTCAACGACCTGCAGAAGGCCGTGGAGGGCCAGCAGGTGGTCGCGCTGCCGTTCTCCGACCCCGACATCGCGTCGCTCGCCCACCACGGCACGCGGGTCCCCGGCGCCCTGAGCCACCTCCGGGACGCCACCGAGCTGGCCTCGACGACCGTACAGACGATCCTCGGGGTGAAGCCGCGCACCGACTTCGCCTGGCCCGCCAACGGCGCGGTGGACTCCTCGATCGTCGACGTCGCCACCTCCGCGGGCGCCCACAACGTCATCGCCCGGAGCGACAGTCTCCGGGAGACCGGCAACCTCTCGTACACCCCCACCGCGGCCCGGCAGATCGGCGGCGGCAACACGGCGGTGGTCGCGGACGCCCGGCTGTCCACCGCCTTCACCGGCGACATGTCCAAGGCGGACAACTCCACGCTCGCCATCCAGCGGTTCCTCGCCCAGAGCCAGATGATCAACCTGCAGGCGCCGGACCGGCAGCGCAGCGTCGTCGTGGCTCCGCAGCGCATCCCCACCACCAGCCAGGCGCAGGCGATGGCGGCGGCCCTGGACGGCCTGTCCGGGCAGTGGACCCAGCCGCTGGGCCTGGGACAGGCCGCGAAGGCCAAGCCCGACCCGAACGCCACCCAGCGCGTGCCCAGCACCCGCGCGTACCCCGCTTCGCTCCGCCGCCAGGAGCTGCCGACCCAGGCGTTCACGGACATCAACGAGACCCAGGACACACTCAGCAAGTTCGAGCCGATCCTCACCGCCAAGTACCGGGTGGTCACCCCCTTCGGCAACGCGATCCGGCGGGAGATGTCCACCTCGTGGCGGGGCAACGCACTGGGCGCCACCCACTTCCGCGACGGCGTCAAGCGCTACCTGAACGGGCTGACCAAGAAGGTGCGCCTGATCCCGAAGACGGACATGACGCTGTCCGGGCGGAGCGCGACCATCCCGGTGACCGTGCAGAACAACCTGGTGCAGGGCGTCCGGCTGCGGCTGGTCCTCCGCTCCCAGCAGGGAAACCGGCTGGCGGTCAGCGAACCCCAGGTGGTCAACGTCGAGGGCGGGCACAGCCAGTCCGTGAAGTTCGGGACGACGGCCAACGCGAACGGTCCGGTGTGGGTGACGGCCCAGCTGGTCACGCCGGACGGGCAGCCCTACGGCGACAAGATGCCGTTCGAGGTGAATGTCACCGAGATCACATCGACCGTCATCCTCGTGATCGCGGGCGGTGTGCTGCTGCTGGTCCTCGCCGGAATCCGGATCTACCTCCAGCGCAAGCGGGCGGCCACCACGAACAGCGGCGATGAGGACACCGAGGCCACGGCGGAGGACGAGGCGACGGACGCGGAGACCGACGGAAGCGACCCCGCCTCCGCCCTCGTGCCCGAGCAGCCGAGTGACCCGGCGCCGGACACCGGTTCGCAAAGCGCCGGGGCATCCGGCGCGGGTGAGAAAGTGGACCATTGAGCAACTCCGGGGCCGGCCGGCCGCAGCGGACGATGAGGTGGGGTAGCGATGAACGCGCCGTATGACGGTGAGCGGCGGATGCCGCCGCCTTCCCCCCACGCGCCCCAGGACCCTCATGGACAGGAACCGCACGAGAGCGATCCGTACCTGGGCAACTCCCACCAGGCGCCCGCGAGCGACCCGCGCCAGGACTACGGGCAGTACTACATGCAGGACCCGTACGCGGACGACCCGTACGCGACCGGCAGCTTCACGCCGTACCCCTATCCGGCGCAGGACGCGTACGGCCATGACCCGCTGACGGATCCGCTGTACGACCGGTCCGGCCCCCAGCAGAGCGGCTACCAGCAGCAGACGCCGTACCAGCAGCAGTCCGCCGCGCCGCAGGGCGCCGACCCGCAGGTGTGGCCGGTGGCACCCGGCTCCCAGGAGCCGTACCAGCAGCAGTACACGGCCGAGCCCGCCGCCACGGGCTACAGCGAGGGTGGCTACGGGGCGGGGGAGCAGCAGCAGCCGCAGCAGGACGCCTTCGCACACCTCTACCGCGACCAGCAGCAGCCCTACGACCCGCGGAGCCCCCAGGGGTACCCACAGGGCGCCGCCCAGGGCTACCCACCCGTGCCCCCGCCGGGCCAGCCGCCGGTGCCCGGGCCCGCGCGGCACGAGTCCGTACCCCCGTCGGCCAGCGCTCCGACGATGGCCGCTCCGGTGGTGAGCCCGCCCGGCCCCCCCGAGAGCGACGAGAAGGCCGAGGCCGCCCCGAAGCGCTCCGGCGGCCGTGCGGCCAGCCTGCTCCAGTCCAGTGCCCTCATGGCGGCCGGCACCCTGGTCTCCCGGCTGACCGGCTTCGTCCGGCAGATGGTGATCGTCGCGGGCCTCGGTGCCGCCTCCCTGGGCCAGGCGTACGCGGTCGCGTACCAGCTGCCCGCGATGATCTACTTCCTCACCGTCGGCGGCGGCCTGAACTCCGTCTTCGTCCCGCAGCTCGTGCGCGCGATGAAGGAGGACAAGGACGGCGGCATCGCCTACGCCAACCGTCTGCTCACCCTCACGATGGTCGCCCTCGGCGGCCTGGTCGCCCTGTCCATGTTCGCGGCCCCGGCTCTGATCCGGATGCTCTCGGCGGACATCGCGGGCGACCCGGCGGCCAACGAGGTCGCGGTCGCCTTCGCCCGCTACTGCCTGCCCACCATCTTCTTCATGGGTGTGCACGTCGTGGTCGGCCAGATCCTCAACGCCCGCGGCAAGTTCGGCGCGATGATGTGGACCCCGGTCCTCAACAACATCGTCGTCATCGCCACCTTCGGCCTCTTCATCTGGGTCTTCGGCACCTTCAGCACCTCCCAGATGGGCGTCACCACCATCACCGACGAGGGCATGCGGCTGCTCGGCATCGGCACCCTGCTCGGCCTCACCGTCCAGGCCCTGGCGATGTTCCCCTACCTCCGGGCCTCCGGTTTCCGCTTCCGTCCCCGCTTCGACTGGCGGGGCCACGGCCTCGGCAAGGCCGCCAGGCTCGCCAAGTGGACCGTGCTCTTCGTGCTCGCCAACCAGGCCGGCAACATCGTGGTGACCCAGCTCGCCACCGCGGCCGGTTCCGACGCCGACAACATGGACGCCCCCGGGGCCAGCTACGTCGGCTACACCAGCGCCCAGCTCATCTGGAACATGCCGCAGGCCATCATCACCGTCTCGGTGATGGCCGCCCTGCTGCCCCGGCTCTCCCGGTCGGCCCACGACGGCGACCCCGGGGCGGTCCGCGACGACCTTTCCCAGGGCCTGCGCACCTCCGCCGTCGCCATCGTCCCGCTGGCCTTCGGCTTCGTGGCGCTCGGCATCCCCCTGTGCACCCTGCTCTTCGGCACCTCGGGCACCGCGACGGCCCAGAACATGGGATACATCCTGATGGCGTTCGGCCTCGGGCTCATCCCGTTCTCGGTGCAGTACGTCGTCCTGCGCGGCTTCTACGCCTACGAGGACACCCGCACCCCCTTCTACAACACGGTGATCGTCGCCGCCGTCAACGCCGCCGCCTCCGCGCTCTGCTACTTCCTCCTCCCGACCCGATGGATCGTGGCCGGTATGGCCGCCTCCTACGGCCTGGCGTACGCCGCCGGTGTGGGCGTGGCCTGGAAGCGACTGGGCAACCGGCTGGGCGGCGACCTCGACGGCCGCCGTGTCGTGCGCACCTACACCCGCCTGGTGGGCGCCAGCATCCCCGCCGCTCTGCTGAGCGGTGCGGCGGCTTATGCCATCACTCAGGCCCTGGGATCCGGCATGTCCGGTTCCGTAGCCGCATTGGCGGGCGGAGGTCTCGTTCTTATCGCGGTCTTCTACATTGCTGCGAAACGGATGCGCATTGATGAGCTGACGGCCATGGTCGGTATGGTGCGCGGACGACTCGGACGCTGATCATTGAGCACAACCATCGTCCGTCATCGTGTGTCGTGCATAGCGGCGGACTGTGGGCACAATTGTCTTGGCTCGGAGTAGGCGCAATGGATGGGGAGGCAGGAACGACGGTGGCGGAACGGAGCACGGCTGCCGTCGACGTGGCCGACAGCGACGGCGAGGAGTCGCTGACCGCCGAGGCGGGAAAGGCCACGGCCGACGGGGCGGGGACGCATCAGAAGGCCGGTCAGGAAACAGAGGCCGCGGGCAACCGGGATAAAGGTGCCGCGGCCGACGTAAATCCCCCCGAGCTGCACAGCGGCCACAAGTTGGCCAGACGCTATCGTTTGGAGGAGTGCGTCACCCGACTGGACGGATTCAGCAGTTGGCGTGCGGTGGACGAGAAACTGCGCCGGGCTGTCGGCGTTCACGTCCTTCCCGCCGACCATCCGCGGGCCCGTCCGGTGCTGGCCGCCGCCCGCTCGGCGGCGCTGTTGGGTGACCCTCGCTTCGTCCAGGTACTCGACGCCGTCGAGGAGAACGACCTCGTCTACGTCGTCCACGAATGGCTACCCGACGCCACCGAGCTGACTACTGTGCTCGCCTCGGCGCCGCTCGAGCCACACGACGCCTATCAACTCGTCAGCCAGGTCTCCCAGGCCATGGCCGCCGCCCACCGCGAAGGCCTGGCCCATCTGCGGCTGAACCCCGGCTCCGTGCTCCGCACGGAATCGGGCCAGTACCGCATCCGCGGCCTCGCCGTCATGGCCGCGCTGCGCGGCATCAGCTCCGAACACCCGCAGCGCACCGACACCGAGTCGATCGGCGCGCTGCTGTACGCCGCGCTCACCCAGCGCTGGCCGTACGACAAGGACGCCCACGGCCTCTCCGGGCTGCCCAAGGGCGTCGGCCTGATCGCCCCCGACCAGGTCCGCGCGGGAGTCCACCGAGGACTGTCCGAGCTGGCGATGCGTGCGCTGGTCAACGACGGCGCCACCGCCTCCCGTCAGGACCAGCCCTGCACGACTCCTGAGGAGCTTTCCAAGGCGGTCGCGGCCATGCCGCGCATCCGGCCGCCCGAGCCCGTCTTCACGCCCTCCCCGGCGTACCAGCGCACCACGTACCAGCAGGGCTACGGCCAGCCGCCCGCCCACGGCGGCGCGTCGCGCGCGGCGGGCCCCGCCGCGGTCCCCATGGCTCCGCCGCCCCCGCTGCAGAGCCGTACCGGCAAGGCCCTCAAGTGGACCGTCTCGGCCCTGCTGATCGCGGCCCTGGGCCTCGGCAGCTGGCAACTCGCGGACACCCTTCTGAAGGAAGAGAACAAGCCGGACCCCGGTAAGTCCACCAGCCAGAAGGACGACGACAAGCCCGGCCAGGTTGCCAGCAAGCCGATCTCGATCCAGAACGCCAACGAGTTCGCCCCCGACGGCACTGCGCAGAGCGCCGACGAGGTGAAGCTCACCTACGACGGGAAAGCGTCGACCGCTTGGCGCACCAACAGCTTCATCGACGGCCCTCAGCTTGCCCCGAGCGTCAAGCAGGGGGTCGGGATCATCTACGACCTCGGCTCGGAGCAGAAGATCAGTGGCGCCTCGCTCTCGCTTCGCTTCGGAGGCCCCTACACGGAAGTCTCGCTGTACGGGACGGATTCCCTCACACCGTCCGTGTCGCCAGGGGACCCCGTCAGCTCGTTCACGAAGCTTGCCTCGCGCCGGACGTCGTCCACCACGTCCGATCTGAAGGTCAAGGGCGCCAAGAAGAGCCGCTACGTGCTCGTCTGGGTGACCGCGATGCCGAGCGCACCTGGTGACGCGTACAGCGACCCTGGTCACAAGCAGGCCATCACTGAAGTGAAGTTCACCGGCTGACCCGAGGACAGCCGGCCGACCGGGGAGGGGGCTCAACGTTGGACGACGCCACCATCGGCGGAGCAAGCGACGGCGAGCTCCTTGCTCAGCACGTGGCCGGCGATCCGCATGCCTTCGGTGAAATCGTGCGACGCCACCGCGACAGACTCTGGGCGGTGGCGCTGCGCACCCTCAGCGATCGGGAGGAGGCCGCCGACGCGGTCCAGGACGCGCTCGTCTCCGCCTACCGCGCCGCGCACACCTTCCGGGGCCAGTCCGCGGTGACGACCTGGCTCCACCGCATCACGGTCAACGCGTGTCTGGACCGGGCCCGCAAGGCCGCCTCTCGACGCACCTCCCCCGTCGACGACACCGAGCGGCTCGAGCAGCTTCTGGAACCCCACGAGTCGGCTGCGGCGCCCGCCGAGCGCAGCGATCTCCATCGCGAGCTGCTGGGGGCGCTGCGCACCCTCCCGCCCGAGCAGCGTGCCGCCCTCGTCCTGGTCGATATGCAGGGCTATCCCGTGGCGGAGGCCGCGAAGGTCCTCGATGTCCCCACCGGCACCGTGAAAAGCCGCTGTGCGCGGGGACGCGCCCGGCTGCTGCCACTGCTGTCGCATCTCCACCCCAATGGAAGGGGTAGCGTCCCCTCCGGCGGGGGAAGGAACCGGTCGCAGGGGACATCCGTCCCACCAGCGGCAGGACCGACTGACACAGATGCCGTGAAGGGCGGAGGTGGGCGAGCGTGACATCCTCGACGGACACGGACGAGCACCCGGAAGTCGCGGAGATCTCCGCACTCACCGAGGGACTGCTCTCTCCGTCCCGCACCGTCGATGTGCGCACTCACCTCGCCACCTGCGGGCTGTGTGCCGATGCACAGACGTCCCTGGACGAAATCCGCTCGACGCTGGGCACCCTCCCGGGGCCGGTGCGGATGCCCGATGACATCGCGGGCCGGATCGACGCCGCGCTCGCCGCCGAGGCCCTCCTCGACGCGACAGCTCCCGGCGACCGCGTTTCGGTTTCACGTGAAACCGAGGCAGCCGCGTCCACCGAGCACGTTTCACGTGAAACCGACCCCTCGGTCGACCTCACAGGCCCTGTGACGGAGGGGAAGCCCTCCCCGGCCGTGGACCGCCCCGCAGGGCGCCCGCGTGCCGCCACCGGACCGGGACGCAAGACCACGCCCCGCACGGCCGCAGGGGCCCGTGGGGGCCGCGCCCGACGCTGGCCCAAGGTGCTGCTCGGAAGCGCGTGCGCCGCCGCCGTCATCGGCGTCGGCACCCTCTTCTTCCCGGGTGGCTCGGATCACGACAACGGTGGCCCCGGCACCACGGCCCACGCGGACCCCAGCTCCACGGCGAAGGCCGGCCTGTCCGCGGGGGCCCTCAAGGGCCGCGTGCAGGAGATGCTCGCCGAGCGGAAGACCACCCCGTCGCGTGGAGTCACCACCCAGAACACTCCGGATATGCCGCTGCGTGCGAACGACCCGGTGGTTCCGTCCTGCGTCCAGCGCGGGACGGGCCGGTCCGAGCCAGTTCTCGCCGCACAGCAGGACACCTACGACGGCAAGACGGCCTACATCGTCGTCCTGCCGCACCGCTCCGACAGCTCGCTCGTCGAAGCCTTCGTGATCGACGCCTCCTGCGTCTCCGCCTCTCACCCCAGCCCCGGGAAGCTTCTGGTGACCCGTACGTATCCGCGAGGCTGAGGCACAGCCCACAACCACGGCCCGCCTGGCAGCACACGGGAATGCGGGACCCGTAGGATCCGTTGGGTGGGATGGCAGCGCTTCTCCGGAACCCCGGGGAGTGCGCCGTCGTCCAGTCAGCAGTCGGCAGTCGGCAGAGACAAGGAAGACATCCGTGAGCGACGTCCGCAACGTGATCATCATCGGTTCCGGGCCCGCGGGCTATACGGCCGCGCTCTACACCGCCCGTGCTTCCTTGAAGCCGCTGGTCTTCGAGGGATCCGTGACCGCCGGTGGTGCCCTGATGAACACCACCGACGTGGAGAACTTCCCCGGCTTCCGTGAGGGCATCATGGGCCCTGACCTGATGGACAACATGCGGGGGCAGGCCGAGCGCTTCGGCGCCGAGCTGATCCCGGACGATGTGGTCGCGGTCGACCTCAGCGAGGACATCAAGACCGTCACCGACTCCGCCGGGACGGTACACCGCGCGAAGACCATCATCGTCAGCACCGGCTCCCAGCACCGCAAGCTGGGGCTGGCCCGTGAGGACGAGCTTTCGGGCCGTGGCGTCTCCTGGTGTGCCACCTGTGACGGGTTCTTCTTCAAGGACCAGGACATCGCCGTCATCGGCGGCGGTGACACCGCGATGGAGGAGGCGACCTTCCTGTCGCGGTTCGCCAAGTCCGTCACCGTGGTCCACCGCCGGGACACGCTGCGGGCCAGCAAGGCGATGCAGGAGCGTGCCTTCGCCGACCCGAAGATCTCGTTCATCTGGGACAGCGAGGTCACGGAGATCCACGGCGACGGCAAGCTCTCCAGCCTGACCCTGCGCGACATCAAGAAGGACGAGACCTCGGAGCTGCCGGTCACGGGTCTGTTCATCGCGATCGGCCATGACCCGCGGACCGAGCTGTTCAAGGGCCAGCTGCACCTGGACGACGAGGGCTACCTGAAGGTCGAGTCGCCCTCCACCCGCACGAACCTGCCGGGTGTCTTCGCCGCGGGTGACGTCGTGGACCACACCTACCGTCAGGCGATCACCGCCGCCGGCACCGGCTGTGCGGCCGCCCTGGACGCCGAGCGCTTCCTGGCCTCCCTGGGCGACAGCGAAGACGCCACCGTCTGAACCCGCTTCCTTCCCTGCACCAACGATTAAGGAGATTAGCCATGGCCGGTGCCACGGTCACCGTGACAGACGCCGACTTCGAGGAGACCGTCCTCAAGAGCGACAAGCCGGTACTCGTCGACTTCTGGGCCGCGTGGTGCGGTCCGTGCCGTCAGATCGCCCCCTCCCTGGAGGCCATCGCCGCCGAGCACGCCGACAAGATCGTCATCGCGAAGCTCAACATTGACGAGAACCCGGCCACTGCCGCCAAGTACGGCGTGATGTCCATTCCGACGCTCAACGTCTACCAGGGCGGCGAGGTCGCCAAGACCATCGTCGGCGCCAAGCCGAAGGCCGCGATCGAGCGCGACCTGGCCGACTTCATCGGCTGAGCTTCACCCACACCGACGAAGGGGCTGCCCGAGAGGGCAGCCCCTTCGTGTTTCACGTGGAACTCTCAGAGGGGACGGAGCGCCGGCTCCTTCTGGACCGCACCGAGCAGCCGGTCCAGCGCCAGCTCGACGTCCTCCTTCCAGGAGATCGTCGTCCTCAGCTCAAGTCTCAGCCGGGGATACCGCGGATGCGGCCGCACGGTCTTGAAGCCCACCGCGAGAAGGTGATCGGCTGGCAGCACACACGCCGGTTCCTTCCAGGTGGCGTCCCCGAACGCCTCGATCGCCTTGAAGCCCCGACGGATCAGATCCTTCGCGACGGTCTGCACCATCACCCGGCCCAGCCCCTGCCCCTGGTATCCCGGCATGAGCCAGGCGGTCATCAGCTGCACGGCATCCGCCGCGACCGGACTCGTCGGAAAGGCCGTGGACCGCGGCACATACGCGGGCGGCGCGTAGAGCACGAAGCCCACCGGCACCTCATCGACGTAGACCACACGGCCGCAGGATCCCCACTCCAGCAGAACGGCCGAGATCCAGGCTTCCTTCTCCAGCTCCGGACGTCCGGCCCTTACCGCAGCCTCGCCGCTGACCGGGTCGAGCTCCCAGAAGACACACGCGCGACAGCGCTTGGGGATGTCCGGGAGGTTGTCCAGCGTGAGCGGTACAAGCCGACGCCCCATGAAGCCAGTCCCTCACTTCCGTGGCCAGCCGCGGCACGGGCGGCTGACAGCGCACTACGCTCCCTGATCAGACTACCGACGAAACCGCCGACAGCGCCCAGGCCCAACCCTGTGGCCACCAGTCCGGTGCGGCTCACCGATCGCATGGCTCTGCCCTCCGCATGAGGTGCCTCCCCATGGATCCGCCCTACCTGATCGCATCGTATCCGTGCGGAGATTGCACCGATACCGCCCTTGGGCAAAGAGCGGGTCGTGTTCCGATGCCTTCGGAACACGACCCGCCCCCTAAGTGCTTTCCCACGGCCGGACCGCAGGATCAGCGCCTCATTCGTCGTCGTCCGCCGCCTCGTCCTCGGCGGACAGCGGCTGCTCCAGCACCGGTCCCTCGCCCGGTGCCAGGGTGCCGAGAATCCGCTCCAGATCGTCTATCGAGGCGAACTCGACGACGATCTTTCCCTTCTTCTGACCGAGATCGACCTTCACCCGCGTCTCGAACCGGTCCGACAGCCGGGACGCCAGATCCGTCAGCGCGGGGGACACCCGGGCCCCGGCCCGCGGTCCCTTCGACTTGGGAGCACCGTCCGACCGCGACCCCATGAGGGTGACGATCTCCTCGACCGCCCGCACCGACAGCCCCTCGGCAACGATGCGATGCGCCAGCCGGTCCTGTTCCTCCGAGTCCTCCACCGAGAGCAGGGCCCGGGCATGGCCCGCGGAGAGCACGCCCGCCGCGACCCTGCGCTGGACGGAGGGAGAGAGCTTCAACAGCCGCAGCGTATTGGAGACCTGCGGACGCGAACGCCCGATCCGGTCCGCCAGCTCGTCATGCGTGCAGTTGAAGTCCTTCAGCAACTGGTCGTACGCCGCCGCCTCTTCGAGCGGATTGAGCTGTGCCCGATGCAGGTTCTCCAGCAGCGCGTCGAGCAGAAGCTTCTCGTCATCGGTGGCCCGGACGATCGCGGGAATCTTCTCCAGCCCCGCCTCACGGCAGGCCCGCCAGCGCCGCTCACCCATGATGAGCTCATAGCGCTCCGGCGCCAGCTGCCGCACCACGACCGGCTGGAGGAGGCCGACCTCCTGGATCGAGGTGACCAGCTCGGCCAGGGCGTCCTCGTCGAAGACCTCGCGCGGCTGGCGGGGGTTCGGCGTGATGAAGTCGAGCGGCAACTCGGCGAAGTGCGCTCCGGCCACCTCGTCCACCGGGGCCGGAGGCGCGGCCTCGGGCTCCTTCTCCGGTGGGGCGGGCGGCTCGGTTTCACGTGGAACGCTCTGGGTGGCCAGACCGGCCACCTTGGCCGCCGCCACCCCGCGCTCCTGGGTGAGCACCGGGACCGCGGTCGGTGAGGTGCTGGCCCCTGAGGTCGTGGCCGTCCCCCCGCCCGTCGCGGGCCCGGCGTTGTCGGCCCCCTTCGGCGCGGGAGGGATCAAAGCACCGAGCCCACGGCCCAGTCCTCTGCGTCGCTCACTCACTGAATCCCCTCCTGCTGCATGCTGTGCTGGTCGTGCTGGCTGATCTCGGGCATGGGCAAGGCATGAGCGTGCTGAGGGTCGTACTGCACGTTCACCCCGCGAAGCGCGATTTCCCGGGCCGCCTCGAGATAGGAGAGCGCACCGCTCGATCCCGGGTCGTAGGTGAGGACCGTCTGCCCATAGCTGGGGGCCTCGGAGATGCGCACCGATCTCGGGATGCTCGTCCGGAGCACCTCGCCGCCGAAGTGGCTGCGGACCTCGTCCGCCACCTGGGAGGCCAGCCGAGTCCGGCCGTCGTACATCGTGAGCAGGATCGTCGAGACATGGAGCTTGGGGTTGAGATGACCCCGCACCAGATCGACGTTCCGCAGGAGCTGCCCGAGCCCCTCCAGAGCGTAGTACTCACACTGGATCGGGATCAGCACTTCCGCCCCGGCGACCAGCGCATTGACCGTCAGCAGCCCGAGGGAGGGCGGACAGTCGATGAGGATGTAGTCCAGTGGCTGTTCGTAGGCCTGGATGGCTCGCTCCAGCCGGCTCTCTCTCGCCACCAGGGAGACCAGCTCGATCTCGGCACCAGCGAGGTCGATCGTGGCCGGGGCGCAGAACAGCCCCTCCACGTCCGGCACCGGCTGCACCACATCGGACAGCGGCTTGCTGTCGACCAGGACGTCGTAGATCGAGGGGACTTCGGCGTGGTGGTCGATCCCCAGCGCCGTCGAGGCATTGCCCTGCGGGTCGAGGTCGATCACAAGGACTCGTCCGCCGTGCAGGGCGAGAGACGCCGCCAGATTGACGGTGGTCGTGGTCTTCCCGACCCCGCCCTTCTGGTTGGCGACCACCATCACCCGGGTCTGCTCCGGCCTGGGCAGTCCCTCACCAGCCCGGCCAAGCGCTTCCACCGCCAGTTGAGCGGCACGGCCAATTGGGGTGTCGTCCATCGGGGGCGGAGTTTCACGTGAAACGTCCTCCCCCGCCGATTCGGTACGGGGGCCGGGGACCGGATCGGTCATCGGCCCCGCGATGTTGGCGTCGGACCGCAAGGATTCACTCTCCTCGACATCAGGCTCGCGATGCACAGAGCCTGCCATGCTTTGGGGGTTGTGAACCAGCGAGGCCCGTTCTCCTGTGGATGAATCCACGTCTTTACGGGGGCGGCGGTCGCGGGGCAGAGCCGCCGCACGACCGCGACTGATGATTCCATGCAGCAGGGAGCGACGTTTCACGTGAAACACGATGCACGGGCAGGCCCGTTGTTCCGTCGCGACACTCCGGTATGCGTAGTTTAGGCAGCTTGTATGGAGCACCCCGCCGCGCCGGTCGGCCTACGTCAGAGGACTCAGGGGCGGCGGCGCGGCGCCTTCCGTGCCGCCTTGGCACGCTTCGCGGCGAACCTCACACCTCCGGGGCTCTCCCCGACCTCGACCCGCACCACGGTGGACAGCGGATCCACAACGCCCTCGCCGACATGCAGCACCGAGGTATCCACCACACCGAGCTTGCTCAGCGCCGCGCGGGCATGCTTCAGCTCCTCCTCGGCCGTGTCACCCTTCAGCAGCAGCATCTCCCCGTACGGCCGCAGCAGCGGAACCCCCCAGCCGGCCAGCCGGTCCAGCGGGGCCACCGCCCGGGCCGTGACCACATGCACCGGAGGAAGCTTCCCCAGGACCTCCTCGGCGCGGCCCCGCACGACCGTGACATGCTCCAGGCCCAGCAGCTCCACCACTTCCCGAAGGAAGTTCGTACGGCGCAGCAGCGGCTCCAGCAGAGTGATCCGCAGATCCGGGCGGGTCAGGGCGAGCGGAATGCCGGGGAGGCCGGCGCCCGAGCCCACATCACACACGGTGACGCCCTCGGGCACCACCTCGGAGAGCACGGCGCAGTTCAGCAGATGCCGCTCCCACAGCCGCGGCACCTCGCGCGGGCCGATCAGCCCGCGGGTCACGCCCACATCGGCCAGCAGCTCGCCATACCGAACAGCCTCTGGGAAGCACTCACCGAATACATCCCGAGCCTCCTCGGGCGCCGGGGGGAACTCCGCTGCTTCCGTCACGGGGACCGTCCTTCCGTACCGAGCACTGTCTGAACGATGCTGATGTAAGGCTGACAAGATTCGGCCCCGTCTGCGCGCAGACGGGGCCGGGGAGACCATGAGGCCGGGCCTGGTCAGGCCGGGAGTACGACCACACAGCGCTGGGGCTCCTCGCCCTCGGACTCGCTGTGCAGTCCGGCGGCGGCCACCGCGTCATGCACCACCTTGCGCTCGAACGGCGTCATCGCCTTGAGCTTCACCGGCTCGCCGGAACCCTTCGCGTCCTCCGCGGCCTTGGTGCCCAGCTCGGTCAGCTCGGCGCGCTTCCGGGCCCGGTATCCGGCGATGTCGAGCATCAGCCGGCTGCGGTCACCGGTCTCCCGGTGCACCGCGAGCCGGGTCAGCTCCTGAAGGGCCTCCAGCACCTCGCCGTCACGGCCGACCAGCTTCTGCAGGTCACGGCTGGTCGATTCGCTGATGATCGACACCGCTGCGCGGTCGGCCTCGACGTCCATGTCGATGTCACCGTCGAGGTCCGCGATGTCCAGCAGACCTTCGAGGTAGTCGGCCGCGATCTCCCCTTCCTGTTCGAGGCGGGACAGGGTGTCGACACCCTCGGCGGCGGGGGTGGTGCCTTCCGTCACGGATGGACTCCTTCGTTACTTCTTGGACGGGTGCTTGGGACGCTGCTGGCCCTTGCGCTGCCCGGACTTCGTGTTCCGGGAGCCGGAGGCCGAGCCGCCGGCCGGCTTGCCGCCCTGCGAGCCCTTCTTCTCCGCCGCGCTCTGCTGCGTCTGCTCCTGGTCGGACTTGGACACCTTCGCCGTGGAACCCGACTGCGCCGTCGCCTTGCTGTGGCCGTGGCCGGCCGCGGTGGTGCGCTGCGACTTGGTCTGCCGCTTGGGCTGCTGGCGGTTGGCACGGGCCGTCTCGGCGGCCTCCTTGGCGGCGACGTCGGCCGGCTCCTCCTTCAGCTTGCCCTTGGCCCGCAGCCGCTCCTGGCGCGCCTCGAAAGCGACGCTGCCCGGGGTCGGGTTACGGCGGATGACGAACATCTGCTGGCCGAGGGTCCAGACGTTGGTGGTCAGCCAGTAGACGAGGACACCGACGGGGAAGTTGATGCCGAAGACGGCGAACATGATCGGGAAGACGTACATCAGCATCTTCTGCTGCTGCATGAACGGCGTCTTCACCGTCAGGTCGACGTTCTTGGTCATCAGCTGGCGCTGGGTGAAGAACTGCGACGCCGACATCAGCACGATCATGGTGATCGTCACGATGCGGACGTCCGTCAGCGACGCTCCGAGGGACTCGACCTTCGAGGCGGAGTCCATGAACTTCACGGACAGGGGAGCGCCGAAGATGTGCGCGTTACGGGCGCTGTCCAGCAGCGACTGGTCGATGACGCCGACCGTCTTGTTGTTCGCGATGTGGTTGAGGACCTGGTAGAGCGCGATGAAGAACGGCGACTGCGCCAGAATCGGGAGACAGCTCGAGAGCGGGTTGGTGCCCGTCTCCTTGTAGAGCTTCATCATCTCTTCGGACTGGCGCTGCTTGTCGCTCTTGTAGCGCTCCTGGATCGCCTTCATCTTCGGCTGGAGCGCCTGCATGTTCCGCGTCGCCTTGATCTGCTTCACGAAGAGCGGGATCAGGCAGATACGGATCAGTACCACCAGCGAAACGATGGACAGACCCCACGCCCAGCCACTGTTCCGGTCAAAAATGAGGCTGTAGAACGAGTGGAACTGGACGATGATCCAGGAAACTACGTCATAAAGAGGACCGAGGATCGTGTCCACGAATCAGGCTCCTTGGGCGTTGGGCTGGGTCTCGGGCTGTGCGGCAGGCTCCACAGCGGAGTGCCCGCCGAAGCGGTTCCGCAGCCGCTGGTGCCACACCGGATGCTTCCGGGGCGGCACATGGTCGACGCCACCGGGCGACCACGGGTTGCAGCGCAGGATGCGCCACGCCGTCAGCGCCGTTCCTTTCACCGCGCCGTGCCGGTCAATGGCCGTGTAGCCATAGTGTGAGCACGACGGGTAGTACCTGCAGACCGGCCCCAGCATGGGGCTGATGGTCCACTGGTACAGCTTGATCAACCACAGCAGCGGGTACTTCATCGCGGCACCCCTCCCAGTAGCCGCTGCACTGCGGTGTCGAGGTCGCGGGCCAGCTGGTCGTGACCCGCCTCACCCGCACCGGGCAGCGCCCGTACGACCACAAGGCTACCTGCGGGAAAATGATCGAGACGGTCCCGCATGAGATGGCGCAGTCTGCGCTTCACCAGGTTGCGGACGACGGCACCGCCGACCGCCTTGCTGACGACGAAACCCGCACGCGCCGGGGGAGCACTCTCCCCAGGTGCGTGCGGGTCCGTGTTTTTGCTGGTGAGGCCGCTGCGAAAGTGCACGACGAGAAGCGGGCGACCAGCCCTGCGTCCGCGTCGTACCGCGGCAGCGAAGTCCTGGCGCCGCCTCAGCCGATGCTCGGTAGGCAGCACGTCATGGACCTTGGGTCAGGCTGCTCAGGCCGACAGGCTGGCGCGACCCTTGCTACGGCGGGACGCGAGGATCGCGCGGCCGGCACGGGTACGCATACGCAGCCGGAACCCGTGGGTCTTCGCGCGGCGACGGTTGTTCGGCTGGAAGGTGCGCTTGCTCACTCGGGGGCTCCAGAAATGAATCGGGTAGTGGCGGTACATCGCCTGGCTGTCACCGTGCGCCCACGAGTAGCTCGCAATACGCCCGAGTGCACCGCTTCACGATCACGGATCATGAAGTCCGTGACCCTTGCCCATCGGAGGCAGGCGGCAGCAGCCATCGACAACTCGACCTGGTTACGGTACGCGCGGTTACGCCATCCGGTCAAACCGACAGACGGCCCGGACCGCGCACCGCCCCGTCCGCCCGTGGGGCAGGGGAACGACCGGCGACATCACATGGCACATTTGTACACACCCTGTGGACAACGACTTGAACCCGGAACCCCGGCCTGACTACCGTGGCCGGGCTCCGATTCCTTCCCACCCGTCCCGAGAACCACCTTTCGTGGGACATGTCGGCGTCCCCCACCCAGCGAGTGAGAGAGCGTGCCCTGTGGCTGACGTACCTGCCGATCTTGCCGCAGTGTGGCCACGCGTGCTGGAACGGCTTCTGGGAGAAGGCACGGGTCAGGGAGGGCAGGGCGTCGAGGCCAAGGACGAGCACTGGATCAAACGGTGTCAGCCCCTCGCCCTCGTCGCCGACACCGCCCTGCTCGCCGTCCCCAATGAATTCGCCAAGGGCGTGCTGGAGGGCAGGCTGGCCCCGATCGTCAGCGAAACGCTGAGCCGGGAGTGCGGCCGCCCGATCCGCATCGCGATCACCGTCGACGAGTCGGCCGGCGAGCCGATCGTCCCGCAGCAGCCGCAGCGCGACAGCCGGGACAGCCGGGAGAGCCGCGACGGCCGGGACGGATACGAGAGCCGCCGGGAGGGATACGAGAACCGCGACGGTCGCGACGGGTACGAGAGTTACGAGAACCGCGACGGCTACGGCCGCCAGGCGCCCGACGAGCTGCCGACCGCCCGCCCCGCGTACCCCGGCTATCAGCAGCAGCGCCCCGAGCCCGCCGCCTGGCAGCGGCCTCATGACGACTACGGCTGGCAGCAGCCCCGGCTCGGCGGTTTCCCCGAGGCCGATCCGTACGCGTCACAGCACTCCTCGTCCGGCTACGACCAGCAGCCGTACGACCAGCAGCCGCGCGGCGACTACCGGGGGCCCGGCCCGGGCGGTCCGGGCGCTGGCCCGGGCGGCCCCGGCTCCGGTGGCCACAGCGGTCACAGCGGTCACAGCGGTCATGGGGGCCACGGCGGCCCGGGCGGCCTGCCCGAGCGTCCGCCGTACGAGCAGCAGCGCCACGATCTCCCCGACCCGCTGGAGCGCGCCCGCGGCGGACCGCCCGTCCTGCCCTCGCAGACCGGCGCCCCCGGCCCGCTCGCCGCACAGCCCGCGCCCGCGTCCGGCCCCGGTGAGCCGACCGCCCGGCTGAATCCCAAGTACCTCTTCGACACCTTCGTCATCGGTGCCTCCAACCGCTTCGCGCACGCCGCGGCGGTCGCGGTCGCCGAGGCTCCGGCCAAGGCGTACAACCCGCTCTTCATCTACGGGGAGTCGGGGCTCGGCAAGACCCATCTGCTGCACGCCATCGGGCACTACGCCCGCAGCCTCTACCCCGGCACCCGGGTGCGCTATGTGAGCTCCGAGGAGTTCACCAACGAGTTCATCAACTCCATCCGCGACGGCAAGGCGGACGCGTTCCGCAAGCGCTACCGCGACATGGACATCCTGCTGGTCGACGACATCCAGTTCCTGGCGAGCAAGGAGTCGACGCAGGAGGAGTTCTTCCACACCTTCAATACGCTCCACAACGCCAACAAGCAGATCGTGCTCTCCTCCGACCGGCCGCCCAAGCAGCTGGTCACCCTGGAGGACCGGCTCCGCAACCGCTTCGAGTGGGGCCTGATCACCGATGTGCAGCCGCCGGAGCTGGAGACGCGGATCGCGATCCTCCGTAAGAAGGCGGTGCAGGAGCAGCTGAACGCGCCGCCGGAGGTACTGGAGTTCATCGCCTCCCGGATCTCCCGCAACATCCGGGAGCTGGAGGGCGCGCTGATCCGGGTCACGGCTTTCGCGAGCCTGAACCGGCAGCCGGTGGACCTCGGCCTCACCGAGATCGTCCTCAAGGATCTGATCCCCGGCGGCGAGGACGCGGCCCCGGAGATCACCGCCACCGCGATCATGGCCGCGACCGCCGACTACTTCGGGCACACGGTGGACGACCTGTGCGGCGCCTCCCGCAGCCGGGTGCTGGTCACCGCGCGGCAGATCGCGATGTATCTGTGCCGTGAGCTGACCGATCTCTCCCTGCCCAAGATCGGCGCGCAGTTCGGCGGCCGGGACCACACGACCGTGATGCACGCGGACCGCAAGATCCGGGCGCTGATGGCCGAGCGGCGCTCCATCTACAACCAGGTCACCGAGCTGACCAACCGCATCAAGAACGGCTGAACGGGCCGCAAAGCCGGTCGGCGACGGGCACCACGCGGCCCCGTGACACACCGCAGAGACGCACAAGGGCGCTCCGGGACGGACAACTCCCGGGGCGCCCTTCGTCGTTCGCTCTCCCCGACTGTTCGATTCCATGCCCTGACAGGCGAGTTCTCCACAGATCCACGGCGAATGCGCCGTCCACACCTTGGGGACTGCTCGGTTGTCCCGAAACCGTCCACAGGCTTGGGGTGCAGGATGGGATCAGTCGAGGTCAGGCGGGTGTGGAATTGTGGCAAACCTCAGTCCACAGTCTGTGGACGAAGGGATTGCCCACAGACCGCGCTTCGAGTTGTCCACCGGCCGCCCACAGGGACAGGGGGGTTACCCACAGCTCCTCCACACGCCTGTCCACTGTTCGGCAACGAAATGGTCACCCTCACCGGACCGAGTGAAAGGCGTCACACCAAGAAGCCGGGTTGGGCTGTGGGGAAGGTGGGTAAAACTGGGGACGCCGCTGGGGAGAACCGGGCAGCGCCTGTGTATCGCGTGTGCAGAACTTTCCGGCGTCCACAGAGCGCTCGAGTTGTCCACGGGTGCCACCCACAGGGTCGGTGGACAAAAAAACGGTGCTGACCTGCGCAAAAGCAGTTTTCCACCGTTTCCACAGGCCCTACTACTACGACCACACAGTTAGAGCGAGGAAAACGCTTCGAAGTGGGGCCTGTGCACAACTTCGGGCCGGGCCGCCCGACACGTCTCGCACCGACTTGACCCCGAGCCGCGCCGACTGTCAGCGGCGTGCGTCAGACTGGTCTCCGGCACAACAGCCGACGACGAAGGCCAGCAGGGCGAGCCAGCAACAGCAGGAGGCGGTTTCCGGTGAAGATCCGGGTGGAGCGCGATGTACTCGCGGAGGCAGTGGCCTGGACAGCCCGCAGCCTCCCGGCCCGTCCGCCGGTGCCCGTCCTCGCGGGCATCCTGCTGAAGGCGGAGGAAGGCGCTCTGAGCCTCTCCGGCTTCGACTACGAGGTCTCGGCCCGCGTCTCCGTCGAAGCCGACGTGGAGGACGACGGCACGGTCCTGGTCTCCGGCCGCCTCCTCGCCGACATCTGCCGCGCTCTCCCCAATCGCCCTGTGGAGATCTCCAGCGACGGCGTGCGCGTGACCGTCGTCTGCGGCTCGTCGCGCTTCACCCTCCACACACTGCCTGTGGAGGAGTACCCGGCGCTGCCGCAGATGCCGACCGCGACCGGCACCGTCCCCGGTGAGGTCTTCGCCGCCGCCGCCGCCCAGGTCGCCATCGCGGCCGGCCGGGACGACACCCTGCCGGTGCTCACCGGTGTGCGGATCGAGATCGAGGGCGACACCGTCACGCTGGCCTCCACCGACCGCTACCGGTTCGCGGTCCGCGAGTTCCTGTGGAAGCCGGAGACGCCGGACATCTCGGCCGTCGCACTGGTCCCCGCCAAGACGCTGCTCGACACCGCCAAGTCGCTGACCAGCGGCGACACGGTCGCCCTGGCGCTGTCCGGCTCGGGCGCGGGCGAGGGGCTGATCGGCTTCGAGGGCGCCGGGCGCCGTACGACCACCCGGCTGCTCGAAGGTGACCTGCCGAAGTACCGCACGCTCTTCCCGACCGAGTTCAACTCCGTCGCGGTGATCGAGACCGCCCCCTTCGTGGAGGCCGTCAAGCGTGTGGCCCTGGTCGCCGAGCGGAACACGCCGGTGCGGCTCAGCTTCGAGCAGGGCGTGCTGATCCTGGAGGCCGGTTCCAGCGACGACGCACAGGCTGTGGAGCGCGTCGACGCCCAGCTCGACGGCGACGACATCTCCATCGCCTTCAACCCGACGTTCCTGCTCGACGGGCTCAGCGCGATCGACTCGCCGGTCGCCCAGCTGTCCTTCACCACGTCGACGAAGCCCGCCCTGCTCAGTGGCAAGCCCGCCATGGACGCCGAGGCGGACGAGGCGTACAAGTACCTGATCATGCCGGTCCGGCTGAGCGGCTGAGTGGCCGAAGACCGAGCGGATGAGCGGGTGTAGCCAACATCTGTGCGGACACTCGCGGGCGTAGGCTCGGTCCCAGGTACGAACCGCACTGACTACGGCATAAGGATCACTGATGGAGCTCGGTCTCGTCGGCCTCGGCAAGATGGGCGGCAACATGCGCGAGCGCATTCGCCGCGCAGGCCACACCGTCATCGGATACGACCGCAACCCGGACGTCGCCGATGTACACAGCCTCGGCGAGCTGGTGAGCAAGCTCAAGGGCCCGCGAGTGGTGTGGATCATGGTTCCGGCCGGTTCCGCGACCCAGACCACCATCGACGAGCTGGCGGAACTCCTGTCGCCCGGCGACATCGTCGTGGACGGCGGCAACTCCCGCTGGACGGACGACGAGAAGCACGCCGAGGAGCTGAAGGCCAAGGGCATCGGCTTTGTCGACTGCGGTGTCTCCGGCGGAGTCTGGGGCCTGGAGAACGGCTATGCGCTGATGTACGGCGGTGCGGCCGAGCACGTCGCCAAGGTCCAGCCGGTCTTCGACGCGCTCAAGCCCGAGGGCAGCGCCGGGTCCGTCCACGCGGGCAAGGTCGGCGCGGGCCACTTCGCCAAGATGGTCCACAACGGCATCGAGTACGCGATGATGCAGGCCTACGCGGAGGGCTGGGAGCTGCTGGAAGCCGTGGACTCGGTCACCGACGTCCGCGAGGTGTTCCGTTCCTGGCAGGAGGGCACCGTCATCCGCTCCTGGCTGCTGGACCTGGCCGTCCGCGCCCTGGACGACGACGAGCACCTGACCAGGCTGCGCGGATACGCCGAGGACTCGGGCGAGGGCCGCTGGACCGTGGAAGCCGCGATCGACAACGCGGTGCCGCTGCCCGCGATCACGGCGTCCCTGTTCGCCCGCTTCGCCTCGCGTCAGGACGACTCCCCGCAGATGAAGATGGTCGCCGCGCTGCGCAATCAGTTCGGCGGTCACGCGGTGGAGAACACCAAGTAAGCAGCACCTCAAGGGTGTAGTACTGCCGGGGGAGGTCGGCGCAGCCCATCATGCACGTCACGCATCTGTCGCTCGCCGACTTCCGCTCGTACGCCCGGGCCGAGGTCGCCCTGGGCCCGGGCGTCACCGCCTTCGTCGGGCCCAACGGCCAGGGCAAGACCAACCTGGTCGAGGCCGTCGGCTATCTCGCCACGCTCGGCAGCCACCGCGTCTCCTCGGACGCCCCGATGGTGCGCATGGGGGCCGAGCGGGCGGTCGTCCGGGCCGCGGTGGTCCAGGGGGACCGGCAGCAGCTGGTCGAGCTGGAGCTGAACCCCGGCAGGGCCAACCGCGCCCGCATCAACCGGTCCTCGCAGGTCAGACCGCGTGATGTGCTCGGCATCCTGCGTACGGTGCTGTTCGCGCCCGAGGACCTGGCCCTGATCAAGGGCGACCCCGGTGAGCGCCGCCGCTTCCTCGACGAGCTGATCACCGCCCGTGCGCCGCGCATGGCCGGGGTCCGCTCGGACTACGACCGGGTGCTCAAACAGCGCAACAGCCTGCTGAAGACCGCCGCGTTGGCCCGGCGGCACGGTTCGCGCGGTGGAAGCGGCGGAAGCGGCGGAAGCGGTGGTGACGCGGCGCTGTCCACCCTCGACGTCTGGGACCAGCACCTGGCCCGTACCGGCGCCGAGTTGCTCGCCCAGCGCTTCGATCTGATCAGCGTGCTGCAGCCGCTCGCCGACAAGGCGTACGAGCAACTGGCCCCGGGCGGCGGCCCGGTCCTGCTGGAGTACCGAGGCTCGGCCGGTGAGGACCTGACCGCGGCCGGCAGCCGTGAGGAGCTGTACGAGCGGCTGATGGCAGCCCTGGCCGACGCGCGCAAACAGGAGATCGAGCGCGGCGTCACGCTGGTGGGACCGCACCGGGACGACCTCGTCCTCAAGCTCGGGCGGCTCCCGGCCAAGGGGTACGCGAGCCATGGCGAGTCCTGGTCGTACGCCCTCGCGCTGCGGCTGGCCTCGTACGACCTGCTGCGCGCGGAGGGCGCCGAACCGGTGCTGGTGCTCGACGACGTCTTCGCCGAGCTGGACACCCGGCGCCGGGAGCGGCTGGCCGAGCTGGTCGCCCCCGGGGAGCAGGTGCTGGTCACGGCGGCCGTGGAGGAGGACGTCCCGGAGGTGCTGGCGGGCGTGCGCTACGCGGTGGCCGAGGGGGAGGTGCGGCGGGTATGACGGACCAGCCCCCGAAGACCCCCGAGCCCTCGGGCGTCGATCTGGCGCGGGTCGCGCTGCGCGCCGCCAAGGAGCAGGCGCGGGCCCGTGGCGCGGCCGCCCAGCAGAAGAAGCAGGCGCGTCGCGGGGGCTTGCGCTCCGGCGCGCGCGCCGATGGGCGCGATCCGCTCCCGCTGGGTGCGGCGATCAACCGGCTGATCACCGAGCGGGGCTGGGAGGCCCCGGCGGCGGTCGGCGGGGTGATGGGCCGCTGGCCCCAGATGGTCGGCCCGGAGGTCGCCCAGCACTGTGAGCCGCAGCGGTACGACGAGGACGCCCGGGTGCTGACCGTGCGCTGCGACTCCACGGCGTGGGCGACCCAGCTGCGGCTGCTCGCACCGCAGCTGGTGGCCCGGCTCAACGCCGATCTCGGGCAGGGCACGGTGCGGTTGATCAAGGTGCTGGGCCCGGGCGGACCGCCCCGGCGCTACGGTCCGCTGCGCTCCCCCGGCAGTACCGGCCCGGGTGACACCTACGGCTGACGGGCGCCCGGGGTCCCGTACGGCTCCGCCTCTGGAGCCCGTACGGAACCGCCCCCGGACCCCGTCCGGACCCGCTCTCAGAGCCTGTATGGACGCCTGAGCACAGGGTGACGGCTGAGACCCCGGTCACGGTAGCCGGTGGTTGACAGCTCGAAGCGCTGAGTGGCGGTGTGAGCCTCTTGGAGCCCGTCCCCGCATATGGGGAGTCGCCGCCGACCGGTTCAGGGCGGCACATGCGGACTCAGGCACCAGCAAGCCCCCATTCTTGTCGGCGCTACCGGTAGACTGGGCGAGTACACCGTCGCCGCTGGCGCACCGAGCGCTTGCGGACACATGTTGAACGACGCAGCCGCTCCTGCCTGCCCGGAGACGGCATGTGCTGTGCCAGAAAGGGCGCTTCGTGGCCGATTCCGGCAACCCCATCGAAAACATCACGTCCATCCCCGGCGGCGAGGCCCTGGCTCCGCCGTCGTACGACGCCAGTGCGATCACCGTCCTGGAGGGGCTGGACGCGGTCCGCAAGCGACCCGGTATGTACATCGGTTCCACCGGTGAGCGCGGCCTGCACCACCTGGTCCAGGAGGTCGTCGACAACTCCGTCGATGAGGCCATGGCCGGTCACGCGGACACCATCGACGTCACGATCCTCCCCGACGGCGGGGTTCGCGTCGTCGACAACGGCCGTGGGATCCCGGTGGGCATCGTTCCCTCGGAGGGGAAGCCGGCCGTGGAGGTCGTGCTGACCGTCCTGCACGCGGGCGGCAAGTTCGGCGGCGGCGGCTACGCGGTCTCCGGCGGTCTGCACGGCGTCGGCGTCTCCGTCGTCAACGCCCTGTCGTCGAAGGTCTCGGTCGAGGTCAAGACGGACGGATACCGCTGGACCCAGGACTACAAGACCGGTGTGCCGACCGCTCCCCTGGCCAAGAACGAGGCCACGGAGGAGACCGGCACGACCGTCACCTTCTGGGCCGACGGGGACATCTTCGAGACCACCGAGTACTCGTTCGAGACGCTGTCCCGGCGCTTCCAGGAGATGGCGTTCCTCAACAAGGGCCTGTCGATCTCGCTGATGGACGAGCGCGAGGCCCATGTGGACGAGGAGGGCAAGCCGCTCTCCGTGCGGTACCACTACGAGGGCGGCATCGTCGACTTCGTCACGTACCTCAACTCCCGCAAGGGCGAGCTGGTTCACCCCACGGTGATCGGCTTCGAGGCCGAGGACAAGGAGCGGTTGCTCTCCCTCGAGATCGCGATGCAGTGGAACACCCAGTACTCCGAGGGTGTCTACAGCTTCGCGAACACCATCCACACCCATGAGGGCGGTACGCACGAGGAGGGCTTCCGGGCAGCGCTGACGTACCTGATCAACAAGTACGCGCGCGACAAGAAGCTGCTCCGCGAGAAGGACGACAACCTCACCGGTGAGGACATCCGCGAGGGCCTGACCGCGATCATCTCGGTCAAGCTGGGCGAGCCGCAGTTCGAGGGCCAGACGAAGACGAAGCTGGGCAACACCGAGGCGAAGACCTTCGTCCAGAAGATCGTCAACGAGCATCTGACCGACTGGCTGGACCGGAACCCCAACGAGGCGGCGGACATCATCCGCAAGGGGATCCAGGCGGCGACGGCCCGGGTGGCGGCCCGCAAGGCGCGCGACCTGACCCGCCGCAAGGGGCTGCTGGAGACCGCGTCGCTGCCGGGCAAGCTGAGCGACTGCCAGTCCAACGACCCGTCGAAGTGCGAGATCTTCATCGTCGAGGGTGACTCGGCCGGTGGTTCGGCCAAGTCCGGCCGTGATCCGCAGTACCAGGCGATCCTCCCGATCCGAGGCAAGATTCTCAACGTCGAGAAGGCTCGGGTCGACAAGATCCTCCAGAACAACGAGGTCCAGGCGCTGATCTCGGCCTTCGGCACCGGTGTGCACGAGGACTTCGACATCGCCAAGCTCCGCTATCACAAGATCATCTTGATGGCGGACGCCGACGTCGACGGCCAGCACATCAACACCCTGCTGCTGACGTTCCTCTTCCGCTTCATGCGTCCTCTCGTCGAGGCCGGGCACGTCTTCCTCTCCCGCCCGCCGCTCTACAAGATCAAGTGGGGCCGGGACGACTTCGAGTACGCGTACTCGGACCGGGAGCGGGACGCCCTGATCCAGGCCGGCCGCGAGCAGGGCAAGCGCATCAAGGACGACTCGGTGCAGCGCTTCAAGGGTCTGGGCGAGATGAACGCCGAGGAGCTGCGCGTGACCACCATGGACCTCGACAGCCGGGTCCTCGGCCAGGTCACGCTGGACGACGCGGCGCAGGCCGACGACCTGTTCTCGGTCCTGATGGGCGAGGACGTCGAGGCCCGGCGTTCGTTCATCCAGCGCAACGCCAAGGATGTCCGCTTCCTCGACATCTGAGTCGGCCACCCGCAGCCGCAGACGACAGAAGGACTTGACCAGCAATGGCCGACGAGAACAACCCCACCACGCCCGACGAACTCGCCGAGGGCGCCGCCATGCGCATCGAGGCGGTCGGCCTCGAGACCGAGATGCAGCGCTCGTACCTCGACTACGCGATGAGCGTCATCGTGAGCCGTGCGCTGCCCGACGTCCGGGACGGCCTCAAGCCGGTGCACCGGCGCGTGCTGTACGCGATGTACGACGGCGGATACCGGCCCGAGAAGGGCTTCTACAAATGTGCCCGCGTCGTCGGCGACGTGATGGGCACGTACCACCCGCACGGTGACTCGTCCATCTACGACGCCCTCGTGCGGCTGGCCCAGTCGTGGTCCATGCGCATGCCGCTGGTCGACTCCAACGGCAACTTCGGCTCCCCGGGCAACGACCCCGCGGCGGCCATGCGGTACACCGAGTGCAAGATGGCGCCGCTGGCCATGGAGATGCTCCGGGACATCGACGAGGAGACCGTCGATTTCCAGGACAACTACGACGGCCGTAACCAGGAGCCGACGGTCCTGCCGGCCCGCTTCCCGAACCTGCTGGTCAACGGCTCGGCGGGCATCGCGGTGGGCATGGCCACCAACATCCCGCCGCACAATCTGCGCGAGGTCGCCGAGGGCGCCCAGTGGTTCCTGGCGAACCCGGAGGCGACCCAGGAGGAGCTGCTCGAGGCCCTGATCGACCGGATCAAGGGCCCGGACTTCCCGACCGGCGCGCTGGTCGTGGGCCGCAAGGGCATCGAGGAGGCGTACCGCACCGGGCGTGGCTCGATCACGATGCGAGCGGTCGTCGAGGTCGAGGAGATCCAGGGCCGCCAGTGCCTGGTGGTCACCGAGCTGCCGTACCAGGTCAACCCGGACAACCTGGCGCAGAAGATCGCCGACCTGGTGAAGGACGGCAGGATCGGCGGCATCGCGGACGTCCGTGACGAGACCTCGTCGCGCACCGGCCAGCGCCTGGTCATCGTGCTCAAGCGGGACTCGGTCGCCAAGGTCGTCCTCAACAACCTCTACAAGCACACCGATCTGCAGACGAACTTCGGCGCCAACATGCTGGCGCTGGTCGACGGTGTGCCGCGCACCCTGTCGCTGGACGCGTTCATCCGCAACTGGGTCACCCACCAGGTCGAGGTCATCGTCCGCCGGACCCGTTTCCGGCTGCGCAAGGCCGAGGAGCGGGCGCACATCCTGCGCGGTCTGCTCAAGGCGCTGGACGCGATCGACGACGTCATCGCGCTGATCCGGCGCAGCGACACGGCCGATACCGCGCGCGGCGGCCTGATGGAGCTGCTGGAGATCGACGAGATCCAGGCGAACGCGATCCTGGAGATGCAGCTGCGGCGGCTGGCCGCCCTGGAGCGTCAGAAGATCATCCAGGAGCACGACGAGCTGCAGGCGAAGATCAACGAGTACAACGCGATCCTCGCCTCGCCCGAGCGGCAGCGGCAGATCATCAGCGAGGAGCTGACCACGCTCGTCGAGAAGTTCGGCGACGACCGGCGCTCCAAGCTGGTCCCCTTCGACGGCGACATGTCCATCGAGGACCTGATCGCCGAGGAGGACATCGTCGTCACGATCACCCGTGGCGGCTATCTGAAGCGCACCAAGACCGAGGACTACCGCTCGCAGAAGCGCGGCGGCAAGGGCGTGCGCGGGACGAAGCTGAAGCAGGACGACATCGTCGACCACTTCTTCGTCTCGACCACCCACCACTGGCTGCTGTTCTTCACCAACAAGGGCCGGGTCTACCGGGCCAAGGCGTACGAACTCCCGGACGCGGGCCGGGAGGCGCGCGGCCAGCACGTCGCGAATCTGCTGGCGTTCCAGCCGGACGAGCAGATCGCCCGGATTCTGGCGATCCGGGACTACGAGGCGGTGCCGTACCTGGTGCTGGCCACCAAGTCGGGTCTGGTGAAGAAGACACCACTGAAGGATTACGATTCGCCGCGCTCCGGCGGTGTGATCGCCATCAACCTCCGGGAGATGGACGACGGCCGCGAGGACGAACTGATCGGCGCTGAGCTGGTCTCCGCCGAGGACGATCTGCTGCTGATCAGCAAGAAGGCGCAATCGATCAGGTTCACGGCGACCGATGATTCGCTGCGGCCGATGGGGCGCGCGACCTCGGGCGTGAAGGGCATGAGCTTCCGCGAGGACGATGAGCTGCTCTCGATGAATGTCGTCCGGCCCGGTACGTTCGTGTTCACCGCCACCGACGGTGGGTACGCGAAGCGTTCGAACGTCGACGAGTACCGCGTCCAGGGCCGCGGCGGCCTCGGAATCAAGGCCGCCAAGATCGTGGAGGACCGTGGTTCGCTGGTCGGAGCGCTGGTGGTCGAGGAGAGCGACGAGATCCTCGCCATCACGCTCGGGGGCGGTGTGATCCGTACACGGGTCAGCGAGGTCAGGGAGACGGGCCGTGACACCATGGGCGTCCAACTGATCAACCTGGGCAAGCGCGATGCCGTCGTGGGCATCGCCCGGAACGCCGAGGCCGGTCGTGAGGCTGAAGAGGTCGAGGACGTCATCGAGACCGCGATCGAGGCAGCCGAGGAGGCCGCGTCCGAGGCGGCCGGGGGCACGCCGCCCCCGGCCGATGAGACGACCGAGGAGTAAGTCGTGAGTGGAGCCACGGGCGGAGCGGGTGGCGGCACGGGAGCCGAAGGGCGTCCGGGATCGAAGCCCCCGTCCTCCGCGGGCGGCGCGTCCGCCGCGAAAGACGCCCGTGGCCCCGCCTCCGATTCCCAGGGGGGCGCCGACTCCCACGGGGGCACGGTGACGGACACCCGGAAGCTGCGTCCCGTGCCCGCTTCGGACCCCCAGTCCGAGTCGCAGTCCGAGTCGCAGTCCGAGCGGCGCACGTCGAGCCCGCTGCCCAGTGAGCGGGCCGCCCAGCCGCAGCCCGAGCGGCCGTACCACCCGCCGCAGGCCTACGCGCCGCCGCCCGGCGGCGGTGCGGCGGGCGCCGCGGGCGCGTCGGCCTCGGCCGGGCGCGGAGCCTCCACGGCGCAGCAGCCCGCCGTGCCCGGGCAGCAGCCCCATGGGGCGGCGGCCCGCCGCCAGGGGCCCGGTACCGGCGGCGGTGTGCCCGCCGGGCGCCCGGCGCCGCGTACGCGCAAGGCGCGGCTGCGGGTGGCGAAGGTCGACCCGTGGTCGGTCATGAAGGTCAGCTTCCTGCTCGCGATAGCGCTCGGGATCTGCACGGTGGTCGCCGCGTCGGTGCTGTGGATGGTCATGGACGCCATGGGCGTCTTCAGCGCGGTGGGCGGGACGATCAGCGAGGCGACCGAGGGGCAGCAGGGCGGAGGCTTCGACCTGGAGTCGTTCCTGTCGCTTCCCCGCGTCATGACGTTCACCTCGGTGATCGCCGTGATCAACGTGGTGCTGGCGACCGCTCTGACCACGCTGGGCGCGTTCATCTACAACCTGTCGGCGGGCTTCGTGGGCGGCGTGGAGCTGACGCTCGCCGAGGACGAATAGCCGGATCGGGACGGCCGCCGTTACCGATTTTGGGACTGGGCAGGTGGTGCGCTAATCTTTCGGTGCAGCGCGGGGCTATAGCTCAGACGGTTAGAGCGCTTCCCTGATAAGGAAGAGGCCACAGGTTCAAGTCCTGTTAGCCCCACCGGCGCGAACAGCCTGGACGGAGATTCTCCGTCCAGGCTGATTCATTTGGGTGCCCCGGGAGTTGATGACCGGATACCGCCCGCCGATGCCGCGCATAGGTCACCGAACGGTATCGGTCGGTGTGTATCATCGGGCGCCAGAGGTCCCCTACGTCAAGAAAGAGACGAGGTAGCGCGGTGAAGAAGCTTCTCCTGGTCGCACTGGCCGCCATCGGCGGGCTCCTCGTGTACCGCCAGATCCAGGCGGATCGCGCCGAGCAGGATCTGTGGACGGAGGCGACCGACTCCGTGCCCGCAGGTTCGGGTGTGTGACCCCCACAGTCCCGTTACGAGGGCCCCGATCGCTGCAGCGGTCGGGGCCCTCGTCTTTACTATCGCAAATGATTCGCTTGCATAAGCAAATGTGACGTGCTGGTCCACCGGTTGAGACCGGTGCGACGAGGGGGACGCGATGGAGCACCGCAGCAGGCACAGGGCAGGTTTCACCGCGGTGACGGCGCTGTGCGCCGTGGCGACGATCGCGGTGCAGATCCCGTTCGCGGCCGCCGACAGCGCCCCCGGGGCCCGGGAGTACCGGGTCCAGGGCACCCCGGTACGGGGCGCCGGGAGCGGCACGGACGCCCCCTCCCTGAGACCCGGCCGGACGTACGCGGACCGCCTGGGGCCCGGCGAGAAGCGGTTCTACGGCGTCGAGCTCGACGCGAAGTCCGCCGCCTACGTCTCGGCGGTCGCCGCGCCCCGGCCGGGCGCGGGCGTCGTCTCGTACCGCGACGGCGTCACGGTGACGCTGAAGAACCCCGAGGGCGGCATCTGTGACACCACCCCCGGGCGGATCGAGACGAAGGGGGTCGCCTATCCCCTCGCCGACTACGTCACCCGGCAGACGGGCTCCGGCTCGGTGGTCTCCTGCCGCGCGGCGGGCCGGTATCTGGTCACCGTGGAGCGCCAGGCCGGTTCCGCGGACCCCGACAGCTGGCCGCTGGAGCTGCGGCTGATGGTGGAGCCGCCGGTGAAGGGCGGCTCCACCGGCCAGGCTCCGGAAGGCAGTTGGCGCACCAAGCCGCCCCAGCCGCCGTCCGGCGGCGCCAGGCCACGGCAGGGCGGGCAGGGCTTCTCCGACGCGCCGCTGGTGTCCACAGGGGTGTGGCAGGACGAATTCGAGCCGGGGGAGACCCACTTCTACCGGGTGCCGGTCGACTGGGGACAGCAGATATCCGCCGTCGCCGAACTCCCCGCCGACGGCGCGGACAAGAGCACCCGCCTGCTCGGCCAGGCGGTGGCCATGCGCGCCTACAACCCGGCGCGGGGGCTGGCGAAGCGGGGCACCTCCCTCGCCCCGGAGGGCGAGCGGCCACAGTCCGGGGTCAGCACCGCCCCGGCGGCGTACGGGAACCGGTACGCGAAGGCCGACTACTCGGTGCGCGCCATGAGCCTCACCGGCGGGTACTACCTGGCGGTCACGCTCAATCCCCCGAATGTGGAACCCCACTTGGACCGGACGGTTCCGGTGACGCTGCGGGTACGGATCGCGGGGCAGGCGAACAGCGGCCCGGCCTACGACGGGAACGCGGTCACGGCGGGCTTCGGGCTCACGGACGCCGAGAAGCGGGAGGCCCGCAAGGCGGCCTCACCGCTCCAGCCCGACCCCATGGGCCGCCCGGGCGCCGAGCACCGCGCCACGCTCCGGACGGTGGCCTACACGAGCTTCGGGACGGGCTCGCTGCTGCTGGTCGGGCTGGGCGTCTGGATCCTCACCGCCCGGCGCCGGGCCGCGGCGGACGGTGTGCGGGAGGGGCCGGAAACGGCGGATCCGACGACCGGACAGCACCGGTACGGGCCGCCGCCCGCCTGGTAGTTCAGCCCGCGGCGACCAGTGCCCACGCCCCCACGGCGAAGCACAGCACCGCGACGATCAGGATCGCGACCGTCGTTGTGCGGGACGGCCCCCGGCGCCGCGCGGCGCGGGCGGGAACCTGGGGCCGCCGAGCGGTGTATGCACGGGTGAGGGGGTAATCACGCGGCGCCGGCAGGGGCGCGGCGGCCGGTGTGGGCGTGGGAGTGGGGGGCGTATGAAGGTGCGCGGGCTGGGGCGATGGGCCCGGCTGTCCGGGCTGTGGGCCCTGTGGCTGGTGTGCGGGCGTCTGGGGCGGCTGCGGGAGCGGCGCCGCGGTCGACGGGGTCGGCGGCTGCTGTGGGGGCTGCGGGAGCGGGGTTTGAGGGGGCGGGGTGTGAGGGTGGGGTGTCGCGGGACGCGGGGTCGGCGCCTGCTGGGGCGGCGACGGGAGAGGCGATATCCGCGGGGGCGGCGTCCGGGGCTGTTCAGGCTGGGGGCGCGGGGTCCCGGGGTGCGGCGTCCGCGGCTGCGGTGGCGGGAGGGTGAAGCTGCCGGTGTCCGACATCGACGGCTGGGCGGGCGGCTCGGCCGCGGGGAGTTCGGCGGCGGACCCGCCGGCGGGTCCGGCGTTCTGCCCGGCGGCGAGGTCAGCGGACGGGTCGGGCTCGGCGGGTCCGGCGGTCGGCGGCGAGGAGCGCGGTGCCGTCCCGCTGTCCCCGGGAGGGTCGGCCTTCGCGTGACGGCGGCCCGGCCGGGCCGGACCGTTCGGGCCGAATCCGGTCGGCAGCGGCCCGAGATGGTCGAAGACCTCGATCACCTCGTCGTCGAGACCGGCCTCGGGCAGCATCTCGACCGCAGACGCGAGCGCCTTGCGCGCACCCGTGGCCGACCGGAACCGGTCCTCCGGGTCGGGCTGCAGCAGCCCCCCTATCACCTGCCACAGTGGCTCGGGCACGCCCTCGGGAGCGTGCGGCACGCCGTGCTCGCCGAACAGCTTCACGATCGCTTCCCCGTCGGGCTTGTGCCCGCGGAGCAGATACAGCGTCACCAGGCCGACGGCGAACAGGTCGGCCGGGAAGTCCGGCTCCTCGCCCATCATCTGCTCGGGCGCGAAGTAACCGGGCGTGCCCATCACGTAGTTGGCCTCGGTGAGGCGGGGCTCACCTTTGGTGAGCGCGATGCCGAAGTCGCCCAGCCGGACATGGGGACGGCCGGTTCCGGTGGACTCCAGCAGGATGTTCGCGGGCTTGATGTCCCGGTGGACCACGCCCTCGGCGTGGACCGCGGCCAGCCCGGAGAGCAACTGGTCCAGCAGGGTGCACACGTAGCGGGGTGGCAGTGGACCGTAGTCGCCGATGAGGTGTGCGAACGAGCCGCCGGCCACCAGGTCCATGGTGAACAGCACCTTGTCGTCGTCCGCCGCCCAGCTCGCCGGAGCCAGCACATGGGGGTGGTCGATCCGCAGGGCCTGCTCCCGTACGAAGCGCAGCAGCGTATGCGCGTCGCGTTGCTGAAGCACCTTCGCCGCGACGTACCGGCGGCGGCGATGGTCCCAGACCCGCCACACGGCGCCCACGCCACCGCGCCCGATCGGGTCCACCAGTTCGTACCGGCCCGCGAAGATCTCACCCATCGCGCCGTGCCCGCCCCGTCATCGACTCGTCAGCAGTCCAACAGCCCGTCAGCTCTGGTGCGCCTCGTAGTGCGCGACCGCCTCGGCGGTGCGCCCGGCGCCGTACACACGGAGGAACTCTGCCAGCTCGGGGTGGGTGGGGGCGAGGGAATCCGCCGCATCGATGATGTCCCCGGCCGCGGCCACGGACCGCAGCAGCGACTGGATTTCACGGACCACGCGCCGCACGGTCGGGGCCCCGGTGCTGGCGGCGGTCTGGGTGGAGTTGAGGACCGACCCGCCCGCGGTCTTCTTGATCTCCTCCATGCGCTCCGCCGCCTCGGCGGCGCTCACCCGGCCGTCCGCCACCTGACTGGACAGCTCTTGGAGCGCCTGTACCCGCTGGACCACCGCCGGATTGCCGATCTTGGCGCGCTGTCCGCTCATGAGCTGGGACAGCATGGGCGCGGAGAGCCCGAGGATGGCGGCCAGTCGCGCCTGGTTGAGGCCGAGGTCATCGATGAGACGGCGAAAGAGCGCCCCCAGCGGTTCCCCGTACCAACTGCGCTGCAGCTCTCGTGCGCGCGCGGTGGCATCCTGCTGTGTTGCGTCCATCTCGCTCTCCCCTTCGCTTCGCTGCCGCGAATCTTGCGTGGCATCCTACGGAGGGCGGTACCCGCGAGCGATACCCGGTCGGGAAAGGCCGCCGGTACCAGGTATCCTGATCGGCGAAGGGGCCTTAGCTCAGTTGGTAGAGCGCCGTCTTTGCATGGCGGATGTCAGGAGTTCGACTCTCCTAGGCTCCACTCTATGAGAGCTGTCCTGACCTGCAAAAATGCAGGTCAGGACAGCTTTTTGGGTGGGTGCCGGGTCGGGCGCCGCCTAGGACTCCTGCTCCTTGTGCCGCGTCGCGGCCCGCTGGGATTCCTCGACGATGCGGTGCAGTGCCGCCACATGCCCTTCGAGCGCGTCCCGTCCGGTCTGGCTGAGAAGGACCCATGTACGGGGGCGCTTGCCCACGTAGCCCTTCTTCACCTCGACATAGCCGCGGGCTTCGAGCGTGCTCACCTGTTTGGAGAGGGCGGAGGCGGACAGGCCCACCGTCTCGCGCACCCAGCCGAACTCGGCCCAGTTCACGCCTGCCAGCAGCGACACGATCGACAGCCGGGTCGGGTCGAGCAGGGCGGCGTCGACGTCAGCGGGATCCATGGGCGACCTTGTCCAGACTGGTGCCGGCGCCGCGTACGGCGAGGGAGTTCAGGGCCTGCCGCAGGCCGCGGCCGAAGAGGATCAGGGTGCCGCCGATCACCGCGCCCAGGACCGTCCCCGTGTACGGGAACAGTCCGTCGTTCAGGAAGTACGCGCCGAGGAAGCCGATCAGCGCCACGGCGGCGATCGCCAGCTGGCCCGACACCACGAAACGCGAGGAGAGTTCGCGTTTGCGCACATGGGTGGCCCGGCCCAGCAGGGCGCCGCCGCGCGGGCTCCGCAGCATGACCGCGTACGCCACGATGAGCGCGGTGGTCACCCAGGAGACCCCGGCGCGCACGCCCTCCCCGAAGAAGTCGGGTGCCGCCAGCTCGGCGAAGAGGGCGACGCCGAACACGACGCTGACCCACCGGGATTCCTGCTCCGACGCCTGGGCTTGGCCGTGGCGCTGCTCGACGTCCTGGAGTGCGCGGGCGGCCTCGGCTGCCGAGGCCGGGTGGTGGGGCATGGGGTACCTCCTGGGCTTCGAGCATGGGGGACTCGAACATGCTTCAGTGGAACACGTTTCCTGATAGGAAACTAGTTTCCTAAGTGGAAGGAGCCAATCAAAGTGGTGTTGCCGCTCCTGGTGTTGGCCCGCGCAACACCCCCCTGATGTCCCACGCTGTTTCACAACTCGGGCAAGCCGTCCGGGAATCGTCTGATCGGCGCGAGTCGCCGCACAGGGGGACGCAATGGGTGAGCTGCATCCGCTGGGGGAGAACCTTCCCGAGGAGTGCCGGGCGTTCGCCGTGGAGCTGAGGAAGCTCTTCGACGGGCTGGGGGTCTCGGTGCGCCGGTACGCCGCGCGCAGGTTCCGGGACCCCAGTACGATCTCTCGCTATCTCAGCGGGACGAGAGTCCCGCCCTGGGAGTTCGTGCTCGACCTGCTGGCGGATCTCGCGGAGTGCCGGGGGTCCGCGGCCACCCCGGCCGCGATCGAGGTGGTGCGGGAGCTGCACCGGTCCGCGGTGCGCACCAGCGGATCCCCGGGGCACGCCCTGGAGATCCTGCAGATCCAGCTGGCCGACGCCGACCGGGACGCGCGGCGCTCCAGCGCGACGGAGGACGCGCTGGGCGAGGCGCTGCTGGGCCTCCGGCACCAGATCGCCGACCTGGAGGTGCGGCTGAGCCTGACCGAGGCGGCGTGGGCGGCGGAGCGGGCCCGCGCCGACGCCCTGGAGGTGACCTTTCCGGATCACCAGGAGCTGGTGAAGGAGCGGGACCGGCTGCGGCAGGAGGTGCGGCGGCTCACCGAGGAGCTGGAGGACGTGCGGCAGCGGGGGCGGCTGGCGGAGGACCGCTGCCAGATGCTGGAGCGGCAGCTGGCCATGGTGGAGTCCCAGCGGATGGCGGCGGTCCCGCGGCAGGACGAGGAGCCCGGCGTTCCCGTGGGGCCGGTCGTGCCGGGGCCGTGCGCGGGGCCGCGGCCCAAGATCTTGGTGGTCGACGACCAGCAGAACAACCTGCTGGCCATGGAGGCGGTGCTGGCCACCCTCGACCAGGAGCTGGTGACCGCGGCGTCCGGGCAGGAGGCACTGAAGGCGCTGCTGGACCACGACGACTTCGCGGTGATCCTGCTCGACGTGCAGATGCCCGAGATGGACGGCTACGAGACGGCCGCCCACATCAAGCGGCGCCCGCGCAACCGGGACGTGCCGATCATCTTCCTCACGGCGATGGGCGCCGACCCGGAGCACACCTCGCGCGGTTACGCGGCGGGGGCGGTGGACTACATGGCCAAGCCGATCGACCCCTGGGCGCTGCGGGCCAAGGTCTCCGTCTTCACCGAACTCTTCCTGGAGCGTCGCCGCTACAGCGAACGGGAGGCCAAGGAAGCCAAGGAGTAGCCGAGGCCGGGGAACCCGCGAACGGGCCGAGGGGCGGAGGGATCCCGCGGCCGGAATTCCGCGGTCCTCCGCCCCTCGGCCGGGTGCGACGAGGGTGCGACGGCGAGGGCGTCAGCGCTGGTCGTCGTCCTTCCCGGCCTCGGCCTCGGCCTGCTTGGCCTGCACGTCGGGGTCAAGGGTGCTCTGGTCGCTGCCGTCCACCGCGGCCAGCCGCTCGCGGTCGCCCACCTCGGTCGCCGCCGGGGGCTCGACCAGCCAGTCGGGGTTGGCCTGCCGGTCCCACCACTTCCAGGCGGCGAAGACACCGGCGCCCACCAGGCCGATGAAGGTGGCCCGCTTGGCGGCGCGGCCCATGCTGGCCCGGCGGCGGCGCTTGCGGGCGAGCTTCTCGATGTCGGCCGCGGTCACATGGGTGCGCAGCGCCGCGACGGCGGCGCCCGCCCGCGTGACCGCCTCCTCGCGCGCCGGCCCGGCGGCCGCGCGCGCTCCGGCCACCGCGTGCTCGACGCGCGGCCCGGTGTAGTCGGCGGCCTGCCGCGCGGCCTTGCGGGTGCGCTTGGCGGCGCGGACGGCGGCCGCGTCCACCTTGGGCGGCAGGGTGCCGCGGGCCTGGTTGAGCCGGGGTGCGACATGCGCGTGGTACTGGCCCCCGGCCGTGCAGCGGGCCTGGTGCGCGGCGTGGGAGACCTTCGGTGCCAGCCGTACGCGCGCCTCGTGCGCGTACTGCGTGGCAGTGTCCTTGGCCGTGCCGGCGTACGGCGCCACCGCCTCCGCGGCGTGCAGGACGCTGTCCTTCGCGGTGCCGGTCGCGGCTCGCACGCTGTCAATGCGGGTCACGGGATCCTCCTCCTCGGTGGCGTGGTGATGCTCCGGGGTGCAGAGTGCTGAGCTGCATGTGCGCAGTTTCGTGTTTCCATCCCACGAAAGATCATGCCTGTTTGTGGAGATCATGCCCGTTCGCAGCCCGCGCGGCATCGCGTGAACCGGCATCCGGGTCATAGGGAAGATTCTCCCCGAAAACGCGCGGAATGGCGCGCCGCGTGTGCCTTCGGCGGCTACTCGTCGCGCTCGGGTCCGTGCGAGGATCAGGGCAAGGAAGCGAAAACGATGGAAGGTAGATCGTGGCCGAGCAGCTGTACGCCACCCTCAAGACCAACAACGGCGACATCGTGGTCCGGCTGCTGCCGAACCACGCGCCCAAGACCGTGAAGAACTTCGTGGAGCTCGCGGAGGGCACGCGCGAGTGGACCCACCCCGCCACCGGCAAGAAGGCCGCGGAGAAGCTCTACGACGGCACCGTCTTCCACCGCGTGATCAGCGGTTTCATGATCCAGGGCGGTGACCCGCTGGGCAACGGCACCGGCGGCCCCGGATACGAGTTCGGTGACGAGTTCCACCCGGACCTGTCCTTCAACAAGCCGTACCTGCTGGCCATGGCCAACGCCGGCCCGGGCACCAACGGCTCGCAGTTCTTCATCACGCTCGCCCCGACCACCTGGCTGACCGGCAAGCACACCATCTTCGGCGAGGTCGTCGACGAGGGCAGCAAGAAGGTCGTCGACACCATCGGGGGTGCCGCGACCAACCCGCGCACCGACCGCCCGCTCCAGGACGTCGTGATCGAGTCCGTCGTCGTGGAGACCCGGGAGGGCTGAACCCCGCACGGGAACTCCGCGCCCCGCTTGTCCGTGTGAACAAGCGGGGCGGGGGAACGCGCGCAAGTCCGCGGACAGGGGGCGAAGGGACACCATGGAGGACCAGGCGGTCTGCTGTTACCGGCACCCGCAGCGGGAGACCGGCATCAGCTGTACCCGCTGTGAGCGCCCGATCTGTCCGGAGTGCATGATCAGCGCCTCGGTCGGGTTCCACTGCCCTGAGTGCGTGCGCGGTGGTGCGTCCGCCCCCGGTGAGCCCCCCGCCCCGCCGCGGCGCGCGGCCGAGCCGCGCACCATAGCCGGCGGCGCGTACACCGCCGATCCGCGGCTGGTCACCAAGATCCTGATCGGTCTCAACATCGCCGTCTGGCTGGCGGTGCTGGGGACCGGCGACCGGCTGGTGGACGGCTTCGACCTGGTCGGCCGGGCCTACAGCCCGGGCACCGCCGACATCGTGGGCGTCGCCGAGGGGCAGTGGTACCGGCTGCTGACCGCGGTCTTCCTGCACCAGGAGCCCATGCACATCGCGTTCAACATGCTGTCCCTGTGGTGGATCGGCGCCCCGCTGGAGGCCGCGCTCGGCCGCGCCCGCTACCTCACGCTCTACCTGCTGTCCGGGCTCGGCGGCAGCGCGCTGTCGTATCTGCTCGCCGCGCAGAACCAGCCCTCGCTCGGCGCATCCGGCGCGGTCTTCGGGCTGCTGGGCGCCACCGCCGTCCTGATGCGACGGCTCAACTACGACATGCGCCCCGTCATCGCGCTGCTCGTGCTGAACCTCATCTTCACCTTCGGCTGGTCCGGCATCGCCTGGCAGGCGCACGTCGGCGGTCTGGTGGTGGGCACGCTGGTGGCGTACGCGATGGTGCACGCCCCGCGGGAGCGGCGCGCCCTGGTACAGCGCGCGGCCTGTGCCGTGATGCTGCTCGCGATCGTCGCGACGGTCTGGGTCCGTACGCTCCAGCTCACCGGCTGACCGTGGCGCAGGCCCCGGACGGGGTCTCGAACGGGGGTGGGTTCGGTCAGTTGTCCACAGCACGTGGTGGATCTTGCGCACCCTGTGGAGAACATCTGTGCGTTTCCGTGCTGACCTGCGTTTTCGCAGGAAGACGCCGGTGTGAGCGATCGAACGCGACCGTTCTACCGGTCACACCGGCGTCAATGCGGCAGAGGTTATCCACAGATCTTCTGAGTTTTCCCCGCCTGTGGATAACCCTGTGGACAGGCTCTGCGGGGCGGTTCTACTTCCACTGAGTGGAGACGACGAACCCCGCGGCGATGAAGCCGAAGCCGACGACGATGTTCCAGTTGCCCAGGGACTTGACCGGCATGTCCCCTGTCGTCACGTAGAAGAGGACGATCCAGGCGAGGCCGATCAGGAACATCGCCAGCATCAGCGGGGCCACCCAGCGGCGGCCGCTGCTCAGGCTGATGTTGGTTGCCTGCTTCGCCGGCGGCGGCGTGAAATCGTCCTTCTTGCGGATCCGTGACTTCGGCACGAGGAACTCTCCTGTCGATGCGCTGCGTGACCGCGCGGGGGCTATGTACGGACGGCGCCGGGGCGGGACGGTGAAGGGGACCGCTTCCCTCCCCGACACGTCAGTTAGCGTAGTCCTTCCGCGGCGTCGTAAGGAGTAAGGGTACGTTGAGCAATTCCGCTGACTCCCCCACCCCGGCGTCCCGTCGACCCGCGTTCCGGCCCGTCCGGCTGCTGACCGGAGCGGTCTTCGCGCTGGCCGGGATCATCTTCTGGACCAGCTTCAACACGGCCCAGGGCACCGACATCCGCAGCGATGAATCGATGCTGCGGCTGTCCGATCTCATCCAGGAGCGCAGCCGCAAGAACGGCACGCTCGACGAGAGCGCCGCCAAGATGCGCTCCGACGTCGACGCCCTCGCCCGCCGCGACAACGGCAGCACCAAGGCCGAGCAGCGCAAGCTGGAGAATCTGGAGAAGACCGCGGGCACCCGGGGGCTGAGCGGCTCCGGGCTCACCGTCACCCTCACCGACGCCCCGCCGAACGCCACCCCCAAGATCCCCGGCGTGCCCGACCCGCAGCCCAACGACCTCGTCATCCACCAGCAGGACCTGCAGGCCGTGGTCAACGCGCTGTGGCAGGGCGGCGCCAAGGGGATCAAGGTGATGGACCAGCGGCTGATCTCCACCAGCGCCGTGCGCTGCGTCGGCAACACCCTGATCCTCCAGGGCCGGGTCTACTCCCCGCCCTACAAGATCACCGCGGTGGGCGACCAGGACCGGCTGAGCACCGCGCTCACCGCCTCCCCCGCCATCCAGAACTACCGCTCCTACGTCGAGGCGTACGGGCTCGGCTGGAAAGTCGACCAGCACGACACGGTGACTCTTCCCGGCTACTCCGGCACAGTGGATCTGCACCAGGCACAGCCCGTCCCGTAGCCGCGCGCCGATGGGGGGCCGATGGGGCCGATGGGGCCGAAGAGGATCCGGCTGGTCATCAGGACGCTCAGCGAGCTGTGCGTCACCGCGGGCACCCTGATCCTCCTCTTCGTCGTCTACCTCCTGTACTGGACCTCCGTCCGCGCCGACCAGGCCATGGACGGCGAGATCGACCACCTCCAGGACCGCTGGGCCGCGGGTCCGGTCGCCGCGGCCGGTGCCGACCGGCCCGCGCCGCGGCCGCGCCGCTACGAGAGCGGCAGATCCTTCGCGATCATGTACATCCCGCGCTTCGGCGCCGACTGGGCCAAACCCGTCCTCCAGGGCACCGAGGCCGCCACCCTGCGCAAAGGGCTCGGGCACTACGCGGGCACCGCCCGCCTCGGCGCCACGGGAAACTTCGCGGTCGCCGGGCACCGCCGCACCTACGGCGACCCCTTCAAGGACTTCCCCCGGCTGCGCCCCGGCGACGCGGTCGTCCTGTCCGACGGCGCCACCTGGTACACGTACCGCATCGCCGGGCGGCCCTACCGCACCCTGCCGACCGACGTCGGGGTGCTCGACCCGGTCCCGCGCGCCTCCGGATTCCGCGGCCCCGGGCGCTATCTGACGCTCACGACCTGTGAGCCGGAGTGGGGGCACAGCCACCGGCTGATCGCCTGGGCGCACCTCGACGCGACCCAAACCGTTGCCCAAGGCAAGCCCAAGGCTTTGTCCAGCTGACCCACCGGCCCCACCCCCGGACCTTTACTCTGGTCCTGCACTCCGGTGCTGCAATCGACTTCGTCATCGGTGAGTAGGGACGGCATGTACGGCTGGATCTGGCGGCATCTGCCGGGTAACGCATGGACGCGGGCGGCGATTTCGCTCGTGCTCGTGCTGGCGATCGTGTTCGTGCTCTTCCAGTACGTCTTCCCGTGGGCGGAGCCGCTGCTGCCGTTCAACGACGTGACCGTCGACCAGGGAATGGCGGGTCCCCGATGAGCGCGCGCGTCCTGGTCGTCGACAACTACGACAGCTTCGTCTTCAACCTTGTCCAGTACCTCTACCAGCTCGGAGCCGAGTGCGAGGTGGTGCGCAACGACGAGGTCTCCCTCGCGCACGCCCAGGACGGCTTCGACGGCGTGCTGCTCTCCCCCGGCCCCGGCACCCCCGAGAAGGCGGGCGTCTGCGTCGACATGGTGCGGCACTGCGCGGACACCGGGGTGCCGGTGTTCGGCGTCTGCCTGGGGATGCAGTCCATGGCCGTCGCGTACGGCGGTGTCGTCGGCCGGGCCCCGGAGCTGCTGCACGGCAAGACCTCGCTGGTGACCCACGAGGGCGTAGGCGTCTTCAGCGGGCTGCCGTCGCCGTTCACCGCCACCCGCTATCACTCCCTCGCGGTCGAACGGGGCACCGTCCCCGACGCGTTGGAGATCACCGCTTGGACGGAGACGGGTATCGCCATGGGGCTGCGCCACCGCGAACTGCGGGTCGAGGGCGTCCAGTTCCACCCCGAGTCGGTCCTCACCGAATGGGGGCACCGCATGCTCGCCAACTGGCTGGTGGAGTGCGGCGACACGGACGCGATAGAGCGGTCGACGGGGCTCGCCCCGGTGGTCGGGGCGGTCGGCGGCAAGGCCGTCGAGTGACCGCACCGCGCCCCGGGCCCGAGGGCGCGGCCCAGGGCGCCCCGGAGCCCGCCCCGGGCGCCGCACCGGGTCCCGAGCCGCACCCCACCGGGCGGCGCCGCCGCGCCCGTCCCGCGGCCGCGGACGAGCGCCCCGACGAGGCGGCCGCGGCTCCCACCGGCCGGCGGCGCGCCCGGTCGGCAGCGGCAGGCCCCACAGGCCCCACAGGCCCTGCCAGACCCACAGGGCCCACAGGACCCACAGGACCCGCCGCCGTGAGCGCGGGCGAGACGGCCGTCCTGGCCCCCGTCGCCGCCGACCCCCCGGCGGCTCCCGCAAGGGCCGCCATGGCGACTTCCGCGGACGACGACGAGACGATGGCGCTGCGGACCGTGGCCGCCCCCGCCCACGACCGGACCATGCCGCTGCGGACCGTCGAGCAGGACCGGGCGGGCGAGGCGCCGTCCCCCGGCGGCCGTGCGGCCCGCCGCAAGGCCGCTCAGGGGGCCGCGAAGCGCGGTGGACGGCACGGAGCCCGGGCGCGGGGCGGTACGGCCGTCACAGAGGCCACAGGCGCCTCGGCGGGGGCGGAGGCGCGACCCCGCACCCGTATGGAGGCCAAGCGCGCCGCCCGCGCCCGCAAGGACAGCCCGGGCGTCGTGGCGAGCCGGGTGGTCGGCGAGCTGTTCATCACCCTCGGCGTGGTGATGCTGCTCTTCGTGACGTACCAGCTGTGGTGGACCAACATCCGGGCGCACCAGCAGGCGAACGGCGCGGCGGGCGATCTGCAGAAGCAGTGGGACACGAAGGGCGCGGACCGCGACCCGGGCGTGTTCTCCCCCGGCCAGGGATTCGCGATCATCTACATCCCGAAGCTGGATGTGAAGGCCCCGATCGCCGAGGGGATCGACAAGCACAAGGTCCTCGACCGCGGCATGGTCGGCCACTACGCCAAGGGAAAGCTCAAGACCGCGATGCCGTGGGACAAGAAGGGCAACTTCGCGCTCGCCGGGCACCGCAACACCCATGGCGAGCCGTTCCGCTACATCAATCGCCTCAAGCCCGGCGACAAGATCGTCGTCGAGACGCAGAGCCGGTTCTACACCTACGACATGACCAGCATCCTGCCGCAGACGTCCCCCTCCAACACAGGCGTCATCGGCCCGGTGCCGCCCGGCTCCGGCTTCAGCAAGCCGGGCCGCTACCTCACGCTGACGACCTGCACCCCCGAGTTCACCAGCACTTATCGGATGATCGTCTGGGGCAAGATGGTCGACGAGCGGCCGCGCAGCGAGGGGAAGCCGGACGCACTGGTCGAGTAGGACCGGGAAGATCCAGAAAAGGGGAACGACGCGGTGGCACGGACCGACGACGACCAGCGGCAGGGGCAGGACCCCGCCCCGCCCGCCCAGCCGACCCGCGGCTCCTCCGGCCGCGGGCGGATCGCGGCGGCCATCGGAGTGCTGGGCGAGCTGCTGATCACCGCGGGGCTGATCCTGGCCCTCTTCGTGGCCTACTCGCTGTGGTGGACGAACGTCCTCGCCGACCGGGAGGCGAAGAAGCAGGGCGACCAGGTGCGCAAGCACTGGGCCGACCGGGGGCCGGGCAGGCTCGACACCAAGGACGGCATCGGCTTCCTGCACGTACCGGCGATGGGTGACGGCGAGGTGCTGGTCAAGAAGGGCACCTCGGCCAAGGTCCTCAACGACGGCGTCGCCGGGTACTACACGGAGCCGGTCAAGTCCGCGATGCCCTGGACGGCGTCGGGCAACTTCTCGCTGGCCGCCCACCGGGACGGGCACGGTGCCAAGTTCCACGGCATCGACAAGATCCACGACGGGGATCCGGTGGTCTTCGAGACCCGGGACACCTGGTACGTCTACAAGGTCTACGAGACGCTGCCCGAGACCTCGAAGTTCAACGTGGACGTGCTGAACGCGGTCCCGAAGGAGTCGGGCAAGAAGAAGGCGGGCCGCTACATCACGCTCTCGACCTGCACCCCGGTCTTCACCTCGCAGTACCGCTACATCGTCTGGGGCGAACTGGAGCGCACCGAGAAGGTCGACGCGGACCGTACGCCCCCCAAGGAGCTGCGCTGACGCCCCTCAACGGCTTGTCCCACCACGGGGAAGCCCCCGGCACCCGGTAGAGGGCGCCGGGGGCTTCCCCGTGCGATGCGCGCTGTGGCGCGGTGTGCTGTCCGCGAGGCGGGCTAGCCGAGGCCGCCGAAGAAGCCTCCGTCGTCATCGTCGCCGTTCCCGTTGCCCTGGACCGTCACGAGGTTCACGGACTGGCCCTTGGGCACCTGGGTGCCCGCGCCGGGGTTGCTGGCGACCACGGTCGCGTTGTCGTCCTGCGGGCCGTTGATGTTGCCCACGTTGAGCCCGAGGTCCTGGAGGGCCTTCTTGGCGTCCTTGAGCTTCTGGCCGCCCAGGTTGGGCACCGGGACCTGCTGCTGCTGATCCGGGGCCTTGGCGACGGTCAGGTTGATGACCGAACCGGGCGCGGCTGATCCGCCGCCGGCCGGGTCCTGGCTGATGACCGTGCCGGCCTGGGCGTCGGCGCTGTCCTGCTCCGTCGACTGGACCTTGAAGCCCTGGGCCTTGAGGGCCGTCTCGGCCTCCGCGAGCGGCTTGGTGGTCACATCAGGGACCTGGACCTGCTGCTGCGGCGTGGCGACGGTCAGGGTGATCTTGGTGCCCTTGGCGACCTTCTTGCCCGCGTCCAGGCTCTGGCGGGTGACCTTGCCCGCGGTCTGGTCGGACTCCTCGGTCGCCTTGTCGACGGTGAAGCCCTTGGCCTCCAGGGACGCCTTCGCCGACTCGAACTGGACGTTGAGGACGTCGGGGACCTCGATCTTCTCGGCCGGCTTCTTGCCCTTCGACATGGTCAGCTGGACCGTGTCGTAGCGCTTGATCTCACCGTTCTCGGGATCCTGGCTGCAGACCGTGTCCTTGGCCTGGTCGCAGAATTCGGAGCCGGCCTTCTCGACCTTGAAGTCGCCGTTGTCCCCCTGGGCGCTGGCCTCCTTGAAGGTCTTCCCGACCAGCGAGGGCACCGGGACCATGGAGTCGTTCTTGCCGCCGTTGCCGAAGATCGACTTGCCGATGAAGATCGCGCCGACGAGCACGAGGACGCCGGCCACCACGAGCAGGATCGTCGAGAGGTTGCGCTTCTTCTGCGGGCCGCCGCGCCGCCGGTCCTGCCGGTCGTCGTAGCCGAAGCCGCCGTCGTCGTCCCGCATCGGGGGCAGCATCGAGGTCGCCGGACCGGCGTCCTGCGGCCGCAGCATCGTCGTGGGCTGGTCGTTCGAGCCGTAGCCGACCGCGCCCAGTGCGGCGGTCGCGGCGACCGGCTGGCCCTCGAGCGCCGCCTCGATGTCGGCGCGCATCTCGTCGGCCGACTGGTAGCGGTAGTCGGGGTCCTTGACCAGGGCCCGCAGGACGATCGCGTCCATCTCCGGGGTGATCTCGGGGTCGTACGTGCTCGGCGGCTGCGGCTCTTCCCGCACGTGCTGGTAGGCCACCGCTACCGGGGAGTCCCCGACGAACGGCGGCCGCACCGTCAGCAGCTCGTACAGCAGACAGCCGGTGGAGTAGAGGTCGCTGCGCGCGTCGACGGTCTCGCCCTTGGCCTGCTCGGGGGAGAGGTACTGCGCGGTGCCGATGACGGCCGCCGTCTGCGTCATGGTCATACCGGCGTCGCCCATGGCGCGGGCGATGCCGAAGTCCATCACCTTGACCTGGCCGCTGCGCGTGAGCATCACGTTCGCCGGCTTGATGTCCCGGTGGACGATGTTGTTCCGGTGCGAGTACTCCAGGGCCTGGAGGATGCCGACCGTCATCTCCATCGAGCGCTCGGGGAGCAGCTTTCTCCCGGAGTGGAGAAGCTCACGCAGAGTGGAGCCGTCGACGTACTCCATCACGATGTACGGGATCGAGACACCGTCGACGTAGTCCTCGCCGGTGTCGTAGACCGCGACGATCGCGGGATGGTTGAGCGAGGCCGCCGACTGGGCCTCTCGGCGGAACCGGGCCTGGAAGGACGGATCGCGGGCGAGGTCCACCCGGAGCGTCTTCACGGCGACAGTACGGCCGAGGCGGGTGTCGTGCGCGAGGTAGACCTCGGCCATGCCACCGCGGCCGAGCACCGAGCCCAGCTCGTACCGGCCGCCGAGGCGACGCGGCTCTTCCATAGCTACTCCAGCCCTCTTCCGTCATTCCCGGCCGCACCCTGTGTGGGGGGCCGGCGAAGTGCTGCTCGCGCATACGGTACCCGGCACGTCTTACGGGACCCGGCCTCGGCCGATTCTTGATACCGGACCGGTACGACGACGTGCGGGATTGGCATCAGGGCGTGACCGGCGTCACTTGTCGCGCTCGCTGTCCAGTACCGCCTTCATCACATCCTTGGCGATCGGCGCCGCCAGCTTGCCGCCCGCGATGTCGTCGCGGAGGGTGTCGGAACTCTCCACCACGACCGCGACCGCGACCGGGGAGCCCTCGTCGGTCTTGGCGTAGGAGATGAACCAGGCGTACGGGTTCTCGCTGTTGTCGACACCGTGCTGCGCGGTACCGGTCTTGCCGCCGACCGTGGCGCCCGGGATCTGGGCGTTGGTGCCGGTGCCCTCCTTGACCACGGTCTCCATCATGTCCTGGAGCTTGCCCGCGTTTTCCGAGCTGAGCGGCTGGCTCATCTCCTCCGGGCTGGTCTGGTCGATCGTGTTCAGGTTGGGGGCGCGCAGCGAGTCGATCATGTACGGCTTCATCAGCTTGCCGTCGTTGGCGATCCCCGCGGCGACCATGGCCATCTGCAGCGGGGTGGCGCGGGTGTCGAACTGGCCGATCGAGGACAGGGCGTTGCCCGGACGGTCCATCTTCTCGGGGTAGACGCTCTCGGCGGCGCGGACGGGCATGAAGACCTCGTCGTTGAAGCCGAACTTCTTCGCCTGGGCCAGCATCTTGTCCTTGCCCAGGTCGTCACCGAGCTTGCCGAAGACGGTGTTGCAGGAGTAGCGCAGGGCCTGCCGCAGGGTGGCGTTCTTGCAGGGGATGTTGCCCTCGTTGCGCAGGGGCTGGGTGGACAGCGGCAGCCGCCACGGCAGGGGCGAGTCGGTCGCTCCGTCGATGTCCGTGTACTTGCCGTCCTCCAGCGCGGCCGCGGCGGTGACGACCTTGAAAGTGGAGCCGGGCGGGTAGGTCTGCCGCAGCGCCCGGTTCAGCGTCGGCTGCTCCTTGTCCTTCGACATCCCCTTCCAGACGTCCGCGTCGCTCGTCGAGCTGCCCGCGAACTTCGACGGGTCGTAGCTCGGAGTGGAGGCGAGGGCGAGGACCTTGCCGGTGCGCGGGTCGAGCGCGGCGACGGCGCCCTTGTTCTTGCCGAGCCCCTTGTAAGCGGCCTCCTGGGCCTTGGCGTTCAGGGTGGTGATGACGTCACCGCCCTTCGGCTTCTTGCCGGTGAACATGTCGACCGTACGGTTGAAGAACATCCGGTCGTCGTTGCCGGTGAGGATGCCGTCCTCGATGCTCTCGATCTGGGTCGCGCCGAACGCCTGGGAGGCGTACCCGGTGACCGGCGCCCACATCGGACCGTTCTTGTACGTGCGCTTGTACTTGAAGTCGACCCCGTCGGTCTCCACGGACCCGGTGATCGGGCGGCCGTCGACGATGATGTTGCCGCGCGGCTGGCTGTACTGCTCGATCGCCACGCGACGGTTCTGCTTGTGGGTCTTGAGGCCGTCGGCCTGGACGTACTGGATCCAGTTGTCCCGCACCAGCAGGGCGAGGACGAGGAGGCCGCAGAAGATCGCGATTCGGCGCAAGGGCTTGTTCACGGGCGGACCACCTGAGTCATCTCGGCGTCAGTGGAGGGGGCGGGCGCGGGCGCGGGCCGCCGGGCGGTGTCGCTGATCTTGATGAGAAGCGCGACCAGTGCCCAGTTGGCGAGCACCGACGAACCGCCGTACGCCACGAACGGCATCGTCATACCGGTCAGCGGGATGAGGCCCATCACACCGCCCGCGACGACGAAGACCTGGATGCCGAACGCGGCGGACAGGCCCGCCGCCAGCAGCTTGCCGAACGGGTCCCGGGCGGCCAGGGCGGTGCGCATGCCCCGCTCCACGATCAGGCCGTACAGCAGGAGGAAGGCCATGGTGCCGGCGAGCCCCAGCTCCTCGCCGACGGTGGCGAGGATGAAGTCGGAGTTGGCCGCGAAGCCGATCAGGTCGGAGGCGCCCTGGCCCCAGCCGGTGCCGGAGACGCCGCCGGAGCCGAAGGACATCAGGGACAGGGCGATCTGGTCGGTGGTGGCCCAGCTGGGCCGGGGGGTGTCGTAGACGGCGAACGGGTGCAGCCACGCCATCACACGGACCTTGACGTGCGACTCGAACGAGGCGACACCGACCGCGCCGACCGCGGACATCAGCAGACCGAAGACGATCCAGCTGGTGCGCTCGGTCGCCACGTACAGCATGACGACGAACAGGCCGAAGAACAGCAGCGAGCTTCCGAGGTCGGTCTCGAAGACCAGGATCAGGATGCTCATGGCCCAGACGATCAGGATCGGACCGAGGTCACGGCCACGCGGCAGGTAGAGCCCCATGAAGCGGCGGCTGGCCAGCGCGAGCGCGTCCCGCTTCACCATGAGGTAGCCGGAGAAGAAGACCGCGATGATGATCTTGGCGAACTCGCCGGGCTGGATGGAGAAGGAGCCGACGGTGATCCAGATGCGTGCGCCGAACCGGGCCGGGAAGAACATCGGCAGGATCAGCAGGATCAGCGCGCCGATCATGGAGATGTAGGTGTACCGCTGCAGAATCCGGTGATCCTTGAGGAGGATCAGGACGGCCACGAACAGGGCCACGCCCATCGCCGAGTACATCAGCTGGTTGGGCGCGGAGGGGGCGAAGGTCTGACCGATGTCCTCCGCCCGCTGGGCCAGCCGCCTCGACTGGTCCAGCCGCCAGATGATCACGAGGCCGAGGCCGTTGAGGAGCGTGGCGATCGGCAGCAGCAGCGGATCGGCGTACGGGGTGAACTTGCGCACCACGATGTGGCCGATGCCCGCGAGCAGGCCGAGCCCGATGCCGTAGCTGAGCATGCCCGAGGGCAACTCGTCGCTGAGCGCCAGGCCCGCGTTGGCGTACGCGAAGACCGGGATGATCACCGCGAACGCCAGCATGGCCAGCTCGGTGTTGCGGCGGCTCGGTGGACCGGCCGTACTGATCGTGGTCGTGTTGGTCGTACTACTGCTCATGGGTGGGCGGCCCCTAACGGCTTCACGGCTGGGTGCTGCTGCACTGCGGGACCAACTCCTTCTCCTGCTCCGACAGGGTGGGACCCGGCTTCGGAGTGGGAGAGGACGACGCCGTGTTCTTCGGCGTCGGTGTGGCCTTGGCGGCGCGCAACCCCGTCGTCGCGCTCTGACTCTGCTGCGGCGTGCCGCCGCTGCTACCTGTCTTGCCTCCGGATCCGCCGCCGGCCTGCCCCTTGCCGCCGGTGAGGTCCTTCTGGCTCTCCTCGGCCTTGCGCTGTGCGTCAGCCTTTCTGCAGGCGCTGGCGAGAGTGGCGAGATCCTTCGTCTTGTCCTCGGCCTGGCCGAGCCCGCTGACCGCGATGGTGTCCTCCACGCGGCTGCGCTGATCGGTCGGGAGGTACTTGAGTTCGATCTCGCGGTGGTCCTCGTGGACCTTGTTGAGCTTGATCCACGCGAGGTCCTGACTGATGCCCCGGTAGATCGCCACGTGGTCCCCGTTGGAGCCCACGTAGTACTGCGTCTGCGTCCACTGATAGCCGCTGTAGAGGCCGCCGCCGAGCACGGCGAGGCCCAGCGCGATGAACAGCGACCGCTTGACCCAGGTCTTGCGGCCGTTCTTCTTGGTGTAGTCGCCCTCCGCGTAGGCCCCGTAACTGCCCTCGGGCGGTCCGCCGAGGCCCGGGTCGCCGCTGCCGGGCGGCCCGAAGCCGCCCGGTGCGTCGCCCTGCTGCGGGACGGGACGGTTGCGCCCCAGCTCGGCGGCGCGGCTCGCCGGGGTGTTGCCGGCGCCGCCGTCCCCGAGGGGGACCTGGTTCTCGGCCACCGCGCCCACGATCACCGGGGTGTCGTTGAGCTGGCCCGCCAGGGTGTCGCCGCCGTCCACGTCGAGGACGTCGGCGACGATGCAGGTGATGTTGTCGGGGCCGCCGCCGCGCAGCGCGAGCTGGATCAGCTCCTGGATCGTCTCGTGCGGTCCCTGGTAGCTGGCGAGGGTGTCCTCGAGGGTCTGGTGGCTCACGACGCCGGACAGGCCGTCGGAGCAGATGAGGTAGCGGTCGCCGGCCCGGACCTCGCGGATGGACAGGTCGGGCTCGACGTGGTCGCCGCTGCCGAGCGCGCGCATCAGCAGGGAGCGCTGCGGGTGGGTGCCCGCCTCCTCCTCGGTGATGCGGCCCTCGTCGACGAGCCGCTGCACCCAGGTGTGGTCCTGGGTGATCTGGGTGAGGGCGCCGTCGCGCAGCAGATACGCGCGCGAGTCGCCCACGTGCACGAGGCCGAGCCGCTGACCGGTCCACAGCAGGGCGGTGAGCGTGGTGCCCATGCCCTCCAGCTGGGGGTCCTCCTCGACCATGACGCGCAGCTGGTCGTTGGCCCGCTGCACGGCGGTGCCCAGGGAGGTCAGGATGTCCGAGCCGGGGACGTCGTCGTCGAGCTGGACCAGGGTGGAGATCACCTCGGAGCTGGCGACCTCGCCGGCGGCCTGGCCACCCATGCCGTCGGCGATGGCGAGCAGCCGGGGGCCGGCATAGCCGGAGTCCTCGTTGCCCTCCCGGATCATGCCCTTGTGGGATCCGGCGGCGAAACGCAGTGACAGACTCATGCGCACCTCGCCCGTCGGCTCCGGGTACAGCCCCTTGCCAACCACGCTGCCCACCCTCCGGTCGTCATGGTCCTACTACTTCCGCAGCTCGATGACGGTCTTGCCGATGCGGATCGGCGCACCCAGCTGAATCGGTGTCGGTGTGGTGAGCCGGTTCCGGTCGAGATAGGTGCCGTTGGTGGAGCCGAGATCCTCGACGATCCACTGGCCGTCACGGTCCGGGTAGATCCTGGCATGCCGACTGGAGGCGTAGTCGTCGTCCAGCACGATTGTTGAATCGTGCGCACGACCGAGAGTGATGGTCTGCCCCTGGAGCGCGACCGTGGTGCCGGTCAGGGTGCCTTCGGAGACCACCAGCTTGGTGGGGGCCCCACGGCGACCGCGGCCCGAGGGCTGCTGGCGCTGCTGGGGCGGTGCGGTCTGCTGTTGCTGCCGCTGTTGCTGCTGCTGCGGCCGGTCGGGGGCGCTACGGCGCGCCGAACCGCGCTGCGTCACGCGAGTCCCGAACAGGTCGCTACGGATGACCTGAACGGCCACGATGACGAACAGCCACAGTACGGCGAGGAAACCCAACCGCATGACCGTGAGGGTCAGCTCTGACATTGCCCCCGCTTCACCCTTCGGCTTGCCGGTAAACGATGGTGGTGCTGCCCACGACGATCCGTGAGCCGTCGCGGAGCGTAGCGCGGGTGGTGTGCTGTCCGTCCACCACGATGCCGTTCGTCGACCCCAGATCCTGGACGGTCGGCGGTGTTCCGACCCGGATTTCGCAGTGCCTGCGGGAGACACCGGGATCGTCAATGCGCACGTCAGCGTCGGTGCTGCGGCCCAGAACCAGGGTGGACCGGGAGATCTGGTGGCGAGTGCCATTGATCTCAATCCAGCGCCGGGTCTGACCCTGCGGCTGCGGGCCGACGCCCGCGCCTCCGCTCCGGGCTCCGGGGCGGGCGCCGGGAGGGGCGCTGGGCATGGGCGGCGCGCCCGCGGGCTGGCCGTAGCCGCCCGGGCGCTGCTGCGGTGCCCCGCCGCTGCGGGCCGGGGCCTGCTGGGCCGCCGGGCTCTGGGACTCGCTGGAGGCCAGGGTCCGGCTGCGCACCCGGTACAGGCCCGTGTCGAGGTCGTCAGCCTTCTCCAGGTGGACCTTGACGCCGCCCATGAAGGTGTACCGCTGCTGCTTGGCGTACTCGCGGACCATGCCGGACAGCTCGTCGCCGAGCTGCCCGGAGTACGGCGCGAGCCGCTCGTAGTCGCCGGTGCTCAGCTCGACGATGAAGTCGTTGGGGACGACGGTCCGGTCCCGGTTCCAGATGGTCGCGTTGTTGTCGCACTCGCGCTGGAGCGCGCCCGCGATCTCGACGGGCTGGACCTCCGACTTGAACACCTTGGCGAAGGTGCCGTTCACGAGACCCTCGAGACGCTGCTCGAAGCGCTTCAGTACTCCCACGGGGCACCTCCTTCCTCAGTCGTGCTCAGTGTCGTCCTGGTACTGCTTACTGATCGTATCCACGCGTCGGGAAATCGGGTGGTTCCCCTTCCTGGCCCTGCGGAGCAGTGTCACCTCTCACAGGATCGTAGAGGTGCCCTCTGGACAGTGTCCCGCAACCGCGACGGAGCCCCTCCGCGCGGGGGCTCGACAACGAGTGTGAATCCACCCTGCCCAGCGTGCTAGTGTTCTGGATGTCGGAAGGCGCCGCAGCGAACCGGACCGAAAGGCCCGCGGAGCAGGCGGTGAGCGGAAGACAAGCACCCATGCGCGGGTGGCGGAATAGGCAGACGCGCTGGATTCAGGTTCCAGTGCCCGAAAGGGCGTGGGGGTTCAACTCCCCCCTCGCGCACCAGTCGGAGCGGGCCTCTCCGGAGTGACGAAAGTCGCTCGGGAGAGGCCCGTTCCGCGTTATGTGCCCCTCCTCGGTTCCGGCTCGAGTTCGGCTTGATCCACTGCCACTTCGGCTTGATCCACATCAGCCTTCAACGGCTCGGCCCGGACGTCGGCTTGGGCATCGGCCCGGACTCGTTCCGGAGGTCGTTTCTGGACAAACGGAAGCGGGGCCTCCCCGGGTGGGGGTGGCCCCGCGGTTCCGCGGCCGGCCGCTGATCAGGCGGCGAAACGGGAGGCGAGCGCCTTGGCCTTCGAGGCGGCGTCCTCGTGGGCCTTCGCCTTGGAGGCGTCCGACAGCTCGACCAGGTCGGCCATCGCCGGGTTGCTGCGGGCCAGGGTGAGCTCCGGCACGACGAACTCGACGTCGAGGCCCAGCGCGTCCTTCAGCGCCTTCTCCAAGTAGGTCGTGACGAACTCGAAGCTCTCCCGCGGCGTGCCCGGACCGTAGCCGCCGCCCCGGCTGGCGACGACGATCGTCGGGGTGCCCGAGGTGGAGGTCTGCTCGGCGCCGGAGGTGCGGCCCATGATGATCACGTGGTCCAGCCACGCCTTGAGCGTGGAGGGGATCGTGAAGTTGTACATCGGGGCCCCTATGAGGACCACGTCGGCCCGCTCCAGCTCACCGGCCAGGGTGTCGCGCAGCGCGAAGGCGGCCTGCTGCTCGGGGGTGTGGCTCTCGGTGGGGACGAAGCCGGCCGACGCGGCGAGACCGTCGAGGTGCGGAAGCGGCTCGGCGGCCAGGTCGCGGTAGATGACCGTGCCGTTCGGGTGCTGGGCCTCCCACTCCTTGCGGAAGGTGGCGGTCACCGCGCGGGAGGCGGAGGCTTCGCCGGGGAAGACCGAGGTGTCGAGGTGAAGAAGCGTGGGCATGGAGGTGCCTCCGTGGACAAGGCGCTCCACAAAGGAGCGGTGGTTTTCTATGTACCTGCGATTGGCACAGTAGCTTACTTTTCTGCAGTACCGAACGGGAACGCAGTATCGTGTATTCCATGGCGGACGGAGGTGGGCGCGAGACCCACAGCGAGCACGAGATCCACGACGAGCACGTGTGCAAGCAGGTCGACGGCAAGATGACCCGGGTCTTCGAGCTGTTCGGGAAGCGGTGGACCGGGCTGATCGTGGCCGTTCTGACCCAACAGGGGGCGTACTTCGCCGAGTTGCGACGGGCCATTCCGGGGATCAGCGAGCGGATGCTGTCGGACCGGCTCACCGAGTTGGCGGCGGCGGGGCTGGTGATCCGGGAAGTGGACTCTGGTCCTCCGCTGCGGGTGGCCTACCGGCTGACGGAGGCCGGGGAGGCGCTGGAACCCGCGCTGAAGGAGCTGGGGCGGTGGGCCGAGGACCATCTGCCCGAAGGCGGCGGCTGCCCCGACCAGTTCCGGCCCTGAGCAGGGACTTCGCCGCACTCACCGAAGTTATCCACAGGCCCTGACGGGATCTGGGTGATCGGGGGTACGGTGCTGGTCGGTCGACGGTGGGCCGCCGTCGGCGATGCCGGTGGCGGGCGAAGAACGAAGCGGGGGGCGTAATGGCTGACGGCACGGGTGTGGGCGGGGCGGCCCGGCGGCTGCCCCAGGTCCCCGGGTTCGCCGCCTGGCGCGGTGAGGGCCCCTCTCCCCGCCAGGAGGGGAAGGCGCTGCGGAAGCGGGTGCCGCGCTCGGCGCACGCCGCGCTGCCGGATCCTGGCCCCGGGCGGCCGGACGCGGTGGCGGCGGTCGAGCGGTCGAACGCCGGGCGGCTGCCGGAGCTGACGCCGATACGGGTGGGGCGGATGATCGCGACCCCGTTCTCCTTCCTCCGCGGTTCGGCCGGGCTGATGGCGCACGACCTGGCGGGCACCCCGGTCACCGGTGTCGGCGCACAGCTCTGCGGTGACGCGCACGCCGCCAACTTCGGGCTCTACGGGGACGCGCGCGGCGGCCTGGTCATCGATCTGAACGACTTCGACGAGACCGTCCACGGTCCGTGGGAGTGGGATGTGAAGCGGCTCGCGGCCTCGCTGGTGCTGGCCGGGCGGGAGGCCGGTGCCGACGAGGACACCTGCCGGTCGGCCGCCCGTGACGCGGCGGGCGCCTACCGGCGCACGGTGCGGCTGCTGGCCAAGCTCCCGGCCGCCGACGCGTGGAACGCGATCGCGGACGAGGAGCTGGTCTCGCACACCGACGCCCGGGACCTGGCCGGGACGCTGGGGCGGGTGGCCGAGAAGGCCCGGCGGAACACGAGCGCGCGCTTCGCCGCCAAGGCCACCGAGGCGGTCCCGGGGGACGGGGGCTCCTCCGGCCGGCCCGTGGCCCGGCGCTTCGTGGACGCGCCGCCGGTGCTGCGGCGGGTGCCGGACGCCGAGGCGGTGGCCGTCGCGGCGGCGCTCGGCGACTATCTGGGGACGCTGCCCGAGGACCGGCTGCCGCTGCTCGCCCGGTACGAGGTGCACGATGTGGCGTTCCGGGTCGTGGGCACGGGCAGCGTGGGGACGCGTTCGTATGTGGTGCTGCTGCTCGACCACCGGGGCGAGCCGCTGGTGCTCCAGGTGAAGGAGGCCCGGCCGTCCGTGCTGCTGCCGCATCTCGGGCGGGCCGGTTTCGAGATACCCGAGGTCGTCCACGAGGGGCGGCGGGTGGTGCTCGGCCAGAAGCGGATGCAGGTCGTCAGCGACATTCTGCTGGGCTGGACGACGGTGCTCGGGCGGCCGTACCAGGTGCGGCAGTTCCGCAACCGCAAGGGGAGTGTGGACCCGGCGGCGCTGGCCGCCGACCAGATGGACGACTACGGGCGGATGACGGGCGCGCTGCTGGCGCGGGCCCATGCGCACAGCGCGGATCCGCGGCTGCTCGCCGGGTACTGCGGCAAGGGGGAGGAGCTGGACGAGGCGATGGCCGACTTCGCGGTGGCGTACGCGGACCGTACGGAGGCCGATCACGCGGAGCTGCTGGCCGCGGTGCGCGCCGGGCGCATAGCGGCCGAGCCGGGGGTGTGAGGCTCGGGTCCCGGGAGACGCCCCACGTAGGCTGAGCGGGTGACGAACCGGGAAGCGCAGCAGCAGGCACAGCGGGCGGTGCCCGAGGCGGAGCCCCAGGAGGAATCCCGGGCAGCGGCCGAGGCACCGTCCGAGCAGGCACGTTCCGAGGAGGCGCGATCCGAGGAAGAGGCACGGTCCGACGAAGCACGGTCCGACGAAGCGCGGTCCGAGGAAGAGACACGGGCGGCCGAGCGTCTTGAGCGGGCGGTGCGGGCGGCCGAGCAGGCGCTGATCGAGTTCGAGATCGCGGTGGAGACCTTCCGGGTCGAGGTGGAGAACTTCTCCCGGCTGCACCATCAGCGACTCGGGCCGATGTACTCGCGCCTGGACGAGCTGGACGCGCTGATCGCCGAGGCGGTCGCGGCGCGCACCGGCGATCCGGAGGACCAGCGACGGGCCCGTGAGGCGCGCGGTCTGGTGCAACCGATGCCCGGTGTGGAGGAGCTGTTCCACGGCTGGATCGACTCGGATGGTCTGTCGCCGGAGGCGTCCGCGATGCTCACCGAGCAGCCGGTGCAGCCGCCGCCGCGGGTGCGGCCGAGCGAGGAGGCCCGCCGGATCTACCGGGACCTGGCCCGTAAGGCCCATCCGGACCTGGCCGAGGAGGGGGCCGAGCGGGAGCGGCGCGGTGAGTTCATCGTGCGGGTCAACGCGGCGTACGCGGCCGGGGACGAGAAGCTGCTGCGGGAGCTGGCCGAGGAGTGGGAGGCCGGTCCGCCGCCGCCCGAGCGGCGGGCGAGCCGCAGCGAGGAGCTGTATGCCCGGCTGGAGTGGCTGGCCGAGCGCAAGGAGATGCTGGCCGAGGTCGCGAACGAGCTGGAGTCGAGCGCGATCGGCGCGATGATCAAGATGGCGCCGGAGGATCCGGACCGGCTGCTGGACGAGATCGCCGAGCAGCTGATCGCCCAGGTCTCCGAGAAGGAGGCCCGGCTCGCGGAGCTGGCGCGGTAGTAGGTTTGCCGGGCTGCCCATGTCACCGGGTCGCCCATGTCGTGTGAGAGGTGTGTGTGATGCATTTTGCCCAGCTTCCCCAGGTGGAGGCCGCGGCGGTGCCGGCCGACGGTTTTCTGCTCGACGTCCGGGAGGACGACGAGTGGGCGGCCGGGCACGTCGAGGGCGCGCTGCACATCCCGATGAGCCAGGTCGTCGCCCGGTTCGGCGAGCTGACCGAGTCGGTTGATGAGGGGCGCCGGGTGCATGTGATGTGCCGGGTCGGCGGGCGGTCCGCGCAGGTGACGCAGTATCTGGTCGCCCAGGGCCTGGACGCGGTGAACGTGGACGGCGGGATGCTCGCCTGGGAGGCGTCCGGTCGGCCGATGGTCGGCGGCCAGGACGGCACGGCCGACGGCGCCTTCGTGCTCTAGACCCTGTCGCGGGGTCGCGGAGGCGCGGGTCGCCTCAGGCGAGGGGGTGGGCGGCGAGAAGCCCGCCCAGCTCCTCCTCGTGGGCGGCGGCCGGGCCCAGGGACAGCTCCAGATGCTTGGCCCAGGCGTGATAGCGGTGCAGCGGATAGTCGGTGACCGCGCCGAAGCCGCCGTGCAGATGTTGTGCGGTCTGGACGACCCGGCGTACGCCGTCGGCGGCCCACATCTTGGCGACCGCCACGTCTCCGGCGACCGGCAGCGCCCCGTTCGCCGTCGCCGACTCCATGCTCTTCTCGTCCCGGGAGAGCCGCCAGGCGGCCTGCCACAGCGTGGCCTCCATGGCCCGCAGATCGATGTACCGGTCGGCGGTCTGGACGGCGACCGCCTGGAACGTGGCGAGCGGATGGCCGAACTGCTCACGGGTGGATGTGTACGAGCTGGTCAGGCCGAGCACCGCCGTGCCGACGCCCAGGGCCAGCGCACAGGTGCCGGTGGTGAGCAGCGCGCGCAGCCAGTCCCAGGCGCCGTCCGCGTCCAGCACCTCGGGACCGGCCGCCCGGACCGCGTCCAGCCGGACCTCGGCCAGCCGCTCGCCGCTGGTGGACACCTGCTCTTCCAGGCCGATACCCGCCCGCTCGCGGGGGATCACGGCGAGGAGCGCCCGGCCCGCGCCGGTGTGCGCGGGGATCAGCAGGAGATCGGCGTCGGTGGCCCAGGGGACGGCGGTCTGCACCCCGTCCAGCACCCAGTCGGCGCCGTCCTGGCGTGCCTGGACGGCGAGTTCGGCCGGGCCGTGGCCGGTGCGTCCGGCGGCGGCCACGGTGAGCACGAGGTCGCCGCGGGCGGCCCGGGGCAGCACGGCGGCGCACAGCTCGGGTGCGCCGTACCGCTGCACGGCGAGGGCGGCCGCGGTGGTCTCCAGCAGGGGCACCCGGGCCAGCACCTTCGCGGACTCGCGCAGCACCAGGCACAGGGCGAGCGGGTCGAGTCCGGAGCCGCCGTAGCGCGGGTCGAGGGTCAGCCCGAGCAGATCGGCGTCGGCGAGCCTGCGCCACAGCGCGCGGTCGATGTCGTCGGCGACGGCGCCGGGGGTGAGGGCGGGGCTGGGCACCGCGTCCGGTGTGGTGGAGGAGAAAACGGCCTTCGCCGCCTCGACCGCCGCCTGTTGTTCCTCGGTGAAGGTGAAGTCCACTGTCCGTCCTCCCGCGCCGCGAGCCTCATCTGACGGACCGTCAAGATAGAACAGGTTCTATAAGAAAAGAACGCCTATGAGAGGGGAACGTCAGCGGTCGAAGTCCAGCTCCACCCGCTCGCCGACCGGATGGGACTGACAGGACAGCACATAGCCCGCCTCCACCTCGTCCGGCTCCAGCGCGAAGTTCCGGTCCATCCGCACCTCCCCGGAGACCAGGAACGCCCGGCAGGTCCCGCACACCCCGCCCTTGCAGGCGTACGGCGCGTCCGCGCGATTGCGCAGCACGGTCTCCAGCAACGCCTCCCCGTCCCGCACCGGCCAGCTGCCCGACCGGCCGTCCAGGGTCGCCGTCACCGTGCTGTGCGAGGGTCCGGCCGCCGGGCGCGGCGCGGGGGAGACGCCCTCACCGGGCTCGCCCGCCACATGGAAGATCTCCTGATGGACCCGGCCGCGCGGCACCCCGAGCCCGCGCAGCGCCTGCTCGGCGGCGCGCACCAGCCCGTACGGACCGCACAGGAACCAGCCGTCCACCGAGGGCACCGGCAGCAGCGCGGGCAGCAGTCCGGTCAGCCGCTCCTGATCCAGCCGCCCGGACACCAGCCCGGTCTGCTGTTCCTCGCGGGAGAGGGCGCACACCAGCTGGAACCGGTCGGGCCAGCGGTCCTTGAGGTCTGCGACCTCCTCCAGGAACATCGTGGAGGCCGCGGTGCGGTCGCTGCGGATCAGACAGAAGCGGGCCTCGGGCTGCCGCTCCAGCAGGGTGGCGGCGATGGACAGCACGGGGGTGATGCCGCTGCCGCCGACGACCGCGGCGAAGTGGCCGGGCCTGGGGTCGAGCACGAATCGCCCGGCCGGGGCCATCACCTCCACCACCTCTCCGGCCGCCAGCTCCTTGAGGGCGTACGTGGAGAACGCGCCGCCCTCCACCAGCCGCACCCCGACCCGCAGCAGCTCCGGCCCCTCCGGCCCCGGGGCGGGGACGCAGATCGAATACGTGCGCCGGATCTCCGCGCCGTCCGTGAGCCGCCGCACCGCGATGTGCTGCCCGGGGACGAAGCGGAACGTCTCGCGCAGCGCGGGCGGCACCTGGAGGGTGACGGCCACCGCGTCATCGGCGAGCGGGTCGACGGCCGCCACCCGCAGCGGATGGAACGCGCCGTGGTGGGGCGCGGCGCTCGGCACCACTTCCGCGGTCATCACAACTCCTTGAAGTGGTCGAACGGTTCGCGGCAGCTCTCGCAGCGGCGCAGCGCCTTGCACGCGGTGGAGGAGAAGCGGCTGAGCAGCGTGGTCTCGGTCGAGCCGCAGTGCGGACAGCGCACCGTCAGCGCGACGGGCACCGGCCCGGACGCCGCGGCCCGCGGCGGCGCGATGCCGGATTCCGCGAGCTTGCGGCGGCCCTCGGCACTGATCGCGTCCGTCGTCCACGGCGGGGCGAGCACCGTGCGGACCTCGACCTCGGCCATGCCGCGGTCGCGCAGCACCCGCTCGATGTCGGCGGCCATCGTCTCCAGCGCCGGGCAGCCGGTGTAGGTGGGGGTCAGGTCGACCTGGACCCGGCCCGGTGCCGGGACCCGCAGCCCCCTCAGCACCCCCAGCTCGGCCAGGGACACCATCGGCAGCTCGGGATCCGGCACGGAGCCGGCCAGCCGCCGCAGCTCCTCCTCGAGCGCGGTGGGGGCGTGGGGCGCGGGCGTCACCATGACGCCCCCGGGTGGCTGCGGTGCAGATGCTGCATCTCCGCGAGCATCGGGCCGAACGGCTCGGTGTGGATGCCCTGGCGCCCGGCACCGGCCGCCCAGCCGTCGCGCCGCGGCCCCTCGGGCACGCTCAGCGTGGCCCGGGTGAGGACGGCGGTGACGCGCTCCAGCCAGGCGCCGTGCAGCGCGGACCACTCGACCTCGCACCCCTCGACCGGCTCGAACAGCTCGCCGGTGAACCGCCACAGCGCGTCCACCCCGCGGCGCATCCGCTGATGGCTCTCCTCGGTGCCGTCGCCGAGCCGCAGCGTCCAGTGCTCGGCGTGGTCGCGGTGGTAGGCGACCTCCTTGACCGCCTTGGCGGCCAGCGGTGCGAAGGGGCCGTCGCCGCGCGCCAGCTCCTCGTACAACAGCTCCTGGTAGGTGGAGAAGTAGAGCTGGCGGGCGATGGTGTGGGCGAAGTCCCCGTTGGGCTGCTCGACCAGCTGGACGTTGCGGAACGCCCGCTCCTCGCGGAGATAGGCCAGCTCGTCCTCGTCGCCGATGAGGGAGAGCAGCACCCGGGCCTGGCCGAGCAGGTCGAGGGCGATGTTGGCGAGGGCGACATCTTCCTCCAGCACGGGGGCGTGGCCCGCCCACTCCCCCAGCCGGTGGGAGAGCACCAGCGCGTCGTCGCCCAGGGCGAGGGCGGCGGTCACAGGTGCCGCACCCCCTCCGGGATCTCGTAGAACGTGGGATGCCGGTAGGGCTTGTCGGCGGCGGGCTCGAAGAACGGGTCCTTCTCGTCCGGTGAGGAGGCGGTGATCGAGGCGGAGGGCACCACCCAGATCGAGACGCCTTCCGAGCGCCGGGTGTACAGATCGCGGGCGTTGCGCAGCGCCATCTCCGCGTCCGGGGCGTGCAGGGAGCCCGCGTGGGTGTGCGCGAGGCCGCGCCTGCCGCGGACGAACACCTCCCACAGCGGCCATGCGCCGTCTCCGCTACCGCTACCGCTCATGCCTGTGCCTCCCCGTGCTTGGCCGCGTACGCCGCGGCCGCCTCGCGCACCCAGGCGCCTTCCTCATGGGCCCGGCGCCGCTGGGACATCCGCTGGGCGTTGCACGGCCCGTTTCCCCGCAGCACCTCGCCGAACTCGTCCCAGTCGATGGGGCCGAAGTCGTGGTGGCCCCGCTCCTCGTTCCACGTCAGATCGGGGTCGGGGAGGGTGAGGCCGAGGGATTCGGCCTGGGGGACGCAGATGTCGACGAAGCGCTGGCGCAGCTCGTCGTTCGAGTGCCGCTTGATCTTCCAGGCCATCGACTGGGCGGAGTGCGCCGACGCGTCGTCGGGCGGGCCGAACATCATCAGCGACGGCCACCACCAGCGGTCCACCGCGTCCTGGGCCATGGCGTGCTGGGCCTTCGTGCCCCGGCTCAGGGCCAGCAGCAGCTCATACCCCTGGCGCTGGTGGAAGGACTCCTCCTTGCAGATCCGCACCATCGCGCGGGCGTACGGCCCGTAGGAGCAGCGGCACAGCGGGACCTGGTTGGTGATCGCCGCGCCGTCCACCAGCCAACCGATGGCGCCCACGTCGGCCCAGGTCAGCGTCGGGTAGTTGAAGATCGACGAGTATTTCTGGCGGCCCGAGTGGAGCCTGTCGAGCAGCTCGTCCCGGCTGGTGCCCAGGGTCTCCGCCGCGCTGTAGAGATACAGGCCGTGGCCCGCCTCGTCTTGGACCTTCGCCATCAGGATCGCCTTGCGCCGCAGCGAGGGGGCGCGGGTGATCCAGTTGGCCTCGGGCTGCATGCCGATGATCTCGGAGTGGGCGTGCTGCGCGATCTGCCGGACCAAGGACGCCCGGTAGGCGTCGGGCATCCAGTCGCGCGGCTCGATGCGCTCGTCCGCGGCCAGGGCGGCGTCGAACACCGCCTCGTACGCCCCCGCCCCGGCATCCGCCGCCATCGTCGTCATGCGAAGCCCCTTCGCCATCCGTCCCCGCCGTCCGTCCCGACGACCAGCCCGGCCAGGCCGACAATCCCCGACCGACCGACCGATCGTTCGGTTCAATGGTGTGCCGAGGGAACGTAGGGTGTCAAGCCTGTGGATAACGCTGAGGGTGCTGTGCCGGGTGGGCCGCATCGGTAGCGTGCCGGGCGTAGGGACACCCCCTGGGGGCCGTGGGTGCGCAGCTGTCCGGGCCGGGTGCGCGGACCTGGACCATCGGGAGTGGGGCGGGGCATGGCGGTATCGGAGCCGGGTGACGAGCCGGACGACGAGGCGGCGGAACGGCTCGCCGCGCTCTCCCTGCCGTCACAGCTGATCGTCGCGGTGGCGGTCGCCGCCGTCGCGGTCGCCGTGGCCATCCATCTCGGGATGGCGTTCCTGAGCGTTTCGCCGCCCAATACGATCAGCAAGCGGCACGGCGCGGCGATGGACGACTACACCTACCCGGAATTCGAGCGGAACTGGAAGCTCTTCGCGCCCAATCCCCTCCAGCAGGACATCGCCATCCAGGCCCGGGCCGAGATCCGCACCCCCGAGGGCGGTCTCGCGACCACCGGCTGGACCAATCTCTCGGCCCAGGACGGCGCCGCCATCCACCACAACCCGCTGCCCAGCCACACCCAGCAGAACGAACTGCGCCGCGCCTGGGAGTTCTACGCCGGATCGCACGACGCGCGGGAACGGCCTAACGGCACCCGCGGCAGCCTCTCCGAGCGGTACATACGCCGGATCGTCATCCTCCGGCTCGGCCCGGAGCCGGAGGGCGGCAGGGTGCGGCGCGTCCAGGTACGGTCCGCGACCACGCCGCTGGCCGCACCGCCGTGGAGCGACGAGAAGACCGACACCAAGACGTACTTCCGGACCCTGCCCTGGTGGACGGTGACCGGGGCCGACCTTCCGGAGGGGACGCGCCGGTGACGATATCCGCTGTCCAGGCCGCCCTGGCGCGTGTCCAGGCCGCCGTGGCGCGCGGCCACGCCCGCGTCACCGGATCCGCGCTCGGCCCCTACCAGACGGCCGTGGTGCGCATCGGCTTCTCCTTCACCTGGCTGCTCTTCCTGCTCCGCGAATGGCCCCACCGGCGGGAGCTGTACGGCCCCGACGGCCCCTGGAACTGGGACATGGCCCGTCGGCTCATCGACGGCAACCACGCCTTCACCGCGCTCATGTGGTCCGACAGCGGCCTGTGGTTCGAGACCGTCTACGCCCTCGCCCTCATCTCGGCCCTGCTGCTCCTGCTCGGCTGGCGCACCCGCACCATGTCCGTGCTGTTCATGCTCGGCGTGCTGTCGCTGCAGAACCGCTCCATCTTCGTCGGCGACGGCGGCGACAACCTCATCCACCTGATGTCGCTCTACCTGGTGCTCACCCGGTGCGGCCAGGTCTGGTCGCTCGACGCCCGCCGCGCCGCCCGCCGCCCGGACGACGGACGGGAGCCGCCGCGCGATACGACCGGAATCGTGCTGTGGACCGTCCTGGGGCTCGCCCTGGCCTGGATCCAGCTGTTCACCGGCGCCGGGCTGTCCCCGACCGCCGACGGCCCGCTGCCCGGTCTTGGCTGGGCCACGGTCCTGTGGGGGCTGTGGCTCGTCCAGGGCGGTTGGTGGCTCACGCGCCGTTACGCGCCGGGGGAGGCGCGCACCGTCCTGGACATGCTCGCCAACCTGGCGCACAACGGCACCCTCGTGGTGATCATGGGCGAGGTGTGCCTGCTCTACGCCTCCGCCGGGTGGTACAAGGTCCAGGGGGCGCGCTGGCAGGACGGCACCGCCCTCTATTACCCGCTGCACCTGGACTACTTCTCCCCCTGGCCGTCCCTGGCCGACGCGCTCGCGAGCAGCGGCACCTTGGTGATGCTGCTGACCTACGGCACGGTCGTCGTCCAGGTCGCCTTCCCCTTCACCTTGCTGAACCGCCGGGCCAAGAACGTCATGCTGGTGCTGCTGATGCTGGAGCACATCGGCATCGCCGTCGCCCTCGGGCTGCCGTTCTTCTCGCTCGCCGCCATCGCCGCGGACGCGGTGTTCCTGCCGACCGCCTTCCTGCTCTGGACCGGCCGGATGGCGGCCCGGGCCCGCGACCGGATCGCCGCGCGCGCCGTCCGCCTGCCCAGGCAGCTGCGGGCGCCGGAGGACGACCAGCGGCCGGACGACGAGCAGCCCGCCCCCACGCTCACCGGCTGAGCGCCCCCTGCCCCGACCGGCCCGTCCCGGCCCGCGCCTGCCCGTCCCGGTGCGTCACCCGTCGAGGACGGCCAGCTCCAGCCCGCGGAGCCGGGCCGGGTCGGCGATCACCTCGTACGCGGCGATCCGCCCGTCCTCGACCGTGAAGGTGAGGGCGAGCAGCAGCCTCCCGTGCGGCGCCACGACCACGCCCACCGATCCGTTCACCAGTGCCGGTGCGGCGAACCGCGCCCGGCGCCCGAGCACGGTGGTCTCCTCGGCCACCGCGCGCGCACTGCGGGACGTCGGCGGGACGCCCGGCGGGAGGGCCGCCGGGTCGGCGCGGCGTACGACGTCCGGGGCGAGCACCGCCAGCAGCGCCGCCAGGTCGCCGTCGCGCGCGGCGGCGAGGAAGGCGTCCACGGCCCGGCGCTGGGCGGTGAGCTGGGCGGTGGAGACCGCGGGTGTGCCGCGCACCTTGCGGCGCGCGCGGCTGGCGAGCTTCTTCGCCGTCTCCGGGGAGCGCTCGACGACGGGAGCGATCTGGTCGAACGGCACGGCGAAGGCGTCGTGCAGGACGAAGGCGATCCGCTCGGCGGGGGCGAGGGTGTCCAGCACCACGAGCAGCGCGCGGCCGACCAAGTCGACCAGGACCGCTTCGCCCTCGGGATCGCCTCCGCCGCCACTACCGCCGCCGTCCCGGATCTGGTGGTGCGGCTGCCCCTCGATGGGCTCCTCCCGGCGGGATGAGCGCGAGCGCAGCATGTCCAGGCACAGCCGGGAGACGACCGTGTGCAGCCAGGTCTCCTGGACGGCGTCGTCCGCCTCGCTGAGCGAGCCGAGCATCCGGTAGGCGACCGCCCGCAGATGGCTGCGATGGGCCTCGAACCGTTCCGCCAGCCGGTCCTGCTCGTCCATGGGTCACCTTTCGCCTCCGTGCTCCGTCACCGTGATGACGCGCGGAACGGGCCTGACGTGAGCTGTGGCACACCGGCGCCGCCTCGCACCCCGACCACCTGGGCGGACGGCGGCCCGCCGGGCCCTCGGCGATCAATCCCCGGACGCGGTCCTTCACTCCCGGCGGGTTCAAGGAGACCGTCACGCCCCGGGCCATGACCGCGGCCGACATCGCGGCCACGGTCGCCGCCTTTGGCACCGCCTCGGAGAACGCCCGGCGGGCCGGGTTCGACGGGGTCGAGATCGGCGCCCTCGGCTCGTTCCTGATCGCGCAGTTCCTCAACCCCCGGCTGAACCACCGGACGGACGCCTACGGGGGCGACCGCGCGGCCCGCGGGCGGCTGCTGCTGGAGATCGTCTGCGCGGCCGCCGGGCCCTGGGACGGCCGGGGCGTTGGGGTCCGGCTGGGGCCGTACTGGAGGGACGGTGATCTGTTCCGGGCGGACGAGGAGACGCTCGCCGACTACGACGCGCTCGTGTCGGCGCTGAACGACCACCCCGTGGCCTATCTGCATCTGCGTGGAGGGGACCCCGCCGCGCCGGGTGACGCTCCGGACGCCGGGGAGACCGCCCGGTACCGGCGGCGGTTCGACGGCCCGCTGATCGCCAACAACGGCTACGAGCGCGCCTCTGCGAACGCGCTCATCGCTTCCGGAACCGCCGACGCCGTGTCCTTCGCGACCCACTTCATCGCCAACCCGGATCTGGTCACCCGGTTCGCCCTGGGCCGCGAGCTGGCGGCTGGTGACCGGGCCACCTACTACACCGGCGGGGCGGGCGGCTATGTGGACTACCCCGTCAGCGACTGGCGGGACGGCCCCAGGTGACCGGCCCCAGGTGACCGGCCCGAGGTGACCGTCCCGGGGTGACCGTCCCAGGTGACCGGCTCGGGATGACGGTCCGTCCGGCGGGGGCCGCATCACCGGTGAAGCGCCTGGTCACCGCCCCCGGCCCCCGTACGCTGAGGGGATGACTGAGGACCAGGCCACGCGGGCCGTGCGGCAGTGGCGCGAGACGGCCCCCGAGACCGTGCTGCTCGACGGCTTCCATGCGCTGAAGCATGCGCTCCGCTTCGACGCCGAGGTGCGGCTCGCGGTCACCAGTGACAAGGCCGCCGCGATGGAGCTGGCGGCCGAGCTGGCCGGTGATCTCACCGAGGTGATCGCGGATCTCCTGGTGGAGGTGGAGGACCAGGCCCTGCGCACCCTCGTCCCCCGGGTGCACCCCACCCGCGTCGCCGCGCTGGCGGTCCGGCGCGGGCGGCAGGGGAACCTGGACGCCCTGGCGCGGCAGCCGAGGCCCGCGCCGGTCGTCGTCCTGGACAACCCCCGCAACCTCGGGAACGTCGGCGCCGTGGTCCGGCTCGCCGCCGGGTTCGGGGCCGCGGGGGTGGTCACCACCGGGGACATCGACCCCTGGCACCCGAATGCCGTGCGCTCGGGTGCGGGCCTCCACTTCGCCACCGCCGTCGAACGGCTGGCGGCCGACGCCCTCCCGCCGGGGCCGCTGTACGCCCTGGACGCGGAGGGGGAGGACATCCGGTCCCTGGCCATACCCGATGACGCGCTGCTGGCGTTCGGCTCCGAACGGCACGGGCTGTCGCCGGAACTGCGCGAGCGGGCCACCCGGCTGGTGGCCCTCCCCATGCGGCCTCAGGTGTCCAGCTACAACCTGGCCACCAGCGTGGCCATGGCCCTGTTCCACTGGGGAGGACCCGCCGCGCCCCCGCCGGACAGGACCTAGGCGGGGCGGCGCACCTCCACCACGCGGAAGCGGCTCGCCACGAAGGCCCCGTCGCACAGCGCGGCGTTGGCCGACGGGTTGCCGCCCGAGCCGTGGAAGTCCGAGAAGGCCGCGGTCTGGTTCACATACACCCCGCCGGTCAGATTCAGCGACAGCTGGGCGCACTCCTCCAGGCAGGCCTCCTCGATCAGCCGCTCCACCTCCGGCGACGTCGTGTACGCGCCGACCGTCATCGCGCCCTTGTCCCGGGTGGTGCGGCGCAGCAGGGCGACCGCGTCGGCCGCCGAGTCGACCGCGACGGCGAAGGACACCGGTCCGAAGCATTCGGAGAGATAGGGCGCGTCCGCCTCCGCCCCCTCCCAGAACTTCCGCGCCCCGTCCGCCTTCACCATCAGCGGCGTACGCACCGTGGCGCCGGGGAATTCGGGGTGGGTCACCGCGCGGGAGGCGAGCGCGACCCCGCCGAGCCCGGGGGCGGCCTCCAGCCGCTCCCGCACCCGGGGGCCCACGATCGCGCCGAGCAGTGCGCTCGCCCGGGCGTCGTCGCCCAGCAGCCCGTCGACCGCGGCCGCCAGATCGGCCACCACCTCGTCATAGGACTTGGGGCCAGCGTCGGTGGTGATGCCCTCGCGGGGGATCAGCAGATTCTGCGGGGTGGTGCACATCTGGCCGCTGTAGAGGGAGAGGGAGAACGCCAGGTTGGCCAGCATGCCCTTGTAGTCGTCGGTGGAGTCGATGACGACCGTGTTGACCCCGGCCTTCTCCGTGAAGACCTGGGCCTGCCGGGCGTGGGTCTCCAGCCAGTCGCCGAAGGCGGTCGAGCCCGTGTAGTCGATGACGCGGATCTCGGGGCGCACGGCGAGGACCTTGGCGATGCCCTCGCCCTCCCGCTCGGCGGCCAGCGCCACCAGGTTGGGGTCGAAGCCCGCCTCCCGCAGCACCTCGCGCGCCGTCTGCACGGTCAGCGCGAGCGGCAGCACGGCCTGCGGATGCGGCTTGACCAGCACCGGATTGCCGGTGGCCAGCGAGGCGAAAAGGCCCGGGTACCCGTTCCACGTGGGGAACGTGTTGCAGCCGATCAGCAGCGCGATGCCGCGCGGTACGGCGGTGAAGGTCTTGCGCAGCTCCAGCGGATCGCGCTTGCCCTGCGGCTTTGACCAGTCGGCGGCGCCCGGCGTGCGCGTCTGCTCCGCGAACGCGTACGCCACCGCCTCCAGGCCGCGGTCCTGGGCGTGCGGGCCGCCCGCCTGGAACGCCATCATGTAGGCCTGCCCGCTGGTGTGCATGACCGCCTGCGCGAACTCATGCGAGCGGGCGCTGATCCGGGCCAGGATCTCCAGGCACACCATGGCCCGCGCCTCGGGCCCGGCATCCCGCCAGGCGGGCATCCCCGCGCGCATGGCCGGGAGCAGCACATCGAGATCCGGATGCGGATACTCCATGCCCATCTCGACTCCGTACGGCGAGACCTCGGAGCCCGTCCAGCCGTCGGTGCCCGGCTGGTCCAGCTCCAGGCGCGTGCCGCGCAGCGCCTCGAAGGCGGTCTGGCCCTCGGCGACGCTCAGGCTCGGGCGCCCGCCCTGGCCCTCCCCGCCGTAGGCCTTCGGATGCTCGGGGTGCGGGGACCAATAGGCGCGGGTACGGATCGCCTCCAGGGCCTGGTCGAGGGTGGGACGGTGCGTCTTCGTCAACTGGTCTGTGGTGAGTCCGGCGGTCACGGCTGACCAACTCCTCGTCGAGCTGGGATTGAGCTGGGCTGGAAGTGGCGACAGAGTTAGATTAACCGAACGATCGGTCGGGACAAGAGGGCCTGGCGGACCTGTGGATAACTTCGTCGAAAAGGATCAGCCGTATGACTGCGAGCGGCACCAGCGACCGTGGGCTCCCGCGCACCAGCACCGTAGCCGTCGTCGGCACCGGCACCATGGGCCAGGGGATCGCCCAGGTGGCGCTGGCCGCCGGGCACCCGGTGCGGCTCTATGACGCCGCGCCCGGCCGCGCCGCCCAGGCGGCGGACGCCATCGCGGCCCGCCTCGGCCGGCTGGTCGCCAAGGGCGCCCTCGCCTCGGCCGACCGCGACGCCGCCCTCGGCCGCCTCGCCCCCGTCGACCGGCTCGCGGACCTCGCCGACACCGAGCTGGCCATCGAGGCCATCCTGGAGGAACTGGGCGCCAAGCAGCAGCTGTTCACCGCCCTCGAAACCGTCGTCTCCGACCGCGCCCTGCTCGCCACCAACACCTCCTCCCTGTCCGTCACGGCCGTCGCGGGCGCCCTCCGCTGCCCGGGCCGCCTCGTCGGCCTCCACTTCTTCAACCCGGCCCCGGTGCTGCCGCTGGTCGAGGTGGTCCGCGGCTCCGCCACCGACCGGGCCGCCGCCGACCGCGCGTACGACACCGTCGCCGCATGGGGCAAGACCCCGGTGCGCTGCGCCGACACCCCCGGGTTCATCGTCAACCGGATCGCCCGCCCCTTCTACGCCGAGGCCTTCCGGCTGTACGAGGAGGGAGGCGCCGACCCCGCCACCATCGACGCCGTCCTGCGCGAGTCCGGCGGCTTCCGGATGGGCCCCTTCGAGCTGACCGACCTCATCGGCCAGGACGTGAACGAGGCCGTCACCCGATCCGTCTGGGAATCGCTGTTCCACGATCCGAAATTCACCCCGTCTCTCGCCCAGCGCCGCCTGGTCGACGCCGGTCTCCACGGGCGCAAGACGGGCCGCGGCTGGTACGACCACGCCGGCGAAGCACCGCGCCCCCGCCCGCACACCGCCGAGCCGTGCGAGGCTCCCGCGAAGATCGCCCTCCATGGGGATCTGGGCCCCGCCGCCGGGCTCGTCCCGCTCATAGAGGAGGCGGGCATCGCGCTGTCGCGCGATGCCGGGGCGGAGGCCGGGAACAGGGGATTCCTCGCGCTGCCCGATGGCACCCGGCTGTCCCTGACCGACGGCTCCGCCGCCACCACGGACCCGTCCGGCCCCGGCATCCGGTTCGACCTGGCGCTGGACTACCGCGCCGCCACCCGCATCGCCCTCGCCCCCTCCGTGACCGCCGCGCCGGAGGCCACCGCGGCCGCGACGGGTCTCTTCCAGGCGCTCGGAAAGCAGGTGAGCGTGGTGGGAGACCTCCCCGGCATGATCGTGGCCCGCACCGTCGTGATGCTCGTGGACTTCGCCGCGGACGCCGTCGCCCGCGGGGTGGCGAGCGCCGGGGACATCGACACCGCCATGCGTGCCGGCGTCAACTATCCGCGCGGCCCGCTGCGGTGGGGGGACCAGCTCGGCGCCGCCTGGGTGCGTGATGTCCTGGAGAAGCTCCACGACGCCTGGCCCACCGGCCGCTACGCCCCCTCGCAGGCCCTGATCCGGCGTGCTGCGACCGAAGGAAAGCTGCTCTAATCATGACCATGGCCAAGCGCGACACCTATACGCCCGAATCGCTGCTCGCGGTCGCCGTGGAGGTGTTCAACGAGCGCGGGTACGACGGCACCTCCATGGAGCATCTCTCCCGTGCCGCGGGGATCTCCAAGTCGTCGATCTACCACCACGTCAAGGGCAAGGAAGAGCTGCTCCGGCGGGCCATAAGCCGTGCGCTGGACGGACTGTTCGGCATCCTCCAGGAGCCGGGCGCGCGCGACGGCCGGGCGATCGAACGGCTGGAGTACGTGACCCGGCGCACCGCCGAGGTGCTGATGGAGGAGCTTCCGTACGTCACGCTGCTCCTGCGCGTGCGCGGCAACACGGACACCGAGCGGTGGGCCATGGAGCGCCGAAGGGAGTTCGACCACGAGGTCGCCGCACTGCTCAAGCGGGCGGCCGCCGACGGCGATCTGCGTGCCGACGTGGACGCGCGGCTGGCGACCCGGCTGCTCTTCGGCATGATCAACTCCATTGTGGAGTGGTACCGGCCGGGCCGGGGCGGGGCCGCGGGCGCCGACGAGGTGGCCGAAGCCGTGGTCCGTACCGCCTTCGCGGGCCTGCGCGTCCCCGGGGACCAGACCGTCCCCGGACATCAGACCGTCCTCGGGAGCTAGACCTCCTGGTCCAGGTCCGTTTCCTCGAAGACCAGCAGGGTGCGGGTGCTCAGCACCTCCGGTATGGCCTGGATCCGGGTGAGGACCAGCTCGCGCAGCGAGCGGTTGTCCTCGGTGTGCACCAGCAGCAGTACATCGAAATCCCCGCTGACCAGGGCGATGTGCGCCGCTCCCGGCAGCAGCCTGAGCTGTTCGCGCACAGTGCGCCAGGAGTTCTGCACGATCTTCAGCGTGATGTACGCGGACGCCCCCTGCCCGGCCCGCTCCTGGTCCACCCGGGCGCTGAAGCCCCGGATCACCCCGTCGTCCAGGAGCCGGTTGATCCGCGCGTAGGCGTTGGCGCGCGAGACGTGCACCTGCTCGGCCACCGAGCGTATGGAGGCGCGCCCGTCCGTCCGGAGCAGCCGCAGGATGTCGCGGTCGATGGGATCCAGCGGGCGCGCGGGAGGTTTGCCGTCCGGATTGGCCATCTGTTCGCCCTGCATACCGCCCTGCCTCCCCTTCATGGACGTCCTGTTTTCATCTCAGGCTGTGGAGAACCGTTTGTCCACAGGCTCAGGCCGCCTGTAGCCAAAATGCGTCAACGACCGAACAATCGGTAGGTGAGGGCGATGCCGCACGGCACGCCCGCCCTCCAGCAGTCTGCCCGCCCAGGAGGTCGTGTCATGACGGTCCTAGAGCAGCCCGGCGCCTACCGCCCCACTCCCCCGCCCGCCTGGCGGCCCCGCACCGACGCCGCACCGCTGCTGCCCGACCCCGAGCCGTACCGCATGCTGGGCACCTCCGCCGCCGCCGACCTCGACCCCGGTCTGCTGATCCGGCTCCACCGGGAGCTGGTGCACGGCCGCCGCTACAACGTCCAGGCCACCGCGCTCACCCGGCAGGGCCGCCTGGCCGTCTACCCCTCCTCGACCGGGCAGGAGGCGTGTCAGGTGGCCGCCGGCCTGGTGCTGGAGGAGCGGGACTGGCTCTTTCCCAGCTATCGCGACACCCTGGCCGCCGTCGTCCGCGGGCTCGACCCCGCCCAGGCCCTCACCCTGCTGCGCGGCGACTGGCACTCGGGCTACGACCCCAGGGAGCACCGGGTCGCCCCGCTGAGCACTCCGCTGGCCACCCAGCTGCCGCACGCGGTCGGCCTGGCCCACGCCGCGCGCCTCAAGGGCGACGACGTCGTGGCGCTCGCCCTGGTCGGCGACGGCGGCACCAGCGAGGGAGACTTCCACGAGGCGCTCAACTTCGCGGCCGTCTGGCAGGCCCCCGTCGTCTTCCTGATCCAGAACAACGGCTTCGCGATCTCCGTCCCGCTCGCCAAGCAGACCGCCGCCCCTTCCCTGGCCCACAAGGCGGTCGGCTACGGGATGCCCGGCCGTCTCGTCGACGGCAACGACGCGGCCGCCGTGCACCACGTCCTCGGCGAGGCCATCCGCCGGGCCCGCAGCGGTGGCGGCCCCACCCTGGTCGAAGCCGTCACCTACCGGGTCGACGCCCACACCAACGCCGACGACGCCACCCGCTACCGCTCCGACGCCGAGGTCGAGGCCTGGCGCGAACACGATCCGATCGCGCTCCTGGAGGCGGCCATGCGGGACCGGGGGCTGCTCGACGACGAGGGCGTCCAGGCCGTGCGCGACTCGGCGGAGCGGCTCGCCGCCGATCTGCGCACCCGCATGCACCAGGACCCGGTCCTCGACCCCCTCGAGCTGTTCGAGCACGTCTACGCCGAGAAGACCGGTCAGCTGCGGGAGCAGGCCGCGCAGCTGCGGGCCGAGCTGGACGCCGAGGGGGAGCGATGACCACCGCCACCGACCGCAAGCCCGCCACCATGGCCCAGGCCCTCGGCCGGGCGCTGCGCGACGCCATGGCCGCCGACCCGGCCGTCCACGTCCTCGGCGAGGACGTCGGCACCCTGGGCGGCGTCTTCCGGATCACCAGCGGGCTCGCCGAGGAGTTCGGCGACGACCGCTGTACGGACACGCCGCTGGCGGAGGCGGGCATCCTGGGCACCGCCGTCGGCATGGCCATGTACGGGCTGCGGCCCGTCGTCGAGATGCAGTTCGACGCCTTCGCCTACCCCTCCTTCGAGCAACTCGTCAGCCATGTCTCCCGCATGCGCAACCGCACCAGGGGCGCGGTGCCGCTGCCGCTCACCGTGCGCGTGCCGTACGGCGGCGGCATCGGCGGCGTCGAGCACCACAGCGACTCCTCCGAGGCGTACTACATGGCCACCCCCGGCCTCCATGTCGTCGCCCCGGCGACCGTCGCCGACGCGTACGGGCTGCTGCGGGCCGCCATCGCTTCCGACGATCCGGTCGTCTTCCTCGAACCCAAGCGGCTGTACTGGTCCAAGTCCGACTGGGACCCCGAGCGCCCCGTCGAGGTCCCGCCGATCGGGCGGGCCGTGGTCCACAACGCCGGGACCGGGGGCCGGAGCGCCACCCTGATCTCGTACGGGCCCTCCGTCCCGGTGTGCCTCGAAGCCGCCGAGGCGGCACGGGCCGAGGGCTGGCACCTGGAGGTCGTCGATCTGCGGTCGCTGGTCCCCTTCGACGACGACACCGTGTGCGCCTCCGTGCGCCGCACCGGGCGGGCGGTCGTGGTCCACGAGGCCGCCGGTTTCGGCGGCCCCGGCGGCGAGATCGCCGCCCGCGTCACCGAGCGGTGCTTCCACCACCTGGAGGCTCCGGTGCTGCGGGTCGCCGGGTTCGACATCCCGTATCCGCCGCCGATGCTGGAGCGGCACCATCTGCCCGGCGTGGACCGGGTGCTGGACGCCGTCGCCCGGTTGCAGTGGGAGTCGGAGTGGACCGAGGGGAGCAGGGTCTGATGGCTGTCGTGCGGGAGTTCACGCTGCCCGACCTGGGGGAGGGGCTCACCGGGGCGGAGATCGTGCGGTGGCTGGTCGAGGTCGGCGACGTCGTCGCGGTCGACCAGCCGGTCGTGGAGGTCGAGACCGCGAAGGCCATGGTGGACGTGCCGTGTCCGTATGCCGGTGTGGTGACGGCGCGCTTCGGCGAGGAGGGCACGGAGCTGCCGGTGGGCGCGCCCCTGCTGACCGTGGCGTCTTCCGGCGGGTCCGGTGGACCAGGTGAGGGTGGTTCCGCTGAGGCCGGTGGTTCCGGCGAGGGGCTCGTGGCGCACGGCTCGGAAGACCCCGGGTCTTCCGGTGAGCGGAGTGCGGTGAGTGGCTCCGCCGAGGGGTCCGGCAATGTGCTCGTCGGATACGGCACGGGCGCCCCCGCCGCACGGCGGCGCCGGGTGCGGCCCGCCGACGGGCCTGGCAACGGGCCTGGCAACGGGCCTGACAGCGGGCCTGCCAGCGGGCCGGCCCGCGCGCCTGCCAACGGAATGGTGGTGACCAAGAGCGCGGAGGGTCCCGTGCCGGTGATCTCTCCCCTGGTCCGGCGGCTGGCCCGGCAGCACGGCATCGACCTGCGGCAGCTGGCGGGCTCCGGCCCCGAGGGCCTGATTCTGCGCGCCGACGTCGAGCGGGCCATCCCCGGCACCAGCACCGGCACCGGGACGGCGGCGGCGGTGAGCGAGGAGCACGGGGAGCGCATCCCCCTGCGCGGGGTGCGGGGCGCCGTGGCCGACAAACTCTCCCGCAGCCGTCGCGAGATCCCCGACGCGACCTGCTGGGTGGACGCCGACGCGACCGAACTGCTCGCCGCCCGCACGGCCATGAACGCCACCGGCGGCCCCAAGATCTCCGTGCTCGCCCTGCTGGCCCGCATCTGCACGGCCGCCCTCGCGCGCTTCCCCGACCTCAACTCCACGGTGGACATGGAACGCCGCGAAGTGGTCAAGCTCGGCGCCGTGCACCTCGGCTTCGCGGCGCAGACCGACCGCGGCCTCGTCGTCCCCGTCGTCCGCGACGCCCACACCCGCAGCGTCGAGGGGCTGGCCGCCGAGATGGCGCGCCTGACCGAGGCCGCGCGAGCGGGCGCGCTGACCCCGGCCGACCTCACGGGCGGCACGTTCACGCTCAACAACTACGGCGTGTTCGGGGTCGACGGCTCCACGCCGATCATCAATCACCCCGAGGCGGCCATGCTCGGCGTCGGCCGCATCGCCCCGAAACCGTGGGTGCACCACGGCGAACTCGCGGTCCGCCACGTCGTGCAGCTGTCGTTCACCTTCGACCACCGGGTGTGCGACGGCGGGACGGCAGGCGGGTTCCTGCGGTACGTGGCGGACTGCGTCGAGCAGCCCTCCGTGCTGCTGCGGGGGTTGTAGCGGCCATACTCGGAGGGTGACCTATGACGCGGTGATCCTGGCCGGAGGCGCGGCCCGGCGGCTCGGCGGCGCGGACAAGCCCGCGCTGCGCGTGGGCGGACGGGCCCTGCTGGACCGGGTGCTGGGGGCCTGCCGGGAAGCCGGGCAGACCGTCGTCGTCGGGCCGCGCCGACCGACCATACGGCCCGTGCGGTGGGCGCGGGAGGAGCCGCCCGGAGGCGGGCCGGTCGCGGCCGTCGACGCGGGCGTGCGGGGGACCACCGCCCCCGTCGTCCTCCTGCTCTCCGCCGACCTGCCGTTCCTCACCGGGGAGACCGTGCGGACCCTGATCGCCGGGCTCGGACAGGCCGACGGCGCCGTGCTCACCGATCCCGACGGGCGCGAGCAGCCCCTCGTCGCCGCCTACCGCGCCGAACCGCTGCGGCGTGAGATCGCCCTGCTCGCCGCCGAGCACGGCGGCCTCGGCGGGCTGCCGCTCCGGCTGCTCACCACGGAGCTGAATCTCCACCACATCCAGCACGACACCGCGTCCTTCGACTGCGACACCTGGGAGGACGTCACCACGGCCCGTGCGCGGATCAGGGAGCATGGACGGGTGCTGGAAGAATGGATTGCCGCAGTCAAAGCGGAACTCGGGATCGACCTCGACGTCGACACCGCCGCCCTCCTCGACCTGGCCCGCGACGCCGCGCACGGTGTCGCCCGGCCCGCCGCCCCCCTGACCACGTTCCTCGTCGGCTACGCCGCCGCGCAGCAGGGCGGCGGCCCCGAGGCCCTGGCCGACGCCAGCCGCAAGGCGTCGGCCCTGGCGGCGCGTTGGGCTGACGAGGAATGACCCAGCGGGACCCCCGCTCCGGGGACGCGAACAAGCTCGACCGCCAGGTCGACGAGGCCCTGGCCCTGGCCAATGAGCAGGCCACCGCCAAACGGGCGTCGCCACCGCCGGACGTGCCGGACCCCGAGCTGGGCTGGCCCCCACCGAGCGTGGCGCGCACGATTCGCCACGGCGCCCCCGACCGCACGACATCGCCCGTGGACGAACCCGACGAGGCCCTGGGCTGGCCACCGCCGAGCATCAGGCCCGACGCCGACGTGTACGAGTGGCGCCGCGGACGTCCGGACGACTCCGCGCCCCGGGGCTCCCGGCGCCGTCACCGGGACCTCCACGACCCCCGACCCGGAGATCCCGGCCCCGTACCCGACCACGCGCCGCCCGCGCCCGCCCACACCGCCGCGCCCCACAACGCCGCACCCGACGCCGCCGCGCCCGCCCACAACGCCTCCGAGGCCCCTCTGACTGCCTGGCCCGACGCCCGCCGCATCGCCGCCCGCGCCCCCGCTCCCGCCACGGCCGTCGCCAAGGCGGCGCCCGTCCCGCGGGCGCTGGACGACGCGCTCGGCCACGTCCTCGCCGAACCCCTCACCGCGCTGACCGACCTGCCGCCGTTCGACACCTCCGCCATGGACGGCTGGGCCCTGGCCGGGCCAGGGCCCTGGCGGCTCACGGTGAGTGGCCGGGCGGGGCGCGGGATCCTGGCGGGGAGCCAAGCGGTCGAGCCGCTGTCCGACGGGCACGCGGTGCGGATCGCCACCGGGGCCCGCATCCCGCCCGGCGCCACCGCGGTGCTGCGCACGGAGTACGGCACGGACACCGGGGACGGCTGGCTGCACGCGGCGAAGGCCCCGCGGCCGGTCGGCTTCGGGCAGGACATCCGCCCCCGCGGCCAGGAGTGCCGCAGCGGCGATCAGCTGCTGCCCGCGGGCACGCGGGTCACCCCCGCCGTGCTGGGGCTCGCGGCCGCGGCCGGATACGACGAGCTGGCGACCGTGCGCAGGCCGCGCGTGGAGGTGCTGGTCCTCGGGGACGAGCTGCTGTCCCGCGGGCTGCCCCGCGAGGGCGCCATCCGGGACGCCCTGGGGCCCATGCTGGGGCCGTGGCTGCGGGCGCTGGGCGCGGAAGTGTCGGGCACCCGCCGGGTCGCCGACGAGGCGGACGCGCTGTACGCGGCGATCCAGGGATCATCGGCGGACCTGATCGTGACGACCGGGGGCACGGCGGCGGGCCCGGTGGACCATGTGCACCCCACCCTGCGCCGGCTGGGGGCCGAGCTGCTGGTGGACGGGGTGGAGGTGCGGCCGGGCCATCCCATGCTGCTGGCCCGCCTCGGGCCCGAGCGGCATCTGGTCGGCCTGCCGGGCAATCCGCTGGCCGCCGTATCGGGGCTGCTGACGCTCGCGGAGCCGCTGCTGCGGACGCTGACGGGCCGCCCCGCGCCCGAGCGTCACCCGGCCTCGCTGGCCGAGGCGGTGAGCGGGCATCCGCACGACACCCGGCTGGTGCCGGTGGCGTTCCGGTACGACGAGTACGACGAGGCGCGGCCGCTGCGCTTCAGCGGTCCGGCGATGCTGCGCGGCATCGCCGTCGCGGACGCTCTCGCGGTGATCCCGCCGGGCGGGGCCGGGCGCGGCGCGGAGGTCGAGGTGCTGGAGCTGCCCTGGTCGACCGGGACCGGCGAGAGCAGCGAGGCCGGCGGCCAGAGCGGCCAGAGCGGCCGGAGCGGCCAGAGCGGCCAGAGCGGCCAAAGCAGCAAAGGCAGCAAAGGCGGCGAAGGAAGCAAAAGAGGCAGAAGTCAGCAGGAGGATGACGATGGCATACGCACCCAGGAGGGCCCCGCGTGAAGCTGCCCAGTCATGACGCGGCGGCCCGTACGCCACCGGAGGACACCGGCCACCGCGTCCACCTGCCGCGCTACCCGGATGGCCCGCTGCGCCAGGTGGGCCGCCGACTGCTGCTGGCGCTGCTCGTCCTGGTGCTGACGGTCCTGATCGTCTACATGGACCGGACCGGCTACCACGACAACGCCGACGACAGCGTCGACTTCCTCGACTCCGTCTACTACTCCACCGTGACGCTGTCCACGACCGGCTACGGCGACATCGTCCCGCACAGCGACAGCGCCCGGCTCACCAACATCCTGCTGGTCACCCCGCTGCGCGTGCTGTTCCTGATCATCCTGGTCGGCACCACGCTGGAAGTCCTCGCCGAGCGCACCCGCGAGCAATACCGCCTGAACCGCTGGAGGTCCGCCTTGCGCGATCACACCGTTGTCATCGGCTTCGGCACCAAGGGCCGGTCCGCCGTCCAGACGCTCTGCGCGGGCGGGCTGCCCAAGGGGCGGGTGGTGGTGGTCGATCCGAACCACAAGGTGATCGAGTCCGCGACCTCCGAGGGGTTCGTCGGCGTGGTGGGGGACGCGACCCGCAGCGATGTGCTGCTGCGCGCGGAGGCGCAGCGGGCCCGCCAGTTCGTGATCGCGACCCAGCGGGACGATACGGCGGTGCTGGTCACGCTGACCGCGCGGCAGCTCAACAAGGGCGCGAACATCGTGGCGGCGGTGCGCGAGGAGGAGAACGCGCCGCTGCTGCGCCAGTCGGGCGCCGACGCGGTGATCACGAGCGCGAGCGCGGCGGGACGGCTGCTGGGACTGAGCGTGCAGTCGCCGACCGCGGGCGCGGTGATCGAGGACCTGATCCAGCAGGGCAGCGGTCTGGACCTGGTGGAGCGCACGGTGGTGAAGTCCGAGGTGGGCAGGTCGGTGCGGGATACGGACGACCTCGTGGTGTCCGTACGGCGCGGGCACCGGCTGCTGGCGTACGACGACGCCGACGCGAGCCCGCTGCAGGCCGCCGACCGGCTGATCACCATCGTTCGCGCGCCGACGCCCCAGGAGTAGCCTCGCGGCCATGCATGCGATCACCATTCCTGAACCCGGCGGCCCCGACGCACTCCAGTGGACCGAGGTGCCCGATCCCACGCCCGGCGAGGGGGAGGTCCTGGTCGAGATCGTGGCCAGTGGCGTCAACCGCGCCGATCTGATGCAGCGGCAGGGCCACTATCCGCCGCCGCCCGGCGCCCCCGAGTACCCCGGCCTGGAGTGCTCGGGCCGGATCGTGGAGCTGGGCCCAGGCGTCAGCGGCTGGGCGGTGGGCGACGAGGTGTGCGCGCTGCTGGCGGGCGGCGGGTACGCCGGGAAGGTGGCGGTCCCGGCGGGGCAGCTGCTGCCCGTGCCGGACGGCGTCGACCTCGTGACCGCCGCCGGGCTGCCCGAAGTGACCGCGACCGTATGGTCGAACGTCTTCATGATCTCCCATCTCCGGCCGGGCCAGACGCTGTTGGTGCACGGCGGGTCGAGCGGCATCGGCACCATGGCCATCCAGCTCGCGAAGGCGGCCGGGGCGCGGGTGGCGGTCACGGCAGGGTCGGCGGAGAAGCTGGCGGCCTGCCGGGAGCTGGGCGCCGATGTGCTGATCAACTACCGCGAGCAGGACTTCGTGGAAGAGGTCCGGGCGGCCACCGACGGCGCCGGCGTGGACGTCATCCTGGACATCGTCGGGGCGAAGTACCTGGACCGGAACGTGGACGCGCTGGCGACCAACGGACGGCTGGCGATCATCGGCCTGCAGGGCGGGGCGAAGGCCGAGCTGAACCTGGTCAAGCTGCTGGGCAAGAGCGGCGCGGTGACGGCCGCCGGGCTGCGGGGCCGGTCGCTGGGTGAGAAGGCGGCGATCGTCGCGGCGGTACGGGAGCACGTCTGGCCGCTGATCGGCAGCGGCCGGGTCCGCGCGATCGTGGACCGTACGCTCCCGATGCGGGACGCCGCGGAGGCGCACCGGCTGCTGGAGTCCAGCGGCCACGTGGGCAAGGTGCTGCTGACGCTCTGAGCGCACACCGGCTCTGAGCGCACACCGGCTCCGGGCGCACACCGGCTCCGGGCGCACACCGGCTCCGGGCGCACACCGGCTCTGAGCGCACACCGGCTCCGGGCGCCCATCGGCTCCGGACGCCCACCGGTTCCGGGCGCGGCCTGCGGTGACGGCCGTCGTGGCCTGTTCGGCCGCGCCCGGAATGCCCGGTACGCCCCGCCATGTGACGCTCATCCCGTGAAGCGCCTGAGCTGACCGCCCGGCACGGGAGGGCGACGACCGTGAACCTCGTACTCCGTACCCTGCCCGCGGCGGCCCTGCTGGCGGGCGCCGCGCTGCTCGCCGCCCCGCACGCGGTGGCGCGCGCCGACGACGGCGGCCTCGCGGGCACCCACGCCGGGGAGGGCCGGTCCCACCCCGGCCGGTCCGCGGCGCCCACCCCCTCGTCCGCCACCCCGCGCACCCCGGCCGAAACGGGCGGGCGGGACCAGACGGACCGGCGCATGTCGCTGGTCCCGGACTGGACGCCGTCCTCGCTTCGCCTCCCCCCTGAGCAGGAGCGGCGCGGAGCGGACGAGCCGCCCCAGGACGATCGGCCGTACGGCGCCGAGCGGACCGCCGCCGCGCCCGGGGACCGGGCGACGCGGGTGCTGCCGCTGGGCAGCGGGCTGGCGCTGACCGGGCTGGGGCTCGGGCTGGCCTTCCTCGGACTGCGGCTACGGCGCCGCTGAGGCGGGCGGGGCCGGGCGCCGGGAGCCCGGCATGATCGGCAAGCACCCCTGGGGGCCCGCGGGGCTTGAGGCGACCCACAGCCTCCCTCCGAGGTGCCGGTGCGGAACAATGGGGGTATGAACCAGCCGATGAACGAACGATCGCAGGAGAGCCCGCACGTCCTGGTCGTCGGTCCGGACGGCATGGCGCTCGGCGGTCTCACTCCTGGTGATGGCAGTGGTGACGACGAGTCGCGCGAGGTTCCCGTGACGGACATGGTCGAACAGCCCGCGAAGGTCATGCGGATCGGAAGCATGATCAAGCAGCTGCTGGAGGAGGTCCGCGCCGCACCCCTCGACGAGGCGAGCCGCGCGCGCCTCAAGGAGATCCACTCCAGTTCGGTCAAGGAGCTGGAGGACGGTCTCGCACCCGAGCTGATCGGGGAGCTGGAGCGGCTGTCGCTGCCCTTTACGGAGGATTCGGTTCCGACCGAGGCCGAACTGCGCATTGCCCAGGCGCAGTTGGTCGGCTGGCTGGAGGGGCTGTTCCACGGCATCCAGACGACGCTGTTCGCCCAGCAGATGGCGGCCCGCGCCCAGCTGGAGCAGATGCGAAGGGCGCTGCCCCCGGGCGTCAGCGGCGGCGAGGAGGGCCAGGGCATGGGGCCGGAGCACGGCGGCGCCCGCTCGGGCCCGTACCTCTAGCGCCCTGTAGCGGCTGTAAAAGCGGCGTAGCCGGACCGAAGCGGTCCGGCTACGCCCATACGCTCCCGCAGGGGGCCTCAGCCCGGGTTTCCGGTGGAGACCGTCAGCTCGATGGTGTCCGTGTCCGGGTTGTACGGCTCGTAGTTGCGGTACGTGTAGTTGAGGACCGTGCCCTTGCCCCACAGGTTCTCGTCCTGGGTCGTGACGCGGTACTTCCACCCCGCGGCCCGGATGCACTTCTTCACCGAGTCCACGTAGAGGTTCTGGAAGTCGGGCACGCTGTAGGTGCCCTTCTCCTCCGAGTCCTCGTACGCGTCCTTGCACTTGGCCGGGTCGATCGTCTTCGTCTTGTCGCCCATGCGGAAGCCCGCGGCGTTCGACGACGGGGGCGCGGACGTCTTCTTCTCGCCGCCGCCCTTGCTCTCGTCCTTCTTGTCGCCACCGCCCGAGCCGTTGAGGGCGATGACCAGGATGACGCCGAGGACCGCGATCGCGGCCACCACGGCGGAGCCGATGATCACGCGCTTGTTGCTGCCGCCACCCCCGGACGAGCCCGGGCTGGGCGAGGGCGAGGGCGAGATGGAGTACGGCGGCGGGGTGCTCGGGCCGTGGCCGCCCTGGTACGGGGACGGGGGCGTGCCGTACGGCTGCTGGCTCACAGGCTGGGTGGGCGGCGGCGGGGTGGACGGGCCGAAGGCGCCGTACTGCCCCGCCGCGGGCTGCGGCTGGTACGGCGTCTGGACGCCGCCCGGGCCGGGACCGGGGGTCTGGTGGTCGACGGGCGGGAAGACCGCCGCGCCGACGCCGGCGCCGCTGACGGCGGGCGGGCCGCCGCCGATGATGATCGGGGAGGCGCCGGTCTGGCCGGTGCGCGAGACGCGGGCGATCTCGTCGCGCATGGCCTCGGCGGTGGGGAAGCGCTCGTTCGGGTTCTTCTTCAGGGCGCGGGCGACCAGCGCGTCCACCGCGGGCGGGATGGACTGGTTGATCGAGGAGGGCGCGACCGGCTCCTCCTGGACGTGCGCGTACGCGATGGCGAGCGGCGAGTCGGCGTCGAAGGGGAGACGGCCGGTCAGCAGCTCGAAGAGCATGATGCCCACCGAGTAGAGGTCGCTGCGGGCGTCCACGCCGCGGCCCAGCGCCTGCTCGGGCGAGAGGTACTGCGGGGTGCCGACGACCATGCCGGTCTGGGTCATGGAGGTGACCCCGGACTGCATGGCGCGGGCGATGCCGAAGTCCATGACTTTGACCACATTACGCTTGGTCATCATCACGTTACCGGGCTTGATGTCGCGGTGAACCAGCCCCATTTCGTGGCTGATCTCGAGCGCCGCCAGAACATCACTGGTGATTTTCAGCGCTTTTTCCGTCGGCATCGCGCCGTATTGCCGGACGTCGGTGTCGAGGGCGGAACGCAGCGGAAGTCCCTCGACGTACTCCATGACGATGTACGGCATGAGCGCGCCGTCGATCGAATCTTCGCCGGTGTCGTAGACCGAGACGATATTGGTGTGCGTGAGCTTCGCCACGGCCTGGGCCTCGCGGCGGAATCGCTCGCGGAAGGACTGCTCGCGGCCCAGCTCCGTATGCAGCGTCTTGATCGCTACCTGGCGGTCCAGCACGGAGTCGTAGGCGAGGTGCACGGAGGCCATGCCGCCTTCGCCGAGCAGGTCCCGCAATTGGTAACGGCCGCCGGCCAGGGAACTGCCCTGGTAACGGCCCGGAGCGCCGTGCTGGCTCATGTCTTGCATCCCCCTCGGCGCACTCACCGCCCGGACCCGCACGTTTCGACGCCATGATCTTCGTGTTCCCGATATCGTGGCCAAGTCTGCCCCAGGCCACGGACACGTCAAGCCACGTGCCCGTTCCGTGACCGGATGCTCAAGAACCCGTCACGCGATTTGCAACACTTCACCGTCAACAGGTTTGATGGCCGGTCCATCACGAACCGATGCGCGGCGCGAAGGCTGTAGCGTGCCTAGCAGGAACCGTACCGCCCGCGGGCGGGGCGATCTTGACCAGACCCCCACCTAGACCGAGACGGCGAGGACCGATGGCACAGACCCAGAGCGCCCAGGGGCCCTCCGAACCTGACGCTACCGGGTCCGGAATGTCTGATGTGCCCGAGGCGTGGGGGAACGGTGGGCTGGTCGGCGATGGCCGTTACCGTCTCACCGGTCGCCTGGGCCGAGGCGGCATGGCGGAGGTCTTCGCCGCCGAGGACGTCCGGCTCGGCAGAACGGTCGCGGTGAAGCTGCTCCGCGCCGACTTGGCCGAGGACCCGGTGTCCAAGGCCCGCTTCACTCGCGAGGCACAGTCCGTGGCGGGGCTGAACCACCACGCGGTCGTCGCGGTGTACGACTCCGGCGAGGATGTCGTCGGCCCGAACACCGTCCCCTACATCGTGATGGAGCTGGTCGAGGGCCACACCATCCGCGACCTGCTGCTCAACGCCGAGGCGCCGCCGCCGGATCAGGCGCTGATCATTGTCTCGGGGGTGCTGGAGGCGCTCGCCTACAGCCATCAGCACGGCATCGTGCACCGTGACATCAAGCCCGCGAACGTGATCATCACCAAGAGCGGCGCGGTCAAGGTCATGGACTTCGGCATCGCCCGTGCCCTGCACGGCGCGCAGTCCACCATGACCCAGACCGGCATGGTCATGGGCACCCCGCAGTACCTCTCGCCCGAGCAGGCGCTCGGCAAGGCCGTGGATCACCGTTCCGACCTGTACGCGACCGGGTGCCTGCTCTACGAACTGCTCGCGCTGCGCCCGCCGTTCACCGGTGAGACTCCTCTCTCGGTCGTTTATCAGCACGTTCAGGACAATCCGGTGCCACCGTCCGAAATTTCGGGCGGCCAGGTTCCGCCGGAGCTGGACGGTCTGGTGATGCGTTCGCTCGCGAAGGACCCGGACGACCGGTTCCAGAGCGCCGAGGAGATGCGCGGACTGGTCCAGTACGCGCTGCAGATGCTCCAGGAGGCGGGCGGCCACACCGGTGTCTGGAACACCGGCCCGGTCACCCAGCACCTCGGCGGCGCCACCGGGGCGATGGGCATGGCGGGGACGACCGCGATGCCGCATCCGGGGCACGGCGACACCTCGCAGCAGCCGATGGTCGCGCCCGGCGGGGGGAACGCCGGGGGCGGCTACGACGGCGGTTACAGCGGGGGATCCGGCCGGGGCCGCCGGGGTGGCCGCGGCAAGATGTGGCTGGTCGCGGCGCTCGCGGTGATCGCCGTGGCGGTCGGGGTGGCGTTCGCGCTGGACCTCGGCGGCGGCGGTGACAAGGGCAAGCAGCCGACCAAGAACCCGACGGCGACCCAGCAGAAGGAGACCAAGGAGCCGAGCGAGGAGCCCACGGAGGAAACGTCGGAGGCTCCGGAGACCGGCGACTCCACCGGCGGCACGGGCGACTACACCCCGTCCCAGCAGCCGACCGGCCCCTCGTACACCGGCCAGCCCAGCGGTCCGCAGGTGCCGAACCAGCCGACCAGCGGTCCGACCGGCCTCCCGACGGATACCCAGACCACGCCGGGCGACGGCAGCGGCGGCCCGACCACGCCGTCCGACGGCGGCGACGAGCCGACGACGCCGCCCGACGACGGTGACGAGGGCGAGCCGACCGGCGGTCTTCCGAGCGGCGACAGCCTCGGCTGAGCCCCACCCGACACCGCCGACTGCCCCGGCCCCGCGCGAGCGGTGCCGGGGCAGTCGTATGAGCACCGGGGCGGACCGTCAGCCGCAGAAGGCGTCGCGGACCGCCTCGTACTCCCGCGTCCACCACACCACCAGCGCGGCGGCGGCGGGGAACTGCGGATCGGCGCGGTGGTCGCCGCGCTGGTAGTGCCAGCGCAACATCCAGAAGTCGTTGAGCCGCTCCCACCACACCCGGTGCACGGCCGCGGCCATCTCCGCGTCCCCGGCGCCCGCCATACGGCGGTAGGCGCGGGCGTAGGAGCGGACCTTGGTCAGCTCCAGGGTGCCGCCGGGGCGTACGAAGAAGATCGCGGCGGCGCGGACGGCCTCCTCGGCGCGCGGCTGGACGCCCAGCCGGTCCCAGTCGACGATCGCGGCCGGTTCGGTGTCGCGGTAGAGCAGGTTCAGCGGGTGGAAGTCGCCGTGAACCCAGCCGGTGGCCGGGATCGCGTCCGCCTCCGGCCGCCGGTGGGCGTGCCGCTCCAGCAGCGCGCGGCGCTCGGTGAGGCGGTGCTCGGCGAGTTCGTCGAAGGTGTCCCGCGGTCGGTGGCCGCGGACCAGGGCCAGCAGCTCGTCGATGACGTCGTAGGTGTCCTCGGGGTCGGCCGCGGGCTCGGGCGGCTCGCGGTCGCAGGTCCCGGCCCGCATGACCTGCTCCAGACAGGTGTGGGCGAACCCCAGCAGGCCGCCAAGACGCGAGCACTGGGGCGTGGTCAGCGCGGCGCCGTCCCGGTGCCGCCCGTCGATCCACGGGTGCAGGGCGTAGCAGCGGCCGCCGATGACGGCGACCGTACGGCCGTGGGCGTCCGGGACCGGCGGCGCGACCGGCAGGCCGAGCGCGCCCAGCCGCTCGGTGACCCGGTGCTGGCGGGCGATGGCGGTGCGGTCGCCGTCGAGGTGGTGCTTGAGGAAGAACCGGCCGCGGGTGGTGGCGAGCCGGTAGCCGCGGTTGAGCAGACCCTCGGTGAGGGGGTCGCAGGACACCGGCTCACCGGCCCGGTCGTAGCGGCGGAGCAGGGCGCCCAGGGTTTCCCCGTCGGGAGCGGCCTCGGCGAGGTCTACATGTGAGCGCGGCACCTGCCAGATGTTAGATCACCCGGCGTCACGGGCCGTGCGTGAGTTGACGCGGCAGGCCGAATGGTGCTTGGGGGCCCAAGACCCCTTAGTTCTTCTGGGCCTGCATCCGGGCCACGAAGGCGGCGGCCTGCGAGCGGCGCTCCATGCCGAGCTTGGCGAGCAGGCTGGAGACATAGTTCTTGATCGTCTTCTCGGCGAGGTGCAGCCGCTCCCCGATCACCCGGTTGGTCAGCCCCTCCCCGATCAGGATCAGGATCCGGCGCTCCTGCTCGGTGAGGGCGGCGAGCCGGTCGTCGGGCTTGGTGCCGCCGCGCAGCCGCTCCAGCACCCGGGCGGTGGCCACCGGGTCGAGCAGTGAGCGGCCCGCGGCCACGTCCCGGACGGCGGCGAGCAGTTCGCTGCCGCGGATGTCCTTGAGCACGTAGCCGGAGGCGCCCGCCATGATCGCGTCGAACAGGGCCTCGTCGTCGGCGAAGGAGGTGAGCATCATGCAGCGGATGGCCTCGTCGCGCGACCGGATCTCCCGGCAGACCTCGACGCCGCTGCGGTCGGGCAGCCGGATGTCGAGCACGGCGACGTCGGGCCGGGTCGCGATGATCCGGGCGAGGGCGTCGGCCGCGGTGCCCGCCTCACCGACCACTTCCATGTCCGGCTCGCTCGCCAGCAACTCGCGCACGCCACGTCGTACGACTTCATGGTCGTCGAGTAGGAAAATCCTGATTTTTCCTTCTTCGCGCACGGCTCCAGTCTCACACACGAAGTCTTCCCGTGCCTTTGTCCTGCGGGATAACGTGCGGAGGACCGACGGTCGGCGAGGCTGTGACCAGTGGATGTTCACCCAACCGCGCGATTTACTTGGAAATCCAAGCAAAATTGCAGGTCAGGTGGGGTTTCGCAGGAATGCGAAGCACTGGGTAACGTGCCTTGTGCGGGGCCGACCGCCGGGAACCTGTCACGCCCGGACGGACGTTTCGTCGCACCCACCCCGTGCGTCGTCGTCGGACGGGCGAGCCGCAACTGGCCGCCGGCGGATCCCGGAGGCCGGACAGACGGAGGAGCACACGTGACCGTGGAGAGCACTGCCGCGCGCAAGCCGCGCCGCAGCGGAGCCAAGCGCAGCACCAGCGCGCGGAGCACGAAGAAGCAGCAGTCGGCGGAACCGGAACTCGTACAGCTGCTGACCCCGGAGGGCGAGCGGGTCGAGCACCCCGACTACGCGATCGACCCGACCCCCGACGAGCTGCGCGGTCTGTACCGGGACATGGTCCTGACGCGGCGCTTCGACGCCGAGGCCACCACCCTGCAGCGCCAGGGCGAACTGGGCCTGTGGGCCTCGCTGCTCGGCCAGGAGGCCGCGCAGATCGGCTCCGGCCGGGCGCTGCACGACGACGACTACGTCTTTCCGACCTACCGCGAGCACGGCGTCGCCTGGTGCCGGGGTGTCGACCCGACCAATCTGCTGGGGATGTTCCGTGGGGTGAACCACGGCGGATGGGACCCCAACAGCAACAACTTCCACCTGTACACCATCGTCATCGGCTCGCAGACGCTCCACGCGACCGGCTACGCGATGGGCGTGGCCAAGGACGGCGCGGACACCGCCGTGCTGGCCTACTTCGGCGACGGCGCCTCCAGCCAGGGCGACGTGGCCGAATCGTTCACCTACTCCGCGGTCTACAACGCCCCGGTCGTCTTCTTCTGCCAGAACAACCAGTGGGCCATCTCCGAGCCCACCGAGAGGCAGACCCGGGTCCCGCTCTACCAGCGCGCCCAGGGCTACGGCTTCCCGGGCGTCCGGGTGGACGGCAACGACGTGCTCGCCTGTCTCGCCGTCACCAAGGCGGCGCTGGAGCGGGCCCGCACCGGCCAGGGCCCGATGCTCGTCGAGGCGTTCACCTACCGCATGGGTGCCCACACGACCTCCGACGACCCGACGCGCTACCGCTCGTCCGAGGAGCGCGAGCTGTGGGAGACCAAGGACCCGATCCTGCGGCTGCGGACCCTCCTCACCAATGAGAAGCTCGCGGACGAGGCGTTCTTCGACGCCCTGGAGCAGGAGTCCGACGCGCTCGCCAAGCGGGTGCGGGAGGCGGTCCGGTCGATGCCCGACCCCGACGACATGGCGATGTTCGAGCACACCTACGCCGACGGTCACGCGCTCGTGGACGAGGAGCGGGCCCAGTTCGCCGCGTACCAGGCTTCGTTCGTCACCGCTGAGGAAGGCATCTGAGATGGCCGCCGAGAAGATGTCGCTCTCCAAGGCGATCAACGCGTCGCTGCGCGCGGCGCTCGAAACCGACCCCAAGGTCCTGATCATGGGGGAGGACGTCGGCAAGCTCGGCGGCGTCTTCCGGGTCACCGACGGGCTGCAGAAGGACTTCGGCGAGGACCGGGTCATCGACACCCCGCTGGCCGAGTCCGGCATCGTCGGCACCGCGATCGGGCTCGCCCTGCGCGGCTACCGCCCGGTGGTGGAGATCCAGTTCGACGGTTTCGTCTTCCCCGCGTACGACCAGATCGTCACGCAGCTCGCCAAGATGCACGCCCGGTCGCTCGGCAAGGTCAAGATGCCGGTCGTCATCCGCATCCCCTACGGCGGCGGCATCGGCGCGGTCGAGCACCACAGCGAGTCCCCCGAGGCGCTGTTCGCGCACGTCGCCGGGTTGAAGGTGATCTCGCCCTCCAACGCTTCCGACGCCTACTGGATGCTCCAGCAGGCCATCGGCAGCGACGACCCGGTGATCTACTTCGAGCCCAAGCGCCGCTACCACGACAAGGGCGAGGTCGACACCTCGGCCATCCCCGGCCCCCTGCACGCCGCCCGCGTGGTGCGGCCCGGCACCGATCTCACCCTCGCGGCCTACGGGCCCATGGTGAAGGTCGCGCAGGACGCCGCCGCGGCAGCCGCCGAGGAGGGGAAGTCGCTGGAGGTCGTGGATCTGCGGTCGATGTCGCCGATCGACTTCGACACGGTCCAGCGGTCGGTCGAGCGGACCGGCAGGCTGGTCGTGGTGCATGAGGCACCGGTCTTCCTGGGGACCGGGTCGGAGATCGCCGCGCGCATCACCGAGCGGTGTTTCTACCACCTCCAGGCCCCGGTGCTGCGGGTCGGCGGCTATCACGCGCCGTACCCGCCCTCGCGGCTGGAGGACGAGTACCTGCCCGACCTGGACCGGGTGCTCGACGCCGTAGACCGTGCGTTGGCGTACTGAAGGGCTTGAGGAGATCGTGACGATGACCGCAGTCGAACAGCGCTTCCGTGAGTTCAAGATGCCCGACGTGGGCGAGGGACTGACCGAGGCCGAGATCCTCAAGTGGCTGGTGGCCCCGGGTGACACCGTGACCGACGGCCAGGTGGTCTGCGAGGTCGAGACCGCCAAGGCCGCGGTGGAGCTGCCCATCCCGTTCACCGGCGTGGTGCATGAGCTGCGCTTCGACGAGGGCACCACGGTGGACGTGGGCACGGCGATCATCTCGGTGGACACCGACCCGGGCGCCGGAGACGCGCCCGAGGCCGCCGCCGCGCCGCAGCCCGCCGCCGAGGCCCCCGCCGAGGCCGAGCCGGAGGGGCGCCAGGCCAACCTGGTGGGCTACGGCGCCGCCCCCTCCTCCACCAAGCGCCGCCCCCGCAAGCCGCAGCCCGGCGCCCACCGCCCGGCGGCCGAGGCCCCCGCGGCCCCGGCGCCCGCCCCCGCGGCCCCCGCCGCACCGGCGCGCCCGGAGCCCGCGCCCGAGCTGAACGGGCACACCGGGACCGCCCGTCCGCTGGCCAAGCCGCCGGTCCGCAAGCTCGCCAAGGACCTCGGCATCGACCTGGCGACGATCACCCCGACCGGCCCGGGCGGGATCATCACCCGCGACGACGTCCACGCGGCCGTGGAGGCCCCCGCCGCGGCCCCGGAGCCCGCCGCCGCGGCGGCCGCGGGCGCGCGGGAGCGCCGGGTGCCCGTGAAGGGCGTACGGAAGGCCACCGCGCAGGCGATGGTGGGCAGCGCCTTCACCGCCCCGCACGTGACGGAGTTCGTCACCGTCGACGTCACCCGCACCATGAAGCTGGTCGCCGACCTCAAGCAGGACCCGGAGCTGGCCGGGCTGCGGGTGAACCCGCTGCTCCTGGTCGCCAAGGCGCTGCTGGTGGCCATCAAGCGCAACCCGGACGTCAACGCCGCCTGGGACGAGGACAACCAGGAGATCGTCTACAAGGACTACGTCAACCTGGGTATCGCCGCCGCCACCCCGCGCGGTCTGATCGTCCCCAACATCAAGGACGCGGACGCCAAGACGCTGCCCCAGCTGGCCGAGTCCCTCGGCGACCTGGTGTCCACCGCCCGCGAGGGCAAGACCAGCCCGGCGGCGATGACCGGCGGCACGGTGACCATCACCAACGTCGGCGTCTTCGGCATCGACACCGGCACCCCGATCCTCAACCCCGGGGAGTCGGCGATCCTCGCCTTCGGCGCGGTCAAGCTCCAGCCGTGGGTCCACAAGGGCGAGGTCAAGCCGCGCCAGGTGACGACCCTCGCGCTCTCCTTCGACCACCGGCTGGTCGACGGCGAACTGGGCTCCAAGGTGCTCGCGGACGTCGCGGCCATCCTGGAGCGCCCCAAGCGCCTGATCACCTGGGGTTAAGAAGGAGGTACCCCCCGTCCGCATGGCGGACGGGGGATACGCAGGCATACGTGTTGTATCTATGCTGTGCGCATCATGAGTCCCACCGATACGGCCACCAAGCCGCCGCCCGCCGCCGAACGCGTCTACACCCATGTCAAACAGGCCGTCCTGGAGCGCCGCTACGAGGGCGGCACGCTGCTGAGCGAGGGCGAGCTGGCCGAGGCCGTCGGCGTCTCCCGTACGCCGGTCCGCGAGGCCCTGCTGCGGCTGGAGGCCGAGGGGCTGCTGAAGCTCTACCCCAAGAAGGGCGCGCTGGTGCTGCCCGTCTCCGCCCAGGAGATCGCGGACGTGGTGGAGACCCGGCTGCTGGTCGAGCAGCACGCGGTCGCCAAGGCGGTGCCCGCCGGACCGCAGCTGCTGCGGCGGCTGGAAGAGCTGATGGAGGAGCAGAAGGGGCACGCGGCCGCCGGTGACCTGGCCGCGTTCGCCGTCGCCGACCGCTGCTTCCACGCGGAGATCGTCCGGGCGGCGGGGAACACGATCCTGGCCCAGCTCTACGACCAGCTGCGCGACCGGCAGCTGCGGATGGGCGTGGCCACCATGCACGCCGAGCCCGACCGGATCGCCAAGAACATCGCCGAGCACACCGAGATCCTCCAGGCGCTGCGCGCCGGGGACGCGCGCTCGGCGGCCGGATTCGTCCAGCGCCACATCACCTGGGTGAACACCCTCGCCCGGGGGGACGTGCGATGACCACGGCCCGATTGCCCGGGGACCCGCCCGGGGGGCGGCGCGCCGTCGCCATCTGGGGCCTCGGCGTCGCCGTCTACTTCGTCGCCATCGTCTACCGCACCAGCCTCGGCGTGGCCGGGATCGACGCCGCCGAGCGCTTCCACATCAACGCCTCGGCGCTGTCCACCTTCTCCATGCTCCAGGTGCTGGTCTACGCGGGGATGCAGATACCGGTCGGGCTGATGGTCGACCGGCTCGGCACCCGCAAGGTGCTGGCGCTGGGGATCGTGCTGTTCACCATCGGCCAGTTCGGCTTCGCGCTGTCCCACTCGTACCCGATGGCCCTGGGCTCCCGGGCGCTGCTCGGCTGCGGTGACGCGATGACGTTCATCAGCGTGCTGCGGCTCGGCTCCCGCTGGTTCCCGGTCCGCCGGGGGCCGCTGATCGGGCAGATCGCCGGGCTGATCGGGATGGCCGGCAACCTGGTCTCCACGCTGGTGATCGCCCAGACCCTGCACAGCGTCGGCTGGACCCCGACCTTCGCGGGCAGCGCGGTCGGCGGGGTGGTCATCCTCGTCCTGGTGCTGCTCTTCCTCAAGGACCACCCGGAGGGGCACGAGCCGCCGCCCGTCGACCGGACGGCCAAGGGTTTCGTACGCCAGCAGATCGTGGACGCCTGGCGCGAGCCCGGCACCCGGCTGGGCATGTGGACGCACTTCACCACCCAGTTCCCCGCCATGGTCTTCCTGCTGCTGTGGGGGATGCCGTTCTTGGTGGAGGCGCAGGGGCTGTCCCGGTCGACCGCCGGTGAGCTGCTGACGGTCGTGGTGCTGTCCAACATCGTGATCGGCCTGGTCTACGGGCAGGTCATCGCCCGCCACCACGCCGCCCGCACCCCGCTGGCCTTCGGCACGGTCGGCGCCACCGCGCTCGTGTGGGGCACCGTGCTGTGCTGGCCGGGCGACCACGCGCCGCTGTGGATGCTGGCCGTGATGTGCGCGGTGCTCGGCGCGTGCGGTCCCGCGTCGATGATCGGCTTCGACTTCGCCCGCCCCGCCAACCCGCCCGAGCGGACCGGGACCGCCTCCGGGATCGTCAACATGGGCGGATTCACGGCCTCGATGAGTACTTTGCTCGCCATCGGCGTACTGCTGGACATGACCGGTCAGGACTTCCGCATCGCCTTCGCGGTGGTGTTCGTGTTCCAGGCGCTGGGCGTCTCGCAGATGCTGCGGCTGCGCGGCCGCGCGCACCGCCGCGAGCGCGAGCGCGTGGTCGCGAGCCGCGTCGAGGCGGTGCACGTACCGGCGTGAGCCCTTTACCCGGTCACGGGGTGATGGCGAAGTGGGCCAGGATGGCGTCGGCCAGCTGCTCGTCCCCCTCGACCTTCACCCGCTCGGCGACCGCCTCGGGGCGCACCCGGCCGCAGGCGAGCCGTACGTACGTCTCCCAGTCCAGGGAGAGCGTGAGGGTCGGGCCCAGCGACACACTGCCGTCGATCGTGGCCCGGCCGTCCGCGTCCACCCGCACGGTGCGCATGAACTCCATCGGGCCGTGCACATCGAAGACCACCGCCGACTGGGGAGCGGCGCCAGCGTCCTTGGCGACCACCCTCGGCAGCGCGGACAGCAGCACGTCCCGGGAGAGGTACGCGCCCGGCGAGTCCAGGTTGCCGGGCTGGTTCAGGGCCCGCCGCAGATCCTGCTCGTGCACCCACACGTCGAAGGCACGGCGGGTCAGCGCCTCCTCCAGGGTCAGCTCACCGCCGCCGGGCCAGCGCACCATGGTGTCCGGCGCGCGCTTCTCGTTGCGCAGCTGGCGGGCCCGCCGGATGACGGTGTACTCCAGCTCGGAGGTCATCTCGGGGGCCGTGTGGCAGCGCCGCACATCGACCTGGACTTCCATGTACCGCGACATCTCGCCGGTGATGTGGAACAGATCGCGCGGCAGCGTGTGGATCGGGCGCGGATCGCCGAGCAGCTCGCAGTCGAGGCCGATCACGTGCGAGACGAGGTCCCGCACTGACCATCCCGGGCATTCGGTAGCGCGGTTCCATGCGCTCTCCGCGAGCGGATTCACCAACTCCGATATGGCGTCGATGGAATGCGTCCAGGCGTCGATCGAGGTCTGAAGGCTGGGATGGACGGTCACGGGACCCCTCGGGCGGTTGGTACGCGGGCTGGGTGCGGGTGTGTGGCTTCAAGTTACGCTGCCCACGCGCGCGAGGGCAGTGCTTCGAGTCCGATCGTAGGCCCGGAACGGCCGCTTGCCGCGTGTCAGCGGCGGCCGTTCGCGGCCCCCTCCGTGGCGGACCGGGACGGACCGGGGCGAGCCGGTCGAACCGGCCCGCGGGAATGCGTTTCCCCCGCCTGATGTTGGATGGGGATATGGCTCCACGTGCACGCGTCCGCGCCCCTGAGCTGACCGGCCTCGGCGGCTGGCTCAACACCGGCGGAAAAGACCTCGGCCTGGCGGAACTGCGAGGCCGCATCGTCATCCTCGACTTCTGGACGTTCTGTTGTGTGAACTGTCTGCACGTCCTGGACGAGCTGCGCGAGCTGGAGGAGAAGCACCGCGACACCGTCGTGATCGTCGGGGTCCACTCGCCGAAGTTCGTCCACGAGGCCGACCACCGGGCCGTCGTCGACGCCGTCGAGCGCTACGAGGTGCACCACCCGGTCCTGGACGACCCGGAGCTGACCACCTGGAAGCAGTACGCGGTCCGCGCCTGGCCCACCCTCGTCGTCATCGACCCCGAGGGGTACGTGGTCGCCCAGCACGCGGGCGAGGGGCATGCCCACGCCATCGAGGCCCTGGTGGGGCAGCTGGAGGCCGAGCACGAGGCCAAGGGCACGCTGCGCCGTGGCGACGGCCCCTACGTACCGCCCGAGCCGGTCCCCACCGAGCTGCGCTTCCCCGGCAAGGCGCTGCTGCTGCCCGGCGGCACGTTCCTGGTCTCCGACACCACCCGCCACCAGCTGGTCGAGCTGGCGGAGGACGGGACAAGCGTGCTGCGGCGCATCGGCGCGGGCGAGCGCGGCTTCGCCGACGGCCCGGCGGACCGGGCCCGGTTCAGCGAGCCGCAGGGGCTCGCCGCGCTGCCCGACGGCACGGTGGCGGTCGCCGACACCGTGAACCACGCGCTGCGCCGCTTCGACCCCGCGACCGGCGAGGTCGGCACGCTCGCCGGGACCGGCCGCCAGTGGTGGCAGGGCTCGCCCGCCGAGGGACCGGCCCGCGAGGTCGACCTGTCCTCCCCCTGGGACCTGGCCTGGTTCGCCGGCCGGCTGTGGATCGCCATGGCGGGCGTGCACCAGCTGTGGACGTACGACCTTCAGGACGGGACCGTCGCGGCCGCCGCCGGGACCACCAACGAGGGGCTGGTCGACGGTCCCGCGGACCAGGCGTGGTTCTCCCAGCCGTCCGGGCTCGCCGCGACGGACGACCGGCTGTGGATCGCCGACTCCGAAAGCTCCGCGGTGCGCTGGGTCGAGCGGGACGGCGACGGCTTCGCGGTCCGCACCGCCGTCGGCACCGGCCTCTTCGACTTCGGTCACCGCGACGGCGCCGCCGACCAGGCCCTGCTCCAGCACCCGCTGGGCGTCACCGCGCTGCCCGACGGCTCGGTCGCCGTCGCCGACACCTACAACCACGCGCTGCGCCGCTACGACCCGGCCACCGGCGAGGTCTCCACGCTCGCCACGGATCTGCGCGAGCCGTCCGGCGCGGTCCTGGTCGACCGGGACATCGTGGTGGTGGAGTCCGCCCGGCACCGGCTGACCCGGCTGCGGCTGCCCGAGGAGGCCGTACGGGTCGAGGCGGTGGCCCACCGGACCCAGCGCGCGGCCACCGACATCGCCCCGGGCACGCTCCGGCTGGACGTGGTCTTCCAGGCGCCCGCGGGCCAGAAGCTCGACACCCGCTACGGACCCTCCACCCGGCTGCTGGTCAGCTCCACCCCGCCCGGGCTGCTCGCGGGCGGCGAGGGCGCGGGCACGGACCTGCGCCGGGAGCTGGTGCTGGCGGAGGGGGTGACCGAGGGCGTGCTGCACGTCTCGGCGATGGCCGCCTCCTGCGACGACGATCCTGCGAACGAGTACCCCGCGTGCCATGTGCACCAGCAGGACTGGGGCGTTCCGGTCCGGGTCACCGAGGGCGGCGTGGCCCGGCTGCCGCTGGTCCTCGCCGGGCTGGACGAGGAGGCCTGACCCAGAAGCATCGACGTGGAAGGTCAGTCGGGGCAGTTGGGGAGCGTCGTGTACTGCACCTGGTCGTGATCGATCCGAATGGCCGGGATCCACATCCGCTGACCGTCTCTTAAGACGCGGAACCACATGCTGCTGTGCCCGCCCGCCTCGTCGGTGACGGTGACGCCGTTGGCGATGCGGCAGTCGGCGCGCAGCACGTCGCCGTGCCAGGCCCGGCCCGTGATGTTGGCGGGGCGGTAGGCCATGTACGGATCCCTGGCCAGGCCCAGGGAGCAGCTGCGGACGTGCTCGCCCCGGCAGCTCTTCTCCGCGTTGAAGACGGTGATCCGGGCGTTGCCCAGGGTCGCCGGGGGCTTGTCGGTGTCGGATGAGTCCGACGACTGGAAGGCGAGGACGGCGACCGTGGTCCCGGCGAGGACGGTGACCGTGCCCACCGCCGCGAGTGCGAGCCGCAGCCGCCGCCGGGGCGGCCGGTCCCCGGCCTCAGGGGGTGTGCCGTCCGCCGGGGCTTCGCCCTCCGCGTCCGTGACCGGCCCGGCCTCGTTGGCCCGGTGGAGCAGCTTCACCAGCTCGGGCAGCCGGTCCTCGGCGGTGAAGGACAGCGTGCCCCACTGGACCAGGAGCCGTTCGTCGGGAAGGCTCTGACCCCGCAGATAGCGGGAGAGCGAGGAGCGGCTGGCGGGCAGGCGCCCCTCCAGCTCCTTGAGGCTCAGGCCGAGTTCGCCGTGCATGTGGCGCAGTGCGGTCACGAATTCCCGTACCGGGCCGGAGAGTTCTTCGGGAAGCGGGGCGAGCGGTTTTCGTCGCGGGTGCTCGGAAGGACGCGGATCGGAATGACGCGGATCGGAATGATTCGGATGCGCTGGCACGCTTCCCATTGGAGCATGTGGATCATGAACATGACGAGCGACACGTCCACACCCCCGAGGTGGACGTGCCGCTCGTTACCGGAACCGGATCGTTCGCGCACCGGCCGGTGAACTACCCCGTCAGTCCGTGAACTTCAGCGGACGGTAGGGCTTGTACTCGCTGCCCGGCGCCAGGCCGTAGGTGCGGGTCGCGTGGTCCGTACCGAAGTCGCCGCGCTGCTCGTACGAGGTGTACGAGGTGTGGGCGTCGTTGTTCCACTTCTCGAACATCACGACATGGCGGGTGTTGTTGTCTCCGGCGGCGTCGATCAGCAGATCGCCCGGCCTGAGGTCGTTCACCGCGATCGGCTTGGTGATGCCGGAGCCGGTGAGGCCGACCGTGTTGGTGCCGGGCGTCTTCAGGCCCAGGGCCATGGAGACGTAGCCCGAGCAGTCCTGGCGGTAGCCGTCCTTCCAGATCTTGGCCTGGCTGTACGGGACCCGGCCGCCGCCGTTGGCCGTGAGCCAGGTGGAGGCGCGCTGCAGCGCCTCGGCGCGGGTGCCGCCGGGCTGGGGCGGCTTGGGCGGCTGCTGACCGCCGTTCTGCACGGGGACGCCGGGCAGCGAGTCCTCGGGGATGTCCACCGCGAGGACGCTCAGAAAGCCGCTGACCGGCCCGGTGATGTGCGCCATGTACGTCGAACAGGTGCTGCCCTCGCACGCCTTCTTGCCGGTGTCGACCTGGTAGTCGGCGGTGATGCGGTCCTGCCCGGCCACATCCTTGTTGATCATGCCGACGGACGGGCTGCTGGTGTCGGCCGTCTCGTGGACGACCCAGCGCGTGCCCCAGGTGGGGAAGTCGGCGGCGGCCGCCGCCTTCGTGCCGAACTCCCCGCTGGTCGTCTTCAGCTTGAGGGCGCCCCCGCCCTTCGCGGCCCCCGTGTCGCGGCTCATGGCGTTCTTGTCGGCCGCCCGGGCGCTGCCCGCCTTCGCCGCCTTCGCGTCATGGCCTCCGGTGCCCCCGTCGCCCGAGCAGCCCACGAGTCCGGTGGCGCCGATGCCCGCGGCGGCGATCGTGGGGAGGACCTTGCGCCAGATGGTCCGGCGCCGGGCGGTTGTGGTGGAGTGCGTCATGAGTGAATCCCCCTGTGCGGTTGAGCCGCCGGGCCGGTCCGCCGCGGCGACGGGAACCACTCTCGGCCGGGGGACAGGGGAGTTCGGGGCAGCTGTCGTCCCATGGGACGTCCCATCCCGTCACACCGCTTCCACCTGCGGGGACATGCCCGAGGAGGGCCCGGTGCGGGACATCGGCGGCGGCGCCGCGGGACATGACGGGACAGCGGACGGACAGCGGACGGCCCCCGCCGGGGCGGGGGCCGTCGGGGACACGTAGCCGGGGGGAGTCGGCTACGGGTCCGGTCTGGGGAAATCGTGGGGTGCCGTTACCAGGTGAGCGCGTCGGAGGCGGTGTTCTGCCAGTAGGTCACCTGGGCGGTGTTGTCGAGGTACACCGAGCCGCCGGGCAGGTCCAGGGTCGTCTCGGCATCCAGGCCCTCCAGGGACACCCCGAGCTTGGACACGTCGGTGCCGCCCGCGTCCGGGTCGTCACCGCGGGAGGTGGTGATGCCCGCGTAGGCGGACTCGCCGGGCGCCAGCCTGATGACGGACTGCGGCGTGGTCTCCCCGGCGGCCGGGGTGGCGGCCTGCGCGTCGTCGAAGCGGAGGATCGGGAAGCTGGGGACCTCGCAGTCCACTCCGGCCCGGTTGGTGAACTTCAGCAGCAGGTGGTTGATGGGACGCTTGACGGAGTCGACGGTCACCATGGCCTTGTTGACGTCGCAGGTGCCGACTTCCTGCTCGGCGTCCGTCCCGGAGCCGCCCCCGTTCTGCTTGGCCGCGCCGCCGTTCTGCTTCGAGACGCCCCCGGCCTGTCCGGCGGCGTCCTTCGTGCCGCCGGTGCCGCCGCTCTCCGAACCGCCGGTGCCGCCACCGTTCCCGCCGCCGGTGCCGCTCTCGCCCCGCGCGCCGGCGTCGGCGCCGCCCTGGTCCGCCGGGGCGGCGGCCGTGGAGTCGGCCTTGCCCGAGCTCTTGGCCCCCGTGCCGTCGTTGTCACCGCAGGCGGTGAGGGTCAGGCCCGCTGCGACGACCGTGAGACCGGCGGCGACGGAGCGGATGGCGCGGGCGTGGCGGGCGAGGAAGGTGGCGTGCGACATGGTGGGTTCCCCCCGGGGGTGAGGTTCGGCTGCTGTCCCGTGCTTTCCGGTACGACAATCAGCTTGTCCGGGGCCGCTGGCGTTCGGCTGCCGTGTGGCTGCCGAACGCTAACGCCTCACTAACGCCCCGCTGTTCAGGCTGGACCGGCCCCCTCGCCCGCGCCCTCGCCCGCGCCCTCGCCGGGCCTCCCGGCGCCGCGACCGCCATCGCCCTGGGCGAAGAGTTTCACCAGGTCACTCATGACGTAGCGGTTGGTGGCCTCCTCGTCTAGGAGATGCATCTCGGCAAGCCGTTCCAGGGAGTCCTGGATCAGGTCGGGGTCCGCCCCGGACAGCGCGGCCGCCTCCGCGGTGTTGACCTCCCGGGCGAAACCGGCGCCCAGGACCCGCAGCAGCTGGGCGTCGTCCGCGGAGAGCCGGGCCACCGAGCTGCGCAGCGCGGCCGCCACCCCGGCGTCCTCCGCCGACAGCAGGGCCAGCCGCCGCCGCTCGTCGCGCAGCGCCGTGGCCAGCCGGGCCAGCCGCCACCGCGGCCGGGCCACCAGCTGGGCGGAGGCGGCGCGCAGCGCGAGCGGCAGCCCGTCGCACAGCGTCACCAGCTCCTGTGCGGCCGCCGGGTCCTCGGCGACCCGGTCGGGGCCGAGCAGCGCGCCGATCAGGGCCACCCCGTCCTCGGGGCCGAGCGCGTGCAGCCGCACCGGCCGGGCGGCGTCGGTGGCGATCAGCCCGTCCAACCGGGAGCGGCTGGTGATCAGCGTGGCGCAGTGCTGCCCGCCGGGCAGCAGCGGCCGCACCTGGGCCGAGCTGCTCGCGTTGTCCAGCACCACCAGCAGCCGCCGCTGGGCCACCAGCGAGCGGTAGAGCGCCCCGGCGGCCTGCTCCGAGGGCGGTATCTGGTCGGCCGGGGTGCCCATGGCGAGCAGGAACTCGCGCAGCACGGCGGCCGGTTCCGCCTCCTCCCCGCCGCTGAAGCCGCGCAGATCGGCGAAGAGCCGCCCGTCGGGGAAGGCGGTGGCGTACGCGTGGCCCCAGTGCACGGCCAGGCCCGTCTTGCCGACGCCCGCGGGCCCGGTGACCAGGGTGATGCCGCCCTCGGCGGGGAGCCCGGCGGGAGCGCCGCCGTACGGGTGGTCCTGCCCGGTACCGGGCAGGACCAGCCGGGTCAGCTCGGCCAGCTCCGCGTCCCGGCCCAGGAACCCGGCGGGAGGCCGGGGCAGCAGCTCCGGCGCGGGGCCGGAGGCCGCCGCGGGTGCGGCGGGTGTGGCGGGTGCGGCCGGGGCCTCACCGCCGACGCGCGGGTCACGCGGAGCGTGCGCCTCCCGGGGGTCACGGGGGGCCCGCGGCTCGGGCGGCGGCTCCGCCACGGGCGTCGCCCGCAGGATCTCCTGGTACGCGGCGTTCAGCCGCTCCCCCGGGTCGACCCCCAGGTCGTCGGCGAGCATCTCGCGGGTGCGGTGGAACCAGGCGATCGCGTCGGACTGCCGCCCGGTGCGGTAGAGGACCAGCATCAGGTCCGCGATCAGCCCCTCGCGCAGCGGATTGCCGAGCGCCGCCGGGTGCAGCGCGCCCGCCGCCTTCTCGTACTCGCCGAGCGCCCCGTGCGCCCGCGCGAGGGCCTCCACGGCGGTCAGCCGCCGCTCCTCCAGGGCGTGCGCGGCCGCCGCGAACGGCGGGCTGGCCACCGTCCCGGTGAGCGCCGGGCCGCGCCACAGCCCGAGCGCCTGCCGCAGCATCGGCACGGCCTCGGCCGGGGCCGACTCGGGGTCGGCCCGGGCCACCAGGTCATCGAAGCGCACGGTGTCCACCAATGAGGCGGGCAGCCGGAGCAGATAGGCGGAAGCGTGGGTGGTCAGTTCGACACCGTGTTCCCCGGCGCCGCCCTCGGCGAGCGCCGCGCGCAGCCGGGAGACATGGCCCTGGATGACGGTACGGGCGTGGGCGGGCGGCTCGTCTTCCCACAGACCGGCCACCAACTGCTCGACCGAGACGGTCGAGTTGGGACGCAGAAGCAGCATCGCGAGCACGCTGCGGCGCTTGGCCGGTCCCAGCGGAAGCTCGACGGGGGCCGCCGCGGGGCCTGTGGTGACGGTCACCGGGCCCAGCAGGGAAAAGTCCAACTCAGCCCTCCAGAAAGGCGGTGAGTGCCTTGGCCAGCAGCCGCGGGTCCTGTGCGCCGCACAGTTCGCGCGCGGAGTGCATGGACAGGATCGCGACGCCGATGTCGACGGTGGTGATGCCGTGCCGGGCGGCGGTGATCGGGCCGATCGTGGTCCCGCACGGCATCGCGTTGTGCGAGACGAAGCTCTGCCAGGGCACGCCCGCGCGCTCGCAGGCGCCGACGAAGACGGCCCGCCCGGAGCCGTCGGTGGCGTACCGCTGGTTGACGTTGACCTTGAGGATGGGTCCTCCGTTGGGCCGCGGGTGGTGTCCCGGCTCGTGGCGTTCGGCGTAGTTGGGGTGGACGGCGTGGCCGGTGTCGGAGGACAGGCAGACGGTGCCCGCGAAGGCCCGGGCCCGGTCCTCGTAACCGCCGCCGCGCGCGTAGACGGACCGTTCCAGCACATTGCCGAGCAGCGGGCCGTCGGCGCCGGTGTCGGACTGGCTGCCGTTCTCCTCGTGGTCGAAGGCGGCGAGCACCGGGATGTACGGCAGCTCCGGGCGGGCCGCGACAGCGGTGAGCGCGGCCGTCCCGGCGTGCACGGACAGCAGGTTGTCCATCCGGGGCCCGGCGACCAGCTCGCGGTCCCGGCCGAGGTAGGCGGGCGGCTCGACGCTGTGGACCATCAGGTCCCAGCCCGTCACGTCCTCGGCCGCCACCCCGGTCTCCTCGGCGACGAACCGGATGAGGTCGCCCTCCTCGGCGCTGCCCAGCCCCCACACGGGTGTCATATGGCGCTGCTTGTCGAGCTTGAGGCCGTCGACGTTGACGGAACGGTCGAGATGCACGGCGAGCTGCGGCACGCGCAGCAAGGGTCTGTCCACGGTGACGAGATGGCTGGAGCCGTCCCGCAGGGTGATCCGCCCGGAGAGCCCGAGGTCGCGGTCGAGCCAGGTGTTGAGGAGGGCGCCGCCGTAGATCTCGACGGCGATCTGCCGCCAGCCGTGGCCCCCGGTGTCGGGGATCGGCTTGACGCGCAGATTGGGAGAGTCGGTGTGAGCACCCACAATCCGGTACGGAGTGGATGGGCCCGCGTCCTCCGGCACGTACCAGGCGACGATCGCGCCGCCCCGCAGCACATACCGCCCGCCCGCCGCGCCGTCCCAGGCCGCCGTCTCCTCGACCTGCCGGAACCCCGCCTTCTCCAGGCGCTCTGCCGTGTTCGCCACCGCGTGGTACGGCGAGGGGCTGGCGCGGAGGAAGGACATCAGGTCATCCGTATGGCCGCGGTCGATGCCGGGGTGTGCGCTCATGACATCAGCATAGATTCGGGACCGCCTTGCCTGCCGTGGTGCCGTGTTCGGGGGCGGGATCGCGCGGGGGCCCATCCGTGGGATCCCGTTGATCCAATCTGATGAAAGCACGTCAGACCGGCGGTATAAAAGTCGCGTATCGGCCGATAGTCCCCTTAACCGCTCACCAACGCACTCAAGAGGACAGCGGATGCGCGTTCTTCGACACCTCCTCGTCATCCTGGGGTCGCTGCTGCTGCTCTGCGGCGCGGGCCCGGCCGTGGCGCACACCGCCGGGATCGTCCCCGCCGGACAGCTGCCCGCCCCGGCCCCGGCGCCCACGCCCGCACCCGACGCCGCCGGGGCGGAGAACGGGGCCGACACCGGTGCCAAGGGCCACCCGCCCTGTCCGGCGACGGACCGCACCGGGGGGACCAACTCCGCGCCCACTCAGCCCTTCCAGCGCTACTACAAGGGCGACTGGCGGCTCGGCCCCGCCGAACTGCCGCGCAAGGGTGCGATCGGGAAGATGCTGAAGGGCTACGAGCGGCTGGACGGCCTGTCCGCCTCCGGATTCCTCGCGTGTTACTGGAACGAGCAGACCGGCGGCTGGTGGTATCCGTACCCGGACGGCTGGGTGCTGCTGAACGGCGTACCGCTCAAGACCACCATCACGCTGAAGGTGGGTCAGAAGGTCGATCTCTTCGGCAGCGGCTTCGGCCACTTCCTCGCCCCGGCGGGCACCCCGTACGCGGAGCGGGCGCTGCCGCCGAGCAACCTGAACACCTATGACCCCGCGTACCCGTACGGCTATCACCTCTACGAGGTCACCAAGCCGTTCCTGGTGGACGCCGGGCCCATCAGGCCCTGGTTCGGCCAGCCGGGTTACGGGCTGCAATACCTGACGGGACCGTCGATTCCTCAGCTGGTTGCCGCCGGTAACCTGCGGCCGCTGAACTGACCGCGCATCCTGGTGCCGTGGACAGAACGGAACTCGTCCGGGTGCTGCGCGCCGAGCAGGTCCCGGACGCTTTGTACGACATTCCCGGTGTGCGGGACATCGACGTCCAGCCGGACGCCTACTACTTCCTGCGGCCCGCGCCGGACGGCGGCTGGGTGACCGGGCTGTGGGAGCGCTCGGTGGACAAGGACATGAGCCGCTTCGCCTCCGAGGACGAGGCGTGCCGGGACCTGCTGGCCAAGCTGCGGGCCCGGCCGCGTCCGCCCGGAGCCGGTCAGGAGACGGTCGAGGAACTGCTGGCGCAGAACGAGGAGCTGCGGCGCCAGGCGCGTGAGGAGGTGGAGCGGGCCCTGCGGGAGCATCCGCCCGACGAGGAGGCCTGACGGGTCTGACGAGGAGGCCCGGACAGGCGGGAGCCGGCCGCCCCCCGGTGAAGGAGAGGGGCGACCGGCTCCCGGGTCGGTGGAACGAGCGGCCTCCTAGAAGGACGCCTCGTCCAGGTCCATCAGCTCCTTGGTGACGGACTCGGCCAGCGCGCGCTGCACCGAGACGCCCGGCAGCACCTCGTGGGCGAAGAACTTCGCCGCCGCGATCTTGCCCTGGTAGAACGCCACGTCCTTGGTGGCGGCCCCGCCCAGCTTCTCGGTGGCGACGGCCGCGCCCCGCAGGAGGAGGTAGCCGAGCACCACGTCACCGGAGGCGAGCAGCAGCCGGGTGGCGTTGAGGCCGACCTTGTAGATCGAGCTGACGTCCTGCTCGGTGGCCGAGAGGTCGGTGAGCATGGCGCCCACGATGCCCTCCAGGTCGACCGCGGCCTGGGCGAGCCGGTCGCGGGCCGGAGCCAGCTCCTCGCCGCCCGCGGCCTCCGCCAGGAACTTCTTGATCTCCTCGGAGAGGACGGTCAGCGCCTGGCCCTGGTCCCGGACGATCTTGCGGAAGAAGAAGTCCTGGCCCTGGATGGCGGTGGTGCCCTCGTAGAGGGTGTCGATCTTGGCGTCCCGGATGTACTGCTCCAGCGGGTACTCCTGGAGGTAGCCGGAGCCGCCGATGGTCTGCAGGGACTGCGCCAGCTGCTCGTACGCCTTCTCCGAGCCGTAGCCCTTGACGATCGGCAGCAGCAGGTCGTTGAGGCGGGATTCGGCCGAGGCGTCCTCGCCCGCGGCCTCCTTGACCATGATCTCGTCCTGCACGGAGGCGGTGTAGAGGGTGAGCGAGCGCAGGCCCTCCGCGTACGCCTTCTGCGTCATGAGCGAGCGGCGCACGTCCGGGTGGTGGGTGATGGTGACGCGCGGGGCGGTCTTGTCGGTGAAGGCCGCCAGGTCCGGGCCCTGGACGCGCTCCTTGGCGTACTCCAGCGCGTTGAGGTAGCCGGTGGAGAGGGTGGCCATGGCCTTCGTGCCGACCATCATCCGGGCGAACTCGATGATCTTGAACATCTGGCGGATGCCGTCGTGCTTCTCGCCCAGCAGCCAGCCCTTGGCCGGGCGGTCGGCGCCGAAGGTCAGCTCGCAGGTGTTGGAGACGCGCAGACCCATCTTGTGCTCGACGTTGGTCGCGTAGACGCCGTTGCGCTCGCCCAGCTCGCCGCTGTCCCAGTCGAAGTCGTACTTGGGGACGATGAACAGGGACAGCCCCTTGGTGCCGGGTCCCGCGCCCTCGGGGCGGGCCAGCACGAAGTGGATGATGTTGTCGGAGACGTCGTGCTCACCGGAGGTGATGAACCGCTTCACCCCGTCGATGTGCCAGGTGCCGTCCTCCTGCTGGACGGCCTTGGCGCGGCCCGCGCCCACGTCCGAGCCCGCGTCGGGCTCGGTCAGCACCATGGTGGAGCCCCACTGCCTGTCCACCATCAGCTGCGCGATCTTCAGCTGCTCCTCGGTGCCCTCGTCGTGCAGCACCCCGGCGAAGGCCGGCCCGGAGGCGTACATCCAGATCGGGGTGTTGGCGCCGAGGATCGTCTCGGCCGAGGCCCACAGCAGGGAGCGCGGGCAGGAGGTGCCGCCGAGGGCCTCCGGGACCCCGAGCCGCCACCACTCGGCGTCCATGTACGCCTGGTAGCTCTTCTTGAACGACTCGGGCAGCGGCGCCGTGTTCGTCTTCGGGTCGAAGACCGGCGGGTTGCGGTCCGAGTCGGCGTAGGAGGCGGCCAGCTCGTTCTCGGAGAGCCGGGATATCTCGGCGAGCACGCTCTTGGCGGTCTCGACGTCCATCTCCGCGAACGGGCCGGTGCCGTACAGCTTGTCGCGGCCGAGCACCTCGAAGAGGTTGAACTCGATGTCGCGGAGATTCGACTTGTAGTGCCCCATGGCGACGGCTCCGTAAGGACTCGGGAGAGGCAGGGACCTCTTCGTGGCGCGGTATCGATCAGCAGTCCGGTGCAGTCAATCCGGTGTCGCCATGATGCTACCCGTGGGTAATAAAGGGCAACCCTCAAGCGGCCAACTGTGACTCAGTACGCTTCAGTCCATGTACGGCTACGACCAGAACGCGAGCGCAGGGCAGGGTTACGCCGCCCCGCCACCTCCGCCGCAACAGCAGCCGCATGCGTCACACCACTCACAGCCGGGCCCCGGCTACGGTGGGCAGCCGCTGTACCCCGAGCCCTCGCCGCCGTCCCTCGCGGACGCGGTGCGCGCCTTCACCACGGGCTCCATGGCGGCAGAGGACTTCCAGCAGATCTTCGCGGCCTCCAAGGTGTACTGCCCGCGCGGTGACAACCCCGGTTTCCTCGCGCTGCACAACACCCAGCAGCCGGTGATCCCGATGTTCACCTCGCTCAAGGAGCTGCGGCGGTACGCGGGCAAGGAGTCCAAGTACTTCGTGATCACCGGTGCCGAGGTGATCGACCTGCTGCCGACCGGCTACGGCTTCGTCCTCGACATGGAGGGTGAGCACCGCATGGTCTTCGACGCCAAGGCGGTGGAGCAGATGGTCGACTTCGCGATGCGGCGCATGTATGGCTAGGCGCCATCGCTTCGCACCCGGCTGACCTGCACGGCTCCGGGGCGCACGGCACGCCCCTCGTGTCCCGCTAGAGCCGGAATAGGGCCCCTCTTGCGAGTCGTTCACCCTTCAATTAAGTTGAATGATGAACGACCGAGGAGGCCGTCATGCCCGCAGTGACCGTAGACAACCCCCTGAACCTGCCCCGGGTCGTGGCGCCCGTCGGCGCCCGCCCCCGCCCGGCGCTCGGTGTCACCACCGCGCCCAGTGGCTTCGAGGGCGAGGGATTCCCGGTGCGGCGCGCCTTCGCCGGGATCGACTACCAGCACCTCGACCCGTTCATCATGATGGATCAGATGGGCGAGGTGGAGTACGCGCCGGGCGAGCCCAAGGGCACCCCCTGGCACCCCCACCGCGGCTTCGAGACCGTGACGTACCTCATCGACGGCACCTTCGTGCACCAGGACTCGCAGGGTGGCGGCGGCACGATCAACGACGGTGACACCCAGTGGATGACCGCGGGCTCCGGGCTGCTCCACATCGAGGCCCCGCCGGAGCTCCTGGTCATGTCCGGCGGTCTCTTCCACGGGCTCCAGCTGTGGGTGAACCTGCCGAGCAAGGACAAGATGATGCCGCCGCGCTACCAGGACATCCGTGGCGCCAAGGTCAAGCTGCTCGCCTCCGCCGACGGCGGCGCGCTGCTGCGGGTGATCGCGGGCGACATCGACGGGCACCAGGGGCCGGGCATCACCCACACCCCGATCACCATGCTGCACGTCTCGCTGAACCCCGGCGCCGAGCTGACCCTGCCCTGGCGCCCGGACTTCAACGCGCTCGCCTACGGCCTCGCCGGACGCGGCACCGCGGGCGCGGAGCAGCGGCCCTTCCGCACCGGGCAGACGGTGGTCTTCGGCGCCGGTGACACGCTGACGATACGGGCGGACGCGGCCCAGGAGTCGCGCAGCCCCAACTTCGAGGTGGTGCTGCTCGGCGGGCAGCCGATCCGCGAGCCGATGATGCACTACGGCCCGTTCGTGATGAACACCCACGCCGAACTGGCCCAGGCCTTCGACGACTTCCGCGCCGGAAAGCTCGGGACGATACCCGCCGACGCCGAGTAGCCGTGACGGCCCGCGCCCAGGCGCGGCTACGCCTCCGGCGCGCGCTCGTGGAGTTCGTACCAGATGCACTTGCCGTCGCCGCGCGGGTCGACGCCCCAGGCGTCGGCCAGCATCTCCATCAGCATCAGCCCCCGCCCCGACGACGCGAGTTCGCCGGGGCGGCGGCGGTGCGGCAGCTCGTCGCTGCCGTCCGCGACGTCGAGCCGCAGCCGCCGCGACCCGCGCCGCCCGCTGACCTCGGCGACCAGCAGGGCGTCCCCGTCGGTGTGCACCAGGACGTTGGTGACCATCTCGGAGAGCAGCAGCACCGCCGACTCGACCTGGTCCGGGTCCGCCCAGTCGTGCAGCATGTCGCGCAGCTGCCTGCGGGCGCCCGCTATCCGCTCCGGCTCGGCCTGCGCGAGCGTGATCGCGGTACGCCGCACCGGCGCCGAACCCGCCCCGACGAGGCACACCTCCGCGTCCCGGCGGATCAGCAGCAGCGCTATGTCGTCCTCGCGGCGGTCGGCGAGCGGGCCGGTGGTGTGGTGCGAGGGCGGCCCGTGCACGGCCTGCACCAGGGCCTCGGCGAGCGCTTCCATGTCGTGCGGGCCGTCGGTCGCGGTGGCCGGGTGCTCGAAGACCGACCGGATGCGGTCCCAGCCGGTCTCCAGGTCGTGGCCGCCGGTCTCGATCAGCCCGTCGGTGCACATCAGCAGCGTCTCGCCGGGCTCCAGCACCACCCGGGTGGTCGGGTAGTCGCCCTCCGGGTCGACGCCCAGCGGCAGCCCGCCCGCGGTGGGGCGGATCATCATCGTGCCGTCGCCCAGCCGGACCGCCGGGTCCGGGTGGCCCGCGCGGGCGATGTCCAGGGTGCCCGCGACCGGATCCACCTCCATATAGAGGCAGGTCGCGAACCGGGGATCGTGTTCCCCGTCCCCGCCGGGGTCGGCGAGCCCGCACAGGAAGCGGGAGGCGCGGGCGAGCACCGCGTCCGGGTGGTGGCCCTCGGAGGCGTACGCCCGCACCGCGATCCGCAGCTGCCCCATGATTCCGGCGGCCCGGACGTCATGCCCCTGGACGTCGCCGATCACCAGGGCGGTGCGCCCCGAGGGCAGCGCGATCACGTCGTACCAGTCGCCGCCGACCTGGAGTCCGCCGCCGGTCGGTACGTAGCGCGCGGCCACCGTGAGCCCCGGGATGTCGGGCTTGGCGGCGGGCAGCATCGAGCGCTGCAGGCCGTCCGACAGCTCGCGCTCGGTCTCCTGGAGGGCCGCCCGGGACAGCGCCTGGGCCAGCATCCGGGCGATCGTGGTGAGCACCGAGCGCTCGTCGGGCGAGAAGGCGACCGGGTGGGCGAATCCGGCCATCCACGCGCCGATGGTGCGGCCCGCGACGATCAGCGGCAGAAAGGCCCAGGAGCGGCGCTTGAGGGGCCGCATCCGGTGCCAGGCGGCCGGGAACCGGCCCCGGTACTCCTCCGGAGAGGGCAGGTAGACGGCCCGGCCGGTACGGGCCACCTCGGCCGCCGGGTGGTCGGTGGCCACCGGCATGTCGGCGGACGGGTGCTCGGTGTCCAGCCGGTGCCCGTGGTGGCCGATGAGCGAGATCCGGTCACCCTTGACGCCGAAGACGGCGAGTCCGTCCGGCGAGAAACCGGGCATGGACAGCCCGGCGGCCACCCGCAGCACCTCGGCGGTGGACATCGCCTCGGCCAGCGCCCGGCCCGCGTCCAGCAGGAACGCCTCGCGGTTGCGCCGCCAGTCGCCGGTGACCGGGGTGCCGCCCGCGCTGGTGCCGGGCAGCGGCTCGGGGACCTCCTGGAGCGTGCCGAGCATCAGTTGGCCGTCCTGGCTGTCGGGGTGGGCGACCGGGCGGGACCGGGTGCGCACGGTCCGCAGCACCTTGCCCTTCTCGTCCACGATGCGCATCCGCGCCTCGGCGAGGGTGCCCTCGGCCGCCGCCAGCATCACGATGGACTGCATCTCCAGCCAGTCCGCCGGGTGGAAGCACGCCCGGGCGGTGGCTTCCGGGAGCGTGACCGCCTCGGCGGGCAGGCCCGTCAGACGGGCCGCCTCGGCGTCGTAGGAGACGGCGCCCGAGACGCTGTCCCACCGCCACAGTCCGGTCGCTATGGCGGCCAGCAGGTCCTCGGTGCGCATTGCGCTACCTTATGGGGATTTTCCGCGCGCTTACCAGTGAGGGTCACGGCGCCGGTAGGCTTGGCCGGAAGCTTGACGAGGGTACGCAATACTCACGACCAGACGACTTGGATGAATGATGCATCGGTACCGGTCCCACAACTGTGGCCAGCTCCGCGCCGCTGACGTCGACGCCGACGTACGGCTCTCCGGCTGGCTGCACAATCGACGGAACCTGGGCGGCATCCTCTTCATCGATCTGCGTGACCACTACGGCCTGGTGCAGCTCGTCGTCCGGCCCGACACCGCCGCCAACGAGAAGCTCAGCTCGATCTCCAAGGAGAGCGTCGTCCGCGTCGACGGCCGGGTGATCGCCCGCGGCGTCGACAACGTCAACCCCGAGCTGCCCACCGGCGAGATCGAGGTCGAGGTCACCGACGTCGAGGTGCTCGGCGCGGCCGACCCGCTGCCCTTCACCGTCTACCCCGAGGACGGGGTGGGCGAGGAGCGGCGTCTCGAGCACCGCTTCCTGGACCTGCGCCGGGAGCGGATGCACCGCAACATCATGCTGCGCTCCGCCGTGATCTCCGCGATCCGGCAGAAGATGACCGCGCAGGGCTTCAACGAGATGGCGACCCCGATCCTGTCCGCCACCTCCCCCGAGGGCGCGCGCGACTTCCTGGTCCCGTCCCGGCTGCACGCGGGCCGCTTCTACGCGCTGCCGCAGGCCCCGCAGCAGTTCAAGCAGCTGCTGATGATCGCGGGCTTCGACCGCTACTTCCAGATCGCGCCCTGCTTCCGCGACGAGGACGCCCGCGCCGACCGCTCGCCGGGCGAGTTCTACCAGCTCGACGTCGAGATGAGCTTCGTCGAGCAGGAGGACGTCTTCGAGGTCATCGAGAAGGTGATGACCGAGCTGTTCGAGGAGTTCGGAGGTGGCCGCCACGTCACCTCGCCGTTCCCGCGGATCCCGTTCCGCGAGGCGATGCTGAAGTACGGCTCCGACAAGCCGGACCTGCGGGCCAAGCTGGAACTGGTCGACGTCAGCCAGGTCTTCGCGGGCTCCGGCTTCAAGGCGTTCGCCGACAAGCACGTGCGCGCGCTGGCCGTGCCGGACACCGCCGAGCTGCCCCGTAAGTTCTTCGACCAGCTCGGCGAGTTCGCGGTGGAGCAGGGCGCCAAGGGCCTTGCCTGGGTCCGGATCGGCGAGGACTCCAAGCTCACCGGGCCGATCGCCAAGTTCCTCACCGACGAGGACGTCGAGAAGCTGATCGCCGAGGTCGAGGGCAAGCCCGGCACGTCGGTCTTCTTCGGCGCGGGCGACTTCGACGAGGTCTCCAAGATCATGGGCGCCGTGCGGGTCGAGGCCGCCAAGCGGACCGGCCACTTCGAGGAGAACGTCTTCCGCTTCTGCTGGATCGTGGACTTCCCCATGTTCGAGCGGAACGAGGACACCGGCGAGATCGAGTTCTCCCACAACCCGTTCTCCATGCCGCAGGGCGGTCTGGACGCGCTGGAGAACCGGGACCCGCTGGACATCCTGGCGTGGCAGTACGACATCGTCTGCAACGGCACCGAGCTGTCGTCCGGCGCCATCCGGAACCACGAGCCGGACGTGATGTTCAAGGCCTTCGAGATCGCCGGTTACTCCCGCGAGGACGTCGAGCGGGAATTCGGCGGCATGCTGCGCGCGTTCCACTTCGGGGCGCCGCCGCACGGCGGCATCGCCCCCGGTGTCGACCGCATCGTCATGCTGCTCGCCGACGAGCCGAACATCCGCGAGACCATCGCGTTCCCGCTCAACGGCAACGCCCAGGACCTGCTGATGGGCGCGCCCAGCGAGGTGGAGGACGCCCGGCTGCGGGAGCTGCACCTGTCGGTGCGCAAGCCGCAGATCAAGCAGGCCGAGAAGGCCGCCGAGAAGTCTGAGAAGGGCGAGAAGGCTGAGAAGCCGGTTGAGGGGAAAGACGCCGAGTAACGGCGCGGACGTGAGGGGAGATCCGTGCCCGGTGTGTATCCAGGGGCGGAGGACACAGTGAGGGTACGGATTCCGGCCGTGGTCACGGCGCTGCTCATCGCGGCGCTCGCGGGCTGCGGGGGGCCCGGGGACGGGTCCAAGAAGCACGCCACGAACACCAGGGGCACCGCGGACGCCAAGGGCTCCGCGGGCCGCTCCGGCGCGGCGGGCGCGCCCTCGGGCACCCAGAGCCCGGCCGGGCGGCCCGCTCCCGCCGAGCGGGCGGGCGACCTGCCCGGGCTCGGGCCGCGCACCCGCGCCGAGGTGCCCCGCGACGCCGAGCAGGTGGTGGTGGTCACCGGCAATGGCCGGGACGCGACCCGTTCCTCCGTCGTGCTCTACGAGCGTTCCGCGGCGGCCGGGAAGACCGGCGACCGGGAGGGCGACGCCGGAGGCGGCCCCGCCTGGCGGGCCGGGCCCTCCTGGAAGGCGCACAACGCCGCCCGCGGCTGGACCGATCACCACCGGCAGGGCGACCTCCGCTCCCCGGTCGGTGTCTTCCGCCTGTCCGACGCGGGCGGGAAGCTGCCCGATCCGGGCACCCGGCTCACGTACGACCACGCCGTCCAGGGCTTCACCATCAGCGGCACCGGCGCCGAGGGCGAGCCGCTGGCCGGGGCCTTCGACTACGTCGTGGCGATCAACTACAACCGCACGGCCGGGACCTCGCCGCGCGACTGGACCAGACCGATGGGCGCGGACCGGGGCGGCGGCATCTGGTTCCACGTCGACCACAACGGGCCCACCCAGGGCTGCATCAGCCTCTCCAGGGCGCACATGCGGACGCTGCTGCGCACCCTCGACCCCGACCGCCACCCGGTCGTGGTGATGGGTCCGGCCGACTCGCTGGCCCGCTGACTTTGGCTCGTTGACGCCGTTCCCACAGGCATTCACAGCAGGCTCCCATGCTGTTGCCAGGTTGCGGCTCTAGCGTCCCCTGCCATGACCGAACCCCAGAGCAACACCCCCGCGAACGGGCGGGACATGACGAGGCGCCGGGTGGTCGTGGCGGGCGGCGCCGCGGTCGCGGCAGCCGGTTTGGGCACCGTCGCCGCCACCGCCGCATCGGCCTCCGCCGACGGCTCCACCTCCGGTGCCTCCCCTTCGGCGTCGGCCTCCTCCTCGTCCCAGGAGGTCTGCTACCGGCTCACCTCGGAGACCACCGAGGGCCCGTACTACATCGACGCCGACAAGATCAGAAAGAACATCACGGAGGGCAAGGAGGGCATCCCGATGACCCTCCGGCTCAAGCTCATCGACTCCGACACCTGTAAACCGCTCGCGAAAGCGGCCGTCGACATCTGGCACTGCGACGCGCTCGGGCTCTACTCCGGCTACGAGGACTCCAGCAGCGGCGGAGGCACCCCGCCCACCGGCACCCCGCCCACCGGCACTCCGCCCACCGGTACGCCCACGGGCACGCCGACCGGAGGCCCGCCCGGTGGCGGTGGCGGCCACCAGGACCCGACCGACGACAAGCGGTATCTGCGTGGCACCCAGCTCACCGACCGGCACGGCTTCGTCGAGTTCACCACCGTCTTCCCCGGCTGGTACCGGGGCCGGTGCGTGCACATCCACACCAAGGTGCACGTGGGCGGCAAGATGACCGACTCCGGCTACGAGGGCGGCCACGCCTGCCACACCGGACAGCTCTTCTTCGCCGAGGAGGCCGTGCTCGACTCGGCCGAGGTGGCGCCGTACAGCACCAGCACCACGCCGCGCACCACCCTCGACGAAGACGGCATCTACCCGGGCAACGGGACCGAGGGCGGCCTGCTGAAGCTCCAGTACCACAAGGGGAAGATCGCCAAGGGAGTCGTCGGCTCGCTCACCCTCGGGGTCGACCCCGACGCGACGAACGACGGCACCGGCATGTGACGGCGGCCCCCGGGGGGCTCGTGGGGGCTCTCCGGGGGTTCCGCGCTCCGGTCGGCATGGTGATCAGCGCGGGAAGAGGTCGGTCAGCCGCCGGTCCACGCCGCAGGGCTCGCCCCGCTGCGCGCGGGCGGCCCGCCGCACGGCGCGCAGCAGCCGCCTGGGCGTGGTCCGGTGCTGCCACAGCACGGCCCGTACGCCGTACTCCATCACCGTCAGCAGCTCCGCCTCGCGCAGCTCGCCCGCGACCAGGACCACCCGCTGCCGCCCGCCCCGCACCAGGTGGCGCAGCTCGGCCCCGGCGCGGACGTCGAGGCGTTCGGCGAGCATGACGGCCACCGCGCCGGTCTGGTGCGTCAGCTCGACGCCCGGCTGCTGATCCAGATGGCGGACGACCCCGGCCCGCGCGAGCGGATCGGGGCCGTGGACCGACACCGTGACACATGGGTCCGGCACTGGGTTCCTCGACTTCCCTGTGGAGGTTTCCTCCACAGGGTCATCGCGCGGGCTAAACGTACGGTTGCCGAACGATCGACGCCGCCGCTACTTGGCCTTGGGCTCGGTGGGCTCCTGGGCCGCCACCGGCTCGTCCGTACCGCCGAAGCGCTCCCGGTAGGACTCCAGGTCCTCCTCGGTGATCTTCGCGAAGAGCACCGGCGGCACCGTGAAGGGCGTGCCCGCCGGGACCGAGGACAGCGCCCTGGCCTCCTCCTGGCCGACCCACCGCGCGGTGTCCCCCTCCAGCGCGAACGCCGACCGCATGGCCGCCGCCGACGCCGGGATGAAGGGCTCCGAGACGATCGCGTAGAGGTGGATCAGGTTCATCGCCGTGCGGAGCGTGAGCGCCGCGGCCTCCTGGTCGGCCTTGATCTCCAGCCAGGGGGCCTTCTCCTCCAGGTAGGAGTTGCCCGCGCTCCACAGGGCGCGCAGCGCGGCCGCCGCCTTGCGGAACTGGAGCGCGTCCATGTGCTCCTCGTACTCCGCGAGCAGGCGCGCGATCTCCTCGCCGAGGCGCTCCTCGGCCTCCCCCGCGGCCTTACCCGCGGGGACCTCGTCGCCGAACCGCTTGCGGGAGAACGACAGCACCCGGTTGACGAAGTTGCCGAGGGTGTCCGCCAGGTCCTTGTTGACCGTGGCGGTGAAGTGCTCCCAGGTGAACGACGTGTCGTCGGACTCCGGCGCGTTCGCCATCAGGAAGTAGCGCCAGTAGTCGGCGGGCAGCACCTCCAGCGCGGCGTCCGTGAAGACCCCGCGCTTCTGCGACGTGGAGAACTTGCCGCCGTAGTACGTCAGCCAGTTGAAGGCCTTGACGACGTCGACCTTCTTCCAGACGTCCCGGGTGCCGAGCAGGGTGGCCGGGAACATCACCGTGTGGAACGGGACGTTGTCCTTCGCCATGAACTCGGTGTAGCGGACGGTCGTGTCCACGTCGTACCACCACGACTTCCAGTCGCGCTGCGACGGGTCCTTGTCCGCCCACTCCTTGGTCGCGCCGATGTACTCGATCGGGGCGTCGAACCACACGTAGAAGACCTTGCCCTCGGCCGCCAGCTCCGGCCACGTGTCCGCCGGGACCGGAACACCCCAGTCCAGGTCGCGGGTGATCGCGCGGTCCTGGAGCCCCTCCGTCAGCCACTTGCGGGCGATCGACGAGGCGAGCGTCGGCCAGTCCTTCCCGCGCTCCTCGACCCAGGCGCCGACCTCCTCGGCCAGCTTCGACTGGAGCAGGAACAGGTGCTTGGTCTCCCGGATCTCCAGATCGCTGCTGCCGCTGATCGCGGAGCGGGCGTCGATCAGGTCCGTCGGGTCCAGCACCCGGGTGCAGTTCTCGCACTGGTCGCCGCGGGCCCGGTCGTAACCGCAGTGCGGGCAGGTGCCCTCGATGTAGCGGTCGGGGAGGAAGCGGCCGTCGGCGATCGAGTACACCTGACGGATCGAACGCTCCTCGATGAAGCCGTTCGCCTTCAGCTCGCGCGCGATCCGCTGGGTGATCTCGACGTTCTGCGGGGAGGAGCTGCGGCCGAAGTAGTCGAAGGCCAGGCCGAAGCCGTCGTAGATCGCCTTCTGCGCGTCGTGCTGCTGCGCGCAGAACACGTCCACCGGCAGCCCGGCCTCCTTGGCGGCCAGCTCGGCCGGGGTGCCGTGCTCGTCGGTGGCGCAGACGTACAGCACCTCGTGGCCGCGCTGGCGCATATAGCGGGCATAGACGTCGGCCGGGAGCATGGACCCCACCATGTTGCCCAGGTGCTTGATCCCGTTGATGTAGGGAAGGGCGCTGGTGATGAGGTGTCGAGCCATTGCAGGCTGCTCCCAAGTCGGTACGGTGGGTGACTTTTGGCCTGCCGTGCGGGCGGCAGGAGCCGCCCATATCGTATCTGAGCAGTGAGGGCCACCCGCGCGGTATTCCGGTGCGCGGACGGCCCTCGTCTGTGTGCTGTGTCTGTCCTACGCGAGTACGCCCGCGGCCCGAGCGCTCTCCAGCCACCCCGGGAACGCCTTCAGCAGCTCCTCGTACAGCTCGGCGTCGGACAGCGACCGGGGGTCGAGACCGGCGTGGAAGAACGCCGCGTTGTCGAGCGCCCGCTTCTCCGGCACGGCGAGCGCCGGTGAGGTGCCGAGCTTGCGGAGGAAGTCGAACCCCTTCGCCTCGGGGTCGCCGAACCCGACGAACTGCCAGAACAGCGGCAGCCCCGCCGCCTCGCACAGCGCCTTCTCCGCTGCCGCCTTGCCGGTGGGCGCGCCGTCCGTCTGGAAGACCACCAGGGCCGGGTCGGTCGCCCCGGACGCCTTGTAGTGCTCGATCACCGCTTCGACCGCCCGGTGGTAATTCGTCCGCCCCATGTGCCCGAGCGAGGCGTGCAGCTCCTCGACGCGGCCCTGGTAGTCGTCCACGCCGATCTCGGCGGTGCCGTCGATGTCCGTCGAGAAGAACACGATGGGCAGGGTGCCGCTGTCGTTGACGCTCGCGGAGAGGGCGAGCGTCTGCTCGGCGAAGTGCTGGACGGTGCCGTCCTTGAAGTAGTTCCGCATCGACCCCGAGCGGTCCAGCACGAGGTAGACGACCGCACGGGTGTCGCCGAGCTTGCGCCCCGCCAGCGCCTGCCCCGCGGCGGCGCCCATCCCGGCGAGCCCCGGAGCCCTCTGTGAGAGCCCGTCGACGCCCGCGTCGCCGTCCGCCGTGGCGGTGGTTCCGGCGGCGGCCTCGGCCGCCACCGTCTCGGGCTCGGGTGCGGCCTCGGCCTCGGTGTCCGCCGTGGGGGCGGGTTCGGTAGTGGACTCCTCCACGGCGGCTGTCACCGGTTCGGGTGCTGCCTCGGTGGCGGCGTTTTCGGCTTTGGTGGTTGCCTCGGCCTTGGTGTCGTCCGCCGGGGTGTCCTCGGGGGTGGCCGGCTCCGCCGGGATGGAGGTGGTGACGTCGGCCGGGGTGGCGGTCGCGTCCGCGACGGGAGTGGCCACCTCCGGTTCGGGCGCTGCGTCCGCGGGGACGTCCTCGGCGGACGGCTCCGGCTCGGCGTCCGTGCTCGCAGCGGCGACCGGCTCCGCCGATGCGGCCGGAGCCGCGGGCTGGGGCTCCGGCGCGGTATCTGCCGCAACGGCCTCCGCGGCCACGGCCGTCTCGGGCTCGGGTGCGGCCTCGGGCTTGGTGTCCGCCGTGGGGGCGGGTTCGGTGGTGGACTCCTCCACGGCGGCTGTCACCGGTTCGGGTGCTGCCTCGGTGGCGGCGTTTTCGGCTTTGGTGGTTGCCTCGGCCTTGGTGTCGTCCGCCGGGGTGTCCTCGGTGGTGGCGGGCTCCGGCGAGGTGGATGTGGTGACGTCGGCCGGGGTGGCGGTCGCGGGCTCGGCCGTGGCGGCGGCTTCGGCCGCCACCGGCTCGGGCGCCGCTTCGGCCTTGGCGCTGGTCGGCTCGGGCTGGGCCTCTGCCGAGGCGGTGTCGGGCTGGGCGGGCTCGTCGTCGGCGTTCGCCGCCGGCTCGCTCTCGGCTACCGCTTCGGCCTCGGCGTTGTCCGCCGGGGCGTCCTCGGCGGTCGGCTCCTGCTCGGCCTCCGCAGGCGCGGCAGGCGTGCTGTCGGCCGGGGCGGCGGCTTCCGCTGCCGGGGCCGGCTCGTCGGTGGCCGCGACGGCGGCCTCGGGCGTCACCGGCTCGGGCGCTGCCTCGTCCTTGGGAGCGTCCGCCTCCTCCTTGGGGGCGTCCGCCTCGTCCTTGGCGGTGGGCGCTTCCGCCTGCGCGGGCTGGGCGTCCGTGACGCCGGGCTCGGCCGTCTCCGCGGCGGGGGCGTCCTCCGGGGACTTGGGCTTGTCCTGGGGGGCCGTGGGGGCGGCGGGGGCGCCCAGGATTTCGTCCAGGGTCTTCAGGGGCTCGGCCAGAGCCGGGTCGTGGGCGGGTTCTTCCGGCGCCGGGTCGGGCTTCGGCTCGGGAGCCGAGTCCGACTCGGATGACGGGGCCGGGACAACTGCCGCCTCCGGCGCAGCGGAATCGTCCACCCGTGTGTCTCGGGAGCGTCCGAATACTTTGCGCAGTAGGTCCCGTATGCCCATGGGAGATGCCTCTCACGTGTTCGAGTGCGGTACATGACGTCGCATGACCGTGGTGCCGAAAGGCTAGCGGTCCGACCGGCTGGTTTCGGTCGTCGATTCCGGTCGCCGGTCGTTCACCCCCGGTTCACGGTGCGGTTGTCGGCGTGCGGTTCTACACGCCTAGCTTCGCGGCCAAAGGATTCCGACGTCATGTCGGCGGGGGCCGCCACGATGTGACGTCCTACGGAGGGGAAGTCGTGCCCAAGCTCCTGCCGCTCATCAGCTCGCATACGGGCGGTCGTTCCGCACTGACCTGCCGGTACCGCTGTGGTGACGCTTGTTTCCACGAGACGCCGAACACGAGTGACAACGCCTACGTCGGGGACGTCATCGCGGGCGCCCTGTCGCGCCGTTCGCTGATGCGGGCGAGTGCCGTGGTGACCGTCGCGGCCGCGACCGGGGTCGCGGCCGTGGGGCGGGCGCCCCGGGCCGCCGCCGCGTCGGGCAGGCCGGATACGGCGGGTAAGCCCGCCCGTGGGCTGCGTTTTCCGACGGTCGCGCCGAACACGAAGGACACGGTGGTCATCCCCGAGGGACATGACCAGAACCTTGTCATCCGCTGGGGCGACCCGATCCTCCGCGGCGCGCCCGCCTTCGATCCGGACCACCAGTCGGCGAAGGCCCAGGCGGGCCAGTTCGGCTACAACAACGACTACATGGCCGTGCTGGACGTCCCGCACGAGCGCGACCGCCAGCTGCTGGTGGTCAACCACGAGTACACCGACGAGGTGCTGATGTTCGCGGGGTACGACGCGGACAACCCCACCCGGGAGCAGGCCGAGATCGGCTGGGCGGCGCACGGGCTGTCCGTCGTGGTGGCGGAGGAGCACCGCACGGTCGGCAAGCTCACGGCCGTTCCGAGGCACCAGCTCAACCGGCGGATCACCGCGACGACGCCGTTCGAGGTGACGGGCCCGGCGGCGGGCGGCAAGCTGCTGCGGACCTCGGCGGACCCGTCCGGCAAGCGGATCCTCGGCACGCTGAACAACTGCGGCGGCGGCATCACCCCGTGGGGCACGGTCCTGTCGGGCGAGGAGAACTTCAACCAGTACTTCGGACACGCCGACCAGGCCCCCGACGCGACCACGAAGGCGCGCCTGAAGCGCTACGGCTTCGAGGAGGGCCCCTCCGAGCGCAAGTGGGAGCGTTTCGACGACCGTTTCGACGTGGCGAAGGAGCCCAACGAGCCGAACCGGTTCGGCTGGGTCATCGAGGTGGACCCGTTCGACCCGGACTCCACCCCGCGCAAGCTCACCGCGCTGGGCCGCTTCAAGCACGAGGCCGCCGAGCCGCGGCTGACGACCGACGGCCGCCCGGTGCTCTACATGGGCGACGACGAGAAGTTCGACTACTTCTACAAGTTCGTGTCCGCCAAGCGCATGATGAAGGGCGGCAGCCGCACCGCCCGCGAGCACAACCGCACGCTGCTGGACGAGGGCACGCTGTACGTCGCCAAGTTCACCGGTGACAGCCCGGCCTCGCAGATCGACGGCTCCGGGAAGCTGCCCGACGACGGGGAGTTCGACGGTTCCGGCGAGTGGATACCGCTGGCGACCGGCGACACCTCGCACGTGGACGGGATGACGGCCGAGGAGGTGTACGTCTTCACGCGGATGGCCGCCGACAAGGTGGGCGCGACGAAGATGGACCGCCCCGAGGACGTCGAGCCGAGCCCGCGCACCGGCCGGGTCTACGTCGCGCTGACGAACAACACCGACCGCGGCAAGGACGGCAAGGCGCCGGTCGACGAGGCCAATCCGCGGAACGGCAACAAGCACGGCCAGATCCTGGAGCTGACCGAGCACCGGAACAACCCGGGCTCCAAGAGCTTCAACTGGCGGCTGTTCCTGGTGTGCGGCGACCCGGAGGACCCGAGCACCTACTTCGGCGGCTTCCCGAAGGACGAGGTCAGCCCGATCTCCTGCCCGGACAACCTCACCTTCGACGCGTTCGGCAACCTCTGGATCTCCACCGACGGCAACGCGCTCGGCAACCACGACGGGCTGTTCGGGGTGGCGACGGCGGGTGGCCGGCGCGGTGAGGTGCGGCAGTTCCTGACCGTCCCGAACGGCGCCGAGACCTGCGGGCCGGTCGTGCAGGACCGGCGGGTGCTGGTGGCGGTGCAGCATCCGGGCGAGCTGGACGGGGCGAGCGTCGAGAAGCCCGCGTCCACGTGGCCGGAGGGGCCGGGCACGCTGGTCCGCCCGTCGGTGGTCAGCGTCTGGCGGCGCGACGGCGGGGACATCGGCGCGTAGCCGCACCTGATTGCCGCTGAGCGAGCCTGATCACCGCTGGGCGAGCCGCGTCAGCCGCCGCCGCGCGGTGCGCAGCGAACGACCCCTGGTGTCCGCGTGGGACCAGGGGTCGTTCCGCATCCGCTCCTCGAAGGTGCGCAGCGTCCAGCGGTCCGCGGCCAGCGCTGGGTCGTCCAGTTCGGCGGCGTCGATCGGCGCGGCGACGGGGGCGCCGGGGCGGGCGCGTACGGCGTACGGGGTGACCGCGGTCTGCGCGTAGGTGTTGCGCTGGGTGTCCAGGTAGAGCCGTCCGCCGCGCTGGTCCTTGCGCATCTCGGTGGTGAGCCGGTCGGGGTGGCGGGCGGCGAGCGTGTCGGCGGCGTCGCGGGCGAAGGCCCGTACGGTGTCGAAGTCCGCGCGCCGGTCGAGCGGGACCACGACGTGCAGCCCGCGCGAACCGGTGGTCATCAGCAGCCCAGGCAGCCCCAGTTCGCCGAGCAGCCCGCACACCTGCCGGGCCGCGAACCGCACCTCCTCGAAGCCGGAGCCGCCGCCTTCGCCGGGCGGGTCGAGGTCGAAGACGAGCCGGTCGGGGTGGTCAGGACGGTCGGCGCGGGAGAGCCAGCGGTGCGGGGTGATACAGGCCTGACCGGCCAGATAGGCAAGGGTCGCGGTGTCGTCGCACACCGGGTGGGTGACCTTGCCGCCCTCCTTGGGGAGAACGGCCCGGCGCACCCATTCCGGAAAGTGGTCGGGGGCATTCTTCTGCATGAGCGGCTTGCCGCCGATTCCGTCCGGGTGGCGTTCCATCATCAGGGGACGGTCGCGCAACTGCGGCACGATGAGCCGGGAGACCGCACGATAGTGATCGACGAGATCCGATTTGGTGATTCCGTCGTCGGGGAAGAGCACCTTTTCCGGGCGGCTGATCTCGACGGTGTGCCGTCCGGCCCTGACCTTCCGCGCATCGGTGCGTATCTCGCTCATATCCGCCCGGGTTACCAGGGGGCGGCTGCGTAAACTCGGGAGCCCCCGGCGGTACGCGGGGGAAAACGGGGAGGGGAAATCATGACGAGGACCGGACTGCTGGACAGTCCGCTCGCCCTCATGGACACCACGATGGACCAGCTCCGCACGCTGGTCGTGGTCCATGAGACCGGTACGGCGCTGGGCGCCGCCCGGGCGCTGGGGCGGGAACAGGCCAGTGTGCAAAAGCAGCTCGACACCATGAACCGCAACTTCTCCGAGCTGTGCGGCGAACCTCTGGTGCTCAAGCAGGGGCGCGGCAAGGATGTGCTGTTCACCGGCACGGGCGGGGCCCTCGTCGAATTGGCGCGGGAAACGCTGGGTAACTGGCTGGACGGCATCCACGGCTCCCGCCGTCGTCTCGGCCGGAGTCTGATGGTGGGCACCACGCGCCTTACGCTCGGTTATCTCGCGAGCGCCCGGGAGCGGGTGGCGGGGGAATTCCGGGAACGCGGGATCGACCTCAGGGTCGGCCATGTGCGGACCCGGGACGTGCTCGCGAAACTGCGCGCCAAGGAAATCGATCTGGTGTGCGGAAGCGTGGTGACCGGCGGCGAAAACTCCCGCGAACTCGACGCCTTCGACGTGATGGAGTGGCGGCGCAGCGCGGTCTCGCTGGTGACCAATCTGCCCGTGGACGAACTGCCCGGACCGGCCGTCGAGCGCGGTGAGCTGGCCACGCTGCCGATGGTGGTCTCGGCGGGCGGGGTGATGGCCGGGGTGCTGCACACCTGGTTCGGCGCCGGTTACCGCGACACCCTGCGCATCGCCGCCGAGATCGACAACGTCAACTACGGCTTCGAGCTGCTGCGTTCGGGGGTGGTGCGCGGCTGCATGCTGGTCACCGAGGGGGTCGCGGACGCGGCGGGCGACCCGCAGGCGGCGTACGCGCGCGGTCTGCGCGCCGTCGAACTGGTCAATGACACCGGGCCGAAGCTGGAGGTGCTGCTGGGCGCCTTCACCCGGCGCGGGGAGCGCGCGGCGTACGCCCCCGGCCATCCGCTCAATCTGCTGTGGAACGCGCTGGAGGCGGAGAAGGAGCGGTGGCGGCGCGAGCCCCACGGCCCCGGCGAGGCCCCGGCCCAGGACCCCTTCGAACTGGCCACCGCGGACGACCCGGACGGCCTCTAACCCGCCGCGTGCAGGTCCAGGTCGACCAGTAGCGCCCGGTGGTCGGTGTTCCCCAGGTCCAGGAAGCGGGCGGTGCGCGGCCGCAGCGCGTCGCTGACCAGGACGTGGTCGATCTGCGCGCCCAGCACCGGGGTCGTGGCGCTCGGCCAGCTCGGCGTCCGGGACAGCCCGGTGGCCCGTGCGCTGTCCCGCATCCCGGTGTCCAGCAGGGCCCGGAAGGCGGCGTGGTCCTGGGTCGCGTTGAAGTCGCCCGCGATCAGCGTGGGGTCGTCGCCCCGCCCGGCCGCGTAGGCGCGCAGCCGACCCAGTTCGGTGCGCCACACGCCCAGCTGCCCCGGCATCGGCGGCATCGGGTGCGCGACCTGGAGCCGTAGCCGTACGCCCGCGATCCGCGCGACCGCGCCCGGCATCGACAGCTCGCCGGAGACGCCCCGCGCCTTCTCCAGCGGGAAGGCGCTGAGGATCGCCGAGCCCTCGGCGGGGCTGCCGGTGACGATCTCCCGGTACGGATACGCCGTGCGGACGGCCGCCGAGCCGAGCGCGTCCGCGCAGTGGACGTCGCACTCCTGGACGGACACCACGTCCGGCCGCTCCCGGCGCAGCGCGTCCAGCAGCCCGTCCGTGGCCTGCCCGAACTCCAGGTTCGCGCTGAGCACCCGCAGCGGGGCGGCGACCGGGCCGCGCGGCGCGGGCGCCGGGCCGGGGTCGTACGGCTGGATGAACCAGCCGGTCACCGCGGCGGCCAGCAGCGCCCAGCCGCACCCCAGCGGCCAGCGCGCGGCCACGCTGAGCAGCAGCCCCAGCAGGGCGGGGACCAGCAGCCAGGGCAGAAAGGCCAGCAGCTGCGGTACGGGCGTGACGCCATCGGTGCCCACGGCCCGGCACCCCAGCACGACACTCACCACGGCCAGCGTCCCCAGCGCGCCCCAGGCCGCCGCCCGGCCCCCGCCGGGAAACCGGACCAGGCGGCGGACAGCGTCCCGCCGACCGGACGCGCGCCCGTCGGCACGGTCAGCGGCGACAGTCGTCTCCACGCGGGGCCTCTCGTTCGGTACGGGAGCGCCCATTGTCCCGCACCCCTGAACGAGGCTCCCGCGCAACACTCCTGACGGGACGTCAGTGGGCGGCCCGGCTCACGGCCGTCGCAGGGCCAGGACCGTTTCGACCGTGTCCGCCTGGGCCGCGGGCTTGTCCTCCCGGTAGCGGAGGACGCGGGCGAAGCGGAGGGTGACGCCCGCCGGGTAGCGGGAGGAGCGCTGGAGGCCGTCGAAGGCCACCTCCACCACCAGTTCGGGGCGCACCCGCACCACCCAGCCGTCGTCGCTGACCGCGATCCCCAGCAGGGCTTCCGTCTGCCAGTCCAGCAGCGCGTCGGTCAGCCCCTTGAAGGTCTTGCCGAGCATCAGGAACGTGCCGTCCGGGCGCCGGGCGCCCAGGTGGAGGTTGGAGAGCCTGCCGGTGCGGCGGCCGTGGCCCCATTCGGCGGCCAGGACCACCAGGTCGAGGGTGTGCACCGGCTTGACCTTCAGCCAGGACGCGCCGCGGCGGCCCGCGCCGTACGGGGCCTCCAGGCCCTTGGCGAGCACGCCCTCGTGGCCCCGGGCGAGCACGTCGGCGGCGAACGCGCGGGCCGCCCGCCGGGTCTCCGGGTCCGCCGGGTCCTCGGCGGCCAGTTGCCGCACCCGGCGGGGCGCGGGGGCCACCCGGGACAGTTCGGTGTGGCGCTCGCGGGTCGGCAGCGCGAGCAGATCGCGGTCGTCCACGGCGAGCAGGTCGAAGAAGACGGGGGACAGCGGCAGCGCGGCGGACGCCCCGGCGATGTCGAGCCGGGAGCCGACCCGGGCGGAGGTCTCCTGGAACGGGCGCGGCCGCCCGGCCTCGTCCAGCAGGATCACCTCGCCGTCGAGGATGGCCCGCCGCACGGCGAGTTCGCGGGCCGCCGCGATGACCTCGGGCAGCCGGTCGGTGACCTCGTCCAGGGTGCGGGTGTAGATCCGTACGTCGTCCCCGTCCCGGTGCACCTGGACCCGGATGCCGTCCAGCTTCTCCTCGATCACGCACGGGCCGAGCCGGTCCATGGCCTCGTCCAGATCTCCCGCGCTCTGCGCGAGCATCGGCAGCACCGGCCGCCCCACCTCCAGCCGGAAGTCGGCCAGCGCGGCCGGGCCGCGCGCGAGCAGCGCCTCGGCGACCGCGCCCAGCGAACCGCCGAGCATCACCGCCCGGCGCACCTCGGCGGGCGGTGCGCCGACCGCCTGCGCCAGCCCCTCCACGGCCAGCGCCTCCAGCGCGCCCTGGCGCAGCTCCCCGCCGATGAGCCCGAGCAGGAAGCGCTGCTCGTCCTCGGTTGCGTCGGCCATGAGCGCGCTCACCAGCCGTTTGCGCTCCGCCCCGGCGCCGGTGCCGGAGACGGCGGCGATCCGGCTCAGCGCGCGGTCCACGTCGAGGACGGCGAGCCGTGGCGCGGCGGCGGGCTCGCGCCGCCCACGCAGGGTGGACCAGCCGACACCGGTGCGGCGCTGCGGCAGCTTCCCCGCGAGGTAGGTGATCACCACGGGGGCCTCGGCGGGTTCGGTGCGGCGGAACAGCGCGGCCAGGGCGGCGATCTTCTCCGAGCGGGCGGAGGTGGCCGCGACCTGCCGGGAGGTGCGTGCGACATCGGCCAGCAGCATGGCTCCAGCCTGCCTCCGCCTCCGCCGCGCCGCACCCGCGGGCTGGGCTTACCCCGACGGCACGGCTGGTCTCGGTGTCACCGGCGGCCGGGCCGCCGGTGACACCGCCCTGGTCGTCATCGGGCTTCGGGATCCGGTCCGGGCCCGCCACCCCGGGGCTCGGGACCCTGCCCGCCGCCCGTGGGGCCCGTCCTGCCCGTGTCCGATCCGCTCATCCTCGCCCCGCCCATTCCCGCGCCGCCCATTCCCGGTTCCATGCCCTGGCCCCCGGTGCACAGGGCCCAGATGACGAACGCGTCGATGAGCAGCAGCACCGTCGCCCACAGCGGGGTGTACGGCAGCCAGAGGAAGTTGGCCAGCAGGGCGAGCCCCGCGATCACTACACCCACGGTCCGGGCCCACATCGCTCCGGTGAACGTCGCCAGTCCGGCGACCACCAGGACGACGCCGAGGATCATGTGGATCCAGCCCCACCCGCCGAGGTCGTAGCTGAAAACGTAGCTCTGGGTAGCCACGAACACCCTGTCGTTGCGTACGGCCGCGATGCCCTGGGCGAGGGTCATCAGACCGCCGAAGAGCATCATGACGGCCCCGAAGACGAGACGTCCGCTGACCCCGCCGTAGCTGCGGGGGGCGGTTCCCGGGTGGACTCCACCCGCGTGAGTGGCCATGTCGGGCTCCTTCGTCAGGCGCGACCGACGGCCCGGCGGCCGCCGTTTCGCGGCAATTCGGGTGAATTGCCCTAATGTCAGGTTTACACAGTCCGCCGGGCTCGGCACCCCGCGTCCCGGACGGCCGCCTGCACGCAAAGTCACCCCTTCTCGGCAGATGGTGATTCTCCTGGGCATAACGTGCGGATGGGGCTCGCCTTCCGGGAATTACCGGTGTAGATGTATCTCTATGGCCCGGTTCATGGGTCGATCGTGGGTTGCCCGCGTGTTCCCCGGTCGGCGCCCACGGAGTCGGCGGCGCGAGCGCCCTCAGGAGGCGGGACGGCGCTCTCGGACGTGGATGAGCGTCCGCAGTGTCGCCGGCCAGGTCTTCGTCCTCCAGCTGATCATCGTGCTGCTGCTCGGTGTCGCGGCGACCGTCGCCCTGGTGCTGCAGGTACGGCACGACGCCACCGATGAGGCCCGCGGCCGCTCGGTCGCCGTCGCCGAGTCGTTCGCCAACTCGCCGGGGATGGTCCAGGCCCTGCGCAGCCGCGACCCGACCGCCGTGCTCCAGCCGAAGGCGGAGGCCGTCCGGAAGCGGTCCGGGCTGGACTTCGTCGTCGTCATGAAGACCGACGGCATCCGGCTCACCCACCCCAAGCCCGACCGGATCGGCAAGCACTACGTCGGCACCATCGAACCGGCGCTGCACGGGCACACCACCACCGATGTCGGCCCCGGCACCCTGGGCCAGGCGATGGACGCGGTGGCGCCCATCTTCGACCGCCACCACAAGGTCGTCGGCGCGGTCGGCGCGGGGATCACGATCAGCACGGTGAGCGGGCTCGCCGACCGCCAGCTGCCGCTGCTCATCGGGGCCGTCACCGCCTCGCTCGCACTGGCCACCGGCGGCACCGCCATGGTCAGCCGGCGGCTGCGGCGCCAGACCCGGGGCCTTGACCCGGCCGAGATGACGCGGATGTACGAGCACCACGACGCGGTGCTGCACGCCGTCCGCGAGGGCGTGCTGATCCTCGACGGCGACGCCCGTCTCGTGCTCGCCAACGACGAGGCGTCCCGGCTGCTCGGCCTGCCGCCGCGCCCCGAGGGGCGCCCGATCCACCAGCTGGGCCTGGACCCCGGGATGGCCGGTCTGCTGGTCTCCCGGCGCGTCGTCACCGACGAGGTGCTGGCGGCCGGTGACCGGCTGCTGGCAGTGAACAACCGGCCCACCGACCGCGACGGCGGACCGCCCGGCAGCGTCGCGACCCTGCGCGACTCCACCGAGCTGCGCGCCCTGACGGGCCGCGCCGACGTGGCGCAGAAGCGGCTCAAGCTGCTGTACGACGCCAGTGTGGAGGTCGGCACCACGCTCGATGTGGGACGCACCGCCGTGGAGCTGGCGCGGGTGGCGGTCCCGCGGTTCGCCGACTTCGTCACGGTCGACCTGGCGGAGCCCGTGGCGCGCGGGGAGGAGCCGCCCGCGGTCGGCGGCGCGGAGATGTGCCGGGCGGCCGTCCACGGCATCCGGTCCGACCACCCCTTCTACAGCGTGGGCGAGCGGTTCTCGTTCGCCGAGTCCACACCCCAGGCGTGGGGCGTGGGCAGCGGGCAGGCGGTCGTGGAGGACGATCTGACCCAGGCGTACGGCTGGCAGGCGCAGGACCCCCACCAGACCCGCAAGGTCATCGAGTACGGCGTGCGCTCGCTGGTCACCGTGCCGCTGCGGGCCCGCGGCGTGCTGCTCGGCGTGGTCAACTTCTGGCGGATGGCGGAGCGCGAGCCCTTCGAGGAGGAAGAGGTGACGCTCGCGCAGGAGCTGGCCTTGCACGCGGCGGTGTGCATCGACAACGCCCGCCGCTACACGCGCGAGCACACCATGGCGGTGACCCTCCAGCACAGCCTGCTGCCCCGCGCCGTGCCCGCGCAGAGCGCCCTCGACGTGGCCTTCCGCTATCTGCCCGCCGAATCGGGCGTCGGCGGCGACTGGTTCGACGTGATCCCGCTGCCGGGCGCGCGGGTGGCGCTGGTGGTGGGCGACGTCGTCGGGCACGGGCTGCACGCGGCGGCGACGATGGGGCGGCTGCGGACGGCGGTGCACAACTTCTCCACCCTCGACCTGCCGCCCGACGAGATCCTGTCCCATCTGGACGATCTGGTGGCCCGCATCGACCAGGACGAGAGCCCGCTCGGCCGGGGCGTCCCCGGGGGCGAGCCCACCACCGGCGCGACCGGCGCCACCTGTCTGTACGCGATCTACGACCCGGTGACCCGGCGCTGCACCATGGCCCGGGCCGGGCATCCGCCGCCCGCGGTGGTGAGCCCGGACGGCTCGGTGGAGTTCCCGGACCTGCCCGCGGGGCCCCCGCTCGGCCTCGGCGGGCTGCCGTTCGACTCGGCCGAGCTGGAGTTGGCCGAAAACAGCCATCTCGTCCTCTACACCGACGGGCTCATCGAGGACCGCCGCCGGGAGATCGACATCGGTCTGGAGATGCTGCGCCACGCCCTGTCACGACCGGGGCGGTCGCCCGAGGAGATCTGCACCGAGGTGCTCGACGCGATGCTGCCCACCGAGCCGGGCGACGACATCGCGCTGATCGCCGCCCGGACCCGGGTGCTGGGCCCCGGCCGGGTGGTGTCCTCGGACGTGCCGTCCGACCCCGCCGCGGTGGCCAGGGTGCGCGCCGAGGCGCAGCGGCAGCTGGAGGAGTGGGGCATGGAGGAGGTGGCGTTCACCGCCGAACTCGTCCTCAGCGAGCTGATCACCAACGCCATCCGGCACGCCACCGGCCCGATCCGGTTGCAGCTGCTCCGCGACCGCAGTCTGATCTGCGAGGTGTCCGACACCAGCAGCACCTCACCGCATCTGCGGTACGCGACACCGGTCGACGAGGGCGGCCGGGGGCTGTTCCTGGTCGCGCAGTTCGCCGAGCGCTGGGGTACGCGCTACATCCCGGGCGGCAAGGTCATCTGGGCCGAACTGGCCCTGCCGGACCCGCCGGAGCCTCCCCTGGAGCCGTCGGCGCACGCGTCCCGGCCGCCGGTGGTACCCGGCCCGGCCTGACCGGCGCCCGCGTCAGGCCGTGGGGCCCGCGCCGTACGCCGCGTCAGGCCGCCGGGCCCGCGCCGCCCGCCGCGTCCCGGGCGAACCGCTCGACCAGGACGTCCAGCCGCTCCCGCTGCAGCTCCGGCGGGATCCGCCCCGCGCGGGCCAGTACGGCGAGCCCGTGCAGCGCGCCCCAGATGACCTCCGCGTACAGCTCGTCCCGTCCGCCGCCCGGCTGCCCGGCCGCGGCCACCAGCTCAGCGAAGGCGGCGCGCGGCGCGGTCGGCGTGTCCTCCTGGGCGAACGGGACGCCGGACTCCATCACGAACATCGCCGCGTAGAGCGCGGGGCGGGCGACCGCGAAGTCCAGATAGGCGCGGGCGACCGCGCGCAGCGCCTCCCGGGGCGATTCCGCGGTCCCCCGGGCCCGCCGCAGCCCGGCGGCGAGGTCGCCGAAGCCCTCGACGGCGACCGCCCGCACGATGGCGTCCTTGCCCTTGAAGTGGCTGTAGAGCACCGGCTGGCTGTAGGCGACGCGCTCGGCGAGCCGACGGGTCGTCACCGCGTCCCAGCCCTCGGCCTCCGCCAGTTCACGAGCGGCGGTGATGATCAGCTGATGGCGCCGGGCGCGCTCGTGGTCACGGCGTTCGGTTGAGGACATGACAGCTGACCCTAGCAGTGCTAGTCACTCTAGCCACGACAATCAGGTGTGCTGTGCGGGGAAAGGGATACGTGACCCCAGCTCAGAACCGTTCACCTTTGGCGCGATCGGACAACGTTCGGTACCGGACCGCGATGCTGACAGGTCGTCATGGTCCGTGTGCTGAGCGCGGTCGTTCAAAATTCTCTGAGCAGTACTACCATGTGCCGCCCACGGCTTGATGTCCGCGTGGTCCACCCTCAACCCTCGAACGCGCCCATGAGGACCTGATAGATGTCAGCACATATATCCAGCCATCCCTACAAAGGGCCTGCCGTAACCCGGCAGGCCCTGGCCGTGCCCCTGCTGGCCGCGGTCGTCGCCGGCGGGGCGGGAGCGTGGGTGACGGCAGAGGTGCCCGAAGCCCAGCGCGTCCTCGTCGCCGTCTTCTGCGCGCTGGTGGCCGTGGCGCTGGGGTTGACCCTCGCGGTCGCCGCCCACCGGTCGCGGACCATCGGCCGTCTGCAGTCCCGGATCGCGAGCCTGGAGGCCTCGGCCGCGCAGTACTCCGCGGAGGCCGCCCGTCTCGCTGACGAAACGATTCCCGCTGCGGTGAAGGGCCTGCGGGACGGCGGTTCCGTGGACACCGTGCTGATGCAGGTGACCAAGCCCGGCGACCAGGCGCACGGCCGGGTGCTGCGCCGGGTGGTGCAGGAGATCGGCACCGGTGAGCGCATGCGCGCCTCCGCGATGGCCGCCTGCGCCAACGCCGCGGGCCGGGTCCAGGCCCTGGCCACCAGCATGCTCGCGGACCTGCGCGAGATGGAGAACCGGCACGACGAGAGCGTCCTCGGCGACCTGCTGAAGCTCGACCACACCACCGCGCAGACGGGCCGTATCGCGGACAGCATCGCGGTGCTCACCGGCGCCCGCTCCGGGCGCCGCTGGACCAAACCCATCGTGATGGAGTCCATCCTGCGCGGCGCGGTCGGCCGGATCAGCGCCTATCAGCGGGTACGGGTCCACGCGGCCAGCAACGCCGCGGTGGCCGGTTACGCGGCCGAGGGCGTCATGCACGCCCTCGCCGAGCTGATGGACAACGCCACCAGCTTCTCGCCTCCCACCGAGGAGGTGCACGTGTACGTCGAGGAGACCCACACCGGCGTCGTGGTCACCATCGAGGACGGCGGCCTCGTCATGGGCCCGTCCGCGCTGGCCCGCGCCCAGAAGGCGGTCTCCTCGCAGACACTCGACCTGACCACCCTGTCCGGCACCCGGCTCGGCCTCGCGGTCGTCGGCTGTCTGGCCCGCAAGCACGGGCTGACGGTCTCCTTCCGGCCGTCCGCCCGGGGAGGTACCGGCGTCGTGGTTCTGATCCCGCAGCAGCTGATCACGCACATCAACCAGGACGCGGTGCCCGAGGCGCCCGTACGGAACCGTGTCGAGCCCGCCCGGCCGCGGACCGCCGCGAGTGCCGAGCGCGCCGAGCGCGCCGAGCCGGTGGCCGGGACGCCCGCCCCGTCGGCCCAGCCCGCTCCGGCCCGGCCTGCCCCGGCTCAGCCCGCTCCGGCTCAGCCCGCTCCGGCCGCTTCCGCGCCGTCGGCGCCGTCCGCCCCGTCGCCCGAGGCGGAGCCGTCCGGCGCGTCCGGCGCACCCAGCTCATCCGATGGCCCCTCCGGCGCCGACGCCCCGGCGGAGCCGCGCGTCAACGGGCTGCCCCGGCGGCGCCGCGGTGAGACGCTCGCCGCCGCCACCCGGTCCACACCGCGCCCCGCGCCCGACGCCAAGCCGAAGCCCCCGCGTACCGACGCCGGTGCCCGCTTCGGTGCCTTCCGTGACGCCACGCGCGGCTGTCCCGCGCCGTCCGCCGAGTCCGCTGAGTCCGCAGAGAACGACCAGCCGTGATGATAGGAACGCCGATGAACACCACAGACCGCAGCTTGGACTGGCTGCTGGAGAACCTGCTGGAGAAGACGCCGGGGGCCCGGCACGCGCTGGTGCTGTCCCGGGACGGTCTCAAGCTGTGCCTGACGTCCGGTCTCTCCGTGGACCAGGCCGACCAGCTGTCGGCCATCGCCTCGGGTATCCAGAGCCTCTCCCACGGCGCGTCGATCGAGTTCGGGGACGGCAGCGGCGGCGTCCGGCAGTCCATGACGGAGTTCCACGGGGGAATCCTGTTCATCGTCGAGGCGGGCGAGGGCGCGCACCTGGCCGTCGTGGCGCACGACGAGGCCGACGTCGGCATCATCGGCCACAACATGAACGAGATGGTCGAGCAGATCGGCGACCATCTGCGGGCGGCGCCCCGTACCTTCGCGAACGGTGGCCGGGGCGGCGGGACGGACGCATGATCCGAGGGCCGCTCGACAGCGAGGACCCTGACCGGCTGTACACCGTCACCGGTGGCCGCAGCCGCGCCGACGAGAGCGTGTTCGACATGGTCACGCTCATCGTCAGCGAATCCGATCCCTCACTCGGCATGCAGTCCGAGCACGTCAAGATCCTCCGGATGTGCCGTCGGCCCATGGCGGTCGTGGAGATCTCCTCGTACCTGGGACTGCCCGTCAGCGTGGTCAAGATCCTGCTCTGCGACCTGCTCGACACCGGCAAGATCACCGCGCGCCATCCGCATGCGGCCCGCCCCGACAACGGAGGGCTGCCGGAGCCCGAAACGCTGAAGAAGGTGCTCGTTGCACTCCAGAACCTCTGACCGCGCCGACGTCCGGGCACCGCTGCGGGCGAGCGCGAGCGATGGCCTCAAGATCGTCGTCGTCGGCGGATTCGGCGTGGGCAAGACGACGATGGTCCAGTCGGTGAGCGAGATCCGCCCGCTCAGCACCGAGGAGACGATGACCCAGGCGGGCGTCGGGATCGACGACGCCTCGTTCGTCCAGTCGAAGACGACCACCACGGTCGCCTTCGACTTCGGCCGGATCAGCCTGGACGAGCAGATGGTGCTCTATCTGTTCGGCGCGCCCGGACAGGAACGTTTCTGGTTCCTGTGGGACCGGCTCTTCGCCGGGACCCTGGGCGCGGTCGTCCTGGTCGACACCAACCGGCTCGCCGACTCGTGGTACGCCATCGACCGGCTCGAGTACCACGGGACGCCGTTCATCGTGGCCCGCAACAACTTCACCGAACCGCAGCACACCCTGGAGGAGGTCCGGGACGCGCTCGATCTGCCCCCGGATGTCCCCGTGATCGACTGCGACGCCCGTGAACGCGACTCCAGCAAGGCCGTGCTGGTCGCGCTGGCCCGTCACCTCTACTCCCTGTCCACCTCCTCCGCCGCCCGGGAGACCACCGCGTGACCACCCCGGACCCCACGTCCCCACCAGAGGACCCCTTCGCCCCCGCCGCACCGCCCCCGCAGGGCTGGCCGGAGCAGCCGGACGCGGTGCGGCTGGACATGGATCTGCTCCGCGCCGATCCGGACGAGCTGTACCGCAAGCTCCGCCGCGAGCACGGCCCCGTCGTCCCCGTGCTGCTCGAACCGGACATTCCCGTCTGGCTGGTGCTCGGGTACCGGGAGCTGCTGCGGGTCACCACGGACCCCAACCTGTTCGCCCGCGACTCACGCCGCTGGCACTCCTGGGACCGGGTCCCGGCCGACTGGGAGTTGATGACGTTCGTCGCCTACCGGCCGACGATGCTGTTCTCCGAGGGCGCCGAACACGAGCGCCGCTCCGAGGCGATCATCGACAGCATGGAGTCCGTGGACCCGTCCGAGCTGCGGGCGCAGTGCGAGCGGGTCGCGGACGCGCTGATCGACGTCTTCGCGGGCAGCGGGCGCGCCGATCTGATGGCCGAGTACGCCAGCCAGATCCCGCTGCGGGTGCTGAACCCCATGTACGGGCTGGACGACGACCCCGCTCTGACGCAGGAGATGGTCGACCTGGTCAGCGGGAAGGCGGGACCGGCCGCGTTCGACCGGCTGACCAACCGGATGGTGGCGCTGCTGGAGCACGCCCGGGCCAACCCCGGCGCGTCCAACATCGCCTCGGTGCTGGCGTTCCACCCGGCGGGCCTCAGTGACGAGGAGATCATCAACGACCTCCTGGGCAACGTCTACGCGGCCCACCAGCCCACCACCGACCTGATCGGCAACGCGCTGCGGCTCATGCTCACCGACGAGCGGTTCGCGGTGACGATGGCGGGTGGGCGGCGCAGCGTGGGCCAGGCGCTCAACGAGGTGCTGTGGGAGGCCACTCCGGTCCCCAACTGGGTCGGCCGCTGGGCGTCCGAGGACACCATGTTCGCCGGACGCCACATCCGCAAGGGCGACTGCATGATGCTGGGCCTCGCGGCGGCCAACGCAGACCCCGACGTACGCCCGGACTTCCGGGCCGGGGCGTCCGGCAACCAGGCCCACATGGCCTTCAGCCACGGCCCGCACGGCTGCCCCCAGGCCGCCCGCGAGCTGGCCGAGAACATCGCCATGGCCGCGATCGAGGTCCTGATCGACCGCCTCCCGGATGTGGCCCTGTCGGTCACCCCCGACGAGCTGGAGTGGCGCTCCGCGCTGATGATGCGCGGTGTGTCGTCCATCCCGGTCGACTTCACCCCGGCCTTCACCCGCTGACCCGACTTACTTCCGGCCCCGGCGGTCCCGTTACCGCCGGGGCCGCGCGCTGCCCGCCGGTTGTTCCGGCGCCGGGGCTCAGCCCAGGGCGTTGAAGACCGCTTCGGGACGGTCGCGTCCGGAGAACAGGGCCCACGCGGTGTCGGCGATGTCGAGGGGCTGTCCGCCCTGCAGGCCGAGGCGGCAGGGGGCTGCAAGCGCGCTGGACCTTCCCTCCCCGCGTACGGAAGGTCCAGCACGCTCACTTTCACGCCTCACCCTTAATGCTCATGGGCGCGCGTTAAGCTGGGGGCGTTACCGTATCCAGACGTGGGCACGTCACGCAATGCAGTACCGGCCGGTAGAGGCTTGAAGTAGTGAAGATTTCGTGCGCCCGGGTTTGGCGGGACGTAGGGTCGGCCCGTTACGGACCCCACTCACGGCACAGGAGACATGGCGGCTCACCATCCATGAACGCCCGACCACCCCACGGCTCGGCGCGCCCCGGCGGGCGCACGGCACGGACCCGCGCCGCCGTGCTGGCCGCCGCCTACGACGCGTTGGGCGACGAATCGATCAGCGCGCTCACCCTCGACAAGCTCGCCCGGCGCTCCGGGGTTCACGCGTCGACCATCCGGCGGCGCTGGCGGACGGTGGAGGGAGTCGTCCTCGATCTGCTGGCCCAGCGCAGCTCCACCCTCCCCACCCCCGACTCGGGCGACTTCCGGCGGGATCTGCGGGAACTCGCCCAGGCCATCGCCGACTTCAACACCGCGCTGCGCAACCGCAACCTCATCCAGGGGCTGTTGGCGGCCGCCGCCCAGGATCCACGGGTCGAGGAGATCGTCCGCGGCGCCTTCGTCGGACGGAGCGAGCAGGTGACCCAGATCGTGCGGCACGCGATCGACCGGGGTGAGGTTCCCCCGGACACCGACGCGATGGACGTCATCGCCGCGCTGGGCGCGCCCTTCTACTACCGGGTGCTCATCCTGCGCGGGCCCATCGACGCCCGCTTGGTGCGGACCAGCGCCGAGGCGGTCTATCAGGCCGCGCGCGCGGGGGTGTTCCGCAGGGAGAGCGAGGCCCCCGGCCCATGAGCGGGCCGGGGGCGTCACCGGGGGTGCCGCCGGGGGCGTCACCGGGGTGTTCAGGAGCCGCTGCCACGCTCCTTCAGCATGTCCGCCATCAGCTGGATCTCCGACTGCTGGGCCTTGACCATCGACGTGGCCAGCCGCTTCTCGGTCGGGTCCGCGACCAGCTCGACCGCGCCCTCCGCCATCGCGACGCCGCCCTTGTGGTGGGCGGTCATCAGCTTCAGGTAGAGCACCTCGGCCGCCTTGCCCTTGGCCGTGCGCAGCTCGTCCAGCTCGGTGTTGGTGGCCATGCCCGGCATGAGCGAGCCGTCGTGCGGCTTGTAGGCGTGGGCCATGCCCTTCATCGAGCCGTGGTCCATGCCGTCCATGCCGTCCGCCCCGGCGTCCTTCATCCACGTCATCGGCGCGTCCTCGGACGTCCGGTCAAGACCCCACCGGTCCAGCCAGCCCTGCAGGATCCCGCGCTCGGTGGCCTGCGCCGTGAGGATGTCGAACGCCAGCCGCCGCACGTCCTCGTCGCCGGTGCGGTCGCGCACGATGAGCGACATCTCCACCGCCTGCTGGTGGTGGGTGGACATGTCGCGGGCGAAACCGGCCTCGGCGGAGGCGTCGTTCGGCGTGCCGGTGCCGGTCGTGCCCTCCGAGCGGTCGCTCATCAGCCACACCACCCCCACCGCCACCAGCGTCAGCACCGCGAGGGCGGCGGTGATCCCCGCCACCAGCGGCTGCCGCGACGCGCGGCCGAGGGCGGTGGTCCCCTCCGTCACGAGGACTTCCCGTTGGTGCAGTAGGCGTTCGGCTCGGGGGTCTGCTTGCCCTGGACGAACTTCTTGAAGAAGGCGGCCACCCGCGGGTCCGACGCCTTCTGTATGTCCAGCTGGTTGCCCCACGCGTTGAGGACGATCGGCGCCTTCTGGTCGTCGTAGGGGCTCATCAGCGAGTACGGCGTCTTCTTCACCCGGGTCTTGAGGGTGGCGATGTCCTCCTTGGACGCCTTGTCGCTGTAGGTCACCCACACCGCGCCGTGCTCCAGCGAGTGCACGGCGTTCTCCTTGGTCAGCGGCTTGTCGTAGACGTCGCCCTGGCAGTTCTGCCAGACCTGGTTGTGGTTGCCGCCGACCGGCGGTGACATCGCGTACTTCACGGTGCCGCCGACGTGGGTGCGGCCCAGGTTCTTCCAGGTCTTCATGCCCTTGAACTCACCGGTCTTCACGACCGACGAGCTGACCTTCGTGGCCTTCTCCTCCTTCTTGTTGCCCGCGTCGACCAGGAAGAAGCCGCCGACCGCCAGCGCGGCGACGATCACGGTGCAGGAGGTGATGGTGATGATCCGGTACCTGCGCTCGCGGGCCTTCTCGGCGCGGCGCAGCTCCTCTATCTTCGCGCGGCGCTCGGCCGCGCCCTTCGTCTTCGATCCCTTGGAAGCCATGGCTGTCCAGTCCTCGCATATCTCGCACTGTCGCACTGAATGAGTGAAGTGATGGCGGATGTCGGCGATCGGCCTAGGTGCGGAGTACTTGGAGCTGATGGAGGCCGAGGGCGTGGACGTGGGGGTCGGGCGGCGCCCGTACGGAGTCCGTGACCCGGGGACCGCCCGGCGGCCGGAGCCCGGCGGGGGCGGGCGGCGGGACGGGCGCGGGGACCAGGGCGGGGTTCCCGCCGCGGGGACCGGCCACGCAGTCGTCGCTGCCGTTGCCCGGGGTTCTGGTGTCGTCCCCGGCGGCCGGGGCGCCGGGCGGGATGTGCCGAGGGGCGTCGAGAGCGGTCAGGGACCGCTCCAGCGGGGGCCGTTCGAGGTGCGGTTCGGCTACGAGACGGTGCGGGCAGCCCACCGATATCGGCGGGTGGTCGCCGCCGGAGTGGACGCACGACGGCGCCACCCAGAGGGCCACGGCGAAGAGCGCCACGGCACGTCTGAGCGCGGAGCGCGCGGTGGCTCGCACCCCGCGCATCCGTAAGCCCTCGTCTCCGGCCCGCCCTCTGCCCATCGCGCCAGATCGTAACCAGTGGGCCTGCCGGGGCTGAACGGGTACGGCGGCAATCGCGTCAGTCGTGCCGGGGGAGACCCGACAATTCGTGGTCGGCGTGGCTCAGCGCCTCGGTGACCAGCCGGGCCAGGTGGCCGTCCCGGAGGGCGTAGACGACGCGTCGGCCGTCCTTGCGCGAGGTGACGACCCCGGACAGCCGCAGCTTGGCCAGGTGCTGGCTGACGGCCGGGCGGGCCGCCCCGCAGACGGCGGTCAGCGCCGTCACATCGGCCTCGCCCGAGGCCAGGGTGTGCAGCAGTGCCAGCCGGGTGCGGTCGGCGAGCAGGCCCAGCACCTCGGCGGCGCGCGCGTACTGCTCGGCGCTCGGGGTGCGCGGATGCGCATCGTGCGCATCTGATAGGTGCATGCGTGCGCTCATACGCACATAATGGGCCGCGGGGACGGACCGTGTCCAGTACGTGCGGAGCACATGGGGAAGCACGAGGAAGGCGGAGGCCATGACGAACGACCGGCACGCGCACGACCACGGGCATGACCCTGGGCACGGGCACAGCCACGGGCGCGACGACGGGCACGATCCGGGGCACGGGCACAGCCACGGGCACAGCCACGGGCACGGCCGCGGGGCCCGGTGGCGCCACCGGGCGGGTCATCTGCTGCGCCCCCACTCCCATGACTCCGCCGACAAGACGGACCAGGCCCTGGAGTCCTCCGCCCGGGGCCTGCGCGCCCTGTGGGCCTCCCTGGCCGTCCTCGGCGTGACCGCTGTCGCGCAGGCCGTCGTCGTGGCCGTCTCCGGGTCCGTCGCGCTGCTCGGCGACACCGTCCACAACGCCGCCGACGCCCTGACCGCCCTCCCGCTCGCCCTCGCCTTCCTGCTCGGCCGCCGCGCCGCCACCCGCCGTTTCACCTACGGGTACGGGCGGGCCGAGGACCTGGCCGGGATCGCGATCGTGCTCACCATCGCGGCCTCCGCCGCGTTCGCCGCCTGGACCGCCGTGGACCGGCTGCTGCACCCGCGCGACATCGAGCAGCTGCCCGCCGTGGCCGCCGCGGCCGTGGTCGGTTTCCTCGGCAACGAATGGGTCGCCCGCTACCGCATCCGGGTCGGCCGTGAGATCGGCTCGGCCGCCCTCGTCGCCGACGGCCTGCACGCCCGTACCGACGGCTTCACCTCGCTCGCCGTCCTGCTGAGCGCGGCCGGTGCCGCGCTCGGCTGGCGGCTCGCCGACCCCCTCGTCGGCCTCGCCATCACCGCCGCGATCCTGCTGGTGCTGCGCGACGCCGCCCGCGAGGTGTTCCGCCGGGTGATGGACGCCGTCGACCCGGCCCTGACCGACGCCGCCGAGCGCGCCCTGCGCGCCGTACCTGGCGTCCAGGACATCGGCGAGCTGCGGCTGCGCTGGATCGGCCACCGGCTGCGCGCTGAGGTCGCGGTCGTGGTCGGCGGCGAGCTGACCGTACGGGAGGCACACGGGGTCGCGGTGGACGCCGAACACGCCCTGCTGCACGCCGTCCCCAAGCTGACCGCCGCCCTGATCCACGCCGACCCGGCCCCGTCCGACCGATCCCCCGACCCGCACGGCCCGTTGGCCCACCACGCCGTGTGAACGTGTGCTTCAGACGGCGCTGACCGGGGCGATCAGCCCGGCCGTGGAGGCCGGGGGCACGGGGCCCACGCGGGCGCTGACCAGGTCGCCGCGCTCCAGGAAGCCCGTACCGCTCAGGTCGACGTGGACGCGCAGCCCGTAGGCGTCGTCGGGGTCCAGCTCGCCCGGGACCGTCACGCTGAACGGGATGTGACCGGCCGGGCTCAGCGGCACATCGGTCTGTACCTGCGCCCCCACCACGGAGGTGGCCACATCGGCGCGGGACACGTTGCGCACCTCCACCACCACCCTTGCCGCCCGGACCGTGGGGGTGTCCGGGGGCAGGGACACGATGCCGCTGAGGACACTGCTCATGCGCGCCATTACATGCCACCCGCGCCCTTCGTGTAACACGGTCGGGGGCCCCGTACGGCCATCCGGGTGGGGGTGGCGGCCGCGCACCGGACGCGGCCCGGAATCCCGGGCCGCGTCCGTCCGTGCTTGCGGTGCTTGCGGTCCTCAGGCCGAGCAGCGCTCACCGTTCAGGGTGAAGGCGCGGGGCGGGGAGTTCCCGCTGTCCCAGGTGGCGAGGAAGCCCACGGAGAAGGGCTTGTTGGCGTCGACCCGGTGGTTGTAGTCGGCCGGTGTGGTGGTCACCGTGGAACCGCGCTGGGTGTACGCGCCGTTCCACATCTGGGTGACGCGCTGGCGGTCGGGGAAGTCCCAGGTGACCCGCCAGGTGTCGAGCGCGCTGCGGGAGGTCAGCGTGACCTCGGCCTTGAAGCCGTCGGGCCATTCGGTGACCAGGTTGTAGCGGGCCGTGCAGGCGGGCTTGCCCTTGGGCTTCCGGGTGGGGCCGTCGGAGGGCTGGTGGCCCCGGCCCGAGTCCTCCGGGGCGGGCGAGGAGGCGGGCGGGGTGGTGCGCTTCCCGTCCTTGTCCCCCGCGCGGCCGGTGTCCTCGGAGTCGTCCTTCCCGTCCTTCCCCGCCTTCCCGTCCTTCCCCGCCGTGCCGCCCACGCCGTCGCCGCTGCGGGAGGAGGACGGCTCGGCGGAGCCGTCGCCGGTGCGGCTGGGGGTTCCGCTGCCCACCGGTGTGGTGTCCGAGGGGCTGATCGGGGCGCTGGAGTCGCGGGTCACGCGGCCGGTGGCCTGCTCCCCGTTCCCGTCGCCGGACACCGCGGCGGTCCTGGTCAACGCGACCGTTGTGGCCAGCGCCACGACGGCCACCACCGCCAGGGCGATCGTCGCCGTACGGGCTCTGCGCCCACCGTGCACGGCTCGTCTTCGCCCGGTCGGGCCGCCGAGTCTCTGGCGCAGCAGGCGCGGCGCCATCATCACCGGGCCGCCGACCTTGTCCAGGACCCGGTCCCGTAACGGGACGCGGACGGCGTGCGACGCCGGCGCGGTCGAGGCGGGAGTGGCGCCCGGGGCCCGCTCGACGGCTCGTCGGCGCCGCGCCACGTACCCGTGTCCGCCCCAGCCCAGCACCCCGCCCGCCAGCGCGTTGGGCAGCCCGCCGCCGTGCAGGTACAGGCACGCGGCGGCCTCACGGCAGTTACGGCAGCGGGCCAGGTGCTGCCACAGATCCGCGGGGGAGTGGGCATCCGGCGAACGGGTGGCGGCGTCCAGCAGCTTGGCGTAGCTGCGGCACTCCTCATGGGTGAGGGTGTCCAGATGGTTGCGCTGGCAGCGCTGCCGGAACGCGGCCCGCACCCGGGCGATCTCCTCGGTGGCGTACGCGATGTCGCCGCCCAGCTGCCAGGCCAGCGCCTCGACCGGCTGCGACTCCACCTCGATTTCCCACAGCAGCGCCCCGTCGCGTTCCCCCAGGTCACGCAAGCCCCGCAGGGCGAGCGGCTGTTCGCGGGGCGGGACGGCGTAGCGGGCGACGCCGGTGGAGGAGAGCCAGACCCGCAGCTCCGGGTCGAGCCGGTCGCCGTCCCGGTGGGTGTGCCAGTCGGCGGCGGTCTTGCGTACGGAGGTCAGGAGCAGCGGAAGCCACGGCAACCGCGGCCCCCAGGAGCGGGCCCGCCGGTTGCGGGCGGCCCGGATACCGCGCCGGAACGCCTCGGTGGCCAGCCGCATGCCGTCTTCAGGAGTGGTGGTGCACAGGTCCGCGTAGTCGGCTACCGCGTCCCAGTAAAGGTTGAGCAGGGCCGTCGGGGAGACGGCGTCGGTGTCCGCTGCGGTGACGGACGGTTGGCCGGGTGACGCGAAGGCGCCGTCCCGGGATGCCGAGTGGTCGGGCATGGAGGCACATTCCTCACTCACGAACAGTGGCGCCCCCGCCAAGGGGGCAAGCCTCTCACATGGGGCCGCGGGGTTGGGCAGCCAACAGCACAGATCTGACTCGGAGTTGGGGATTCCCCTTCACGGGTGGGCCGAGCCTTTCACGTCCGTGAGTCGACTGACAAGAGACGATAGAGGAGTGACGGAGGAGTTGTGTCCAAGCCCCGCGAACCACACCGCCCCGAGCCCCTCGGGCGACGCATAACGCAGCGTCAGATGTGTGCATGACGCAGCGTCAGATGTGTGCATGACGGTGCGTCAGAGCGTGTCATCGGCGGTGTCTCGCTCTCGCTGCGCGCGCAACTTGTTGCATGAAGCACCAGTCGCCTCAGGCAATTGTTTTCCCCGGTAGGGCCCTCCTTCCCTCACACGCGGCGGAAGGGGAGTGTGCAGGGGACGTAATCGCTGGCGATCGGCGGATGTGACGCGCTCGCAACCGGGGGTTTTTACGGTGTGGGGCAGTGGGAGAGGCCCACCGCGAGCTTGAGAGGGGCATTCGTGACGGCATCGGCTCAGTCGGCACGGGCGGCGCGCACCGGCGCTGCCGCGGAGGTGGCGGGGTCGGTGCGGAGCGTGTGCTCGTACTGCGGGGTCGGGTGCGGGATCGTGCTCGACGTCGGGCGGGGCGCGGACGGACGGCGGACGGTGCTGAAGGCGTCCGGGGACCCGGCGCACCCCGCCAACGCGGGACGGCTGTGTACCAAGGGGGCGACCAGCGCGGACATGCTCCGGGCGGCCGGGCGGCTGGAGACGGCGCTGTCGCGGGACGACCGGGGCGCCGAACCGGCGGCGGTCGGGGTGGACGAGGCGATCACCGCGACCGCGCGGCGGCTGCGGGCGGTCCTCGACGAGCACGGGCCGGACGCGCTCGCCCTCTATGTGTCCGGGCAGATGACGCTGGAGGCGCAGTACCTGGCCAACAAGCTGGCCAAGGGGTTCATCGGCACCAACCAGATCGAGTCCAACTCACGGCTGTGCATGGCCAGCGCGGGCAGTGGCTACAAGCTGTCGCTGGGGGCGGACGGGCCACCCGGGTCGTACCGGGACTTCGAGCACGCCGACGTGTTCCTCGTCATCGGCTCCAACATGGCCGACTGCCATCCGATCCTGTACCTGCGGCTCATGGACCGGGTGAAGGCGGGCGCCAAGCTGATCGTGGTCGACCCGCGGCGCACCGCGACCGCCGCCAAGGCGGATCTGTTTCTGCAGATCAAGCCGGGTACGGATCTCGCGCTGCTCAACGGGCTGCTGCGGCTGCTGGTCGAGGGCGGGTACACCGATCAGGAGTTCATCGACGAGCACACCGAGGGCTGGGACGCCCTGCCCGCCTTCCTCGACGACTATCCGGCGGAGCGGGTCGCGGAGATCACCGGCATCCCGGAGGCGGACATCCGCGCAGCGGCGCGGTGGATCGGCGAGGCCGGGGAGTGGATGAGCTGCTGGACGATGGGGCTCAACCAGTCCACGCACGGCACCTGGAACACCAATGCCCTGGTCAACCTGCATCTGGCCACCGGCGCGATCTGCCGCCCCGGCAGCGGGCCCTTCTCGCTCACCGGCCAGCCCAACGCGATGGGCGGCCGCGAGATGGGGTACATGGGGCCGGGGCTGCCCGGGCAGCGGTCGGTGCTGGACGCGGAGGACCGGGCGTTCACCGAGGAGCTGTGGGGCATCGCGCCCGGCACCCTGCGGACGGACGGGGCCGGACTGGGCACCGTCGAGATGTTCCGGCGCATGGCGGACGGGGACATCAAGGCGTGCTGGATCATCTGCACCAACCCCGTGGCCTCGGTCGCCAACCGCCGGACGGTGATCGAGGGGCTGGAGACGGCCGAGTTCGTCGTCACCCAGGACGCCTTCGCCGAGACCGAGACGAACGCCTACGCGGATGTCGTGCTGCCCGCCGCGATGTGGGCCGAGGCCGACGGCGTGATGATCAACTCCGAGCGCAACCTCACCCTCGCCCAGCAGGCCGTCGACCCGCCCGGCGAGGCGCTGCCGGACTGGCGGATCATCGCCCGGATCGCCTGCGAGATGGGGTACGGGGACGCCTTCGGCTATGAGAGCGCGGAGGAGATCTTCGAGGAGATCAAGCGCGCCTCGAACCCGAAGACCGGCTACGACCTGCGCGGGGTGACGTACGGGCGGCTGCGCGAGGCCCCGGTGCAATGGCCCGCGGCGCCGGGTGACGGCGACGGGAACGGCGACGGCGACGGGAACGGCGACGGCCGCAACCCGGTCCGTTACCTCAACGACGGCGTCAGCCAGACCCTCGCCGTACGGGAGGACGGCACCCGGCCCCGGCTGGCCTTCCCCACGCCGAGCGGCCGCGCCGTCTTCCACGCCCGCCCGCACCTGGACGCCGCCGAGCTGCCGGACGACGACTTCCCGTATCTCCTGAACACCGGGCGGGTGCAGCACCAGTGGCACACGCTCACCAAGACCGGCAAGGTCGCCAAGCTGAACAAGCTCAACCCGGGGCCGTTCGTGGAGCTGCACCCGCGCGACGCGGAGCGGCTGGGCGTCGCCGAGGGCGACGCGGTGGAGGTCGCCTCGCGGCGCGGCCGGGCGGTGCTGCCCGCGGTGGTGACCGACCGGGTGCGGCCGGGGAACTGCTTCGCGCCGTTCCACTGGAACGACCTGTTCGGGGAGTACCTCAGCGTCAACGCGGTCACCCACGACGCGGTCGACCCGGTGTCCCTGCAGCCGGAGTTCAAGGTGTGCGCGGTGTCCCTGGCCAAGGTGGCATCGGCGCCACCCCGGCACGTCCCGGCAGCCCAGGCGGCCTCCGGCCCGGGCGCCACGGCGGGTGCGGCGGGGCTCCCTCCCGGCGGCCCGGGTGCGGCCGCGCTGACGGACGCCGCCACGTCCCACGGCGCCCCGCACACGGCTGCGGGTGCCGCCGGGGGTGGCGTGGTCGACGGGCTCGTCACCGCGTTCGGGGTCGCCGACCTCGCGCCGCCCGTCCTGACCGAGCCCGAGCGGCAGTACTTGCGCGGCTTCCTCGCCGGGCTTCCCGGCGGGGAAGCGGCCGCCACCGCCGTCCCCGTCCTGCCGCACGACGCGCCCTTCGCGCCCGAGCACGCCCTGTGGGTCAACGGCGTCCTGGCCGGGGCCTTTTCGCGCGCGAGCGCCCCCGCGCCCGTGGCGGCCCCGGACACCGCGGCACCCGGGGCGGGCCCCCGCGAAGTGGTCGTCCTGTGGGCCTCCCAGACCGGCAACGCCGAGGACGTCGCCGGTGCCACCGCCCGCCGCCTCGCCGAGACCGGGCGGCAGGCCCGGCTGCTGGAGATGGACGGCCTCGCCGCCGCCACCCTCCCCCGCCCGGCCGACATCCTCGTCATCAGCAGCACCTTCGGCGACGGCGACGCCCCCGACAACGGCTCCGGCTTCTGGGAGTCGCTGGCCGCCCCCGACGCGCCCCGCCTGGACGGCACCCGCTACGCCGTCCTCGCCCTCGGCGACTCCTCGTACGACGACTTCTGCGGCCATGGGCGCCGCCTGGACGAACGCCTCGGCGAGCTGGGCGCCGTACGCCTCGCCCCGCGTACCGACTGCGAACCGGACTACGACGAGCCCGCCCGCGCCTGGCTGGACACCGTCCTGGATGCCTTGGGGACCGCGTACACCGCCGCGTACACCGCACCGTCTCCGGCAGCCCCGGCAGCCCCGGCAGGCCCGGCAGCCCCGGCAGGCCCGGCAGGCCCGGCAGGCCCGGCAGGCCCGGCAGCCCCGGCAGGCCCGGCCGCCCGCCCCACCAAGGCGGAGCCGTTCACCACCCGCCTCATCGGCAACCGGCTGCTGAGCCTGCCCGGAGCGGCCAAGGAGGTGCGGCAGTTCGCGTTCGACACCCGCGACGGCGCGCTCGCGTACGAGGCCGGGGACGCGCTCGGCGTCTGGCCCGAGAACTGCCCGGAACTGGTCGCCGAATGGCTCGCCGTCACCGGCCTCGACCCGGCCGCCGAGGTGGCCGTCCAGGCCGTACCCGGCGCGGACGTGGCGCCGATGCCGCTCGCCGACGCCCTCCGGTGCCACCTGGAGATCGCGAAGATCACCCCGGACCTGCTGCGCTTCGTCCTCGACCGCACCCATGACCACGACCTCAAGCGGCTGCTGCGCCCGGACAACAAGGACGGTCTGGCCCAGTGGACCTGGGGCCGCCAGGCCGTGGACATCCTCGCCGAACACCCCGTACGGGCCTCCGCCCAGGAGTGGGCCGACGTCCTCAAGCGGCTCCAGCCCCGGCTGTACTCCATCTCCTCCAGCCCCCTCGCCCACCCCCACGAGGTGCGGCTGACCGTGTCCGTGGTGCGCTACGAGAGCCGCGGCGGGACGCTCCGCAAGGGCGTCGCCTCCACCCACCTCGCGGACGCCGCCGCCGACCGCCCCGTGCCCGTCTTCGTCCAGCGCGCGCCCGCCTTCCGGCCCCCGGCCGACCCCACGACGCCGATGGTGATGGTCGGCCCCGGCACCGGCGTCGCCCCGTTCCTCGGCTTCCTGGAGGAGCGCAGGGCGCGCGGCGCCACCGCCCCCAACTGGCTGTTCTTCGGCGAACAGCGCCGCGCCAGCGACTTCTACTACGCGGACGAGCTGGAGCAGCTGCGCCGCCATGGCACGCTCACCCGCCTCGACACCGCCTTCTCCCGCGACCAGCGGTCCAAGGTGTACGTGCAGGACCGGATGCGCGAACACGGCGCCCGGCTGTGGTCCTGGCTCCAGGACGGCGCCCACTTCTACGTCTGCGGGGACGCCACCCGGATGGCCAAGGACGTCGACCGGGCGCTGCGCGACATCGCCGTCGCCCACGGCGGGCTCGACGAGGACGCGGCCGAGCTGTACGTCAAGCAGCTCGCCGCCGACAAGCGCTACGCCCGCGACGTGTACTGAGCGCACAGCTGGTGCTCCGTCAAGGCTCCCCAGACACAGGCCCATCCGGCCTGAGAGGATGCCCCCGTGAGCGAACGGGGAGAGCACGGCGAGCGGAATGCGGCATGGCGGCGGCGCCTCATCGCGACGGCGGTGAGCCTCGTGGCCCTCGCGGTGGCGGTCGCCCATCTCGTCGCGCCGGACCTGAAGATAGACAACGTCACCGTCGCGTTGCTGGTCATCGCCATCGTCCCCTGGCTGCGCGATCTCTTCACCAGCATCGAACTTCCCGGCGGGCTCCGGGTCGAGTTCCGGGACGTCGAGCAGCGCGTCGAGGCGGCCGAGGCCATGGCCGACGCCGCGCTCGTCGGCGGCGGTGCGGGCCCGGGGGACACCGACGACCCGGCGGCCCGCGAGGACGTCCGCAGGCTGGCCGCCGAATACCTGGCGGTGCGGGATTCCATGGGCCCCGGATCGGCCCGTACGCAGCGCATGAACGGCATCTTCGCGCGCCTGGTACGCACCACCCAGCGCCTCGCCAACCCCGAACTGGTCGACTGGCTCAGGTCATCCGACGGCGGCCTCCGGCTCGCGGCCTACGCCCGCCTGTACGCCCTACCGGACGATTCCACGCTGGACATCCTGGCGCACGCCGTCACCGAGGAACCCCTCGCCTTCAGCCAGTACTGGGGAATCCGCGCCCTCGACAAGGCCGTGGACCTCGTCGGCCCGGCCAATGTGCGGCCGGCGGTCGTCCGCCGGCTGGAGGACTGCCGCCCGAACGGCGCCGACCGGGCCCATCTGCTGAACCGCCTGGTCGCGAAGATCCACGGCGTTCAATAGGTCACTGATCCGTGATGACCACCTTCCCGAAGTGGCCCCGGTCCGCGAAGTGGCGGTACGCGGCGGGCGCTTCCGCGAAGGGGAAGGCGCGGTCGATCACCGGACGCAGCCGGTGGCGCTCCAGCGCGCGGTTCATCTCCTCGAACATCTCCCGGCTGCCCACGTACATCCCCTGCAGCGTGATCCCCTTGCGCACCACCGCCATCGGATCGACCCCGCTGCCGTCGGCCAGCACGCCGATGACGCTGATCCGGCCGCCGGTGCGGACGGCGGTGAGCGACTGGGGCAGAGTGCCCGCGCCGCCGACCTCCACCACGTGGTCCACGCCGCCGCCGGTCGCCTCGTACACCGCCTGCCCCCACGAGGGCGTCCGCACGTAGTCGATCCCGTCCGCCGCGCCGAGCGCGCGCAGCCGGGCCAGTTTCGCGTCGCTGCTGGAGGTGGCGATGACCCGGGCGCCGCCCAGCGCGGCGAATTGCAGCGCGAAGAGCGAGACGCCGCCGCTGCCCATCGTCAGCACGGTCTGTCCCGGAGCGACCCCGCCCCCGGTGACCACCGTGTGCCAGGCGGTCACGGCGGCGCAGGGGAGGGTGGCGGCCTCGGCGAAGTCCAGGTGGGCGGGGGCGGCGACGAGGGCGTCCTGGTCGAAGAGGACGTACTGGGCGAGGACGCCGTCGGACGGGCCGCCGAGCGCGCCCGCGGTCCTGTCCGCGGTGGCCGGGCCGGAGATCCAGCGCGGCATGAAGATGCCCACCACCCGGTCCCCGGCGGACCACCGGGTGACCTCGGCGCCCGCGTCGGCCACCTCGCCCGCGCCGTCGGACAGCGGCACCAGGCCGGGGGTGAGCGCGCGTCCGTAGGTGTCCGAAGCGATCATCAGGTCGCGGTAGTTGAGCGACCAGGCGCGCATCCGGACCAGCACCTCGCGCGGCCCGGGGGCGGGCACCTCGCGTGTCGCGGGGCGGAGGGCGTCCACGCCGGTGAAGCGGGGCAGCTCGAAGTAGCGGTTGGTTGTCCGTGTCGTCATGCGGGGATCCTCACCGCGTGGCCGCTGACGCGGACGCGGGTGTCGTCGGGAGTGATGTCCACCAGAAGTTCGCTGGGCCGCCCCATGTCCTCGCCCTGCCGGATACGGACCCGGGCCGCCTCCCCGACCAGGCCGGTCGCCAGCAGGTAGCCGCCGAAGGCGGCGGCCGCGGCGCCGGTGGCCGGGTCCTCCACGACCCCGCCCACCGGGAACGGATCACGGGCGTCGAAGTCGAGCCGGTCCGGGTCCGGGCGGTGCACCAGGTGCACGGTGGTCCAGCCGCGCCGCCGCATCAGCTCCTCCAGCGCGTCGTAGTCGTACGCGAGGTCGGCGAGGCGGGCCCGGGTGGCGGCGGCGAGGACGAGGTGGTCGTTGCCCGCGAACGCGACGTGCGGCGCGAGGGCCGGGTCGAGGTCGTCCGGGGACCAGCGCAGTGCCGCCAGCGCGGGCGCGATCTCCGTGTCCGCGTCGGCGGGACGCGACCGGGCGGGCACGGAGGTGAGGGTGGCGTACGGCGTCCCGCCGTCCGTGCTCGTCGCCACCCGGACCTCGCCCGCCGCCGTGTCGAAGACCAGCTCGCCGGGGCCGTCCCGTTCGGCGAGGGCGACGGCGGTGGCGACGGTGGCGTGCCCGCAGAAGGCGACCTCGGCGCGCGGGCTGAAGTACCGCACCCGGTAGCGGCGCCGGGCCGGGTCCTGTGCGGTGAGGAACGCGGTCTCGGAGTCCCCGACCCGGGCGGCCAGCGCCACCATGGCGGCGTCGTCCTCGCCGAGCGGACCGGCGTCGAGGACCACACCGGCGGGGTTGCCGCCGGAGGGGTGGGTGGTGAAGGCGGAGTAGCGCAGCACTTCGGTCATGCCGTCCAGGCTTCCACCGGGCCCCCATCGCGTCCAACGATTCCTTTCGCTGGACGCCATCGACAGATTCGATACCCTCGTGACGTGGACACCCGACTCCTGCGGACGTTCGCGGCCCTGGCCAGGACCGGGAGCTTCACCGCCACCGCCGCCGAGCTGCATCTCGCCCAGTCCACGGTCACCGTCCAGGTCCGCAGCCTGGAACGGGAGCTGGGCACCCGCCTGTTCGACCGGCTGCCCACCGGCGCCGTCCCCACCAGCGCCGGGCGGCGGCTGCTCACCGAGGCCGAGGACGTCCTCGACGCCGAGGCCCGGCTGCGCGCGGCGGCCGCCGGTGTCGCCGGGGCCCAGGGGCCGCCGGAGGGGCAGGTTGCCCTCGGCGCGGGCGAGTCCCTGTGCGCCTCACGGCTGCCCGCCGTGATCGCCTCCCTCGCCCGCAGCCACCCCGGCGTCGAACTCAACCTCCACCCCGCGGGCAGCGCCGCCGCCGTCGAGGGGCTGCGCGCGGGCCGCCTCGACCTCGCGCTCCTCCTGGAGCAGCGGGTCGACCACGCCGACCTCGCCGCCCGCGCCCTCGCCCGCGAACCGCTCGTCTATCTCGCCGCGCCCGGCCACCCGTTCGCGGACCGCGCCGTGGGCTGGGCCGAGCTGGCCCGGCAGACCTTCTTCGTCCACGAGGAGGGCTGCTCGTACAGCGACCACCTGGTGCGCACCCTGCGCACCGTCCCCGGACCGCCGCCCCGGCTCACCCGCTTCGGCAGCATCGAGGCCGCCCGCTCCTGCGTCGCCGCCGGGCTCGGCCTCACCCTGCTCCCACGGGCCACGGTCGGACGCCAGCTGGCCGACGGCACGCTGGCCGAGGTCCACGGCCCCGAGATCCCCCCGGTCCCGATCCAGCTGACCCGTGCCCGCCGCCGCTGGACCAGCCCCGCCGCGCAGGCGGTCGCCACCGAACTGGCCCGCCTGATCCCGGCGGGCGACTGACGCCTCAGAGCAGCCGCACGCCGTCGTGGGCGCGGACGGCGGGCGGGGCGGCGGTGTCGAGCGCGTCCAGGATGCGGGCCGCGTACGCCTCGCACGCCAGGTCGGGCACCTCGGCGCGGGTGGCCCAGCGCCAGGCCCGGGTGCGCGGACCGGTCGAGGGGGGTGCCGTCGACGGCCCGGCAGCGGAAGACGAGGGAGACGCCCAGGCCGTTCATGTCCTTGTAGACGCCGGTCAGGGCCGCCGGAAGCGCGATCTTCACGCCCGTCTCCTCCAGCAGCTCGCTCCGCAGGGCGTCGGGAATCGTCTCGTCCGGGCCCAGCGGCCCGCCCGGCGGCTCCCAGGTCCTGCTGTCCCGGCGCTTGATCAACAGCGCCCGGTCCCGCTCGTCGACGATGACGCCGGCGACGTTCACTGTGTGCGGGCGGTCCACGGTCACGTTCTCGGCCCTCTCGACTGGCTGCGCGCCCCTCACGGTAGCCCAAGTCCCGTACCACCGGCCGCCGTCGGGGCCCATGTGACCGGGTCCCCGAGGCGTGGTCGGTGGCGTCTTCTACGCTGTCGGCAGCCCGCCGGGGACGGTACGGCGGGGAATCACCACGCAGAGGGAACAACGGGGGACACATGCGGACACGCATGAGGATGGCCGGTGCGATCGCAGGGGCGGGCGCGCTGGCCCTGGTCGGCACGGGATGCGGTGCCGCCAAGGACGGCGTGGCTGCGGGCTCGGCGAAGAAGCCGGAGCCCAAGCCGACGGCGTCCGCGCAGCCGGTGCCGATGGAGACCGCAGCGAAGAAGGCCGCCTGGACGGACGACCGGGACCGGGCGCAGCAGCTGAAGGTGGCGCCCAAGCGGCTGGTCCTGGGCAAGGAGTCGGACCTCAAGCGGGTCCGGCTCGACGATGACGTCGACGGGAAGGTGCCGTTCTACCTCACCGTCTCCTACACCAACACCGGCAAGGAGACGCTGACCAGGCCCCGTCCGGAGAACAACTTCACGATCACCCTCGCCGACGGGACGCCCGGTCAGTCGATCTCCCTCATCAATATGAACCCGCTGTCCAGCGAGTCGGCCGTGCCCAAGGAGTGCGACAAGGGCAGCCCCGAGTCCCTGGCCCCGGGGCATACGGGCGAGGCATGCCAGATCGTCATGGTGCCCAAGAACCGGACGCCCGCGATCGTCTCGTACACCGACGAGGCGAGCGGCGCCCTGATGTGGAAGATCGGCGACGGCAAGGGCTACGCGGGCACCAACGGCCTGATGCCGGTCGGCAAGTCCGCCGACGCCATATGGCAGAACGACAACCGCGACGTCCGGATGAGCGTCACCCTGACGGGCATGCGCAAGGGCGACATCGGGGACCTGAGCCGCTTCGACCTGGACGCGGACCAGAAGAAGATGACCCCGTACTACGTCACCCTCCGGTACCGGAACCGCGGCGCGCACAAGCTGCTGCCCACCATGCAGGACAACGTGGGGGTGAGCACCGCGGGCGGACTGCAGCTGCAGCCCACGACGTTCATGGACTTCTCCACCCCCGACCAGGGCATCGACGGCTGCCACAGCAACGCGGCGCAAGACTGGCTGAGGCCGGACTCTTCCGTCACCATGTGCTCCGTCCACCTCATGCCCGAGGGTGACCAGCCGGTCGCGGTCACCTTCAAGGGCGAGGGCAGGAGCGCCTACCAGTTCGGCTGGCGCGTGCCGTGAGCTGACGTCCGCGTACGAGGCTACGAGGCGGTGTCCTCGAAGTACGCGTCGAGGACCTCGTCCAGCCGCGCCGTCCAGTCCTTGAGGGCGCCGCGGGCCGAGGCCTCGACGTCGGCGGCGTACCAGCGGTGGGCGGTCGTGTAGACGGTGACGCTGAAGCGGCGGCCGAAGCGGGGGGTGTCGATCTCCACCGCGCCGATCTCGTCCCAGGAGAACTCGGCGTTCTCGCCGTCCAGGTGGAAGGCGACACCGGAGCGCCCGGCGGTGATCGAGCCGCGGCGGTCGGAGACCTCGAAGACCGGCCCGTCCTCGGCCTCGTCGCCGTCCTCGGCCTGCTCCTTCGACGCGTCTGCCTCGTCTGCCTCGTCCGGCTCCTCGGCTTCGGCTTCGGCTTCGGCGGTCTCCGCTTCTTCCGGCTCGGGACCGGCGTCTTCCGGGGCCTCCGGCGCTTCCGGGGCCTCCGGGGCCGTCTTCGCCTCCGCGGTCACCTCCTCGGGCGTGTCCGGGCGCGGGGGCGTCAGGCCGGGGATGTGCCCCGGATCAGTCCCGGCGGCGGGTACGGGCGGGGTGATCGGACCTATGCGCTGCTCCACGCCCGGCAGTATGTCGGATGAAGCTGTGCCAGCGACACCCAGTCCCCGAGTGTCTTCCCGACTGTTCCGCCGCGCGTCACGATCACGCGACGTCGATGCCGTACTCCCGCACCAGCGCCTCCAGCCCGCCCGGGTAGCCCTTGCCGCCGATCACGAAGTCCCAGTCGCCATTGGCCCGGCGCCGGAACGAGCCGAGGACCAGGGCGGTTTCGCCGCTGCGGCCGTCGGAGACCTCCAACTGGCCGAGTTCGGCGCCCGACGCGTCCAGCAGCCGTATCCGGGCGTCGGCGAAGCCGGACAGGTCCGCCCCGGGGTCGACCTCGGGGTCGACGGCCGCGGCGAGGACGAGGCGGTCGGCCTCGGGCGGCAGGGCGTCGAAGGCGACGCGGACCGCCGCCCGGTCGGGTGCGGTGGCGGGCAGGGCGCTGACGGTGCCGTCGGGGGTGCGGGGGTTGTTGAAGAAGACGAAGTGGTCCTCGCTCAGCACCCGGCCGCCGTCGCAGACGAGGGCGCAGACGTCGAGGGCGACCTCGCCCGACCAGGACATGCCCAGCACGTTGTGATCGGGCGGTACGCCGTCGGAGGGAGAGCCGGAACCGGCGGCACCGTCCCCCAACCGCCCCCGCAGCCCGTGCCGGTGGAGCAGGTCCACCAGCTCCGCCCCGGACACCAGCTCCAGCGGCTTCCCCTGGGCGAAGGTGTGCGAGCCGGGCCCGAACCGCGAGGTGGTGACCAGCACGCCCTTGTTCGCGCCACTGCCCTGGACCGTGCCGTACAGATCGCGCACCGCGGTCGGCGGCACCGTGCCCCGGTACCGCTTCACCTGCACCACGATCCGGCCGCCCCGGATCGGCGTGGGGTCCATCGCCTCCACGTCCACCCCGCCGTCGTTCGAACGCCGGGTCGTCACCGCCCGCATCCCCATGGCCCGGAACAGGTCCGCGACGAGCGACTCGAAGGCGATCGGATCCATCGCGAGCAGATCCGGTTCGTCGCCCCCGCCCTGGGTCAGGACGCCGGAGCCGACCTCGTCCGGCGTCCGCCCGGGGGCTACGGCGGCGCGCTGGTCGGGGCGCGCGGACAGCCGCCCGCGGACGCCGTCGACCAGGCAGTCCACCGCGCTGACCTGCTCCAGCCGCAGTTCGGCGAAGGCGGTACGGGTCACCGTGACGGTCGCCAGGACGATCCGGGCCCGGTGGCCGGTCGCCGGATCGTGGTCGTCCACGAAGCCGTTCAGCGCGACCGACTCCAGCACCCCGGCCCCGTCCGCACCGGCCCCGTCCGCCGCGAACAGGTCGCGCAGCGCCAGCAGCACGCACTGCGCCAGCACGTCCCGGTACAGCGCCCGGCGCTGCGCGGCCGAGCGCGCCGTCTCCCGGTCCTCGTCGGTACTGGGCATGTACCGCACCGACTTGACCTCCGGGACGATCTCGTACCGCGGCAGCTCCCAGTCCAGCACGAGCTGGCGCGCCGCCGGGTCGTACGCGGCGGACACCTCGCGGGGCGGGCCCTGTGGCCACACCGGGGAGGCGTACGTGGAGTGGTAGAGCGCCGCCGTGAAGTACTCCACCACCGCCTCGGGGTCCCCGGCCCGCACCTCCGCGACCAGCTCCGCCACGCCCGCGTTGTGCCGGTGTATCTCCGCGATCCGCTCCGCGGCCCACCGCTCGTACCGCTGCCGGTACGCCTCCAGCCGCCGCACCCGCTCGGCCTCCGCCGCCCGCGCGGCCCGCCAGTCCCGCTCGTACCGCTCCCGCGCCTCGTCCCGCTCCCGCCGCCCGGCGCCGAACCCCCAGCCGCCCTGCGGCTGGTAGTGCCGCTGGTCCGGCATCGGTACGGGGTGCGCCAGCGCGCCCGGGTCGAACGGCTCGACCTGCTCGGGCCGTTGCAGCCCCGCCGGGCGGAACGCCGGTGCCCGGCACCCGGCCGCCAGCAGCGACCGCAGCGCCTCGACCCGCGCCTCCAGCTCCTCCGTACGCCGCCGCGCGTCCGCCTCACGCTGCCGCCGGTACGCCGCCTGCCGCTCCCGCTGATCGCGCGCCCGCTCCCGCTCGGCGGCCCGCAGCCGCCGCTCCTCCTCGCGCTCCTGCCGCGCCCGGGCCCGCTCCTGCGCCTCGCGCTGCCGCTGGGCCTCGGCCCACAGGGAGATCAGGACGCCGGATCGACCGGAGCGACGGCTCATCTACGACTCCCCCCGGGCCCACCGGACCCCACCCTCGCGCCCGGCCCCCAACCAGCGGTAACGCCCCCGATTCTAGTGGCCGCCGGTCTGGCGGCCGCCCAAAGCCCCGGGACCTTCCGCCGCAGCGCTCAGACGCCGGTCAGAAGGTCGGCGGCCTTCTCACCGATCATGATCGACGGGGCGTTGGTGTTCCCCGACGAGATCGACGGCATGATCGAGGCGTCCGCGACCCGCAGCCCCGCCACGCCGTACACCCGCAGCTTCGGGTCGACGACGGCCAGGGAGTCCTGGCCCATCTTGCAGGTGCCCACCTGGTGGTGGTACGTACCGACCGCGCGCCGTACGAACTCCCGCAGGTCCTCCCGGGTACGGGCCTCCGGGCCCGGGGCGGCCTCGGCCTTGCGCCAGTCGTCGAACGCCGCGTGGGCGCCGATCTCCCGGCATATCTCGACCGCGTCGACCATGGCCTCCATGTCGTACCGCTCGGCGAGGATGTCCGGGTCCAGCAGCGGCGCCGCCTCCGGGTCGGACGAGGCCAGCCGCAGGGTGCCGCGCGAGAGCGGGCGGACGATCCCGGCGGCGAGGGTGTAGCCGTGCTCCGGCATCTCGTACGACTCGGCCGGATAGACCAGGTGCAGGAAGAGCGGCTGCAGGTCGGGGCCCGGGCGGCGCGGGTCGGTGCTCGCGAACAGCTGGCTCTCCAGCAGGTTCGCCGTCCCGGGCGGCAGCGGCCGCGTCGCCTCGTAGACATTGCTGACCAGCGGGTGGTCGTGCAGGTTCGCGCCGACCCCCGGCAGATCCACGGCCACCTCGACGCCGACGTCGCGCAAGTGCGCGGCCGGGCCGATCCCGGAGAGCAGCAGCAGCGCGGCCGAGCCGATCACCCCGCCGCTCAGCACCACCTCCGAGGCGGCGCGGGACTGGTGCAGGGCGCCGTCCGCCGCGTACTCCACCCCGGTCGCCCGGCCGTCCTCCAGCAGCACCCGGTGCACCCGGGCCCCGGTGGTGACGGTCAGCTTCGGATGGTCCAGGACGGGGGCCATGAAGCTCTGCCAGGCGCTCATCCGGCGCCCGTCGCGGGTGGTGGTGTGGTTGAACCCGGCGCCGATCATCCGCTCGCCGTTGAAGTCCTCGGTCAGCGGGTGCCCCAGCGCCACCGCGGCCTCGACGAACGCCTCAGCCGTGGGATGCGGTTCGGCGATCCGGCTGACCGGCAGCGGCCCGTCGCCGCCGTGCCACTCGCTCGCCCCGTCCATGTGGTTCTCGGACCGCTTGAACAGCGGGAGCACACTGTCCCAGTCCCACCCGGAGCAGCCCTGGTAGGCCCACGCGTCGTAGTCGCTGCGGTGCCCGCGTACGTAGATCATCCCGTTGAGCGAGCTGCTGCCGCCCAGCACCTTGCCCCGCGGCCAGAACAGCCGCCGGTCGTTCGCGTGCCGCTGCGGCACCGTCATGGCCGCCCAGTCCAGCTCGGACCGGAGCAGCATCGGCCACCCCTGCGGGCTGTGCACGCGCTCGTCCGTATCCTCGGGGCCCGCCTCGATGACATGGACCGAATGCCCCCGGTCCAGCAGCCGCCGTGCGATCACGCTCCCGGAGGAACCCGCTCCGACGATGACGAAATCGTGCTCGGCACCTGGCGTCAACGCCATGGTGACATGCCCCCTCAGTGTTGCTGTCGTTCCATCAAAACACTATGTGGGCAGGGAGTTTGATGGGAAACTCTGTTCGTACCGCGGGTGGGGATCACAGGTGTACACGGGGGATGGGGAACGTGGCTGTCACGGTGCCGGACTGGGCGGACACTCTGCTGGACCTGATCGGGGTGTCCTGGCCGAACGTGGACGAGGACGCCTACCGGGACATGGCGGACTCGCTGCGCGGCTTCGCCGACGACCTTGAGGACGACGGGCAGCTGGCCAACGGCCATGTGGAGCGGCTGCTGTCGTCGGGGTACGGCGAGGCGATGGACGCCCTCAACCTCCATTGGGGCAAGGTCAAGGGCACCCACATCAAGGACATCGCCTCGGCGGCGCGCACCATCGCGGGGGCGCTGGACACCGCCGCGACGGCGATCGAGGGGATGAAGGGCGCGGCCGTCGTCCAGCTCGGCTACTTGGCGAGTGAGGCGGGCATCGCGCTGTCGCTGATCCCGGTGACCGGCGGGCTGTCGGCGCTGCTGGGCGCGGGGGCGATTCGGGCCACGCAGGAGGCGGTCCGGCGGCTGATCAAGGAGTGCATGGAGGAGGCGGTCGGCTACATCGTCGCGGCGCTGACCGAGCCCGCCGTCGCCGCTCTGGAGAATCTGGCCGCCGATCTGGTGGTGCAACTGGGCGCCACGGCGATGGGGCTGCAGGACGGGGTGGATCTCGGCCAGGCCCAGCAGGCGGGCAAGGACGGGTTCAAGGACGGGGTGCAGGGCGCGAAGGACGCCATGCAGCTGGCCTCCGCGGACGGCGCGGGCGCAGGCGGTGGTGGTGCCGGTGGCGGCAGGGGCGCGGCCGGCAAGGGCTTCCACATCGAGCACAGCGAGCACGACCACGCCTCGACCCAGCTGAGCGGCCTCAGCGTCAATTTCCACGGCAAGACGGCGGGCAGGCTCTCCAAGGCGAAGACCCACCACGGCCGCACTCGCGGCCGGGACGACATCGCCCGGGCCATCGACCCGGTCGCCGACAAGGCCATCGACGCCCTGGAGAAGGCGCTCAAGACCATGGGCGACCACGTCAGCACCAAGCTGCCGAAGGCCGTCAAGCAGGTCTCCACCGACCACCGGAACACCGACCAGGACATCCGCTCCACGTTCGCCCGCGACCACCGCAAGAACGACGGCGGCGACCTGGGCGGCGACGCGGGCACCGGCCGCAAGGGCGGTGGCGACGGCGGGAAGTCGTCCCGCACCAAGCCGGACGCCCTGCGCGACGCCAAGGACGCACCGCGTCGCAACGGCATCTCGCTTGAGAAGACGGTCTGCAAGAACGACCCGATCGACGTCGCCACCGGAGAGATGCTGCTCCCGGAAACCGACCTGGACCTCCCCGGCGCCCTCCCCCTCGTCCTCCGCCGCACGCATCTGTCCGAGTACCGCCACGGCCACTGGTTCGGCCGCAGCTGGGCCTCCACGCTCGACGAGCGCATCGAACTCGACCGCGTCGGCGGCGGCGCCCTCTGGGCCCGCGAGGACGGCTCGGTCCTCGTCTATCCCCGGCTGCCCCGCCCCGGCGCCCTCGACCCCGTATACCCCGAGGAGGGCCCGCGGCTGGCCCTCACCTACGGCGGCGAGGACAACTCCACGACCACATACACGGTCACCGATCCGCGCACCGGCCTGACCCGCTGCTTCACCGGAAGCCCGTACCACGCGTCGTCCGCCTACTGGCTCACCGCGATCGAGGACCGCAACGGGAACCGCATCACCTTCGCCCGCCGCCCCGACGGCACCCCGACCTCCGTCTCCCACTCCGGCGGCTATCTGGCCACCCTCACCACCGACGACGCCCGCGTCCGCGAACTGGCGGTGCGCACCCCCGACGGCTCGGTCACCGTGCTGCGCTACGGCTACGACGCCCCCGGCAACCTCACCGAGGTCATCAACTCCTCCGGCCTGCCCCTGCGCTTCACCTACGACCCGGACGCCCGGATCACCTCCTGGACCGACCGGAACGGCTCCTCGTTCCGCTATGTGTACGACGCCGAGGGCCGGGTCGTGCGGACCATCGGCCCGGACGGCTTCCTGTCGTCCGTCTTCGCGTACGACGTCCACCCGGAGACCGGAGACCCGATCACCCGCTACACCGACTCCACGGGCGCGACGACCGTCCACTACCTCAACCGCCACCTCCAGGTGGTCGCCGAGACCGACCCCCTCGGCCGCACCACCCACCAGACCTGGGACCGCTACGACCGGCTGCTCTCCCACACCGATCCGCTCGGCCGGACCACCTCCTACACGTACGACGACGGCGGCGACCTCACCGCCGTCGAGCACCCCAACGGCGGCACGGCCGCCGTCACCTACAACGACCTGCACCAGATCACCTCGGTCACCGGCCCGGACGGCGCCACCTGGCGCCAGGAGTACGACGACCGCGGCAACCCCACCGCCTTCACCCGCCCCGACGGCACCACGACCCGGCTCACCCACGACGCGCACGGACACCTCACCGGCGTCGACGACGCCCTCGGCGCGCTGGACCGGCTGCGCTGCGATCCGGCCGGGCTCCCACTGGCCGTCCGGGGCCCGATGGGCACCGTCACCCGGTACACCCGCGACGCCTTCGGCCGCCCGACCCGCGTCACCGGCCCGGACGGCGGCACCACCGAGCTGGAGTGGACCGTCGAGGGCAAGCTCGCCCGGCGCACCGACCCGGACGGGGCGACCCAGTCGTGGACGTACGACGGTGAGGGCAACTGCCTGCTCCACAGGGACGCCACGGGCGGCGAAACCCGCTTCGAATACACCCACTTCGACCTGCTCGCCGCCCGCACCACCCCCGACGGGGCCCGCCACGCGTTCACCCACGACACCGAGTTGCGCATCGCCCAGGTCACCAACCCGCAGGGCCTGACCTGGAGTTACGTATACGACCAAGCGGGCCGCCTCACCGCCGAGACCGACTTCGACGGCCGCACCCTCGCCTACACCCACGACGCCCTCGGCCGCCTCGCCACCCGCACCAACGGCTGCGGCCAGACCATCCGCTACACCCGCGACACCGCAGGGCGCGTGATCACCAAGGACGCCGAGGGCGCCCTCACCCACTTCACCTACGACGCCCTCGGCCGCCTCTCGGGCGCGGTCGGCCCCGACGCGTCGCTGTCGTACGTACGCGACGAGGCGGGCCGGATCCTGCGCGAGACCTGCGACGGCCGCGCCCTCACCCACGCCTACGACGCCTCCGGCCGCCGCGTCCGCCGCACCACCCCCACCGGAGCCGTCAGCACGTGGGCCTACCCGGCCGACCGGCGCGCCCTGCTCGACACCTCCGGTCACCGGATCGTCTTCGAGTTCGACGAGGCTGGCCGCGAAACCACCCGCCGTATCGACGACACCCTGACCATCGACCACGGCTACGACACCCTCGGCCGCCTCACCGACCAGCTCGTCCGCGGCCCCGGCGAGGCCACCGTGCAGCGCCGCGCCTACACCTACCGCCCCGATGGCCAGCTCACCGCCATCGACGACCACCTGCGCGGCCGGCGCCACCTGGAGCTGGGCCGGGACGGCCGGGTCACCGCCGTCACCGCCGACAACTGGAGCGAGCGCTACGCCTACGACGAGGCGGGCAACCAGACCGAAGCCTCCTGGCCCCGCGACGGCGGCGCCGCCGGTCCCCGCGCGTACACCGGCACCCGCGTCACCCGCGCGGGCGGCATCCGCTACGAACACGACGCCCAGGGCCGCGTCACCCTCCGCCAGAAGGCCCGGGTGTCGCGCAAGCCCGACACCTGGCGCTACGCCTGGGACGCCGAGGACCGCCTCACCTGCCTCACCACCCCCGACGGCACCCGCTGGCGCTACCTGTACGACCCGCTGGGCCGCCGCACCGCCAAGCTGCGCCTCGCCGACGACGGCACCACGGTCACCGAGCGGACCGACTTCACCTGGGACGGCGACACCCTCTGCGAACAGTCCACCCACACCCCCGGCTCCTCCGGGCCCACCGTCCTGACCTGGGACCACGACGGCCTCACCCCGGTGGCCCAGACCGAACGCAAACTCGACCTCGCGCAGCACGAGGTCGACCGCCGCTTCTTCACCATCGTCACCGACCTCGTCGGCACCCCGCGCGAACTCATCGACGAACAGGGCGAGATCGCTTGGCACACCCGAGCCACCCTCTGGGGCACCACCAGCTGGAACCGCACCGCCACCGGCTACACCCCCCTCCGCTTCCCCGGCCAGTACTTCGACCCCGAGTCAGGCCTCCACTACAACCACCACCGCCACTACGACCCCGACTCCGCCCGCTACCTCACCCCCGACCCCCTGGGCCTCACCCCGGCCCCCAACCCGTACACGTACGTCGACAACCCGCTGCTATGGGTCGACCCCCTGGGCCTGGCAGGCTGCCCGCACCAGGCGAGTGGCGAGCATCGCCACAGTGTGGTGCTGGGCGTGAACAGACCCGGGGGACACTCGGAAAGTCTTGCCAAACACCTGCGGGAGAACGGTGACCCGGGAGCACACACTTATAACGGCGACGACTACTCGGGCGTCGGAGAGGGCGGTCCGGTGTGGATGACGAACGTCCTGGCCGCCCTTGCCGACCGCAACAACACCACGCTGTCCGTGACCCTGGACGGAATGCCCAACCTGAAGGGGGAGAAAGGGCTGTGGGACACCCCCGAGTCCATCCTCGAGGCTTTCCACGTCGCCGTCAGACACGGCGACAACTTCAGTCTGAGCAGCCCGGACAAGTGGCCCAGTCCCGGTAACGGAACGGCATGGGAGATGAGTGCCCTGGCGAAGGCCGTACGTGACCATGAGATCGCCGTGAAGTATGGCGATCCTCCGGACGGCAGGCCCTGGGAAGACATTCACTGGTACTCGAACAATGAGCGGGTCCACATCCCCAAGCCGGATATCGTGGAAATCGATCCGCTCTACCACCAGAAGAAGGGTAAGACCGGCTGATGGCACAGAACGAATCCCCTTCCAGCGCTGACGAAATAGTCGCGCTGGAGTGGCAGAGCGTCCTGGCCGAGGGCGCGGGTCTCATCGATCCGCAGGTCCCGCGCAGTGCCTACGCCCGACTCGAACTGCGGCAGCTCTTCCCGGCGATCAGCCACGGCACGCTGTTTCTGAGCCGGTGCACGCGCTTTCCGTTCACCAGGGACGTCCCGACGGTGTATTCGCGCACCAGCGGGGGATACACGGTGATCCGGTTGTCGGACGGGGCCAGGCTCGGGGAGGCGGCGACGCTGGAGGAGGCGTATGCCCTGGTCGTGGAGAACCTCCCGCCGGGCACGGGCCCGGCCATCGACGGGACGCCCGACGACCTGTGAGGCGCGGGGCCCGGTGGGATGGGGGCAGCCATCCCACCGGGCCGGTCGGTGCGTGCGGTTCGTGCGTCAGCCGCACTTACGGCCGCTGTTGATGCACTTCACGGCCTGCTTCATCAGCGAGTTCGACATCACGTTGATGAAGTCGCCATGGTCCGTGACCGGCTTGTGCAGCTGCTCGGGGAAGCTGTCCACCGCGAAGACCGACTTCGGCGCGATCTTGTAGGTGATGCGCTGGGTCAGGGCCGGGATGGCCTTGAAGCCCTTGCCGCACGCGCCGTTGGCCCCGGCGAAGGCCACATGCGTGCGGTGGTTGGCGCTGTCGGTGTTGCGGCCGTCCCAGCAGCTCTGGAACTTGAGCGACCGCACCACGTTGCTGCCCTTGGGGCACAGCGGGTACTTGTCCTTGAGCTGGCGGTTCTCGAATCCGGTGCAGCTCCACGAGGCGTTGGCGTTGGCCGGGCCGTTGGTGAAGGACTTGGCGTCACCGGTGATGATGCGCAGGAACTTCGGCATCGCCGCGACCTTGCCGACCGCGCTGCCGCGGAAGGTGAGCTGGACGGAGGTGGGCTGGAGGATGGTGCCGACGTTGCCTTCGGTGCCGCCGCCCGGGGCGCCCGCGTCCTTCTCGTTCTTGCCGTCGCGCAGGCGCAGGACCGGCCAGTAGTGGGTGGAGCGATCGCCGTTGGTGCAGGTGGTGGTCGCGGTGGCGAGGGTCTGGTCGGTGGCGAAGGCGTCGTTCTTCTGGTTGCCCACGTAGTCGTGCATGTGGTGGGCGCCGTTGCTCACGCCGGGGGCGGCGATGACGTTGTCGGAGTTGAACTTCTTGTTCTCGTTGCGCCCGCAGCGCGAGGAGAAGGTGCCCTTGGAGGCGGCCGCCTGCTTGCGCGGGTTCTTGACGTTCGGCTGCACCTTCCGGATGTCCACGAAGTCGGCCTTCTGGGGGCCGGAGCCCTGCGCGCCCGAAGCCGCACCGGCCGCCGGGGCCGCCGCCACGGCGTTGGTCTCGCCCTGCTTCACCGTGCAGGACGCCATCGAGTTCAGCCCGGACGCCGCTTGCGAGCCCTTCCCCATCTGGGTGGAGATGCGGTTCAGGGCGCCGCGGCGCTGGGACGACAGCGGCTCCAGGACGCGCGTACGCACCCACTCCTGGTCGGCGGCCTTGGTGCCCTGCGCGGAGAGCTGCTTGTAGGCCGCGGCGACCTGGTTGTCCATCTGCGCCAGTTCCTTGTCCACCGCGGGACGCGCCGTCTGCGGCACGTTCGACAGCCGGGTGGCGACATCGGGGCACTGGATGGTCATCGAGGACTGGCGGGCGGACTCGGTCCGGTTGGGGGCCTGCCGGGCGGCCGAGGCGTTGTTGTCGGTCATCAGCAGCGCACCGCCGCCGACCGCCAGGGCCACGACGCCGACGCCGGACACGACGAGCACCCGTGACCGCTTGTGTCTCTTCTTGTATCTCACCACTACGCCCCTCATTGGTAGTTGTCGTACTGCGATACGAAAACCAGGGCGGTTCCGCTCATCGGCGGCCGTAGGGGATGAAGGTGTGGCGGGAAACGTACGGCCCGAGGCGGAAGCCCACCCCGTAGATGAAAATGAAAACCAGAATCATGTACGCTCTGGGGTATGGCCCGGAACGAACTACGCCCGATCATCAAGCTCAGGTCCACCGCCGGCACCGGCTACACCTACGTGACCCGCAAGAACCGCCGAAACGACCCCGACCGGATGGTCCTGCGCAAGTACGACCCGGTCGTGGGCCGCCACGTCGACTTCCGAGAGGAGCGCTGACCGCCATGAAGCCCGGTATCCACCCCGCGTACGCGCCGGTCGTCTTCCGCGACCGCGCCGCCGGTTTCGCCTTTCTGACCCGCTCCACGGCCACCAGCGACCAGACCGTCGAGTGGGAGGACGGCCGCGTCTACCCGGTCATCGACGTCGAGGTCTCCTCGGCGAGCCACCCCTTCTACACCGGCACCCAGCGGATCATGGACACCGCGGGCCGCGTCGAGCGCTTCGAGCGGCGCTACGGTCCCGGTCGCGGGGGTGCGCGGTGAGCGGCGACGAGGACCGGCTCGCCGTCGCGGTCGTCGGCGGGCTGCACGCCGACGCCCGCCGCGCCGCCGTGGACGAGATCCTCCGTTCGGTGCCCGGCGCCGTCGCCCTGCACCACGACCTGTCGGCCGCGACCGACCGCGCCGTGCGCCGCACCGTACGGGACGCCACCGGCCCGCTCGGCAGCGGCGAGGCGCCGCTGGTGAACGACTGCGCGTGCTGCGCCCTGCGCGAGGACCTGGTCCCCGAACTGCTGCGGCTGGCCGAGGGCGGCGGCCACCGGCTGGCCGTGGTCGAGCTGTGGGACTCCGTCGAACCTCAGGCCATGGCCGCGGTCATCGCCGCCGAGGGCGCGCCCCTGGCACTGAGCGGGGTGGCCACCGCGGTCGATCCGGCGCTGGTCGTGCCGTACCTCGCCAACGGCGACGACCTCGCCGACGCCGGTCTCGCCGCCGCCCCGACCGACCAGCGCACCGTGGCCGACACCTTCGCCCGGCAGCTGGAGTACCCGACGCTGATCGCCGTCGCCGAAAACAGCGCACCGGACGAACCGGCCGACGACGCCGACCACGCCCTGCTCACCCAGCTCACCCCCGGCGCCCAGCGGCTGCGGCTCGGCGACGGCGGCGGCGTCCTGGGGGCGGCCCTGCTGCGCGGCTTCGACATCGAGGCGGCGGCCGCCCGTCAGCACCCGGCGTGCGTCCTGCTGCCGCAGGAGAGCGACGAACACGGGGTGTCCACCCTCGTCTGGCGGCGGAGGCGCCCCTTCCACCCGGGTCGGCTCTACGCCGCGCTGGAGGACCTGACCTGCGCCGCGGCCCGCAGCCGGGGCCGCTTCTGGCTGGCCGACCGGCCCGACGCGCTCCTCGCGTGGGACGCCGCCGGCGGCGCGCTGTGCGTGGAGTCCCGGGGGCCCTGGCTGGCCGCCCTCCCGGACGCCGCCTGGGAGATGGTCCCCGCCGAACGCCGCGTCGCGGCCTCCCTCGACTGGCACCCGGAACACGGCGACCGCTGCCAGCACCTCACCTTCACGTCCCCGGGGCTTGACCGCGACGGCCTGCTGTCGCTGCTCGACTCCTGCCTGCTCACCGACGACGAGTACGCGGCGGGCCCGGACGGCTGGCGGCACCTGCCGCCCGTCTTCGACGACCTCCTCGACCCGGTCGCCTGACCACCCCTGACCCGTACGGAAAGGACAGACGCCCCATGCCCTCCCGCCGCACCGCCGGGCGCCCCGACCCCCGGCGCCGCCGCGCCAACCCGCTGGACGCCGCGGGCATCACCTACGTCGACTACAAGGACACCGACCTGCTGCGGAAGTTCATCTCCGACCGAGGCAAGATCCGCAGCCGCCGGGTGACCCATGTGACGCGCCGGCAGCAGCGCCAGATCGCCCGCGCCATCAAGAACGCCCGCGAAATGGCCCTGATCCCCTACGGTTCCCGCTGACCGGTCTCCTTCGAAGGGGCCTTCGGCTGGTCCGGGCGTACGGAGAACACGGTGTCCCCGGCCATCGCCACGATCGCGTCCTTGACGAGCAGCACGGTCGGCGGCCGCTCCTGCGCCGTGTCCCCGGGGTCGGTCAGCGCCGAGGTGCGCCACACCTCCGCCCCGGTGGCGCTGTTCAGCGACAGCAGGCGGCCGAACCGGTTCGAGAAGTAGAGCCTGCCCTGCCGCTTCGACTCCACGGGCGCGGACAGGCTCTCCGTCTCCGTCGCCCGCTGCCACAGCTGCTTGCCGCTGCGCGCCGCCACCGCGGTGACCGTCCCGTTGGTCCGCACCGCGTAGACGACCCCGTTCAGCAGGGTTGCCGAGCCGTGCACGGGGTGCCCCAGCGGGACGCGCGTGGTGTGGCCGGTGCGCGGGTCCACCCGGATCAGCGCGTTGTACGGGCGCTCGTAACCGGCCTCGTACACCTCCTTCGCGGTCTGCGGGGCGAGGAAGACGGGCGTCCCGTCGTCGGAGCCGAGGTGCAGCGCCTTCTTGGGGAGGGTCGCGAGGGCGCGCTGCGAACCGTCGGAGGGGTCGAGGCGCAGCAGGGTGTACGGGCCTTCCTCGGCCAGCCCGTCCGTCGTGAGCCGCGAGCACAGGGCGTACGGGGCGCCGGACGCGACCGGCGTCGCGGGATCGCAGAACTGCCCCTGCGGCGCGGGCGACTGCCACAGCCGCTGCCCCGACTTCCCGTAGGCGACGAGCTGACGGTCGTCGGCCGACAGCGTCAGCAGCCCGCCGCGGAACAGGCGCACCGACGCGGACTCGCTGACCCTGCGTTCCCACCGCTGCTTCTTGGTGTCGGTGTCCAGGACGGTCACCCGGCGGCCCTGGTCTTCCGGCTCCGAGTAGCTGTAGACGATCCCGTCCCGCACCCCGATGGGGCGCGCGTCCTGCGGCCTGGTGCCGTTCCGCCATCTGACCTGGCCGGTGGAGGCGTCGACCTTGGCCACGGTGAAGCCCTTGCCGCCGCAGTACAGGGCGGTGCCGCGGTCCGGTACGCACGCGGCGTCCCCGTACACGAGCGGGGGCAGCGGGGCCTCGTACCGCATCGTCGTCCGCCAGGGGCGCCAGCCCTCGGGCAGGGACACCGGGTGCGCGACGGGGCTGGTGGCCGTGGAGGGGCGGTACGGCGGCGGTTCGTCGGCCATGTGGAAGGCCACCCTCGTGATCAGCGCGCCGACGGCCAGGGCGCCGACCCCGATGAGGATCGCCCGCCGCCCGGGCTTCCGACGCGCCCCTGCCGCGGCGTCCGCCCGTTCCGCCCCTTCCGCCCGTTCCGTCTGTTCCATCCGTTCCGGCTGTGGAGCCGGGCGCTTCGGGGCCGCCTCCGGGGCAGCGGCCGCGGCGGCGAAGTCCGGTAGCGCGGCGAGCATGTGGTGCAGTTCGTCCAGGCCCGGCCGCGCGTCCGGATCCTTGTCCAGGCACCGCCTGGCGAGTTTGAGGAGCGGTTCCGGCACGCCGTCCAGCACCGGCGGCTCGTACATCACCTGGTACCCCGACAGATACGGGCTCTCGGCGTCGAACGGCCCTATGCCGATGGCCGCGTAGACCACCAGCGCCCCCAGCGAGAACACGTCCGAGGCCGCGGTGACGTCCCGCGGACTGCGCAGCTGCTCCGGCGACATGAAGCGCGGCGTACCGAGCACCCGCCCCGCCGTGACGGTGAGCGTCTGGTTGTCGGCGGCCCGCGAGATGCCGAAGTCGATGACCCGCGGCCCGTCCCCGGCCATCAGGATGTTGGCCGGTTTCAGATCCCGGTGCACCACCCCGGCGCGGTGGATGTCCCGCAGCGCCTCGACGAGCCCCAGCCCCAGCCGCCGCAACTCCCGTCCGCCGAACGGGCCGTCCCGCAGCACGGCCTCGGCGAGGGTGCGCCCCGGCACGTACTGGGTGGCCATCCACGGCCGCTCGGCCTCCGGATCGGCGTCCACGACCGCGGCGGTGAACGCCCCGCTCACCCTGCGCGCCGCCGCGACCTCCTGCCGGAAGCGCGTCCGGAACTCCTCGTCCTGCGCGTACTGCGCGTGCGTGAGCTTGACCGCGACCTGCCGCCCCGAGGCCGACCGCGCCAGATAGACGACCCCCATACCGCCCGACCCGAGCCGGTCGAGCAGGGCGTAACCGCCTATGGACGCCGGATCATCGGTACTCAGCGGCATCGCCGGATCCCCTTTCCCTCGCCCCAACCCCCGCAACCGCCCCCTAGGTTAGGCCGCCACCCCCGCCCCCACCGCACGCGTCCCCACGCGCGTCGCCGCGGCCGGGATAAGGTGATCATGGCCAGGACGTGTGTAACGGCCATCCATCGGGGGCCGGTTGGACCGGAACGGCCTCTGTCCGCCCTGGGGCCTCGACGATCAGCAAGCTCACTCCCGAGGAGTGAGTGGCACCGCCCTGAAAGAGAAACGATGCGCGTTCAGAACCTCTCCCTCCTCGCCCTGGCCGTCGCGGCCGGCCTCTCGCTCAGCGCCTGCCAGGGGAGCGACTCCTCCTCCCAGAGCTCCGGCGACAGCGGCGCGTCCGCCGAGCCGAAGTCGGACACCGGCACGGGCGGCACCGGCGCCGAGGACGGCTCCGACGGTTCCGGCTCCTCCGGCGACATCGGCGCGACCTTCACCAGCCTCAGCGTCACCCCGCCCGGAGAGACCCACGCCGCCTCCGTGCCGGTCAGCATCAACGTCCCCGCCTCCGACAGCGCCCCCTCCGCCATCACGGTCGAACCCGTCGGCAGCGGAAAGTAACCGCGCCCGCACCCTCGGCACGTTCAGCCCCAGGCCGCTGGCCTGGGGTTTTGCCGATCGGCGTGCGCCGGGGAGCACGGCGGAAGACCCTGGATGAAGGGGCCAGCCGACCGGACCGGAAGGTGGCCATCATGAAGACACCGCCGATCGTTTCGCCGGGGGAGTGGGAGGAGGCGCGCCAGCGGCTGCTGGTGGAAGAGAAGCAGCTGACCCACGCCCATGACGCGCTGGCCGCCAAGCGCCGCCGGATGCCCTGGGTGGCGGTGGAGAAGGAGTACGCGTTCGACGGCCCCGAGGGCACGGTGAGCCTGCCCGGCCTGTTCAAGGGCCGCCGTCAGCTGATCGTCTACCGCGCCTTCTTCGAGCCCGGTGTCTTCGGCTGGCCGGAGCACGCCTGCCGCGGCTGCTCCATGGTGGCCGACCACGTCGGCGACCTCGCCCATCTGAACGCCCGCGACACCACTTTGGTCTTCGCCTCGCGCGCGCCGCAGCGGAACATCGAGGACGTGAAGGCGCGGATGGGCTGGACGATGCCCTGGTACACGATCACCGACGATTTCGACGCCGACTTCGACGTGGACCAGTGGCACGGCACGAACGCCTTCATCCGCGACGGCGACCGCGTTTTCCGCACCTACCTCATCAACGCGCGCGGCGACGAGTCCCTGGGCAGCACCTGGAGCTACCTCGACATGACCGCCCTGGGGCGGCAGGAGTCCTGGGAGGACTCCCCCGAGGGCTACCCCCAGACCGCGCCGTACGAATGGTGGGACTGGCACGACGCCTACGGCGCCGCCGACCCGCCCCAGGAATGGCTCGCCCAAACCCGCCGCGGCCCCCGAGGGCGGGCTAGCTGAGCCTCCATCGGTGACCGGGCGCTGGAAGGGACGGCCACACGGTCCGGATCAACGTGTACCGGATGAACAAGAACGACGTCGACTTCATGGACGAGGTCCTGACGAAGAGCGGCAAGCTGCCGACGGCGTAGCCCGCGCTTCCTCCCGCGAATCCCGGGTCTCCTGCGCCGCGCCCCCGGGCGTGGCGTCAGTCCTCGGAGGGGCCGTCGGCCCGGTGAAAGCCGGGCCCGGCGTACTCGGGGCCCGCGAAATCCGGGCTCGTGCAGCCCAGCCGCGGGCGGCGGCCGGGGGCAGCGGTCCGGCTCGGCTCGGTCTGGCGCAACTGGGCGCGTAGGTACGGCAGGACGCCGCGTTCGAGCAGGGCCCGCCGCCATGCCTCGCGGGCCTCGGCCGTGCCCCCGGGGTCACTGGGCGGTGCCGGTGTGCGGTGGCGGGCGGCGGTGCGGAGTAGCCAGGTCACTCCGCACGCCGTCGTCACCGCCGTGGTCACGGCCGCGGTCTGTCCCGCGGTCAGCAGCGCGTCGCCCAGTTCGCGCCCCGAGCTGCTGAGCCCCAGGACGTAGCCGAGGAACAGGAAGACGGCGGTCGCGGCCGCCGCCAGCACCGGTGCCAGGACCGCGAGCGCGGGCAGCAGTCCGCGTGCGCCCGCCGCGGCGGAGGGGGCCCGGTCGGCGCGTACGCCGGGGGCTCCCGCTGAGCGTTGCCGCATATAGGCGGCGTACTCGGCCGCGGCGGCCGCGGCGATGCCGGTGCGTTCGGCGAGGGCCCGAGCCCGGAGCCGCTCGGCCACCGCGCCCCCGGCGGATCCGTGCCGCCGCAGGGCCGCGCGGATCTCCGGGGTGTTCAGCGCCTGCCGCAGCACCCGTTCGACGTCGGGTTCGTCTTCCGGTCGTAACGCGGGTGGTGTGCCGTTCATGTCGGTGTCCGTGTCCTCAGGGCGGGCCGGGGCGCGGACCGCGCCGCGGGCGGTGGTCAGAGGCTGACGCCGAAGTCGGAGGCGATGCCCGCCAGGCCCGAGGCGTAGCCCTGGCCGACCGCGCGGAACTTCCATTCCGCGCCGTGGCGGTACAGCTCGCCGAAGACCATCGCGGTCTCGGACGCGGCGTCCTCGCTCAGGTCGTAGCGGGCGAGTTCGGCGTTGTCGGCCTGGTTGACCACCCGGATGAAGGCGTTGCGGACCTGGCCGAAGCTCTGGCCGCGGCTCTGGGCGTCGTGGATGGAGACGGGGAAGACGATGCGGGCGACGTCGGCGGGGACCGTCGCCAGGTTCACCTTGACCGACTCGTCGTCGCCCTCGCCCTCACCGGTGAGGTTGTCGCCGGTGTGCTCGACCGAACCGTCGGGGCTGGTGAGGTTGTTGTAGAAGACGAAGTGGCGGTCGGACACGACCTTTCCGGACTCGTCGCACAGCAGGGCGCTGGCGTCGAGGTCGTAGTCGGTGCCCGTGGTCGTCCGTACGTCCCAGCCCAGGCCGACCAGGACCGCGGTCAGGCCCGGCGCCTCCTTGCTGAGCGAGACGTTGCCGCCTTTGGACAGGGAAACTCCCACGATCTCCTCCTCGGTGTTCGATGGATACCCGTAAGAATCTACAGCACTGTAGAAGTAAGCGGACCCTGTACCGTCACCTGACGGCTGGTTGTCGGCGGCGTGCCGGAGGGAGATGGCGTGAGAGAGCAGGACGAGGGCGACCCGGGACCGCGCTTCCGGCGGCGGGGGCAGGGCGAGCTGGAGGCGCAGGTGCTGGCGGTGCTGCGGCGGGCGGACGGCCCGGTGACGGCCGCCTGGGTGCAGGAGCGGCTCGACGGCGATCTCGCGTACACCACGGTCATGACGATCCTCTCCAGGCTGCAGGCGAAGCAGGCGGTGACCCGGGAGCGGGCGGGCCGGTCGTTCGTGTGGCAGGCGGAGTCGGACGAGGCGGGGCTGGCCGCGCTGCGGATGCGCCGGGTGCTGGACGGCCAGGACGACCGGGGGGCGGTGCTGGCCAGCTTTGTGACGGGGCTGACGGCCGACGACGAGCAGCTGCTGCGTGGCCTGTTGAGCGAAGCGGAGGGAGACTGAGCCGCGTTGGGTATGTTCGTCTTTCTGCCCCTGGTTCTGCCGTTAACGGCGCTGCCGATCACGCGGCTGGCCGAGCAGTACCTCCATCCGCGGCGTGCCACCCGGCTGTTGTCGCTGGTGGGGGGCGTCCTCGCGGTGTCCTCCACGCTGTGCCTGGCGCTGCTGGTGGTCGTCGGCACGGCCCAGCTGCCGGGTAACCCGCTGCCGGACGGCTGGTCGGACCCCGAGGTGCGGGCGGCGGTGCCGTTCGACGAGGTGGCCGGGAAGGCGGCCATCATCGCGCTCATTCCGGTCGCCGTGGCGTGTGCGGGGACGGTCCGGCGGCACCTGCGGGCGCGGCGGCGCGCCCAGGAGGCGGTTGCCGGGCTGGCCGACGAGCTGGTCACGACCCTGCCCGACGACGAGGCGTACGCGTACGCGCTGCCCGCCGCGTCCGGCAGGCCCGGCCGGATCGTCGTCTCCACCGCGATGCTCGCCTGCCTGAACGCCTCCGAACGGCGCGCCCTGATCGCTCATGAGCACGCCCACCTCGCCGGGCGGCATCACCGCTACCTGCTGGCCGCCCAGTTGGCGGCGCGGGCGAACCCCCTGCTGCTCCCGCTGCGCGGTGCGGTCGCGTACTGCGCCGAGCGCTGGGCGGACGAGGAGGCGGCCGGTGCGGTGGCGGACCGCAAGGTCGTGGCGAGGGCGGTCGGCAAGGCCGCGCTGGTCTCCCGCGGCACCCCCGCCCCGACGCTGGCCGGGTTCGCCGCGCCCGGTCCCGTCCCGCGCCGGGTGGCCGCGCTGCTGGGGCCGGTGCCGTCCGCCCGGCACTGGCCGCCCGCGTTCACGGCCGCGGGCGTCGCCGCGTGGGTCGCCGCCGGGGGTACCACCGCGTCCGCGCTGTCCTCGGCGAACGCGGCGATCGCGCTCTTCCGGGTCCTCCAGGCGGCGACCCCGCTGTAGCCGCGACGACAGCGGGGGCGCCGCCCGCACCGGCTACAGATCGAACTCGGTGGGGTCCAGGTCCAGGCTGAAGCAGGCCTCGCGGACCACGGCCCGCTCGGTCTTGTCGAAGTCGCCGTCGGCGCCGCCGATGACGATGCCGATCTGGATGACGGCGCGCGCCTCGGCGGGCTTCTTCTTCGCCTTGGCCACCTCCTGGAGGACGCTGACCTTGCCGAATTCGAAGTCCGCGGTGAGCTTGTCGAGGTAGTCGTCGAAACGCCACCGCAGGTCGTCCGCGGCGAAGTTCTGCAGCACTTCGTTGGTGGCGATCAGCTGGGCGACGCGCTGCCGCTCGGACGGGTCGATCGAGCCGTCAGCCGCCGCCACCAGGGCACACATCGCCATGCTGGCATCGCGGAACGCACCGCTCTTGAGATCGTTCTTCTTGGCGAGCAGCTGGCTCTGCATCGTCGATGCGGAATCCTTGATGCGGTCCCACAGGGCCATGACCAACTCCGTACGTCGTCGCTGACTGCTAACTTCTACAACACTGTAGAAGTTAGCAGAATGGCCGATGGACGCGGGGGGTCAGTCCTCTTCGTCCTCGAAGGCGTCGCCGATCTCGTCGACGACCTCCGCCGCGACGAAGCCGCCGACGACGCCGACCGCGACGCCTGCCGCGACACCGCCGACGATGGCTCCGGTGCTGGGTCCGGAGCGGTGGTTGCCGTCGTGGTGATGGCCGTCGTGGTGGTGGCCCTCGAATCCGTGGTGGTGCGAGCCGTGCGCGGGGGAGCTGTCGACGAGCTGCCGGATCCAGGCGTCGACCTCCGCGTTCCAGTCGCGGTGCTCGACGCCCTCATGGCCGACGGTGAAGCGGGTGAGCGCGTCATGCCCCGAGGAGAAGAGCCCGCCGCGTTTGTCGGCCTCCAGGACGACGTCCAGACCGCTGGGGTTCGCGAGGAAGGTCACCTCCAGCTCGTTGAAGGCGTGGGCGTACTGCGGGGCGGGGGTCAGCTCGATCTCCTGGTAGAACGGCAGCCGCTGCCCCGTCCCGCCGATGTGGCCCAGCTCCAGATCGGCGGACTTGAAGCCGAAGCCGAGCTGCCCCAGCGCCTCCAGGACGGCCTCCTGGGCCGGCAGCGGACCCACCGTCAGCTGGTCCAGGTCGCCCTTGTCCCGCGCGCCCGCCACCTCCAGCCCGGTGCGGACCCCGAGGACGATGCCCAGCGGCTGCCCGTACAGCTCGGTGACGGGCGTCTCCCACGGCAGGTGCGCGGTGAACGGCAGGCTGCGCTGCTCGCCCTCGGCGAGCCGGAACCCGCCGCCCACCGTGAAGTGGTCGAAGACGACGGTGCCTTCGCGCTCCTCGTCGCCGTGCTCGGCCTCAACCCGGGCGACGAGGTCCAGGGTGATCTGCTCGATCTCGAAGTCCGCGCTGCCGCCCCGGAGATGGACCTGCCCGGTCAGCGGCCCGCCGGGGCGTACGGGGCCGGGGTCCAGCACGGTGTCCACGGTGGGGGCGCCGACACCGAGCGAACCGAGCAGTCGTTTGAACACCATCGTGGCGTCCACTCCTTATATGCCTATGCGTTCTGTTCCGGGCGCGTGTGAGCGCGCGAGCCGCACGTCGGCGTTCGCGTCTCTACAAACATGTAGAAGCATAGGGGGGCGGCGCGGCCGCTGTCCCGGTCCCGGTTGGTTACCCGGCCTCGGGGGTGCCGAGTTGAGCCGACGCCCGCTCAAGCGGAGTGGAGGCGTCCGAGGGTGCGGCGGTGGGGACGGCGCGGCAGGTGAAGCCGAGCCGGGCCATGGCCCGGGTGACCTCACCGGCGCTGAAGTCGCGACGGTCCTGCTTGGTGATGATTTCGCCCACCTGCTTCACGGGGTACTGGCGGCGGCCGATGAGCACGGACTCGCCCGTGATGGGCTCGGGCGTGACGTCCTTCATCGACGCCAGCACCCCGCTCTTGGTCAGGTCGAACGGGTAACGGGCGATGACGCAGCGCATGATGCCTCGCAGGAAGCTCGCAGGGGGAGGGAGGAGGGGCCGGCCGTCCCGGCCGGGTTGCGTCTCGCGGCGCCGAGTAGCGCGGAGAATCGCGAGACGGATTTTCGTCCAGAGCCTTTGATGGAGCGTCCGCAAAACGGTGGAACAGCGGAACCCTCGGATGATGCTGCCGGTGTAAGCGGCGTGGCGTCTCCTTCGGGGGCAGGGCCCGGTATCCGCAGTGTGCGGGGAATGCCACGCTAGCACGGCGCGATCGGCTGGGCCCGGCGGCCACAGTTATTGGTAGGACTGGGGGCGCTGGGGTCGCTCGCCCTTCGTGTCCCGCTCGGGGCGCTCGGCGGACGGGGGCGCGGTCAGGTCGAGCAGGAGCATCGCGTCGTGGTCGGGGGTGCCGGGCTCGGCGGTGTAGACGCCGAGGCGCTGGCCGGGGGTGCCTTCGAGCTGCATGCTCTGGCTGCTGAGGGTGAGGACGCCGACCTCGGGGTGGTGGAACGTCTTCTGGAACCGCTTGCGGCCGACGACGTCGTAGCGCTCCCACAGCGTGGCGAAGTCGGGGCTCTTCAGCAGGAGTTCGCCCACCAGCTGGGTGAGGTCGGGGGCGTCGGGGGCGGTGCCCGCCAGGGCGCGCAGCCGGGCGACGCAGCCGCGGACCTGCTCCTCCCAGTCGGGGAAGAGGGTGCGGGCGGCGGGGTGGAGGAAGAGGTAGCGGGCGAGGTTGCGCTGCTTGGCGGGCCAGTCGGCGAGGCCCGCGTACAGGGCGAGGCCGCCGGGGTTCCAGGCGAGCACGTCCATGCTGCGGCTGATGACGTACGCGGGGCTCGGCCGCAGCGTCGTCAGGACGAGCTTCAGGTGCGGGCGCACCGTCCGGCTGGGCGGGGGCGGCGGCTCGGGGGCGTACCGGGCCGCGCGGGTGGCGAGATCGCGCAGATGCTGGTGCTCGGCGTCGTCGAGGCGCAGGGCGCGGGCGAGGGCGTCGAGCACGGCGGGGCTGGGGCGGGTCTCCTTGCCGCGCTCCATCCGGACGTAGTAGTCGATGCTCATCCCGGCGAGCGTGGCCAGCTCCTCGCGGCGCAGGCCGGGGGTGCGGCGCAGCCCGGGGCCCACGGTGAGGCCGACCTGGTCGGGGCGGGTCTGGGTACGGCGGGCGCGCAGGAACTGGCCCAGCTCCATGCCGCCACCGGTGCCGCCGCTGCTGCCGCCGCTGCCGCTGGTGCTCTGCTCGGATGCCATAGCGTCAGTGTCACACCGCGCTGACCTGCGTGGCGGCCGGGTGAGGGGCCCTGTCATTACCCCTGAGCGCCGCTCCCCGGCACGTCCCGGCCTGCCACCGGGGCCGGAAGAGCGCGAGGCTCGATCTCCGTCAGCACCCGCTTCCCAGCGCAGGAGATCCTCCCGTGTCCCCGTCGTCCCCGCCGCCCCCGCCGCCCCCGTCCATCCCCCCGCAGGCCGCCCCCGCCGGTCCGCAGCCGCGGAGCGGGCCCGTGAGCAGGCCCGGCGGGCGGGCGGCCCTGGCCGCCGTCCTGGTCGGCTTCTTCACGATCATGGTCGACGCCATGATCGTGAACGTCGCCCTGCCCTCGATCGGCCGCGGTTTCGGCAGCACGATGACCGGGCTCCAGTGGGTGGTGGACGGGTACACCCTCACCTTCGCCGCCTTCCTGCTGTCCGCGGGCGCGGTCAGCGACCGGGTCGGGGCCCGCCAGGCGTTCGCCGGTGGTCTGGCCCTGTTCGTCGCGGCGTCCCTGGTGTGCGGGCTGGCACCGGACCTCGGCGTCCTGGTGGCGGCGAGGCTGGTGCAGGGGGTGGGCGCCGCGATGGTCCTGCCGTCGTCACTCGCCCTGCTGAGGGAGACCTTCCCGGATCCGGCCGAGCGCGCGCGGGCCATCGCCCTGTGGGGCGTGAGCGGCGCGGTCGGCGCGGCCGCCGGACCCGTCGCCGGGGGGCTGCTCACGGTGATCGACTGGCGGATGGTCTTCTTCGTCAACCTGCCGGTCGGCGCGGTGGCCCTGCTGCTCCTCCGGTACGTCCAGCCGTCCCCGCGCCAGGCGGTGCCGTTCGACCTGGCCGGTCAGATCGCCGCCGTCGCCGCCATGGGCGGGCTGACGTACGCGGCCATCGAGGCCGGGGCCGTCGGCTTCGGTACCCCGCGCGTCCTGGCCGCCCTCGCCGTGGCGGTCGTGTCGGCCGTCGTCTACGTGTTCGCGCAGGCCCGTGGGCGGCACCCGATGACGCCGCTGCCGCTGCTGCGCTCCCGCACGATGTCCCTCACGGCGGCCATCGGGTTCGCGCTGAACGTCGGCTTCTACGGGATGATCTTCCTGCTCGGGCTGTATCTGCAGCAGGTGCACGGGCTGAGCGCGCTCGCCACCGGTGTCGCGTTCCTGCCGATGAGCGTGCTCACCTCCTTCACGGGTCCCGTCGCCGCCCGGCTGGCCACGCGGTTCGGCGCGCGCGTGCCGATGGTCACCGGTCAGCTGCTGATGGCCACGGGCCTGCTCTCGATGGTGGCCCTGCCCGCCACGGCGCCGGTCTGGCTGACGGTGCTGCTGATGGTGCCCGTCGGCGCCGGTGGCGGGATGGCGATGCCCGCGATGACGGCGCTGCTGCTGGAGAAGGTGCCCGCCGAGCGCGCCGGGGTCGCCAGCGGTGTGCTGAACGCCGCCCGGCAGCTCGGCGGCGCCCTGGCCGTCGCCGCCTTCGGCGCCCTGGTCGCCGACCGCGCCCGGTTCGTCTCCGGGCTGCACACCGGTCTCCTGATCGCGGCGGCGGTGGTGGGCGCGAGCGTCGCGGCCACCTGGCTGCTGGAACCCGTACGCCGCGCCGCCCGCTGACCACCCCCTGTCCCTCTGTCCTCCGCCGACCCACCCACGACCAACCTGGAGCACTGTGTTCACCGTCAACGCCTACGGAGCGACCTCCGCCACCGAGCCGCTCGTCCCCATGACCGTCGAGCGCCGCGACCTCGGGCCGCACGACGTCCTCATCGAGATCGCGTACACCGGCATCTGCCACTCCGACATCCACCACACCCGCGGTGACTGGAGGGAGGAGACCTACCCCCTCGTCCCCGGCCACGAGATCGCGGGCGTCGTCACCGAGGTCGGCTCCGGGGTCACCCGGCACGCCGTCGGGGACCGGGTGGGCGTCGGCTGCATGGTCGACTCCTGCCGCGAGTGCGCCAACTGCCGCAAGGGCGAGGAGCAGTACTGCCTGCGGGGCAACACCCTCACCTACGCCTCCGTCGGCGGCGACGGCCGGCCCACCCAGGGCGGCTACGCCACCCACATCGTCGTCACCGAGGACTTCGTCCTGCGCGTCCCCGACGCCCTGGGCCTGGACGTGGCGGCGCCGCTGCTGTGCGCCGGGATCACCACGTACGCGCCGCTGCGCCGCTGGAGCGCGGGACCCGGCAAACAGGTCGCCGTCGTCGGCCTCGGCGGGCTCGGGCACATGGCGGTGAAGCTCGCGCATGCCATGGGCGCCGAAGTCACCGTGCTGTCACAGTCGTTGAAGAAGCGGGAGGACGGGCTGCGGCTGGGGGCCGACCACTACTACGCCACCAGCGATCCCGAGACCTTCACGAGCCTCGCCGGTTCCTTCGACCTCATCGTGAACACGGTGAGCGCCCCGCTCGACCTCGACGCCTACCTCTCGCTGCTGGCCACCGACGGCGTCCTGGCCAACGTGGGCGCCCCGGCCGAACCCGTCTCGCTCAACGTCTTCTCCCTCCTCGGCGGCGGGCGCGCCCTCGCCGGTTCCCTGATCGGCGGCATCCGCGAGACCCAGGACATGCTCGACTTCTGCGCCGAGCACCACCTCGGGTCCGAGATCGAGGTGATCCCGGCAGAAGGGATCAACGAGGCGTACGGCCGGGTGCTGGCCTCCGACGTGCGCTATCGGTTCGTCATCGACGCCTCGACCCTGCGCTGAACGACCGTCAGCGCAGAGCGGTGGCGTTGGCGGGTGAGCCGACGCCACCGGTGAGGTTGAGGGGTTTGACGGTCAGGAGGCTGGTCCAGCGGCCCGTGGCCCGGGAGTCGGTGGTGAGGGCGGTGAGGTTCCACAGCTCGCCCAGGGGCAGGCCGAGCTTGGCGATCAGCTCCTGGTGCATCATGCCGTTGTCCTCGGGCGCGCTGTGGTGGAAGTCGCTGTCGGGGACGACGGGCAGGACTTCGACGGCGAAGGTGTCCGTGGCCAGCAGCGCGACGCGGTGGTCCCAGCACCAGGCGGCGAAGTCCCGGGACTGGGCGAACCCGGTGGCGCGCCGCTCGGCGCGGACCCTGGCCCGTATGCCGGGTTCGGCGCTGAGGTACCAGTGGGCCCACCCGGTGTGGACGAGGACGAGGTCACCCGGCTCGACCTGGCAGTGCTGCGCCTCCAGCGCCGCGTCGAGCAGACCGGGGCCGAGGGCGGGGCCGGTCGCGTGGTCGGGCGGGGTGCCCCGGGCCCGGAGGAGGCCATCGATGTCGATGAGCAGCGCGCGGCCGACCAGCGGGGTCTGGGCCCACAGCTGCACGCCGAGCCGGGGGCTCCGGGGTGCGATCTCCTCGTCGGGTACGGCGTTGTAGAAGCCGTGTCCGGAGGCGCGGCGGTGGCGCAGTCCGTCGATCTGGGTGCTGGCCTGGAGGTGGAAGTTGTCCAGGACGTCGTCGCGGGCCTGGTCGTGCGCGGCGGTGATGCGGTGGTGGGGAATGCCACGGGCACGGGACATGGGCGGGTCGAAGGCGTCGAGGGCGTAGTCGAGGTTGAAGGCCCGGCCGTCGCGGACCTCCTGTGCCGCCCGCCGGATCTGCTCGGGGCCCGCGAAGTTGGCCATGCCGCGTTCGGGCTGGTCGGGGAAGAGGTGCCAACTGGAGCCGGACGGGGCGTCGGTGCGCCGCAGCAGCTGGTCGTAGGTGAGGTGGCGCGAGGCGGGAGGGCGCGAGGCGGGAGGGCGCAAGGGGGTGGCGCTTTCTGCTCAGGGGCAGCGGGCGGCGATGGCGCCGGCTGCCCGGCGTACTTCGGTGATGACGCGCGGATGGTCGGCGGCGGGCAGGTCGCCGCTGGGTCCGGCGACGCTGAGCGCGCCGAGGACCCGGTCCTCGCGGTGGACGGCGGCGCTGAAGGCGGTGACGTCCAGGACGCGTTCGCTGAGGGAGACGGCGTAACCGTTCTCCTTGATCCGCCGCAGCTCGCCGCGCAGGTCGTCGGCGTCGACGCGTTCGCCGGAGATCCGGGTGAAGGGGGCGACGCTGTCGACGTAGGCGTCGAGTTCCTCCTCGGGCAGCCAGGCGGCCAGGGATTTCCCGGCGCCCAGGTGCAGGGGGAGCTTCTCGCCGATGGGCAGTTGGTACCGGAGCGGGTTGAGGCCCTCGACGCGCGCGATCAGCACGCGGGCGAGGCCGACCCGTACGTACAGGGTGGACGTCACGCCGGTGATCGCGGCGAGTTCCTGCAGGACGGGCAGGGCGACCTGGCTGAGCCGGTTGTTGACCAGGAAGGCGTGGGCGGTGGCCACGGACGCCGGGCCCGCGACGTACCCGGTCTCCTCCTTGACGGCGTAGCCGCGGTCGATGAGGACGTTCAGGATGCGCTGAGCGGTGGCCACGAGATCGGCGACCACCGCGCGGGCGATGACGATCCCGGCCGCGCCCGAGAAGCCCTCCCCGACCCGCGCCGCGTTCAGTACGGCCATACTCGGGGCTGACGCGCACACGATGGAGAAGAGGGTGAACAGCACGGTTCCCGAAACGAGGACCGGGCGGCGCCCGACCGCGTCACTGAGCGGTCCCAGGACGAGCTGTCCGGCGATGATGCCCGCCAGGAATCCGGTCAGGGACATCTGCGCGCCCGAGGCGTCGGCCCCCAGCGAACGTGCCAGGTCCGGAAGCCCGGGAAGTACATGTCGGTCGCCAGCGGACTGGCGGCGCTCAGCCCGGCCAACACCAGGAGCAGCCGCGCCCGTTGCCGGGACGCGGCGCGAGGAGCGTGACGAGGCCGGGCCGCGCCCTCGGCGCTGTGGGTGGTCATAGCGGGGGAGCCGAAGCCCTGCCGTCAGTGGCGCTGTGCGGAGGTGAGACGCTCGTCCAGCGTGGCGGCGAACTCCTCCGCTCGCGCCAGTTGGGTCCGCAGGTCCGCCACCCGCTGCCGCGCGGTTTCCTGGTAGCCGCGCACCCGGTCCAGCAGCTCCTCCCGCTCATCGGCCGGCAACTCGGCACCCGAGTCGAGGCGGTCGGTGGCCTCCAGCAGGTCGCGCATCTGGTCCAGGGTGAAGCCGAGCGGCTTCATGCGGCGGATGACCATCAGGCGGGCGACATCGGCCTCGGTGTAGAGGCGGAAGCCGCCCTGGGAGCGGGCGGAGGGGACGACGAGGCCGGTCTCCTCGTAGTGCCGGATGGTGCGCAGGGACAGCTCGGTCCGCGCGGCGACTTCGCCGATCTGCATGTGCTTGCCGTCCACGCCCGTGATCCTCTGGTCCTTCTCGTCCCCGTCATCCCCGGCCGATCTCTACCCTAACGTTAGGGTAGAGTTGCTGGCGTCCAAGGCCGCTTACCGCTGCCCTGCCGCTGCCGTGCCGGGGCCGATGGTGCCCCCGGTGAAGATCCGATTCTCGCAGGAGAACCGCGGGGCGCCGGTCCGGCACTCCGCGCCCTCCCGCATGCCCCGGCCTTGCCGAGCAGGGCGTGCCCGAGCACGAGGTTCGTACTCCCCTTGTCTGGTTCCGCTGTATCCCCGGCCGTGCGCCCGCGCGCCGTGAAACCCGAGTGGCTGAAAGATCCGAAGGTCTGGCGCACCGAAGTCCTGGGCGGCTTGGTGGTCGCGCTCGCGCTGATCCCCGAGGCGATCTCGTTCTCGATCATCGCCGGGGTGGACCCGGCCATCGGCCTGTTCGCCTCCTTCACCATGGCCGTCACCATCTCGATCGTCGGCGGTCGCCGGGCGATGATCTCCGCAGCGACCGGCGCCGTCGCGCTGGTCACCGCGCCGATGAACCGGGAACACGGCCTGGGCTACCTGGTCGCCACCGTGATCCTGGCCGGTGTGGTCCAGGTGGCGCTGGGTGCGCTGGGGGTGGCGAAGCTGATGCGGTTCGTCCCCCGCTCGGTGATGGTCGGCTTCGTCAACGCCCTCGCCATCCTGGTCTTCATGGCCCAGGTCCCCGAGATGACCGATGTGCCCTGGGCCGTCTACCCGCTGATCGCGGCCGGGCTCGTGCTGATGGTGTTCTTCCCGAAGGTCACCACCGTGATCCCGGCCCCCCTGGTGTCGATCGGGATCCTCACCGTCGTCACGGTCGCGGCCGGGATCGCGGTGCCCACCGTCGGCGACAAGGGCGCGCTGCCGTCCTCCCTGCCGGTCCCCGGCCTGCCCGATGTGCCGTTCACCCTGGACACGCTGACCACCATCGCGCCGTACGCCTTCGCGATGGCGCTGGTCGGCCTGATGGAGTCGCTGATGACCGCCAAACTGGTCGACGACATCACCGACACCCACTCCAGCAAGACCCGCGAGTCCATCGGCCAGGGCATCGCCAACATCGTCACCGGATTCTTCGGCGGCATGGGCGGCTGCGCCATGATCGGCCAGACGATGATCAACGTGAAGGTCTCCGGCGCCCGCACCCGCCTGTCCACGTTCCTGGCGGGCGCGTTCCTGATGGTGCTGTGCATCGTCTTCGGCCCGGTCGTCTCCGACATCCCCATGGCCGCTCTGGTCGCCGTCATGGTCATGGTGTCGTTCACGACCTTCGACTGGCACTCCATCGCCCCCACGACCCTCAAGCGACTGCCCGCCGGGGAGATCGCCGTCATGGCGATCACCGTCGCGGTCGTCGTGGCCACCCACAACCTGGCCATCGGCGTCGTCGTCGGCTCGGTCACCGCCATGGTCGTCTTCGCCAAACGCGTCGCCCACCTCGCCCAGGTCACCGCGGTGACCGACCCCGATCACGCCACCGTGGTGTACCGGGTCACCGGCGAGCTGTTCTTCGCCTCCTCCAACGACCTCGTCGGCCAGTTCGACTACGCCACCGACCCCGACAAGGTCGTCATCGACCTGTCCGCCGCCCACATCTGGGACGCCTCCTCCGTCGCGGCCCTCGACGCGATCGAGACCAGGTACGCGCAGCGGGGCAAGACCGTCGAGATCACCGGCCTGAACGAGCCGAGCGCCGACCTCCACGGCAAGCTCAGCGGCGAACTCGCGCGCTGAGCCGGGGAATCACCGGGCCTTCCAGGCCAGCCAGGCCATCCAGGTCAGCCAGGCCAGCCAGGGCAGCCAGGGCCGACCTGGATGGACGAAGCTGGCGGGTCACTGGTCCGTTCCGCCGAAGGGAACAGCGTCCGCCGCGGAGGTGTGCCAGCTGGTGACGATGGGCTTGTCGACGGTGATGGTGCCGACGGGCAGGGAGGCCGGGTTGGGGTCGTCAGCCCCGACGCCGACGATGATGCTGTCCAGTTCCTCGCCACCGCTTTCGTCGGTGAACTTCGGGTTCACCCCGGCGTAGGCGGTGGTTCCGCTGCTCAGCGTGACCTTCTCGCCCACGGCCTGCTCCGCGGGCCCGGCCTCGGTGCCGTCCGGCCCGAAGGCCACGCTGGGCAGCGCGGCGGGCAGAACACAGGTGATCCCCGGCTTGGCCTTCGCGATGATCAGGATGTAACCGCCCGCCTGTGTCTCCGACTTGGTGCTCCAGGAGAGGTCATCGGCCCCGCACTCCTGCCCGACCTCGGCCTTCTCCCCGTTGCCGACGTCGACACCGGAGCCGCCGCCATCCTCCGTCCCCTCGCCCTTCGCGCCGGAGGTCGACGAGCCGGAAGCGGTGTCCTTGCCAGCCTCGCCCGCGGCCTCGGCGGAGGAAGACGGGTCACTGGACCCCGTGCTCGTGTCCTCCGAGGCCTGGCAAGCGGTGGTGAACATGGCTGCGGCCGCCAGCAGGCTGGCACCGGCGAACATACGGACTCGGGTGCGCGTGGTACGCATGCGAAGACTTCCTCGTCCACGCCGCTAACGACGCGCTGCCGCGGCCGCGACCAGCGCGACGTGATCACGAGAACTCTGGCACAGGGCGCCCGGTTGGGCCGACCAGGCTGCCAGGCCGGTCCCGCCATCCATCGTGACGGTTCCTCCGAGGAAGACGATGAGCCACAAGGCGGCAGATGCCGCGGGCGATCGGGCGCTGGAAGAAGTACCGGCCCGGTCCTCAGAGACCTGCTGCCACCGCGGCGCCCAGCCCCAGCAGGACGACGCCGGTCGTCACGCTGAGTCCCCGCAGGACGGTCGGCTGCGATATCAGGGCGCGACCCCGGCTGACGGCCCAGGTGAGCAACATGTACCAGGAGGCGCTGACGAGTGCCCACAGGGCTCCCAGGGCGACGGTTGACAGGAACACCGGGCCTTTCGCGGTCACGAACTGGGGCAGCACCGAGACGGCGAACACGCCTGCCTTGGGGTTGCCGAGGTTGGTGAACAGGCCGGTGAGATATCCGCCCGCGAAGCCAGTGCCGCGCCCGCCCTCGCCGGGCGGGCGGGTGGAGACGGTGGTGGTGAGCGCGGTCCGTAGCGTCTTCACCCCGAGGACCATCAGCACGACGCCGCCTGCGATCCGGAGCACCGCGTACGCGGTGGGGCTGGCCAGCAGGACGGCGGACAGCCCGGCCGCGGCGGCCGTGGACCACAGCAGGAAGCCGCTGGCATTGCCCGCGAGCGTGCCCCGGAGCGTACGTTGGCCGCCTTCCAGAACCTGCCGGATCATCAGGGCTTGACTCGCGCCTGGCAGCATCGCTAACAGCAAGGTGGTGGCGATGAAAACGGGCACATGCGTGGGCATGGGAAAGGAACCCCCTCCGGGGATTGCGGCCGATGCGTGTACCACCAGGCTTCCTGTCCCGCGCCCCTAAGAGAAGTTAAAAGAGGAGGCTGCAGCATTAGGATTAGTGAATGGTGGTGGATCCGGGACAGCTGCGGCTTCTCGCGTTGATCGAGCGGCACGGCTCCCTGACGGCGGCGGCTCACGCACTCCACCTCACGCCCGCGGCGGTCACCCAGCAGGTGGCCAAGGCCGAGCGCGACTGGCAGGTGCCCCTGGTCACCCGTAGTCCTCGCGGAGCAACGCTCACCGCGGCCGGTGCGCTGCTCGCCTCCCACGGTCGAACTGTGGAGGAGGCATCGGACAGGGCCGAGGCGGAACTGGCCGCACTGCTCGGCCACCTGTCACTCCGTCTGCGGATAGGGACGTTCCAGGCGGCTGCCCTGCACCTGCTGCCACCGGCCCTGACGACCCTGCGACACCGCCATCCGGACGCCGACGTCTCCGTCATTGACGTGGTGTCCGGACGCGGAGCGGACGAGATCAGCGCGGGACGCCTGGACGTGGTCATCGTCGCGTCCTGGGGCACGCCGCTCGCGCCGCCCCCACACGTACGGGCCCACCCGCTCCTGTTGGACCCGATGGTCGTGGTTCTCCCCGATGACCATCCACTGGCCACCGGGCAGCCCGCGGATACCGAACTTCACCTGGAACAACTGCGCGACGAATCGTGGGTTTCCATCCTGGCCGGCCATGCCGCCCGCGAACAGTTCCACGACGCTGCCCGCGAGGCCGGCTTCACTCCCACCGTGCGGTTCGAGACCGAGTCCTACGACGTCGCCCAGGCCCTCGTCGGCACAGGCATCGCGGTGGCCCTGGTCTCGCGCCTGGCCCTGGCCCATGCGCCCGGCACCACCCATCGCGAACTGGCCCACCCCAGGCCCTACCGCCAGCTCTACGCCGTGACCAGGACCGACGCCAGCCTCACACCACTCGCAGACATGCTCGTCGACCTCCTCCGTGATGTCGCCCGCGACATCACCGCCGCCTGGGAGGCTCCCCCGCAAGAACCACAACGCTCATCGAACTCACCGCACGGAGCCTGAAAACCCCCCGGCTCTGCATCGACACCCCTGGTCCGGAGCGGCAGGCCCCGTTCCGACCGCCCTCCTCTCAAGGTCGCGCGAGATGGCTTCCACCGGCGGTGACCAGCGGCTTCGCGGCCGTGCTGAAAGATTGGTCGTTTGCTGGTCGGGTCCTGCCGTTTGTTGGCCTTGCGCTGGATGACGTGTTCCTAGGGTCGGGTGCATTCCCTGGGAGTCCGGCCTTCGGACCCCGTACTCGACTGTCTGGAGACACCTGATGCGTGCGTTGCCCCGTCGTGCCCTGGTCGCTGCTCCCGCTGCCGTTCTGATGTTCACCCTGGTGGCCTGTGGCGGTGGTTCCGACTCCGGTGGCTCGAAGTCCGCGGACACGCAGCAGTCGGCGCAGGGCGCCGACGGGTCCGGTGGTGCCGGGGCGGATGGCGGCGCCGAAGAGGAAGAGGCGGGTGAGAAGAAGGAGCCACCGCTGACCGGTGAGGTGAAGAAGAAGGCGGAGGCGGCGGCGGTGGCCAAGTTCCCCGGAACCGTCCTGAAGTCCGAGGAGGACGTCGAGAAGCCGGGCATGTACGCGGTGGAGATCAAGAAGTCGGACGGCACGACGGTGGAGGTCTACCTCGACAAGAGCTACACGGTCACCGACACCAAGCAGGAAGGCACCGAGGAGAAGGAGAACGGGGGCTGACGGGCGCGGCCTCCCGACCGGTGGGGTCGCCTCCTGTTGGTGATGATCGGGCGACGAGCGTGACGAGGACGGCAGCAGCACAGGCGCAGGGACGGTGACCACCGCGACGACGGCTGGCTCCCCGACGCCGTGTCGTCGCCGTCCCGCCGCTGACGTCCGGCCGATCCACCACTCCCGCACCGATCGGCCGGACCGCAGGGTCTTTGCCCCGATGCCTCCCGCCGCATCGGACGTTTCCGCACGTCCCTAGCAGGTTGTGATGAATGCTGCGACTGCTGTTGTGCCGCTGTGCGAGCCTTTCGCCATGCGGCTGCTGCTGATCGAAGACGACGACCGGCTTGCCGGTCCGATCACCGAGGGGCTCGGGCGGTACGGATTCACCGTCGACCGGGCGCGTACCGGTGCCGCCGGGCTTGCGGGGGCCGTTGAGGAGCCAGATCTGGTCCTGCTCGATCTCGGACTGCCCGACATGGACGGTCTGGATGTCTGCCGCCGTCTCCGCGCCCGGTCCGCGATCCCGATCATCATGATCACTGCCCGGGGTGAGGAGGCAGACCGGATCGTCGGGCTGGAGCTGGGGGCGGACGACTATGTCGCCAAGCCGTTCGGCGTGCGGGAGCTGGTCGCCCGCATCCGGGCCGTGACCCGCCGCACCGCCGGTCATCTGGTGCTGGCGGACGCCCCGCTATCCGCCGGGACGCCTTCGGCGACCACGGCCGGGGCTGGTCCGCAGCGCCTGGGTTCGCTGGAGATCGACCGGCGTACCCGGGAAGTCCGCCTCGACGGATGTGACGTAGCCCTGTCCCCAAGGGAGTTCGACCTGCTCGCCTATCTCGCCCAGGACCCCGGCGCGGTGCACTCCCGGCAGCAGATCATGGACACGGTCTGGGACCCGCACTTCTTCGGACCCACCAAGACGCTGGACGCGCACGTCGCCGCCCTGCGCCGCAAACTCGGTGATCCTTCCTGGATCACCACCGCCCGCGGTGTCGGCTTCCGCCTCACCGTCCCCGCCGGGCGGCCCGGCGACGGCTCGCCTCCCCAAGCCGCGTCATGACCCGGCGCCTGATGCTGAGTTACCTCGCGCTGGCACTGCTGGTGCTCGTGGGCCTGGAGATCCCGCTCGGCTACTTCTACGCTCGCGGGGAGGAATCCCGCTTCTCCCAGGCCGTGGAACGCGACGCGTCGATGCTGGCCGAAGTCGCGGAGGAGAACATCGAGAAGCACAACCTGGACGCCCTGCCCGAACTGGCCCAGGAGTACGCCGAGGACACCGGTGCCCGCGTCGTGGTCGTAGACCGCACCGGCCGCCTTCTCACCGACTCCGCGCACACCGCCGCGACCGGGGCCGATTTATCCGGGCAGACGGACATCGCCGCTGCCCTGCGCAACAAGGCCACCGCTGCCACCCGTACGGACGCTCAAGGCGGTGACGTCCTGGCGGTGACCATGCCGGGCTCCTCGGGAACCACCATCCGCGGCGCGTTGCAAGTGACGTACCCGATGACGATGGTCACCGCCCGGGAGCACCGCATCTGGCTCGCGCTCGCCCTCGCCGGAACGGGCATCCTGGCCGTCGTGGCCTTCGTGGCGTTCACCCTGGCCCGCTGGATCACCCGCCCCTTGCGCACCCTGGAACGCGCTACCACCCAGCTCGCCGACGGACACCTGGACCACCCGCCCGACGCCGCCACCGGACCGCCTGAACTGCGCCGCCTGGCCACCTCGTTCAACCACACCGCCACCCGCCTGCAGCACCTGCTCCAAGCCCAGCACGGTTTCGCCTCCGAGGCATCCCACCAGCTCAAAACGCCGCTGGCGTCGTTGCGGCTACGGCTGGAGAACTTCGAGCCCTACCTCGACCCACGCGCCCACACCAGCCTTGAGGAGACCATCGAGGAAGTCGAACGGCTCAGCCGCATGGTGCACGGACTACTCGCCCTCGCCCGCCTGGAGAACACCGCCACCACCCCCGAGCCGGTCGACTTGGACGCCGTCCTCACCGACCGGGCCGCCATGTGGGAAGCGCTCGCCTACGAACAGCAGGTCGCTGTGGCTGTCACCGGGCCGGCGGCCGGCCGGGTGTGGGCGATTCCCGGGGCGCTGGAGCAGATCGTCGACAACCTGATCGCCAACGCGCTGCGCGTCTCCCCACCCGGCACGACCATCACCCTCGCCCGAGCACCAGGCGCCGAACTCCACGTCATCGACCAGGGCCCCGGCATGCCAAAGGCCGACCGGGAGCGCGCCTTCGACCGCTTCTGGCGTGCATCCGACGCCCACCACGACGGCACCGGCCTCGGCCTCCCGATCGTCCGCCACCTCGTCCACGCCTCCGGCGGCCGGATCACCCTCGACCCCGCACCAGGCGGCGGCCTCGACGCCCACGTCCAACTGCGCCCCGCCGACCAGGAACGCCGCCCCGGAAGCGTCACCGGACGTGCTGCTCACCACGCCGGCTGGCGAACACCGACACCCAGAAACGGACCTCGCACCCCGGTCTGATCGCTGTCTTCGCCACCAGCGGCCCAGCCGAGTGGCAGGGGCGATCGCCGTAGTGGCGACCATCGTTGCGAAGGCGTACCGGCTACTGAAAGCCATCCTGGAGACGGCCGTTGAGTACGAACTGATCCGCCGGGTGCGTCGGGCCGCTCCCGAGCTGACCGCTGGTCGGCGGGTTGTCGGTGATACGAAGTCGGAGGCGGGGAAATCGGGCACGCAACGGGCGCGGCGGGGGCACTGGGCGGGCTGTGCCCCCAGTGCGTCCTCCAGGCCGAAGCTCGGTCAAGTCCTGGCCTGCTGTCGCGAGGACGTGCAGCCCCTTGCCGGTGCGGTGGTTGCTGTGCCCCGCTGCTGTACGCGCCTTGCGTGAGTCATGTAGTCGTATGGTCTGCGGCAAGGGCCATGTTGGCCGGGAGGCGGGGGTATGTCGGGACAAGTATTCACATTGATCGGCGTGCTCGTGGGCGCGGCAGGCTCTTATGTAGTCTCGGCCTTGACCGAACGCGCACGCTGGAACAGAGAGTTGGCAACGCGCTGGGATCAACACCGTTTGGAATCGTATCTCCGATACGCCGACGCGATAAAGAGGTTTGTGTCAGTGGCTGGACGGTTGGCGGCAGAGAAAGGGCTGTTCAATCTGCCGCAACCGGTTGGCGAAGAATCCGGCCTGGAAATGCTCGCGCAAGCTGAGCTGGACCGGGGGTACGCGTTTGAATCGGTGCTCCTGATGGGTGATTCGGAGACCATATCTGCAGCTAGGGCCATGCAGCGCCGGGCCTGGGTGCTTGAGCAATTTGCTCGGGGGATCCGTTCCGGTTCTGCTGAGGACTGGACGGGCGCATATAGCGAGTTCCAGGAGGCCCGTGATGCTTTCTACGTCTCCGCCCGGAAAAGCTTGGGGGTCTCTGCACCGTTTCGGCTGCGCGCCGAAGACCCGGTCATCATGGGACCGGATCCACGGCAGATGTAAACACTATTGGCAGCTCCATGCGAACGACAGGCGGGCGGTTGGTTGGGACCGCTGAACTGGAGAGTCGCTGCCGCGCGGTGGCGGTCCGCTGTGGTCACGATGGCTGCCGTACAGCACTCACTGAGCTGTCTCTCGGGTCGGGTTTACTGCTTGGCCTAGCGGGTCCCGTTGCCGGGAAATGGGATAATCCCGTTTGTGTCGCCTGTTTTTTCTAGTGGCTGGCCCACCGACTCTATTCCGGCCGGGATGGAATCTGGCGCCTCCAGTGAGGGGCAAATTCGCGTGTGGGGAATAGCGGCTTTCGTTTTTGGTGCACCTGTAGGGCTCGTGGGGAACGTGGCGCGAACGCCTGGAGTTGGTGGCCTTCTGTTCCGTCTGCTTGTTCCATTGATCGCCTTCTTCGAGGCCGCTCAGCGATTGAGTACAGAGGCGGACTCGCAGGGTCCAGTTTTCGCCATAACCTGGAACGCAATTCGCGTCGCGGCATGCGTCGTCGGCGTGGCTCTCATGGGACACACCGTGTGGAGCTGGCGCGTTAGGCGTGGCCGAACGGAAGTTGCCGCGCCTGCACGGCGTCTCTGACCCCTCGTTCTGACGTTATCCACAGGACCGAACGCCCGCGCCCTGTGCCCCGGTAGGAGACTGCCGTACGGGAACCCTTCCGCCTCGGCGCCTGCGGCTGGCCGCCTACCGGGCGGGCGATCCGTTCTTCGACAGCGTCGGCCCCGACACCTCATGCGCACGCACCCTGTACTGCGGCAGAGGGCTGCTGTTCGTCGCGCACGAGATGGCGCGCCGTAACCGTCGGCGGCCGCGCGCACCGCGTGCATCGCGCGGACCGGGCCGTGCCAGTCGCGGCCGTCGCTGTAGCGGGCCTGGAGCATGCCCATGCCGTCAGTCGTGGGGGTGTGTTGGCTTGCTTCGGTGGAGCCCCGGGCTGCTGGCCTGGGGCTTTCGCATGGAGCGGGTGACGAGAATCGAACTCGCGCTCTGAGCTTGGGAATCACCGGTGCTGACCATGGTTGTAGACCGCTGATCAGGTAAAACGCGGCCTCTGGGCCTCAGCGGGTGGGTCTGATCGTGCCTTCATCGACCTCTGTGCGGCGGTCACCTCGCATGGTCCGGGGCGCAGGGCGGACAGCGACGCGGCGGTCGTCGCGAGCCCGCCCCGAGCACGCATGTCCTCGTCTACGCGGCGGGGGTGAGTTCGGCGCGGCCGAACAGCAGCGCGTAGCCGGAGGTGAGCTGGCGCAGGATGCGGGTGATGAGGTCGGGGCCGGCGTAGGCCGCGACGGCGGAGAAGACGGTTCCGGTGTCCCAGCGGGTGGTGGCCAGGGAGGCGCCGGTGCGGGTGGCGAGGTCCTTGACGAAGGCCCAGCCACCCAGGGGCTGGGTGTCGGGGATCTGGGCGGTGAGGATGCGTGCGGCTTCGAGGGGGAGGCGGGCGGCCAGTTCGACGCGTTCGTCGCCGGTCAGCTGACGTCCCAGTCCCGCGAGGACGAGGCGGACGGCTTCCTCGGCCTTCTCGCGGGTGGGGTAGGCGCCGTCGTAGCGGACCTTTTCCAGCATGTGCTCGTACGCCCTTGTGCAGGGCTGCTGGAGCGGTGCGCTCTGGTCGGACATCACTGCGGTGGTTGCCTTTCTGTCACCAGGGTCGTGGTGGCCGGTGTGCGGTCACCGGGGGTGGGTGGTCAGATGAGTCGGGGGCGGCCGAACAGGAGGTCGTAGCCTGCGGGGAGCTGGAGCAGGATCTCGCTGAGGAGGTCGTCGCCGGCGCTGTCGGCGACCGTGGACAGGACAGCGCTGACGTCCCAGGCCGCGGTCTGTTCGGTGGCCCCTTCGATCCAGGCCGCGGTCGCCCGCACGAACCGCTCCGGGGGGAGCGGCTCGGCGCTCTGTAGCGGGTTGAGGAGGATCAGGGCGAAGTCTTCCGGCAGACGCGCCGCCAGCTGGGCGCGTACCTCGCCGACCAGGTGTGCGCCCAGCAGGGCCAGCACCACGCGGGCCGCGCGTTCGGCCTCCTGCCGAGTGCCGTAGTCGCCGCGTTCCTTCACATGGTCGAGGAACGCTTCGCGTCGCACAGCCACTTCGGCCGTCACCCCCTTCCTCGGCCCGTGGGGCGCGGAGGACGGGCGAGGGGGGAGATCAGATACCCGTCCTCCGCCGCTGTTCAGCCCTTGTCTGTCCGGTTCAGCCGGAGATCTCCTTGCGGCCGGTACCGACGCCGACGGTGACCTTGCGGGGCTTGGCGCGCTCGGCGATCGGGATGCGCAGGGTGAGCACGCCCGCGTCGTAGTCGGCCTGGATGTGCTCGGTGTCGAGGGTGTCGGCGAGCGCGATCTGGCGGGAGAAGGCACCCAGCGGCCGCTCGGACAGCTCCATCTGCACGTCGTCGGTCTTCGTCACGGGCCGGCGCTCGGCCTTGACGGTCAGCATGTTGCGTTCGACGTCGATGTCGATCGCGTCCGCGCTGACGCCGGGGATGTCGAAGGCCACCACGTACTGGTCGCCCTCGCGGTAGGCGTCCATCGGCATCGGGGACGGCCGGGACCAGGTAGCCGGTCCCATCAGCTGCTGCGTCAGCCGGTCGAGCTCACGAAAGGGGTCGGTGCGCATCAACATCGGAAAACACCTCCAGGAAGGTTCGGGCAGTTGCTGCCAATGCGCCTCACTGATTCCGTTGTAGCATGTCATCCAATGGATGACAAACCTTGTGTCGTCCAAAGGATGACTACCTGAGGGAGGTGCCCATGACTCCGGCCGACCAGCCGGCATCGTCCAGCGCCGACACACAGAGCCCGGCGTCGTTCCTCACCGCCGCGGCGGCCCTGCAGGCCATAGACGACGCCCTGCATGCCGCCCGGCACGAGGTCCCCGGCACTGCCGACACTCACGACGTCGGCCCGGAGCAGGCCCTGGCCTCGCTTCTCCTGCTGCGGCAGGTACGCGAGCAGCTCGCCGGATGGGAATCCGGCCTGATCGAAACCGCTCGAGAGGCGGGTGCCAGCTGGGCGGACCTCGCCCACCCCCTCGGCGTCGCCAGCCGCCAGGCCGCCGAACGCCGCTACCTGCGCAACCGGCCCGGTCCCGCCGGAACCACCGGCGAACAACGCGTCCAGGCCACCCGCGAACGCCGCGCTGCCCAACGCACCACCACCACCTGGGCCCGCCGCAACGCAGCCGACCTGCGCCGCATCGCCGGCCAGATCACCGCCCTCACCGACCTGCCCACCACGGCCCGCCTCCCGCTCAGCCAGCTCCACGCCGCCCTCGCCCACGACGACCCTGCCGAGCTCATCCGTCCCCTCAACGCCACCCGCCCCCACTTGGCCGCCCACCCCGACCTCGCCGCACAACTCGACACCTTCACACCGCCCTGACTCCACTCGTTACTCCAAGGCGCGCGCGAGACATCCCCCTGCCTCCACGGCGTTCGCTGGGTACGGCAGCGGCGAGGCCCTCTGGGGCCACCAGGAGCAGATCCGCCCGGGCCACGAAGGGGCCGCGTCCGCCACTGTCCGGCGGACGCCGCCCCTGGGCACGACGGCGGCGAACGGGCCAGTGGGGTTTCCGCGGCCCGGCGGTGAGCGTGAACGTACGATCCTGGACGCCTTCGTCGGCTGGGTGCACGGTCCCGGCAGCGGGCAGGCAGGAGCGCGGCGGGTGGCCGTCGGCCGTGAGCACCCGGGGGCCGGTGGCGTGGTGCGCAGTTACGAGGAGGCTCTGGACGCACTGGAGCTCGCCGACCGTCTTGAGCTGCCCGGTCCCGTTCTGCGCGCCGCCGACCCGCTGGTCTTTCCGGTGCTCCTGCGGGACCGTGCTGCCATGTCCGACCTGGTGCGTACGGTGCTCGGCCCGCTCGCACGGGCCCGGGGCGGAGCCGGGCCGCTCGTGGAGACGCTCACCGCGTGCGCGGCGGCGGCCTACGTCAACGCCGAGGCGGCCAGGCGGCTGAACATCGAGGGAGATCATGGAAGACCTCGGCACCTGACTGCTGACCGCGGACGCGGGCGGGGCGGGCGAAGGGGGCCCCTCCCTCCGCCCGCCCCGCGCACGTCCGCGGACAGTCGTGGGACGGCCTGCACTGGCGTCAGAAGCTGGAGGCGATGTCGTCGTACGTCGCGTCGTCGATCAGGCCGGAGTCGTCGAGGACGTTCTGGTGGTCGGGGACGGTGAGGTTGACCTCGGAGGCGAAGCGGCGCATGAGGGAGTTCTTGGTGCTGGCGCGGACCTGGGCGATGGTGACGAAGATCTTCCCGTGGGTGCCGCGCAGGTCCCGAGGCGCGTGCCCACCGCTCATCGGGCGCCATTCATGCCGTCTCGTCCCGCCATGCAAGGTTCAGGGGCGGACCGCCACCAGGACATCAACCACGTAGGTCTCTTCCACCGCCTCGTCTGGGAAAGCCCGGCTCAACCGCTCACGCTCATCGGCGAAAAAGGCATGACGGTCGGCCCGATCAAGGACGAGGAACGCCGAACGGCTGCCGATATTGGCGAGATGCAGGTCCAGGGGGACCGTGCGGCTCCAGCGCACTTGGCGGCGCGCGACCCGCAGCTCTGTCAGGCCCGCCAGCCGGATGGCGTCACTGTCGGTGGGGCGCACCGAGGATTTCGGCTTCATCCCGCAGTGGTGAGCGATGCGCTCGTGCTGCTCACGGACCCACGGAACATCGAAGGCCGTGGTGTTCCACCAGATCGCGAGCGCGCCGCCCGGACGCAGGACCCGCAACGCTTCCGGGACGGAGCGGGCGGTATCGGTCCACTGCCAGGACTGCGCATACGCGATGAGGTCGCGGGAAGCCTCGGCAAGCGGCAGAGCGTTGCCGTCCCCTCTCACGATCGGCACGTCCGGATGAGCCTGGCGGAACGCGGCGGCCATGGCCTCGCCGGGCTCGACCGCGATCACATCGGCGCCCCGCTCCCGCAGCAGCGCGGTGGCGATTCCGGTGCCCGCCCCGACATCGGCGACCCGGGAACCGGCCAGGCGACGGCCCGCGAACTCCTCGACGTGGTCGAAGAGCCCGGGTGGATAAGACGGCCGACTCGCCGCGTACTGGGCAGCGGCCACATCGAACGACCGGGCACGTGGGCTGGCGGACATTCCCCCATCATCGCCTTCAGGCCACAAGCTGGTCGGCGAGAGCAGGGCCAAGCCCAAGCAGTCGTTCACTGCCGACTGCCCTCGGACGGCCCATGGGCGGCCCCCACCGAGTTCACTCCCTCGTGACGCCTGGCGTCGCACTCGCCGAGTCGCGCGTTCAAGTGAGTGTTGAGGTCGTCACCTGACGGGGCCTCGTGGGCTTGCTCATAGGTGCGGCGTGCCCCGGAGGCCAGATGGCCAGCTGGCACGGAACGGGCACGAGGAGCCCAGAGAGGTCTGGACAACAAACAAGGCCGGGTCTGTGACCTGGGCCTTCGCTATGGAGCGGGTGACGAGAATCGAACTCGGCCTCTGAGCTCGGGAATCAACGGCGCTCTCATAGCTGTGGTGCGGATGACCAGGGAAAACGTGTCCGGCAGGGTGTCGCACGCCCGCAATGCCCACCCGGTCCGAGGCCGGCCTTGCAGACGCAAGCCCGAGCGCCAGGGGGGGAGCATGCTGGTCATACCTCTACCGTGACGAGCTGGTCGGCGGTGCCCCCGCTCCACTCGACCAGGAAGAGGGTCGCGTCGTCGGTGGTGACCCCGCCCCGTTCCCGCATCAGGGCGTGGGACAGGCCGCGCACCATCTCCTGCACACTTTCACCCACGCACCCCGCGTGGTCCACGAAGTCGAGCATGCGCTCCTCGCCGAACTGGTCCTCGCCGGCGCGGTGCTCCTCGACGAGCCCGTCGGTGAAGAAGAGGATCCGGTCGCCGCGGGACAGCGCCTGCTCGCTGACCTGCGGGATGGCGCCGCCGAAGCCGACGGGCAGGGTGCCAGGGCTCTCCAGCGGCTGGAGGACGCGGTGGTCGCGGATCAGCAGCGGCGCCGGGTGACCGGCGTTGACCCATTGCAGGTGGCCGGTTCCGATATCCAGGCGCATCATCTGTGCCGTGACGAAGTGGTCGGGCCCGAACTGCTCGTCGATGGCCTTGTCCATGAACATGTACAGCTCGGCGAGCCCGATATCGCCGCGTCTGGCGTGCCGGTAGGCGCCGATGGCGACGGTGGCCAGCACGGCCGCGTCCAGCCCGTGGCCCATGGCATCGATGACGGCCATGTGCAGGATGCTGTCGTTCAGGGCGTAGTCGAAGCTGTCACCTGCGACGTCGTAGGCAGGCTCGAGAATTCCGGCCACCGCGACCTGCGGTGTGATCATGGTCAGCGGCGGCAGCAATGACCATTGGATCTCCGCGGCCAGGGTCATCCGCTCACGGCGCCGGGCCCGGAAGAACTGATCGGTGTAGCTGTTCTTGGTGACCAGCATGTCGGCGACCAGGCCGGCGAGGCGTCGCAGCAACCGCCGGTCGTCGTCATCGACGGTGCTCAGGGTGACGGCCAGTACCCCCACCTCGTCGCTGCCGTCCAGCAGTGGCAGGTAGATCCGTACGCCATCGGCCTGTGGCTGTTCCACCGTCTCCGCGCTCAGAAAAGCCCTGCCGGCCTGGGAATCGTCGATCCGCACGGGTTCCCCGACCACGAGTCTCATGCCCGGCAGAGGAGCCAGTATCAGCTGGTCGTAGTCCTGAAGGAGGATCGAGACGTCACGCCCGCCGATCCTGGCCACTTCCTCCGCGACCAGCGGGGCGATCAGCTGGGGCGGCATCTCGTGTGCCCGGTCCAGCAGCACACCCAGCAGCCGCTCACCGAATCCCTCTGACCGATCCACCGTGACTTTTCGGAAGTCCTCTTCACCTTCTGTCATGGCGACCTCGATTCGCCGCACCGCCCTCACACTGAGGTGAGCCCTTGTGCTGCTTGCCGCGCTGTGGTCGGTGCTGTCTCCTCCACCCCGCCGTCGGGGCTCTTCCCACAACGGCCCCGGCGCAGAAACACCGGGGCCGCCCTTTCGGGTCGGTCGCACGTGAGAGTGCACCGGCCCATTCACCATGCTATGCCGGGTTCACCTTTCCGGCATGAGGGGCTTTTCGGTCCCGCTGACGAGCATCCCTTCAGACTTCGTCCGTCTGCGTGGCGTCCTGCCCGGAGGACCGGCTTGCCACCAGCCAGGACCGCGCCGGCTCTGCCGTGTGCGTGGTGTCCACGGTGAGATGGAGGCGGGTGCCGCCTTCCGCGCCGGCGGGGTAGCTCCGCTGTTCGGTGCCGTCGAAACAACGACGGAGTACCTCTGCGACCTGACGGGCGGCCTCGGGGGACGCGGCGACGATACGCACCTCGGCGCGCCCTGCCGGGGGTGATTCCGGTGGCTGCGTGGTGATGACGTGCCGCTGGGTGTGGGGCCCCGCTCCGGGCCCACCGGCCCCGGTCAGGAGAAGGCCATGCGCCGTTCGCGGCCCGTCGCGGTGTTCGGGGTGAGGAGGAGGGGGCGACGGGCGATCAGGCGGGCTTGCCGGCCGTCGGCCCTTCCGGCTCCGTCGGCCGACTCCCGGCAGGGCATCGCCGTAGTGGAAGGCTGCGATCCGCTCGTTGTGCTGGCCGTTGAGCAGGTGGATCAGCAGCACTCCGAGCATGATCATGCCGATGATCACGGACACCGTGATGGCGGTCTCCACATCCTCACCTCCCTTGGAGCTCAGGAGTCCGGTGGAGCTCAGGGCTCCCGTCGGGTTCGGCCTCCGGCCGCCACTGAGGCAGCCCGCCATCGGTCTCCCACTCCTCCTCGCGGCTGAGATCCTCCCGGGCGTTACGGGTGGCGGTCTCGCCTGCCATCAGACCGCTGGCGGTGAGGAGGCTGCCGACGGTGGCTGCGGCGGCCATCAGCCGGGCGGCGGCTGCCGCACTCGTCTCCGGCGGGATCACCAGAAGGTCCCAGCGGCCTGCGGTGTAGGAGAGCAGGATCAACTTGTGCGGGTCCTGCTCATCGGTGAACCAGCCCACGTTCACGGTGTGCCCGGTCGCAGGCACCTTGCGCGGGATCACGGGCCAGTGGGCCGGGTTCACGGAGACGCGAGTGATCCGGCCCCAGCGTGCGTCCAGCACGTCCGTCAGGGCCGGCAGCTCACGGAGGAGATCGCGGGAGCGGGGCCACCACGCACCGTCCAGAGCACCTGGAACCGGGCTGGCCGCGGCCAGTGACAAGCGGACCGGCGGTGAGGGCACGCGCTCATTGGTGGTCGTACGGTCGATGGTCACGGTCATGGCGCTGACCTGTCCCCAGGCACGTCTTGCAACGTCCCGGTGCTGTCACTCGCCGAAAACGACACCCGCGTGGAAGCCGGTGTGCGAAATGCTCCCGGTGGTTTCACTGTACTCCGGTGCGTGGTCCCGCCGGGCCCGCGTGTGATCAGTATCCGCAGGGCGCGGCCGAGCCTGTGAGTGGGCTCCCGGAGTACGGTGAAACCGGCGGTCCACCGAACCCCGCAGAGGGTGAGCAGACCATGTCCGACGCCGACACCCCGCGTGAAGTGAATCTTCTGCCGGACGCGATCCAGCATGCTGTGAAACCTGGAACAGCCCTGCTGCGGTTGGCGACGACACATACCCGTGAGGGCCTCCTCGACGGTGCGTGGTGGCCGCGCTCGCGCGACATCGGCGCGGAGCTTCCCGCCCTGGTCGCCGCGCTGACCGAGCACCTCGGGCCCGTCACGCGCGTCGGCCTGGACTCCGACGCCTGGGAAGAACTGCCGACACGGCTGATCATCGACGACCGCGTCGTGCACATCGACTCGTTCCCCGTGGGTGACGACACCATCCTCATCACCCGAGGCGATCAAGACCTCTTCTCCCTGCTGGTGATCCCGCCCCACGCGACGCCCGACGCGGCACGCACCGCGATGACCCGGTCCGTCCGCGCCGACAACCTCGCACCGGCCAAGCAGATCCTCATTGACACCGGCACCGGCACCGGCACCGGCACCGACCGAGCCCGCCCGACCGCCGAGGAAGACCCGCGGACAGGACCGGAACGCCGCGGCACGTCCTGAGGCCTCATCTGACGGACCCAGTGCCAGTTGGACGGACCGATGAATAGAATCGACTTTCATGTCGAACGCTGATGAACTGCTTGTGGACATCGCTGCCATGGTGGAGTCCGAGCAGAGCACTCAGATGTCCCTGACCGTGGTCACCGGTGGCGCTGTCATCACCGGACGGTTGGCTCCCGAAGCCGTGTGGAGGCGGCGTGTGTCGGAGATCCTCAAGGACTCGGACCACCTCGGTCCGTTCTCCGGAGTCTTCACCGCGGAGCCGACGCACGACGGGCCTGACCGCGGTGAGCCGCCCACACATCTGCACTTTCACGTCGCACGCATCCTGCAAGGCAGTATGGGGATCCCCGAGACCGGCGGGATGTACCGCGTCGCGATCAAGGACGTCAGCGGTTGGACCGTTGGCGACTTCAGCTATTCCGACCAATGAGTCATCGTTGCCGCATGCAGGGCCCGCCCGGAAGGTGCTGTCTGCCGCCCGGACGCTGAACGCGACGAGGGCTCGGCCGACGCGCGTCGGCCGAGCCCTCACAGCCGTCCTGGTCCTGGCTTCCGCCTGCCCCGTCGGTTACCCGGGCTCGGGGGAGCCGAGCTGAGTCCACGCTTGCTCAAACGGCGTGGGGGCGTCCCCGGGTGAGGTTGTGGGGACGGCACGGCAGGTGAAGCCGAGACGGGCCATGGCCCGGGTGACTTCGCCGGCGCTGAAGTCGCGACGGTCCTGCCCGGTGATGACTTCGCCCACCTCGCGACGACGACCTCCGCCCCACCACGCAGCGCACCGGCCTGCTTGCCGATCGCCATCCCACCAACCACCGTGGCCAGCCGCACATGCACGGAGCGGGCGTACGGAGTGAGCGCATCGGTGACCTGCTGCGCCAGCTCCCGGGTGGGCACCAGCACCAGGGCCAGCGGCTGCCGGGGCTCGGCTCGCCGACCGGCCGTACGGGCCAGCAGCGCCAGGCCGAAGGCGAGGGTCTTGCCGGATCCGGTGCGCCCACGGCCGAGTACGTCACGACCCGCGAGGGAGTTCGGCAGGGTCGCCGCCTGGATCGGGAACGGCACGGTCACGCCTTCGGCCGCGAGCGCCCCTAGCAGAAGGCGAGGCATGTCGAGATCAGCGAACGCCTCGACGGCGGGGAGTGCGGGGCTGATCGTCACCGGCAGGGCGAACTCCCCCTGCGGCGCGGCAGGGCGCCGCCCGTCACCATGCGAAGCGTTCGGTTTGCCGGAGCGCTTGGAAACACCGGCCCCCGAGCGGCTGCCGCTCTTCCCGGAGCCGCGACCGCCGGTACGGGTAGGGGCGAAACGGGCGTTGGGACGTGTGCGGTTCATGCGGAACCTTCCTCGAAGCGGAACGCATCAAGGAATTCCCGCGGCGCTGAGCAGCGCAGAGAATCGCAAGAACGGGCCAAACATAAGTGAAACAGAATCCAACCGGCCGTAAAACGGCTGTCCGATGGCTGTACCGCTGGATGCGGCCGAGTGAGTCGGCGAACATACGGCGGTCGAATCCGGCGTCGTTCTGTGCGGCGAGTGCCATGAGCTGGTCGCGGGTGTAGCCGGCGTCCAGCAGTCCCGCGACGTCGATGGCGTCGCTGACCTCGGCTCGGGTGAACAGTGCGCTGGTCTTGCCTGCGGCGACATCGTCGCGGTGCAGGACCGGGCCCAGCTCGGATTCGACTGGTGCGTGGTGCAAGAACTCGGCGACGAGCTCCACCTTGCTCTACGTGCCCGAGGCGGTGTCGGTGACCCCCACCTGGTGTAGGTGGGGGTCAGATGGGCTTGCTCGACGGCGTATCCGGCGGCTTCGTAGGCGGTGGTGATCCGTTCTGCGGCCTGGCTCATCTCACGGCTCGCTCTGTCGAACGGCGCGAAGAGGTCCACGTCGTCACTGACACGGTTGACGATGTGGTGGGCCTGGACGGCGTATCCGCCCGCGAGGGCCTACCCGTAGTCCTCGGCAAGCGCGTCCAGCCCGATGCGGATCAGTTGGTGGTGCAGTTCGTCCACTAGGCGGCAGCCGTCGTGCTGGACCCGCGGAGTTCGGGGAAGCGAGCTTCCCAGGCCGCCCGGACCGGGGAGGGCAGGAACAGGTCTCGCCACACCTCTCGCAGAGGCGTGGTGTGCATATAGATCTTGAGGTCGTCGCGCGTCTGGGCCTCGCGGATGACGCGCTCGTACATCAGCCGGAAGTCTGCTTCGTCGGCCAGGTCGTAGACGTAGCGCGGTCCCCAGTCGATGTGGCGCGGCAGGGTGACGTTGCCGGTTGTCGGCCCGTTCAGCTCGGCGAGCGATTCCGGCAGTACGTACGGCTTCGCCGCTGCATACCTGCTCATGGGTCCAGCATGTCTGATGGGGACAGCCGAGGGCATCGGCAGTGCGGATGAGTGCCCGAGGGAGTGAACGCGGTCGCCGGGGCGCGGAACGGCATCGGGTACGGATCGGGCACGGCGACCCCTGAGAGGTCTGGACAACAAAGAAGCCCCGGGTCGCTGGCCTGGGGCTTTGTGCTGGAGCGGGTGACGAGAATCGAACTCGCGCTCTGAGCTTGGGAATCACGGGGCGGTTGACGCTGATCTGGCTTCTGACCTGCGTAAACGAGCGCTGACGGCATGTTGTCTTGGTTGCCCCAGTACCCGTCATTGACCGCTATTCACCGCTCCATCTGGTGCGCATCTGGTGCGGGGCGCGTCGAGAGGCAGCGTCATGAGTACGATCAAGTGCGCGCATAAGGTACCTCAGCTCGGTTATTCTGTCGAACTGGGACATGGTGGCTGCATGGGGCTGGCATCATCGCCGCATGTTGGCTCGGATTCAGTCACGGCTTGCTCGACAACGGAGGGCATCTGCCGGTAGCGAGATCATGGAATTCGCCGAGAGCGTGGATGTCCTTTGGCCGGGGCGTCGGGTCCCACTCAGGGTGCGTCTTGCCCTTCGCGTGAATGATCGCACCGCGCGCGCAAGTTCAGCAGCTGTTTTTATTTGCGGCGCAGTTATCGGAATTTGGTGGCCAATGCCCATAGTTTTGCTATTGGACGACAGGCGTGGTTCGTTCCGCGAGACCATGAGTCATTTCGATGGCAAGATGGCATCCGTGATTGCGGATTCTGCGAATTCTGGAGATATGGTCTCGCAGCTTATCAGGGTAGGTCTAGGGTTCCTGGCCCTTGGGGCATATTACATGATTGCGGCAGTTGGGCCAGCAGTTTTCGCGTATCGTATGGGGCGGGGGTACCAGGGAATTAAATTCCCTGGGCGTAAGACTATCCTGTTGTTTCGTCGATCTGCCATAGTCTGTGCTTGTGCCTCTGCGGTCGTCGCTTTGGCTAAGCCGCTTGGTAATTCAGGTGAACGACGAGTGGTGCAACTCCATGAAGCAGTCGGTAAAATTACGCAAGTGCGCAAATTGCTTTCTTCGCTTCCTCGGCTCGAAGCTGGCCCACGCAATGGGCGGCGCAGAAGGAAGCGGATTGTCAGGAGGCACGTTCGGAGGGTTGCAGTGGCTCTTGGGCGACTGGAAGATCGTGCGGGAGAGGCATCCGATCGGGATCTTAAAGAGATCGGTGAAATTCTACTGAAGATTTCTAGTCGACTCGCAGATCGGCAATACAGAAACCTCCTCGATGCTGAGGATCTTCAGGATGTGGTCGTTCCTGAGCGAGAGGCTCTTCGCCTTGCGCTGGGGGCATTTCTTGTGTTGCTGTTGTCCGGTACCTCTATGGGATTTCTTGGTCTTCTCGGATTCTCGGATGGTTTGGAACCGGTAGCTATCGGGACTTCCGTTGTTGTTTCTGCAGTGATCGTTTTTCGAGGAAAGGCGCTGGCGAAGCTAGAATCCATTGGCGTACTCGGTGCAAAGTCTGACCGGGGACAACAGTGATGGGTCCTAGACCAGCACCCATCAGAGCTGCATAAGGTACATGGCATGGACTCTGCGAACTGGGCAACATGGGTGGGATCCGCCGCTGCAACTGTGGCCGCCGTCGCCTCCGTCGCTGTCTGGTGGCGAGGCCGTGCAGACGTCACCTGGGAACTGGAGCCGGTTAGCCGGGGCTTCTCGCAGCTCGTCAACACCGGTACTGCCACAGCGAAACGCGTGCGTGTCCGAGTCGGCTCCGCCAGCAGCCCCGGAGACCGAGACACGCACGTCGACCGGGATGCGGTAGCCCCCGGCGAAAACGTACCCGTCCCCACCTCCCGTGACATGGGTGATCCACAAGACTTTGGCGTCATTGTCACCTGGCGAAGCGCGTTCAGGGGGAGACAGACGTGGATACGACTCGTCCTGTGACGCCACGAGGGTGAACCCGGCGTCGGAAGGCGGCTACCGCAAACCTTTTCTGGATTGGTGAGATCAAGGGAAACACACAGACCCCTTCCCATAGCCTCAGTTGCGAGAGGGCCGAATCAACCCATTCCGGGGGTCACCCTTACCCATCTTGATCACATTAAGCCAATTTCGGCGGCCAGCCTGTCTGGGGGAAATGTTCGCTTACGAAGTTGAGCACCCGCCAGCCGAAGGGGGCCGAGTAGCGCATCAGAAGAGGCATGTATGCGTACTGTTCGTCGGGCTGAATGGCGCCGGTCGCTGGTACCGGCAGATAACGCAGCAACTCGATGTCTAGAGCGACGAGGCGACGGCCAGAGGCGAAGCCCCATGTCTGCGGGGACACCTTGAATGACGCACACAAAGCATCCACTTGAGTGCGAGCGAAGGGCTCCCAAAGGCTGTGGGTGGGCTCGTCCAGGATGAGTTGGTCCACAACCTCGTCTGGGTGATACCCATCCTGCTGTGCCTGCGGTAGGAGGGGCGTCAGCCACGACTGTGCCCAGCACGTGCGAAGCAATGGGTCAACGTGCGGCCATGCGGTCGCCAAGCTGTGTTGCACCCATATCGCCTCGATGAAGGCTGAAGCCCCCGCCACGACCGGGGCAGTTGCCGCCAAGTTCTCGTCATCCCAGTCCATGCGCACAGTTTGCCGAACGTCAGCAGGTAGGGCACTGCTCGTGGACCAAATTTCTTCCTTCGGCCCGCCACCGGGAGTTCGATCCGGTGGCTCTTCCTGTTCTGCCCAGATGCGCGGCATCAGCGTCGGCCAATCCGAGTCGAGCCGCCTGGGTGCGCCGGCGTCCGTCCTCGTTGATGTGCAGGCGCAGATGTCAGCCACTTCATCTGGCGCCCTTTGCTGCCCCGATCCGCAGGTCGGTTGACATGCGGCGCACGATTGGTCGTTCATCTGAGCTGCGCTCGTGCACTTCGGGTGCAGGGCATGTGGTCCTCCAACTAGCCTGTGGAGACACCGCCGTTAGGATGTAACGCGTGTCTAGCCCGGATGAGGTACCTGAGACCCCCGAGCCTGAGGCGGCCCCGCTGTCACGTTGGGAGCGTCTAGGGGCATCGCTGTCCGGCATCATTCTGTCCGGAGCCGGGGTGGCTGCGGTGTTTGTGACCAGCAACCAAGCTGGTTCGGTCGCACTTCTATTGGTCGGGGTAGTTCTCCTGATCATGGCGATAAACGGGTCGCCGCTTACACGCGCTCGTTACCAAGATTACGAACTGTTCATGACTCGCCGTCGGCGTCAGATTGCTGCGACTATCGAGCAAGAGTCGCCTGCGGATGCCAGGCAAGCCCTGCAGGTTTTGAGTGCAATCGATCCGCGTGCCATCGAAGATCCCGCAGTAGCGCGAGTCTCTGCGCATGTTTATGAGCGGGAGGTGGTCAATTGCCTGGCCCGGATCTACCCTGAAACGCAACACCGAGGCGGAGCCGGTGACCAAGGTGTTGACGCAACCGTGCGGACGCCTGAGGGGCTCATCGGGGTGGAGGTTAAAGCAGGTCGCGGAAGTCTGACGGGAGCCGCGATTAGGAATATTGTTCAAGCGGCTGCATACGCCCGTGAGTCGGGCCATGTTCCCATTAAGGGCCTTCTTGTGGTAACGAACATGCCCTTTTCTCGGGACCATGGGAGAAGGATTAGGGAATCTGGTGCGAATCTGCCTACTGTTGTCGTTCGGTGGCTGGACGAACAGGACGATGATGCGCTTAAAGTCAAGTTGCAAGAATTGATTTCGCGCTTGAATTCGTCCAGCTGACCGCCGGTCTCAACCCACTACTTCCCCCCGGCTCCCATCCCGTCTGCCGTCGACCCACACACCGTGGAGCGGGCGTGGTTCCTGGCGTCCAGGTGGAGCGCGCCACTGTACGAACGACCTGGACGCCAGGGGCCGCGTCTGCTCGGCTCTGCCTGGGTTGACGGCAGACGGGATGGGAGCTCCCGCGCACGCCACCGATAACCGGTACTCGCGTATGGCGCCCCGTCCATCCCGGAGCCTGAGCGCCCCCGCCGGAGGCATCAATCTCTAAGGTCAGGCGGCTGCTTGCTGTGTGCGCGGCACGGACGGCGGCCGGGCTGGAGCGGGGCGGAGACATGAGCGCAGGCCCGGCCGGGGGCCGGGCCGCGCGCGCCGCGCTTGCGCGGCGCCTTGAACCCGTAAAGAAGGCTGTAACTCACTGCTTGCGCCTGGCACGTTCGTGCTCGGCGATGCTGATGATGGTCTCGGCGCCGTCGAGCCGGTGGCGGAGCTTGTTGAGCACGTCGGTGCGGGCCGAGTGGATGAGGTGGTCCGTGGTCGGCGCCGTGCCGTTTGGGGTTCCGGTGGGGGTCCAGAACGTCTTGTGGCAGTGCTCGCGGACTATGTCCTGGCACATGCGGATCACCCAGTTCATGGCCACGGTTATCTCGTCGCGGTGGAGCTGGTCCAGGTCCCAACCGTCGTTGTGCTCGGGGCGGGGCGTCATGCGGAGTGTTCTGCGATCGGCGTCGACTTCATGGTGAACCACACCGTCTTGCCCACGGTGTGCTCGATGTCGCCCCAGTCGTCCGCGAGTTCGGCTACGAGGAGCAGGCCGCGGCCGTGTTCGCTGTCGAGGCGCGGGGCTTGGGATACGGGGCGGCCGTCGCCGGAGTCGCGTACCGCGATGCGTACTTCTTCGTCGGCCGCTTCGACGCGCACCCGGAACAGCCGGCCGGGTGGGGCGCCGTGGAGGAGTGCGTTGGTCGCGAGTTCCGATACGCAGAGCTCGATCTCGTCTAAGCGGTCGACGTAGCCCCACTCGGAGAGTGTTCGGGTCACGAACTGTCGGCTGGCCCGGATGGATGGCTTGCGCCGCGTAAACAGCTGTTGGCGCGTCAGGCGCACGGTCGGTCACCGCCTCATAGCGTGCTGTGAGATTGAGGTCACCTTATTGCTATTCACGAAAGGTGGCAAGATAGTCTCAGGGTGGTGGCCATGGGGTCGCTTACTGTGTAAAGCGGCAAGGTTGGCGAGTCCGATCACGCTTGAGGAGGGGTTCGATGCCTGGCGACGCGTGGATCAGCACCTCGATGCCTTATCTGCGACCGGCTGCCGGAGGGCAGGGCGATGTGTGGGGGCAGGAGGCCGCGGCGCGTGGGCGTCGGGGCACTCAACGGATCGTGGCGGCGGGGGAGGTGCCCGCTCCCGATGCGGTGGCCCGGCTTCTGGGGCTTGAGGAGGGGGAACAGGTCGTCGTGCGGCGCCGGATCATGTACTTGGACGAGCAGCCGTGCGAGCTGACCGACTCCTACTACCCGGCCCGGGTCGCGGCAGGAACCGCCCTCGCGGGCACCGCGAAGATCCGCGGCGGAGCGGTGGCGTTGCTCGCCGAACTGGGTTACGTGGGGCGGCGTGTGCGGGAGGACGTGACGGCCCGGATGCCGGATGAGGAGGAGCGGGCGCTGTTGCGGGCCGATGCCGACGAGCCGGTCTTGCGGCTGGAGCGTGTCGTGCTCGATGGGGACGAGCGTCCGATCCAGGCCGACTTGATCACCATGCCTGCCCACCGGCAGCGTCTTCGCTACGAACTCACGATGGGATGACCGTGCCCAAGGCCGAACAGGGCGCCGTCGACCGGCGCTCCCTGCACGAGCGGATCGCCGCCGATCTACGGGACGAGATCATGTCGGGCGACCTTCGCCCCGGCGCGAATCTGCCGTCGACCGCACAGCTCAAGGAGCGGTTCTCGGCGTCGAACGCGACGGTGCAGAAGGCGTTGCAGCTGCTGAAGGACGAAGGTCTGGCGGTGGGCCGCGCCGGAGCGGCCGTCACCGTACGGGAGCACCGGCAGCGCACCATGCGCCCCGCCTCGTACATGGCCCCGGCCGCGTCCGGTGAGCCGTACCGGTGGATCAGCGAGGCCGCCAGTCATCAGACGCGCGGGAGCAGCCGTCTCCTGGACGTGGCCGAGGTCCGGCCGCCCGCCGATGTCGCCGAGGCGCTGCGCCTGCCGGAGGGCGGCACGGCGCTGCTGCGGACGCAGGTGCTGCTCATGGATGACGAGCCGGTGGAGCTGGTGAAGTCCTACTACCCGCTGGAGTTGGCGCGCGGGACGGCGATGATGGACCGCCGCAAGATCAAGGGCGGCACCCCGGCCCTCCTGGCGGAGTTGGGCTACCCGCCCCGTCTCAGTGTCGACAAGGTGTCCGCCCGCGTGCCGACCCAGGAGCAGTACACGGTGCTCGGCCTGCCGGGCAATCTGCCCGTACTGCGTACGTTGCGGGTGGTGTGCAGCGACGACGAGCGCCCCATCGAGGCCACCGTGATGGCCAAAGCCGGTCACCTCTACGAGTTGCAGTACGAGTTCACACCTTCCTGACCGTCGTCTTGCCCATCAATCCGATGGCCGTCGTCGTGTTGGCTACCCGGAGTTGTGGGTCACACCGGCCACCGAGGCATCGCGTTCAGGTGAGTGTTGAGGTCGTCACACGATCGGGCCTCGCGGATGACGCGCTGCGGCGCGCGTCGGCGCCGCAGCATCTGGTGCGGATCGGGCACGCGGAGGGCACGGCGACCCCAGAGAGGTCTAGACAACAAACAAGCCCCGGGCCGCTGGCCTGGGGCTTTGCGTTGGAGCGGGTGACGAGAATCGAACTCGCGCTCTGAGCTTGGGAAGCTCATGTTCTACCATTAAACTACACCCGCGAGGAGGCCCCGATCCCTCGGTGCCGCATCGTCGCTCACTGTACCCCATGGCTGACCCCCGGCGCATTCGCTGTGGGGTTTTCACGCTTTTCGGGGGGAGTTCGGGGGGCTTCGCGGCGGGGTGGAGTGGGGGAAGGCGCTGTGGGAGTGCGGGAGTTGGGGCGTACCGTGTGGGGCGGAGTGCCGCTTGGAGCGGTGTGCGGTTGATCCCCTAATGTGGCTTTTGTCGTCCACTCGTCCACGTTCATGGGGAAGGGACTCAATGGAGCGCACCGTCGTCCGTTGTGCCGAAGGGCATGTGTTCAGCACCGCTTCGTTCCCGATGCGGCACCTTACGGTCGACCGCATCGGGCCCGGGCGGCTGCTGCGGTGTCCGCGTTGTGCCAGGCTCCGGCATGCGGTGCCGGTAGCGCGCGAGGAGCTGTAGCAGCGGGTAGTCGCGGGTAGTTGCGGTAGTCGAACGAAGATCGTGGGCGCGGGGACGGTCCTGTGTGGGCAGGCACGCGCCAGGGGGTGGGGGGGGTTTTTTTTTTCCCCTTCCTTTTTTCTCTCCCACAAAAAAACCC